>VSPD01000059.1 GCA_009775125.1 Muribaculaceae bacterium | reverse complement strand
CGCCCACCCGTTCGACCCCGCTCCCTCCGAGCAAAGCCGCAATATCCCGATGATTATCGGCTCGACAATAAATGAATTCGCTCCGTCGGTATACGTGCCCGCGCTCCGCAATCTTTCCGAAGAAAAAGTGATGGAAATGCTCCGCGCGCAATACGGCGACCACACCGACGCCTATGTCGAGGCCTTCGCAAAGGCATATCCCGGCTACAAGCCCAACGACCTTATCGACACCGACGTGATTTTCCGTCCCACCGCCATAAAGCAAGCCGACATCAAAGCCCGCCAGGGTGGCGCGCCCGTGTGGATGTATGTGTTTGAATGGCAGTCGCCCGTGCTCGACGGCGCATTGAAAGCCACTCACTGCATGGAAATCCCCTTCGTGTTCAACAATGCCGACCGTCACGCCTCGATGACCGGCGGCGGCGCCGACGCCATGGCTCTGGTCGACCGAATGAGCCAGGCATGGATAAACTTTGCCCGCACCGGCAATCCCGGCGACAACTGGAAGCCCTACACCCCCGAGGAAGGCGCGACTATGTACTGGAACTCGACCGACGAGGTGCGCAACGCCCCCGACCGCGAGCTTCTCCAGCTTGTCGACTCTCTGCCCGGGAGAAGACTCTGAAAAACAACTTCGATTTCTCTCGGCTTAAATCGAAATATCTCGGAATAAATCGAGAGAAATCGTCTTAAATCGCCTAATTCCAATCACTTAATATCTAATCCAATAAAACCATTCACGATGATTAAGCAATTATTCCGAATCGTGTTTGTGGCTTTCCTTGCCTTGATGGCGGGGACCACGACCTATGCCCAGACCGGCACCGTACAAGGTACGGTTTCCGATCCCGACGGCGAACCGCTGATCGGCGTGTCGGTACGCATCAAGGACGCCAACGCCGGCGTCGTAACCGACATCGACGGCAATTACACAATCCGTGCCAACAACGGCCAGACTCTCGTATTCTCCTACGTAGGCTTTCTGACACACGAAGCCAAAGTGACGGGCCCGACCATGAACGTGACGCTCGAGCCCGACAACCGCCAGCTCGACGAAGTGGTGGTCGTAGGCTACGGCGTGCAGAAAAAATCCTCGCTCACCGGCGCCATCTCGCAGGTGAAGGCCGAGGATATGGAAAACCGCACAATCACCTCCGCCACACAGGCCCTCCAAGGCAAGACCGCCGGCGTGCAGATCTACTCCGGCTCGGCTCGCCCCGGCGCTTCCCCGCAGGTGCGCATCCGCGGCATCTCCTCCAACGGCTCCTGCGACCCGCTCTATGTGGTCGACGGCCGCGTAGCCTCCGACATCGCCGGCATCGACCCCAACGACATCGCCTCCATGGAAGTGCTCAAAGACGGCGCATCGGCAGCCATCTACGGCGCGGCAGCCGGCAACGGCGTGGTGCTCATCACCACCAAGAAAGGCTCCGGCAACGGCAAAATCACCTACGACTTCCAGTTCACATCGCAGAGCCTCGGCAAGGTGCCCCACGTGATGAACTCAGAGCAGTATATCGACTACTACACCGAAGCCGGACTCATCTCCAAGGACATAATCTACAACAACTGGGATTTCGAGACCAACACCGACTGGGTGAAAACCACCTTCGAAAACTCTAAGATGCAACGCCACATGGTAGCCTTCCAGGCCGGCAACGACCGCGGCTCGCTCTATCTCTCGCTCTCATATCTTAACAACAACGGCATGGTTGTGGGCAACTCCGATACCTACGAACGCCTCACCGGCATGATCAACGCCTCATGGAAAATCAAGCCCTGGCTCGAAGTTGGCACCAACAACCAAATTGAGCATTACCGCTCCAAGAGCGTGGCCGAAGGCAACGAATACGGCTCGCTCATCCTCGCCGCCCTCGTCACCGACCCCCTCACCCGCCCCACCTACACCGAAGAAAACATGACAGCCGAAATGCGCCGCGTCCTTAATTCGTCGCGCTACGGCTACCTCCTCTCCGACGGCAACGGCAACTACTACGGCGTCTCGCCCTACGTATCTTCCGAAAACCCCAACCCGCTGATCATGCGCGACCGCTCTCTCAACCAAAACCGCGGCTACAACATCAACGGCTCCACCTACCTTAACCTCACCCCCGTAAAAGGCCTGCTCTTTACCTCACGCCTCTCCTACCGCCTGAGCGCATCTGAATCTTACGGCGTAAGTTTCGACTACTACGGCAACTCCACCCAAAAGCAGGATTACCTGCAAGTGAGCGCATCGGCATACACTCCCACCTACTACCAATGGGAAAATTTCGCCAACTACACCCGTGACTTCGGCAAGCACCACGCCGGCCTCATGCTCGGTATGTCGTACAGCCAAAGCCGTTCGTTCGGCCTCAGCGGCTCGATGAAGGGCGACGACAGCGACATCGGCTTCAAAAAAGACGACCCCCTCTTCTGGTACTTCGCCTATGCCAACGCCACGGCTTCCAAGTCGCTTTCCGGCGGCGAGGCTTCCTACACTCACAAACTCGCCTACTTCGGCCGCGCCAACTACGAATACGACAACAAATACCTCGCGCAATTCTCGCTCCGCGCCGACGCCGCCGACTCTTCCGTGCTTCCGCGCCCGAAACGCTGGGGCTACTTCCCCGCAGCATCGCTCGGCTGGGTCATCTCCGAAGAATCGTTCATGGAAAAGACCCGCGGCTACCTCAACCACCTGAAAATCCGCGCCTCCTGGGGTCGCAACGGCTCTACAGCCTCTCTCGGCGGATATTCCTACGCCAACGTAATCGCCGGCACAGGCAACTACCCCACAGGAAACGGATTTGAATACCGCCCCGGCTACGCTCCCTCCTCCACCGGCAACGACGACCTCAAATGGGAAACATCCGAACAGACCAACATCGGCGTCGACGCACGCCTGTTCAACGGCCGCCTCTCCTTCACCGCCGACTGGTTCAACAAAGAGACAAAAGACCTTATCGTAACCGGCATCACCCCCTCCACCGTGGTGGGCAACACCGCCTCGCCCGTCAACGCCGGCAACATCACCAACAAGGGCTTCGAATTCGAACTCGGATGGACCGACCGCATCGGTGACTTCGGTTACAGCGTACGAGGCAACATCGCCACCCTCCGCAACAAGGTGACCTATATCCATGAAACCCTCAACGCCATCGACGGCACATCGTTCCACACCTACGGAGCCATCACACGCTTCGAGAAAGGACATCCCGCATGGTACTTCTACGGATATGAATTCGCCGGAATCAACCCCGAGACAGGCGACCCCACATTTGTCGACCGCAACAACGACGGCTCCATCACCGACGCCGACAAAACCGAAATCGGCAAAGGCATGCCCGACTTCACCTACGGCCTCACCCTCACCGCCAACTGGAAAGGCCTCGACCTTATCGTGTTCGGCGCAGGCTCCCAGGGCAACGACATCTACTGCTGCCTCAACCGCTCCGACTTCACACTCAACAAACTCACCTACTTCACCGAGGACCGCTGGCGCCCCAACCACACCAACGGCTCGATGCCCGCAGCAGGCGCTGCCGAAATGGATAAATTCATGACCTCGACGGCTTCCGTCTTCGACGGCTCCTACTTCAAAATCAAGCAAATCCAGCTCGGCTACACCATCCCGCAGAACTGGACCCGCAAGGCATTCATCGACAACCTGCGCGTCTACTGCTCGCTTGAAGACTTCTTCACCTTCACCAAATATAAAGGCTTCGACCCCGAAGTCACCGGCGTGGGCTCGGCCCTCGGCGTCGACAAGGGCTCGTATCCCAACGCCAAGAAAGTTGTAGTAGGCCTCAATGTCACATTCTAATCAAAATCAGACCCATGAAAAAAATATTTAAATATGCACTTATCGGAGCCGTTGCCGTTGGTCTTGCTTCTTGCGAGGACAAACTCGATGTCAAGCAGCACGGCGTGCTCAACTACGATACATATTACCAGACCGACGAGGACGCCGAAGCCGCCGCTACGGCAATGTACCTCCAAATGCGCGGCCTCGCCTACAATTACACACTGGGCAAGAACATGCTCACCGACGACTTCTGGGCCGGCGGCGCGCAGCGCAACGACAACGCCGACCTCGAGCAGCTCAACGAATTCACATTCGGCACCGACCAGAACTTCCTCCAAGGTATGTTCTCCGGCTACTACGGCCTCATTTACAAGGCCAACGTGGTGCTCGGCCATGTCTCGGAAGACACCGAAGCAATGCGTCGCGCTCGCGCCGAAGCTAAGGTGTTCCGCGCCTGGGCTTACTTCGACCTCATCACTATGTGGGGCAATCCTCCGCTGGTCGACCACGAACTGTCGTCGTCGGAATACTCCCAGCCCAACGGCAAGACCGAAGAACTCTGGGCTCTCGTCGAAACCGACCTCTCCGAAGCCATCAACTCCGGATGCCTCACCGAAAAAACATCTGTAAACGACTCCGAGACATGGCGCGTGACAAAGCAATTCGCCCAGGCCGTGCTCGGCAAAGCCTACCTCTGGCAAGGCAAGGCCAAGGAGGCAGCAGAGCAATTCGACAATGTGGTAAAATCGGGCCTCTACCGCCTTTTCGACGGCGAATACGAAAACATCTGGGGCTACAACTACAAACGCCACTGCGAATCGATGTTTGAATCCAACCGCGTAAACGACCCCAACAACGAATGGGACAACTACGACTTCATGTATGTGATGCTGAACTGGCGTACTGACCGCCTCAACCTCGGCAATCCCAACATTGTCTACTCAAACGGTTGGGGATTTCTCGTGCCTCAGAAAAATCTTTACGACGATTTCGTTGCTACCGAAGGCGCCGACGGCTACCGCTTGACTCAAACCATGAAAACCTATCCGCAGATCGCCGACATGGGCATCACAATCCAGACCGGCCAGACCATGATCAACGAAGGCCTCTTCATGTGGAAATGGCGCTACGAACCCGAAGCCGCCGGCTTCATGGGCATGGTTTGCCACCAAAATGCACGCTGGATGCGCTACGCCGAAGTGCTCCTGCTCGGCGCCGAGGCTCATCTCGCCGCAGGCAATTCCGGCCAGGCCCTCAAATACATCAACGAAGTGCGCGACCGCGCCAAACTTGCGCCCCTTGGCACTGTATCCCTCAAAGACATCCAGACTGAAAAGCGTCTCGAGCTCGTGGGCGAAGGCACACGCTACCAAGACATGATCCGCTGGGGCATCGCCGCCGACCGCCTCAAATCGCAAGGCGAGAAATGCCCGGTGCTCGACTCCAACGGCAACGTAAAATACAACACCTACAACAAGGATGCGTCTAAATTCGGCTTCAAGACCGGCAAGCACGAGCTGCTGCCCTACCCCGGCACCGAAATCCGCCTCAACCCCAACATCACGCAGAATCCCGGCTGGTAACAATGCACAATGCACGATTCACAATGCACAATGCACAATTAAACAATCAGAAAAATGAAACTGTATAAATATATAGCACTGGCGTCTGTGGCATTATTCGCCGCAGCCTGCACCGAGGACGCCCTCGACGATCTCTCGGGCAAATATCCCGCTCCGGCCGCCACCACATACACCGCCGCCACCGACAACGGCGTGACAAAAGACGGCACAAAACGCATCTTCGACGTGACATTCACCGGCACGGCCGGCGAAACGCTCAACATGAAATTTGTAGGCGACGCATATTTCCTTCATGCGGCCGCGTTCACCCCAGCCGATGCCTCCGTTGCCAAGAAAGGCAACTATATCACAGGCGCAGGCGGCTCCACCTACAACTCGCAGGCCATAACCGACGGCGTGGCCACCATAGCCAAAGACGGCGACAACTACACCATCAGCGGCACGCTCTGGCTGGCCGACGGCTCCGCCATACGCCTTGGCGGCGGCGGCACCCTCGTCTACGAGGCCGACCCCGAAGCCGTGGCCCTCACCAAAGTGCTATCTTTCTCCGACAACCGCGCCAACGGCACCAACTCGCTCACTATGCAGCTCGCCACAGCAGGCGTAGAAACATTCTTCGACCCCGCTACATACCAGACTGCCTACCTCGGCTCGGGCAACTATCTCGCCGTCGACTTCTACTCGGCCGACGGCACCCTCGCCCCCGGCACATACTCGCCGGCCGCCGACGCCTCGGCTGAATTCACCTACGTAAAAGGCTGGGACCCCGGCGACCTCTGGGGCATCGGCATGTTCTTTACCAACTGGGGCACCTGCTGGTGGACCGTCGACGAAGGCATCACATCAGCCGCGCACATCGAGTCGGGCGACATCACCGTAAAGAAATCGGGCAATGTCTACACCATCTCCTACAATCAAGACGGCATCTTCTTCGAATTCAAAGGCGAGATTCCCCAGCTCAACCAGGGCGGCGACGAACCCGGTCCCGGCGTTGAATACATCGAGCTCTCCAATTGCTTCGTGGCCCAGAACAACGTGGCCAACGGCGGCAACTCCGTTACCTTGAAAATCGCCGACGGCAACATCAACCCCACATATGTGGCCGAGGCTTGGAGCTGGACCTATACAGGAAACGGCAACTATCTCTCGCTCGACATCTACTCGGCCGACGGCACCCTCGCCGACGGCACCTACACCGCAGCCGCCAACGACGCCCTCGGCGCAGGCAACTTCGCCATAGGCTACGACACCGAGATGTGGGGCATGCCCATGCTCAACTGGGGCTCGTGCTGGTTCACCGTGACCGACGGACAGGAAGCCGGACAGCACATCGAGGACGGCACCGTTACGGTAACAAAATCAGGCTCCGAATATGTAATTACCCTTGAAAGCACCGTAGCCAACGCACGCTACACAGGTGCGGTAAACTTCCAGTAAAAAATGAATCTGAAATTTATTTCAATATTCTTTGCAACCGCTCTCGCTCTCGCCGGCTGTGGATCGTCAGCCGGCGAGGAGCCGGAGCCTCCCGTCACCCCCGACGTGCCAAAGGAAAAGCCGTCGGACACCGTTCTTGCCGACTGCAAGCTCGTAAGCAAAGTGCTCGGAGGCCGGCAGCTCTACACAGTGTATGTGCCCGAAGGCTGGGACGACTCCAAGACCTATCCCGTGCTCTATATCCTGCACGGAGCCGAAGGCGGAAACAACGACTGGTTCGACGGCGGCAAAATCCACGAGCAGGTAAGGGAATACGGTGCGGACATAGTGGTGGTGTCGCCCAACTGCACTGTCGACGGCAAAAACCTTTTCTACTGCAACGGCTACCAGGGCACCGCGCAATACATGACATATTTCTTCAACGAATTTCTCCCCGAAGTGGAAAAGGAATACAACATCGGCGGAAGCCGCGACCGACGCATGGTGGCCGGCCTGTCGATGGGAGGATACGGCTCGCTCTACTACGGCGCGCTCCACCCCGAGATGTTCTGCTGCGTCTACGCCTGTTCCCCGGCCACGTCGATCGACGGCACGCCCAACATCCTTAACCTCTGGTATTCCGACGCTCAGCAAGGCGCAAAGCTGCCCGACACCACGATAGAAATCGGCTCGGAAGACTTCTTGATTGCATCCGCCCGCACTTTCCACAACTTCCTTACCGAAAAAAACATCGCCCACAACTACATAGAGCGTCCCGGCTCCCACGACTGGCCATTCTGGCAAGCCTGCGCGCCAAAAATTGTAAAAAAGGCGACAGAAGTGTTATCAAAGCCCTAAACACGGTGTGATTAAAATAAATTTAGTATCTTTGTAGACGTTTCTTCTGCAACCTGAAAAATCATTTATAATCACACATTTCAATCCATTTACCAATGAAAAAAGTAATCAATCTTATTTTCGCGGGTACGGTAGCCACCACGGCAATGGCGCAAGCCATGTCGCCGGCAATTCCGTATGATGCCGAAATTGAAGCCAAAGTGCAAGCTCAATTGGCCAAGATGACCACCGAGGAGAAGATCGGCCAAATGACCGAACTTGCCATCGACCTCTTTGGCCGCATGAACCCCGCCACAGGCAAATTCGAGATGAATCCCGAGGCTGTGGACATGATTATCTCGAAATTCAAGGTGGGCTCCATCCTCAACGCTCCCGGCCAGGCTCTCACTCCGGAAGAATGGTACGGAATCATCAAGGCGTTCAACGACAAATCCGTCGAGGTGATGGGCATCCCCACAATCTACGGCCTCGACCAGAACCACGGCACCACCTACACCCGCGGAGGCATTCTCTTCCCGCAGAACATAAACGTGGCCGCTTCGTTCAACAAGGACATGGCCCGCGAGGCAGCGTCCATCACCGCCTATGAGACTCGCGCCGGCAACTGCCCCTGGACCTACTCTCCCACCCTCGACATGGGCCGCGACCCCCGCTGGCCCCGTCAATGGGAAAACTTTGGCGAAGACCCCCTCGTAAATGCTGAAATGGGCGTGGCTCAGGTCAAAGGTTTCCAAGGCGACGACCCCAACAACATAGGCGTAAACAACATTGCCGCTTGCGTAAAGCACTACATGGGCTACTCCGCTCCCTTCTCGGGCAAGGACCGCACCCCGGCCTACATCTCGCCCCAGGACATGCGTGAGAAATATTTCGCCCCCTACCTCGCCGCAATCCGCGCAGGCGCCCTTTCCGTGATGGTGAACTCCGCATCGGTCAACGGCGTGCCCGTGCATGCCAATGCCGAACTCCTCACCAAGTGGCTCAAAGAAGACCTCAACTGGGACGGCATGATCGTGACCGACTGGGCCGACATCAACAACCTTTTCCAGCGCGAGAAAGTGGCCAAGGACAAGAAAGAAGCCATCGCCCTGGCTATCAACGCCGGCATCGACATGACGATGGATCCCTACGACCCCACTTTCTGCACCACGCTTAAAGAACTCGTCGACGAAGGCACCGTGTCGATGGACCGCATCAACGACGCCGCAGCCCGCGTGCTCCGCATGAAATACCGCCTCGGCCTCTTCGACAAGCCCAACACCTGCTACAAGGATTATCCCGATTTCGACTCCAAGGCCCACCGCGCCACCGCGCTCAAAGCCGCCGAAGAATCTATGGTGCTCCTCAAAAACAACGACAATATCCTTCCCCTCAAAAAAGGAACAAAGATTCTCGTCACAGGCCCCAACGGCGACTCCATGCGCTCGCTCAACGGCGGCTGGTCCTACTCCTGGCAAGGCAACCTCGCCAACGAGATGGCAACAGAATTCAACACCATCTATGAAGCCCTCCAAGCCAAATTCGGCAAAAAGAACGTGAACTATGTTCCCGGCGTGACCTACGACGAAAAAGGCGCATACTGGGCCGAAAATCCCGCCGACTACGCTCCCGCCGTGGCCGCTGCCAAAGATGCCGACGTGATCGTGGCCTGCATAGGCGAGAACTCCTACTGCGAGACCCCCGGCAACCTCACCGACCTCACCCTCTCGCGTCAGCAACTCGACCTGGTGAAGGCCCTGGCCGAAACCGGCAAGCCCATCGTGCTCGTGCTCAACGAAGGCCGTCCGCGCCTCATCACCGAAATCGAGCCCCTCGCCCAAGCTGTTGTCGACATCCTCCTGCCCGGCAACTTCGGCGGCGACGCTCTCGCCAACCTCATGGCCGGCGACGCCAACTTCTCCGGCAAGATGCCCATCACCTATCCCAAGGAAATAAACTCGCTCATCACCTACGACTACAAAGTTTCCGAACAGGTAGGCACCATGGAAGGCGCATACGACTACAACGCCCAGGTGGCTTGGCTCTGGCCCTTCGGCTACGGTCTGTCGTACACAACCTATGACTATTCCAACCTCCGCACCGACAAATCTTCGTTCGGTCCCGACGACACTATCACCGTTTCTGTCGACGTGACCAACACCGGCAACCGCGCCGGCAAAGAGGCCGTCCTTCTCTACTCGTCGGACCTTATCGCCTCTCAGGTGCCCGACAACCGCCGTCTGCGCGCTTTCGACAAAATCGAGCTCGCTCCCGGCGAAACCAAGACCGTGACATTCACTCTCCCTGCTTCCGACCTCGCCTTTGCCGACTTCCACGGCAACTGGGTGCTCGAAGCCGGCGACTTCAACCTCACCGCAGGCAACCAGACCGCCAAGGTGACTTGCAACGAAACCCGCCGATACACCACACCTAATAAATAATCTTATAGCCTCGATTTAAATCGATATATTTCGATTTATCTCGATTTAAATCGAGGCTTTTTTCCAACTAACAACCATGAAAATCAAGGCTCTTGTTTTATCTCTCATAATGCCTTTGCTGGCATCTGCTGCATCTCCCGTGGCCATGACCCGCCAAGGCGCCATACAGGGTGTTGAAGAAGGTGGCGTCGCCGTATTCAAAGGCGTGCCCTATGCCCAGCCTCCCGTCGGCCCGCTGCGCTGGCGGCTTCCGCAAGAGCCTCTCAACCATGCCGACACCCTCGACTGCACACGCTTCGGCGCGGCTTCCCTGCAAGCCGACCGCACGCCCGACACTTTCTACTGGAAAGAATTTTATCAGGACGGCGACCCTGCGCGAAGCGAAGATTGCCTTTATCTGAACATATGGACACCCCGTGCCGACTCCTCACGCCGCCCCGTCATCCTCTGGATTCACGGCGGAGCATACACCGGAGGCTTCGGACACGAAATTGAATTCGACGGCCAAGCCTTTGCCGGGCAGGACGTGATTCTCGTCACAATAAACTACCGCCTCGGCATGCTCGGATTCCTCTCCCACCCCATTCTCTCCCTCGACGACCCCGACGGCACATCCGGCAACTATGGCCTCTACGACCAGATTGCCGCCCTGCGTTGGGTCAAAGACAACATCGCCTCTTTCGGCGGCGACCCCGACAATATCACCATCATGGGCCAGAGCGCAGGCGCCGGAAGCGTGCAGGCCCTCGTTTCCTCGCCACTGGCCAAAGGCCTCGTCTCAAAAGCCATTATCATGAGCGGAGGCGGCCTCGGCGGCATCATCGCACCCCGCTCACAAGCCGACGCCAACAGCATAGGCGAGTCCATGTGGGCAGCATCAGGCATAACGACAGCCGACGAGATGCGCGCATATCCGGCCGACAAATTCGACTCTCTCCTTCACGATTTTGCCATGTCGAACCCCGGTCCCGGGCTCGGCCTGCCGTTCAGCCCCTGCATCGACGGCCGGCTCCTCACCGACTCTTTCGACGCAACAGCCCAAGCCGGCGCTCAACTCGACATTCCTTATATGATAGGCTTCACCTCCGACGACCTCTTGCCCGAGATGATGGAGAAATCGGCACGCGAATGGAGCCTCCTTCTTGAAAAGCAAGGCCGACGCCCGGCCTATGTCTACCGTTTTTGCCACGACCTCCCCGGCGAGGACATGCCGGCCGACAAAGGCGGCATGGGCGGAGCCTTCCACTCGTCGGAACTGTGGTATGTCTTCGGCACCGTCGACCGCTGCTGGCGTCCGATGACCGCTGCCGACCGCCGTCTAAGCGACCGGATTGTGAAATACTGGTCCAACTTTGCCCGCACCGGCGATCCCAACGGCGGCGCGCTTTCCCCCTGGCAGCCCTACACCGCCTTAAATCCGCAAATCTGCCAACTCGACATAGAATAATCTTTTTTACAAATATATTCCAATATATTCCAATCATGAAAAAATTTGTCTTATTTATGGCTGCCGCAGTCATGAGCCTCGGCGCCATGGCCCAGCAGGCCCTCTGGGGCGCGCCTCAAATCGTGTCGCCCGAAGTCAATCCCGACAAAACAGTAACTTTCCGCCTCGTGGCTCCCAACGCCTCGGAAGTGAAAGTGACAGGCGATTTCCTCCCCACTGAAAAAATCAAAACTCCGTTCGGCGAATTCGACGGTCCCGGCTCGGCCTCACTCACCAAAAACGACAAAGGCGTGTGGGAATTCACTTCCGACGTGCTCGCTCCCGAGCTTTACAGCTACTCGTTCATCGTCGACGGCTTCAAGACTGCCGACCCCTCCAACGTGTTCCAGATCCGCGACACCGCCTCAATCACCAACGTGTTCCTCATCGACGGCGACCCCAACTACGCCGACCTCTACAAAATCAACGACGTGCCCCACGGCACCGTGGCCAAAGTGTGGTACAACTCCCCCGGCCTCGGCATGGACCGCCGTCTCACCGTCTACACCCCCGCCGGCTATGAGACATCGGGCAAGGACTATCCCGTGTTCTACCTTCTTCACGGCATGGGCGGCGACGAAAACGCATGGTCGGAACTCGGCCGCGCCGCACAGATTCTCGACAACCTCATCGCACAGGGCAAAGCCGAACCCATGATCGTGGTCATGACCAACGGCAACGCCGCCTTGCAGGCCGCTCCCGGCGAATCGTCGCTCGGCTTCAAGGCTCCCACCACCCAGCTCCCCAAGACTATGGACGGCTCGTTCGAAGCCGCTTTCCCCGACGTCGTTAAATTTGTCGATTCTACCTACCGCACCAAGAAAGACAAAGCCCACCGCGCCATCGCAGGCCTCTCGATGGGCGGCTTCCACTCGATGCACATCTCCAAGCAGTATCCCGACATGTTCGACTACGTAGGCCTTTTCTCCGCCGCCATCATGCCCCGCGAGGATGCCACAGCCGACGTGTACAACGACCTCGAAGGCAAGCTCGCCACTCAGTTTGCCAAGGCTCCCAAACTCTACTGGATTGCCATCGGCGACAAGGACTTCCTCTATCAAGCCAACACCGAGTACCGCAAACTCCTCGACGACAAAGGCTACAAATACACCTACCGCGAGTCGCCCGACGGCCACATCTGGAAAAACTGGCGCATCTACCTCTCCGAATTCGTTCCCATGCTCTTTAAATAAACTCTAACCTATGAAATACATCGCAACATTAGTTGCCGCCGCCGTAATAGGCGGCGGCGCGGCGGTGGCAGCCCCGCCACAACTCGGCAAAGCCTCTGTCGACAAGGTCGTGAAGGCCATGACGCTCGAAGAAAAAGTGCATCTGCTCATAGGCACCGGCATGGCCGGCTTCGACGGCTCCGAAGCCGTGGTGGGAGCCACACGCAGCCTCGTTCCCGGGGCTGCCGGCACCACCTACCCCATCCCCCGTCTCGGCATCCCCGCGATCGTGCTCGCCGACGGCCCTGCCGGCCTCCGCATCGACCCCACACGCGAGGGCGACGAAGCCACCTACTACTGCACCCACTTCCCCATCGGCACGCTCCTTGCCTCGACATGGGACACCGGCCTGGTCGAATCCGTAGGTCAGGCCATGGGCAACGAAGTACTCGAATACGGCGCCGACGTGCTCCTCGCCCCGGCTCTCAACATCCACCGCAACCCGCTCTGCGGCCGCAACTTCGAGTACTACTCCGAAGACCCGCTCATCGCCGGCAAGATTGCCGCCGCCTATGTGCGCGGCATCCAGAGCAACGGTGTGGGCACATCCATAAAGCACTTCGCCGGCAACAATCAGGAAAGCAACCGCATGGCCAACAACTCGATTGTATCCGAACGTGCCCTGCGCGAAATCTACCTCAAAGGCTTTGAAATAGCCGTAAAGGAATCCGACCCCTGGACCGTGATGTCGTCGTATAACTACATCAACGGCCAATACGCCTCCGAAAGCAAGGACCTCCTCACCGACATCCTCCGCTCCGACTGGGGCTATCGCGGCACCGTGATGACCGACTGGTTCGGCGGCTCCGACGGCGCGGCACAAGTCACCGCCGGCAACGACATGCTCCAGCCCGGCCTCGACAAGCAGTACAACCAAATCATTGCCGCCGTGAAAGACGGAAGCCTCGACGAAAAACTTATCGACCGCAACGTCAAGCGCATCCTCAATCTCATCGTGCGCACTCCCCGATTCAAAGGCTACAAATATTCCAATAAGCCCGACCTCGCCGCTCATGCCGCCGTGACACGCCAAAGCGCCACCGAAGGCATGGTCCTGCTTAAAAACGACAACAACGCCCTGCCCCTCAAGCCGTCGTGCAAGAAAGTAGCCCTCCTCGGCTGCACATCCTACGACTTCATCGCCGGCGGCACCGGCTCGGGCAACGTCAACCGCGCCTACACCGTGTCGCTGCTCGAAGGCCTTCAAAACGCCGGATACCAACTCGACGCCAAACTTGGCTCCGACTACAAGGCTCACATCGAGGCCGAACGCGCCAAGGCCGAAAATTCCGACAATCCCCTCGCCAAGTTCCTCCCCACTCCCCGTCCGGGTGAGATGACAATCGACCGCGCGCGCATGACCGACCTCGCCGCCGCCAACGACGTGGCGCTCATCACCATCGGCCGCAACTCCGGCGAATTCCTCGACCGCACGCCCGCCGACTTCGACCTCTCCACAGCCGAGAAACTCCTCATCGAATCGGCCACACAAGCCTTCCACTCCGCAGGCAAGCAAGTAGTGGTGGTGCTCAACATCGGCGGCGTAATCGAGACAGCATCGTGGAAAGACAAACCCGACGCAATCCTCTGTGCCTGGCAGGCAGGCCAGGAAGGCGGCAACTCCGTAACCGACATCCTCGCCGGACGCGTCTCCCCCTCGGGCCACCTCACCATGACATTCCCCCGCTCGTTTGTCGACCACGCATCGTCGCACAACTTCCCCCTCGAAGGCGCCATGTCGTCGTTCAACTTCGCCGACCACGGCCAGTCCACCGGCAAACTCCACTGGGACTACACCCCCTATGAAGAAGACATCTACGTTGGCTACCGCTACTTCGACTCCTTTGGCAAAGACGTGTCCTATCCCTTCGGCCACGGCCTCAGCTACACCACCTTCGACATAGCCAACCCCGTCGTAGCCCGTAAGGACGGCAAAGTAAACGTAACCGTCGACGTGCGCAACACCGGCACAGTAGCCGGCAAGCACGTGGTGCAGCTCTACGCCCGCGCCCCCGAGGCCAAGGCCGCCAACCGCCCCGAGCAAGAACTCAAAGCCTTTGCCAAGACCGCGCAGCTCGCCCCCGGCGAAACCGCCAAAGTAACCCTCACCTTCGACGAAGCCGACCTCGCCATGTTCGACGCCGAAGCCTCGGCCTGGAAAGTAGCCCCCGGCACATACAGCCTCGCCCTCGGCTCATCGAGCCGCGACCTGGCCCTCAACGTCGACCTCCCCGTCGACGCCGCCGCCTACCCCGTCGCCCGCGCCCTCTCCCC
>VSPD01000058.1 GCA_009775125.1 Muribaculaceae bacterium | reverse complement strand
TCGGCTACAACCTGAGTAAGTTGTAGCCGATGTTGCTATATGTTGGTACTTCAACCTGTAGTTGAGTTAATGCTTACCGTTAATCGGCCATTAATTTTTAATTAATGAATGATTTGCGGCAATTAACGCACAAGCCGAAAATGCGGTGCATGGAATCGCGTAGCGATTCAAGAATGTAGCCGGGGGTGAAGCGATAGCGGAACCCCCGGTATGTTGAGGTTGGTTCATCGTGGTATCGGAGCGAGCGGCAGCGTAGCGTTCTGCACCACGGTTGGCGTTATCGAACGCTCCGGCAGGCTCCGCTCCAACACCATAATAAATAACATCCACGCCCCCCAGGGCTGTCGCCCTGCGCTACAATATTTGTCTCCTAACGGAGACGCAATGTACCGTAATTACGGCTTGACTCGCAATTAACGCTGACATGTTTACGGCAATTAACGCTGTTTTATTGGATGTTGGCGGAGGTGCGGCGGCGGCGAAGGTAGCGGAAGGCGAAGCGGATGTGGCGCACGAGGGTGGGTATGAGGCCGTAGTAGGTGGCCATGATGCGGAACCGCTCGCGCAGCGACTGGCGGAAGTGGGCGGTGGTGGCGCCTTCACAGAGGTAGTCGATTACGGTGCAGGGCAGGCAGATGTTGTTGCGGGAGTGTTGCAGGCAGATTATGGCCCATTCGTAGTCGGCGGAATAGCGATATCGAAGGTTGTAGAAGGGGGCTATGCGGCGAAGCACTGCCATGGCCTGGTGGCACACGACCATGCCGTCGGCGAAACTTTGGCGTGTGAGCTGCTCGGGTGCGCGGAGATGGCGCGGGCCGAGGATGCGGCCTTCGGCGTCGACGAGCTCGGTCTGCCCGTAGACTATGCCGGGATAGTCGTTGGCCATGATGGCGTCGGCATATCGCCGGAGGGTGTCGGGTGAGTGGAAGCGGTCGCCGGCGTTGAGGAAGATGAGGTAGTCGCCTTTGGCATCGGCGATGGCGCGGTTCATGGCGTCGTAGATTCCGTCGTCGGGGCGCGAGGTGACGCGGCGACGCGGGTTGGGGATGGACGCTATTATGTCGAGGGTGGAGTCGGCGGATTGCCCGTCGACTATTATGTGCTCGTAGAGTGTGCAGGTCTGCGCTCCCACGCTTTCGAGCGTGGGGCGTATGGTTGACGCTGCGTTGTAGGTAACGGTGATTATGGAGAACAGTGGAGCCATCGGCATTTTTTTAGACAGGAGAATTTTTTTAGACAGGAGAACAGGAGGAACAAGAGTAAATTATGTTTTTTAAGTTTAAAATTTTATTATATCTCTTGTTTCTCTTGTTCTCCTGTCTTTTGTATTAAACTTCTGTGGGGGCTATTTGAGGCGGGAGTCGAGGCGGCGGCGCACGTCGGCGACGGATGTCTTGGTAGAGTCGACGCCTTTGGCGAGGCTGCCGAGCTGTGTCCGCTTCATCGAGTCCGATGATATGTTTTTGAACTCGGGGAGGTGTTTGGCGGGCACGGCTTCGATTATGGGCGTGGTGTCGCATTCGGCTTCGAGCAGGCGCGTGGGTGCGGCTGTGATGGACCCGGAGGGTATTTTTGCCACGGCGGTCATGCGCTCGTAGAGGGAGCCGTTTTTGCAGTGGAGGGTGTAGAGGCCGTGGTCTTTTCCGACGGGCGCGGCAAAGAGGAGCCGGCGGTCGGCGAAGTAGGTGTGCGGGGTGTCGAATTTTTTCTGCAAGATTTCGCGCACGGGCACTTTTATGGCGTAGTCGTCGGCGTAGACGAGGAGCAGGTATCCGTCGGCTTCGTCGTCCATGATGGTGAGCACCAGGCGGTTGGGTGTCTCGTCTTCGAGGCTCCATTCCTGGTCGGTGATGATGTAGGAGTTGTCGCCGACGAAGCGCATATAGCATTTTGGAGCCACGAAGTGGTCGTAGTCCTCATAGTCGTGGAGGATGTTGCGGCGGGTGGTGGATGTGGCTATGGCGTTTTCGACGGTCGGCGCCGAGTATTGGTCGGGCTGTGAGTTTTGTGCGGAGGCCGGTTCGGCGGCTTGCGCCGGCGTGGCGTTTTGCTTTGCCGCGGGCGCGGTGGGGGTGGGCGCGAGGTTTGTCGAAGCGGCGTTTTGCTGGGCGTAGAGTGCCCGGCGGTCTTTGAGGAACATTTCTATGGCGGCTTGGTCGGTGAGCGGCTCTGTTTTTGCGGAGTGGCGCACGAATAGCTCGCCGTTGAGGTAGACGGGGTGGAAGCAGGGGGTGATTTTTATGGCTATCACGCCTTTTGTGGATTCGTCGTCGATTTCCACTTTGGCGTAGTCGCCGGCGATGGCTCCGATGGAGAATGAGTGGTCGATGAGGTTTGAGATGTGGTTGGCGAGATTGTCGAGGCTCTGGATGCCGCGGCGGCGCGGGGTGTTTTTTTCGGAGCGGTCGAGTTTGTAGAAGTTGAAGTCTTCGGCGAGTCCGCGTTCGTAGTGGTCGTCGCCCACGCCGAGGTAGAGTGTGCCTCCGGTGGAGTTGAGGAATCCGGCGATGATGTGGAGTATCTCGAATTCCTGACGGTCGGGGTCGCCTGCCGATGTGCCGGAGCGTCCTTTTCGGGCGGGGTAAACGATTGAGCTTTTGAATTCGACGTATTGCGATTCGGAGCCGTAGTATTTGAGGGTGTGCTGGTCGGTCTCGACGTTGAGCACGTGGGCGATGCGTTCTTTTATGGCGGCGGCGGAGGTGTCGTCGGGGTCGATTTTTGTAAGGAAGTTGTAGGAGAGCACCATCTGGGCGAGCTGGCGGTCGGTGTCGGATGTGGCCGTGGCGGCGTCGTCCCACAGGGCGGGGTTTGCCTCGTCGTTGCCCAGGCATGCCACTATCGATAGGCGGCGGGCCATGCGGCTTATGAGGGTCGAGGCGGGCGCGAGGGCGAGCGCGCTGTCGATGTCGTCGGCGGCTATGCGCTTGTTTTTGGCGTAGAATTGATGGAGCAGGAGCATTTCCTTGTGGGCGCGGAGCATGTCGGCTTTCTCGTCGTCTTTTATTATTATGGCGAGCAGGCGGGCATAGGAGAGGTAGTCGAAGGCTGCTATTATGTCGCTGGGGAGTGATATTGCCTTGTAGTGGAAGATGTCGATGATCTGGCGGATGTCGTCGAGGGGCATGAGGTCGGCGTCGTCGAGGTCGGCGTCTTCGGTTTCGGCTTCGGGGTCGTAAACGGCGATGTTGCCCAGCAGGCGGTGGAAGGCGGTGGCGTTGTCGACGATGTGGCTGTCGACGGGTCCTTCTTCTATTACGGCCTGCACGGCGCTTGTGTATCCGGTGACGCGGGCGCGCACCACGTTTTTGATGTGGAATGGCGGCTGTCCTTTTTCTTCTTTGGCAAGGTAGAGTCCGTAGCCTTCTTCGGAGAGGGCGGAGTAGCTTGTGCCGTTGTCTTTGGTGATGACGCAGAACGATGTGTCGCCGTTGTTGGCCATGTTGCGTATTGCACGGCGTGTGGTGTCGAGGAGCGAGAAGTGGATGCGGTCGTTTTCGTCGATGTCTTTTACTGTGGCGTCGAACATCATGGGCCGGCCGTTGGAGTGGCGGAAGTGGCCTATTACGATGTTGTGGAGGTTGTAGGGGGCTATTTCGTCGGCGCGGAGGAATCCTTCGGTGTCGATGAAGTGCTCGTCGACTATTTTGCAGTGGAAGAGGTAGCCGTCGGGGGTGTGGTTGACGCGGTCGATGATTATGCGCACCACGTCGTCGATGTCGGCGTGGCGGCTTGTGACTGCCTCGGTGGGGTTTTCGCGCGGGGTGAAGAGGGCGGCCTCGACGTCTTTCCAGAATTCGTCGTGGCCCTCGATGGATTTTATTTTCTGGCGGTTGAGGCCTTTTGCTATTTTTGTCACCACCTGGAGGCCGGGCCATTGGAGGATTCCGTTGGGGATTACGGCTTCGGCGTTGTCGCCAAGTCGCTCGATGGTGATGCCGTCGGCTCCGAACTGCACTTCGATGTCGCCGTCGGCCCACCAGCGGTCGGGGGTGGTGATTACGGCGTTGGCGGGGGCGTCGACAGTGGCGCGGGTCATCATCATGGTGGATTCCTTGATGTCGTTCCAGGTGAAGTCGGTGGGCAGGCGTGTGCCCATGATGGTGAGGTAGCTTTTGTGGAGCAGGGCCTCGGCGCGGGCCTGGCGCAGGAGCGAGAGGTAGCGGTAGAATTGGGAGAGGTTGCGGCGCAGGTCTACGTTGTCGGTGTCGTTGACGAGCGACTGCTGTATGGCTATGGCCGTGAGCATTTTTTCGATAAGCTCGTTCTCGGCTCCGGTTTCGGGGCGGATGAAGCCGGATATCTCGGAGGATTTTTCGGAGATGAACATTTCGAGCTGCTCTACGAAGGCCTGGCGGAAGGGCTCGGTTTTCCATGTGGAGGGGTCCCAGCCCATGAGGGTGTCGAAGATGTTGCCGAGGGAGGTGTTGACGAGTTCGGGAGACATGCGGAAGAAAATCATCATGATTGCAAACTGCATGTTGGGGTGGAAGAGGTAGCCCGATTCTTTGAGGTTGGAGAGGAGCTCGCCGATGAATGCGGTCTCGCCTTTGCGGCAGATTATCTCGTAGGCTTCGATGTAGGCGTCGATTTGCTCGATTTGCGATGTGAGCAGGTTCTGGAGGTTGGCGCGCTCGGAGCCATGTATGTTGCGAAGGAATCCGGAGCCTTGCAGCAGGAACAGCACTATTTTGCGCAGGCCGGTGATGATGGGGCGCACGGAGTCGGAGCGGCGGTCGCGCACGGTGTCGCGGAACCAGCGCGGCATCATGGCGCGCACGGCTTTTAGGGCGGTGAGTATCCACGAGGGGTAGCCGTTGTCGAGTTCGGTCATGGCTTGCTCGAGCTCGGGAATCCGCCGTATCTGCGCCTCGGCGTTGTGGTGGGAGAATCCGATAAGCCGCGCTCCTTTGAGCAGGTCCTTGATGTGGAACATGGGCAGGTCGGTGTCGGCCGACGAGCGGCGCAGGGAGAAAAATGTCTGGTTGAGCGTCTCGAAGCGGCAGCGCACCGATTGCCCCAAAGTGAGTATCGAGCGTGTCTCGCGGAGCTTGAAGGTGAGGCCGTTGGCGTCTTCAAGGCGGTAATAGCCCATATCGTCGGGGGGCATGGCCACTACTTTGAACTCAAATTCGTCGCCGCGCTGGAATCCGTCGGCATAAAATTCCGACACATACCTTGCCATGTGGTGGCCCACCAGCGGAAGTCCTTTTTTGTCGGAGCCTTTAATCCTCACTGAAAGCGTGTCGGGCAACGGCTGTCCAATCTGAAATTTTAATTTTGTGAGTGTAACCTCGCCCTGGGGTGTGTTCAGGCGAAAAATCATCTCATCGTCGCCATAATCTTTGTTTACCTCAAACTCGGCGATTTCAATTTTCTTGTCTGCGAACATAATAAAAAATAAATTTAAATTAACTCGCAAATTTAAGAAAAATCCGTTAAAAAAGCAAGAGCTTTTTTCAAATGCACGATGCACAATGCACAATGCACAATTATATCAATGCACGATGCACAATGCACGATGCACGATTGGCTTTCAGCGCGTAGCCTAATTGTGCATCGTGCATTGTGCATTGTGAATTTGTTAAGTTTTGCGCAGGTGCTTGAGGAGGTCGCGCAGGCGAAAGGAGGTGATGGCTGTGGCGGCGGTGCGGGTGCTGTTGATGTAGCCGAGATAGCGCACCTTGGCCATCTGGTACATTATGAACGGAGGAATGGCTATGGCGCACAGGATTATGAGCAGGCAAGCCCACCACGGGGCGCCGGCCACCACGGGGATTACGACGGCGGCGGCCACGATGGCGGCGAAAACTTGCATGTTGCGCCGCAGGTAGCGTTTCTCACGGGCGTAAAATTCGCCGGCTTTGGTTTTGGCGGCGTCAACGGCTGCGTTGATGATTGGTGCAGGCATATTATTCGGAAAAGGTGATGTTGATGTGCTTGAAGCCGAGGGCCGAGAAAAGTGTGGTGAAGCGCGAGCGGGCGGCTTGCCGGGCTATGTCGAGGTTGGCGGGCGAGAGGCCGTAGGCGAGCATGCGGCGGCGGGCGGCGGCATACATCTGCTCTTTTGCGGCGGCGTCCCAGCGTCCGCTTTCGTAGAAGGCAACGGTGGCGGCCTCGTCGATGAAGCGGTCGTCGAGCAGGCCTATGGCGGGCAGGGTGATGTCGACTATGGAGTCGCCTTGGGTCTTGATCCATGTGTCGGGGGCTTTGTCGAGGTCGACGCCCAGGCGCATGGCTCCGGTGTAGATGCGGGCGAGGCGGTCGTCGGGCATGAGGGTGCGGCTGCGCACGGTGTCGACCATTGTCTCGCATCTCACGGTGAGGAATTCCCACTGGCCGAGGCGGCGTATCTCGGTGATGACGTTGGCGGTGCGGTCGATTTCGGTTTTTTCGATTTTTATGTACGATTTGGCGCTGACGAAATATATGCAGGCGGCCACGGCCAGGGCTATGGCGGCGAAGGCTATAATCTTTTTCATGGCTTAGTCCTTGAAGTTGACGGTGATGTTTTCGGGGGCGAATCCCGCCTGGGCGAGGATGGGGATGAGCACCTCGCGGGCGTTGGCCTTGGCGGTGTTGACGATGCCCATGCGGGGTATGGCGGCGAGAATCACCTCGCGGCCTTGACGCTCGAGCTCGCTTATCTCGGCGTCGGAGAAGCGCGAGCGGAATATGCCGCGAAATTCTTTTATTTCGTCGTGGGCTATTTTCGACGATGTGAGCTCGGCCTTGGGCTCGGGGAGGGTGACGGCTACCGACGGCGGGTTGTCGGTGACGACGATGTCGGATTCTGTGACCGTGCCGAAGTCGATGTATGCCTTTATGCTGGCGTCCATGGGTATGGCTATCTTGCGTTGGCCTATGGCGAGGTCGACGGTGAAGTCGTAGCCGAGCAGGGAGCCGCGCACGCGGTTGAGGTCTTCGGCGGTGATGATTTTGTGCACTATGTATTCCGACACGTAGAGGCGGTCGGCGCTTTGGAGCTGCATCACCACGTCGGCTGCCGACGGGGCCGTGTCGGCCGGTTCGGTTTTGGCGCAGCCTGTGGCGAGTATGGCCGTGACGCAGGAGAGGATGGCAAAAAAAGTATTTTTCATTTTGTGGAAAGAGTGTATCATACCGTATAGACAAATTAATGGCCCGAAAGTTTAATCGGGCCATGAAGGGAGTGGGGTGTCAGACGAAGGGGTTGAAGGAGATTTCGTGGGCGATGGTGGTGGCGGGGCCGTGGCCGGGGAGCACGGTGGTGTCGCCGGGGAGGGAATAGAGGCGGCGGCGTATGCTTTGGGCGAGGGCTTCGGAGGAGCCGCCTTCGAGGTCGGTGCGGCCTACCGACTGGTGGAAGAGGGTGTCGCCCGAGAAGAGCAGTTTTGTCTCGGCGTCGTAGAGGGCGATGCTGCCGGGGGAGTGGCCGGGCACGTGGATTACGGCGAGGGTGCTTTCGCCTATGTCGATGGTGTCGCCGTCGGCGAGGGGGGCGTCGATTGTCACGGCGGGGTCGCCGGCGGGGCGGATGCCGAAGCGTCGCAGCTGCGCGGCCATGTTTTGGCCCAGGGGCGCGTCGGCGGGGTGGGCCTTGACGGGGGCGCCGTAGCGGTCTTTGACGAAGGAGATGCCGAAGCAGTGGTCGAGGTGGAGGTGGGTGTTTATGATTTGGGTTAGGGTGAGGCCGCTGTCGGCGATGTATTTTTCGAGGCGCGCGCAGTCGGCGGGCGAGGACATGGCGGGGTCGACGATGGCGCACTGACGTGTGGCTTGGTCGGCAACGACGTAGGTGTTCACGCCAAAGTCGCTGAATATGAATTGTTTGACTTTTATCATGGGTGATGGGTTTTTTACGTTAATTATCGTCAATTAATCATTAATTTTTAATTTAAACAAAATTAACGTCAAATTCGCGGTTATTAACGTAAGAAAATTCGCGTTCCTATATTGCGGGGTTAGAGTTGGACGTAGACGATGCTTTTGTCGGCGAAGAAGGGGTCGGGGAGGATGGGTTCCACGGGGAGGATTTCGACGCGGGAGCGGATGCCTCGGCACTCGGGGGCGAGGTCGCCGCCTTTGAGGCAGATGAGGCCGGGGAGGCAGGGGTTGCCGGGGCGCGGGGCGCGGGCTATGTTTTTGCGCACGAGGCCGACGAGGTCGTTAAGGGGCATCACGGCGCGCGACACCACGTAGTCGAAGCGGTCGCGGCACTCGCCGATGTCGCCGTGGCGGAATGTGACGTTGTCGAGGCCGATGGCCGTGGCTACTTCGGTGGCGACGCGTATTTTCTTGCCGATGCGGTCGACCAGGTGGAAGCGGCATTGTGGGTAGAATATTGCCAGTGGTATGCCGGGGAAGCCGCCGCCTGTGCCCACGTCGAGTATGGCGGTGCCTTCGTCGAGGGGGCCGAGGAACCGGGCTATGGCCAGGGAGTGGACCACGTGGTGGAGGTAGAGGTTGTCGATGTCCTTGCGGGATATTACGTTTATTTTTGCGTTCCAGTCGGCGTAGAGGTCGGCGAGGGCGTCGAATTGCTCGCGTTGGCGGTCGGTGAGGCCGGGGAAGAAGCGGTAGAGGGGTGTGGAGTCCATGGGGGAGTTTTTTTATGGGCCCGGCGTTGAAACGCCGGGAACGGTGGCTATCGGCGGAAGCGGGTGAGGATGTTTTCTTCGAAGAGGAGGTAGATGCCGTCGGAGTATTGCCAGAATTCGACCATGCCGGCGGTGGTGGGGCGCTGGCCTGTGGTGGCGGGCGCGCCCAGGGCGAGGCGGCATTCGTCGCGGGTCATGCCTTCTTTCACCTGCGAGTGGATGATGAGGTTCCATATCTCGGGGGTGATGCGCTGATAGCGCAGGCGCGGGTCGGCGAAGGCGAAGAGGGTGTGGAAGTTGCGCGTGGAGGTGCGCTCGGAGCCTACGGACATGTACATGAAGTATTCGCCGGGGGCTATGCTGCTGTCGGTGACGTCGGGGCGGAAGTAGACTTTGAGCGGAAAGGCTATGTCGCCGGAGCGCACGTCGGTGACTGTGACGGGCACATGGCGCAGGCCCGTGACGGCGCGGCCTGTCGAGGCTGAATACCACAGGGGGGTGACTACATGGTAGGTGTTGCCCGCAAGGAGGGCGCGCACGGAGTCGACGAGGCTTTGCTCTACGGTGAAGGGGATGTCGAGGGAGGGGCGGGCGGCTATCTCGTCGGGGGAGAGGTTGACTCGATAGGCGTATTGGCGCGCGCCGTGGCCGAGGATTATCTCGGTCTGTGCCTCGCCGGAGAAGGAGGTGACGGGGCGCATGGCCTCGAAGCGGAGGGTGTCGGCGGCGGCTATGGTGTCGAAGGCCGACGAGCCGGTGAAGATTACTGTTATCTTGGGGTCGGTGACGATGAAGGCTTTGCCCGGCGTCCACTCGGCGGGGCGCTGCGGGGCTATGTCGGTGAGGAATCGCTGCTCGGCCGTGGGCGCGGGCACTTCTTTTCGCACTTCGGAGGCTGAGATGCGCGGAGTGCTTTCCACTCCCGTGAAGCAGCACGGGAGCGGAAGCATGGCGGCGGCGAGCAGGGCGTATTTTGCGAGGCGGGTCAAGTTTTTGCTTATTTGCTTAGGTTGGGCGTGATGCCGAGATTGTAGAAGATGAAGGAGTAGATGTCGGTGTATTCGTCGATTACCTTCGAGATGGGCTTGCCTGCTCCGTGGCCGGCGTTGGAGTCGATGCGGATGAGCTTGGGAGCTGTGCCGGTGTCGGCGGCTTGCAGGGCGGCGGCGTATTTGAAGGAGTGGGCGGGCACGACGCGGTCGTCGTGGTCGGCGGTGGTGACGAGTATGGCGGGGTAGGGTGTGCCGTCGTTGTGGATGTTGTGGGCCGGGGAGTAGGCGCGGAGGTAGGCTGCCATTTCGGGGGAGTCGGCTGAGGTGCCGTAGTCGGGGGCCCAGTTCCAGCCGATGGTGAAGAGGTGGTAGCGCATCATGTCCATCACGCCCACGCGGGGGATGGCCACTTTGAACAGGTCGGGGCGCATGTTCACGCATGCTCCCACGAGCAGGCCGCCGTTGCTGCCGCCTTCGATGGTCATGAGCCCGGGGGTGGTGAAGCCTTCGGCGATGAGGTATTCGGCGGCGGCGATGAAGTCGTTGAACACGTTGAGTTTGTTCATCTTGGTGCCGGCCTGGTGCCAGGGGTCACCGTATTCGTTGCCACCGCGGAGGTTGGCCTGGGCGTAGATGCCGCCGTTTTCGAGCCAGAGGACGCGGTTGGCGTTGAAGCCGGGGTTGAGCGTCACGCCGAAGCCGCCGTAGCCGTAGAGGTAGACGGGGTTTTTGCCGTTGCGCTCGATGCCTTTTTTGTAGGTGATGAACATGGGGATTTTGGTGCCGTCGGCCGAGGGGTAGAATACTTGTTCGGTGACGTAGTCGGCGGAGTTGAAGTTGTCGATGTCGGCGGAGCGGTAGGGCGTGCTTTGGCCGGAGGCGAGGTCGTAGCGGTAGATTGCCGAGGGGTAGGCGAAGGATGTGAACGAGTAGAACACGTCGGGGTATTTGCGCGACGAGGATATGCCTACGGTGCCGTAGGTGGGGAGGGTGATTTCGCCGGTGCGGCGGCCGCGGAGGTTGTGGACGTAGACGCGGTTGGAGGCGTCGTGGTCGTAGGTGAGCAGGAGGCGGTCGCCGGCTACTTGGGCGCTTACGAGCACGTCTTTGCTTTCGGGCACTACGACGCGCCATGTCTTGCGGTTGGCGGCGGATTTAAGGGGTATGGCCACGATGCGGTAGAGGGGCGCGTCGATGGACGAGCGCATGTAGATGGTGCCGTCGATCACGTCGATTATGGAGAGTTCGTAGTCCATCGACGGCTCGATTACTTGCCAGTCGGCGCCGGGCGTGCGCAGGTCTTTTACCATGACGGAGTTGCCGAAGCCTTGTCCGGATGCCTCGACAAAGAGGGCTGTGCCGTCGTCGGACACTCCGGCCTGGTGGAAGTAGAGGGGCTGGGCGGCGTTTTCATATGCCACGGTGTCGGCGTCTTGGCCGGAGCCGATGCGGTGGAAGTAGACTTTGTGGTATTCGTTGGCGTTGGAGAATTCTTTGCCGGCTTCGGGGCGGGCGTAGGCGCTGTAATAGAAGCCTTCGTCGCCGAGCCATGAGGCTCCGGTGAATTTGGCCCACTCGATATGGTCGGAGAGGAGGGTCTTGGTGGCTGTGTCCATCACGTAGATTTCGGTCCAGTCGGAGCCGTTGCGCGAGATGGTGTAGGCCGTGTATTTGCCCGAGGGGGAGAAGTAGACGCCGGTGAGGGCCACGGTACCGTCGGCCGAGAGGGTGTTGGGGTCAATGAACACTTCGGGTGTGTCGCCGAGCGATTTCACGCGGTAGAGCACGGCCTGGTTGCGGAGGCCGTCGTTTTCGTAGAAGTAGGTCATGCCGTCGTTTTCGCGGAAGGGGAGGCCCGACTTGTGGTAGTTGTTGAGGCGGGCGAGGCGTGCGCGCATGTCGGCGCGGAAGGGTATCTGGCAGAGGTAGGCCTTGGTGAGGGCGTTTTCGGCTTCGACCCATTGGGCTGTGGCCGCTGCGGTGTCGTTTTCGAGGGGGCGGTAGGGGTCGTCGACGCGGATGCCGAAGTAGGTGTCGGCGGTGTTGTCGGACGGGGCCTGGGGGTAGGGTATGTCGAGGTAGTTTCGCGCTGTCATTGTGTTGGAGGCGAGTGCCGCCACTGCGGCGATTATGATTGTTTTTTTCATATGCGTTGGATTTCGAAAGTAAAGAAGATTTTTCACGTTAATTTTCGTTAATAGGCCGTCAATTTAAATTAATGAGAAATTAATGATAATTAACGCGGAAATTTTGCGCGTGTTATTTGAGGCGGCCGGATTTTGCGGCGTCGATCATCTGCCATTCGGGCACGATGTTTATTTCGACGCGGCGGTTGGCGTCGCGGCCGGTGACGGTGTCGTTGCTGTCGATGGGGTCGTCGGCGGCCATGCCGTAGGGGATTATGTTGGTGCCTTCGGTGGCGGAGAGGCGGCAGAGGAGGTCGTCGAGGGCGTTGGCGCGTTCGGCGGTGAGGTTGTCGAGGTAGGCAGTCTCGCCGGTGTTGTCGGAGTGCACGGCTATTATCACCTTGTACATGGTGGGGTATTTGAGCAGCGGGGCTATGCTTTCGAGGATTCCGGAGGCACGGGGCGAGAGGGCGGCGGAGTTGGCCGGGAACAGGGTCGAGCAGGGGATGGTGACGGACACCACTTCGCCTTGGCGGTCGGCGCGGGCCGAGAGGCCGTGGCGCGTGAGCGAGGCGGCGAGGTCGGCCATGTGTTTCTTTACGGCGGCCGCGGCTTTTTTGGGCACGGCGGGGGTGGCTATGTTTTCGTCGATGGTGAGGTCGGCGGGGTCGGGGTTTGCCGCCGTGAGTATCTGGAATGACGCGGCGGCGGCGAGCAGGGCGCAGAGGAGGGGTTTCATATTTCGTTTTCGGTGTCGACAGTGGCTTCGTAGTCGAGCTCGGCGAGCACCATCGGCTCTATTTCGTCGGGGAGCACGGGCGAGCGGCGGTCTTTGGCCACTTGTTTTTTAACATATTTTATGAGGTCGTCGCGGTCGAAGGCGGGTGTGTCGGAGTCGGCGTCGAGGTCGTCGTCGAGGTCGATGTCGAGGCATCCGTGGCTCTCGTAGTAGTCCCATATCATGTCGATGATGTTGAGGATTTCATCGGAGCTTATTTTGTCGGCGCGTTCGGCGGGGAGTGTGGCGCGCATCAGGCGGATGGCGTCGCGTTCGTTGTATTCTGTCATAGGTCGAGGATTCCTTCGGGGAGTGAGAAGTATATTTTTCGGTTGTCGATGTCGATGCCGGAGATGAATTCGTCGGCTACGGGCACGAGGATTCGTGAGCCTTCGGCGTTTTCGACGATGAAGAGCACGTTTTCGGTGGTGTCGTCGATGTCGGTGATTGTGCCTATCGGCGTGTCGGCGTCGAAGGCTTCGAAGCCTGCGAGCTGGCCGGCGTAGAGGTTGTCGGGGTCGAGTTCGTCTTCTTCGTCTTCGTCGGGGAGGCGGTCGGTGAGGGCATATACTGTTTTTCCGCTGAATTGGGCGGCGTCGGTGTCGGAGTCGATGCCGTCGAGTTTCACCAGCAGTGATTCGGAGCCTCGCGGGCGCACGGTGTCGGGGAAGAACGGCACGAATATGCCGTCGATGTCGAAGATGAGGCATTCGGCGGCTTCTACGGTGTCGGCGGGTGAGTCGACGGTGAATTGTATCGACATCTCGCCTGCCACGCCGTGGGGTTTTATGACGCGGCCGATGGCTGTGAGCAGGTCTGCGGTGATCATTTTTTCTTTTTGCGTTTAGGCGGCGGGAGCATGTGGTACTGCTGGAGGATTACTTCGTCGGGGCGCAGGTCGATGGCTCCGCGCGATATGATGCGTATGTCTTTGAACACTTTTGCGTCTTCCACGCCTTCGGGGTTGAACGAGAGCATCATTTTTTTCATCTGGTTGGCCAGCAGCAGTATCATGGCGTCGCGGTCGGGGCCGGGGAGGAGCTCGGCGGCGCGGCGTATCATTTCGGGGAGCACGGCTCCGTATTGGCGCGTGGGCAGGTCGGCCTGGTAGTAGGGCACGGGCTCGGGGTGGGCGTCGAGCTGCTCGCGTTGGGGCGGGGCGAAGGGCCAGTCGATGTCGAGCCGGAAGTCGGCCATTATGGCGAGGTGGTCCCAGAGCTTGCGGGTGTATTCTTCCTGGTTTCCTTGGGCTGGGAAGAGGGTTTTCATTGTCTTGACGATGGTGTGGGCGCATCGTGTGCGCTCGTCGCGGTCGTCGAGGGTGAGGCAATGGTCGACCATGCGCTGGATCGTGCGTCCGTATTCGGGGAGCACGAGGCGTTTGAGTTGTGTATTGTAATCGAGCACTTGTTTTGGATATTCTTGTTATTGTAGCGCAAAGTTAATTTTTTTCTTTCAAATAAGCAAATTATGGCATCGTGTGTGGCGGCAGAGCCGCCGAATATGGTAGGCATGGGCGAAAGCCCGTGTTTTTAGGCCGGGATGTAGTCTTCGACTGCGGCCGCAGTCGAACATCCTTGATTGTTATGATACACACGGGCTGTTGCCCGTGCCTACCGTATTGGACCGCTTTGCGGTCGATGAAAAAAGGCGGGGCCTGTGGTGAGGCTCCGCCTTGTGTGGGGGATGGGGTTTTTAGTCGATTTGTATCACGAGGTAGTTGCTTACTCCCCAGAAGAGGTTGGGGTTGGTGATTTCGAGCACTTTCTGGCCGTTGACGTCTTTGATGGCGTAGGACGATGCGGGGGGCGTGACGCTTATGATTTTGGCTTTTTTGCTGTGGAGGGGTATTGTGGCGAGTGTGCGGCGGTCGGCTTTGATGAAGAACGACTGGTCGAAGTCGCCTTGCATTATCTTGGTTTTGCGCAGGAATCCTCCGCCTTCGATTATGTCGTGGGCTTTGAGCTCGGATTTGGAGCCGATGGCGTAGTAGCAGGCGTTGGCGAGGTTGGCCTGTGCCACGGCTTCTTCTTGTGCGGCGTCGCGCTGCTCGGTCACTTCGGCTACTTGTGTGCCGAGTGAGTCAACGGCCTGGTCGAGCACGCCGATGCGCTTGCGGGCTTCGGAGAGGGAGGCGGTGAGGGTCTCGATTTCGCGTTGCTGGCTGTCGATTTGTCCGCGCAGGGTCTCGATGGTCTGGAGGAGCTTGGAGTTGTTGATTTTGGAGTTTTTGAGTTTTTGCTCGAGGTCGGCGAGTTTCTGGCGGCGTTCTTCGAGCGAGGCGCGTATGGCGTTGATGTCGGATGTGATTTTGCCGCGGTTGTCGACGGATTCGCCGGAGGCGTTCACGGCCACTATTTCTTCTACGCCTTTTATGTCGTCCATGCCCGACGATACTTCGTTGATGAGGTCGAGGAGCTGGTCGCGTTCGGCGATTGCCGATTCCAGTTCTTCACGTGTAGCTTCGGCGATGGCCTGGGCGTTTTCCACTTCTTTTCTTTGTTTTTCGTTTTCGCACGATGTGAGCAGTGTGGCTGCAAGCGCGCATACGATAAGAACTCGTTTCATATAATAAATAGTTTGGAAGGTTTTGAGCTTTGGAGGGTATTATAGGAGGCTTAGGAATCTTAGGAATCCTGGGAGGCCTATTGTTTTATTCTTTGAATTTGTTTTTATGTACTTTTGGGGTGTCGGATTTGTTGCCGGCTACGATAAGAACAAATTCTCCGCGCGGATTGTTCGCCTCGAAATATTCTCGCAGGGTGGCGAGGGTGCCGCGCACTGTTGTTTCGTGGAGTTTTGAGATTTCGCGGCTTGCCGATGCCTCGCGGTCGGGGCCGCAGGCGGCGGCGAGTTCGGCGAGGGTCTTGACAAGGCGCAGGGGCGATTCGTAGACGATGAATGTGCGCTCGTCGGCGGCGAGGGCGGCTATGCGGGTGGCGCGGCCTTTTTTGGGAGGGAGGAATCCTTCGAACACGAAGCGGTCGCAGGGCAGGCCTGAGCTTACGAGGGCCGGCACGAAGGCAGTGGCTCCGGGGAGGGTGACTACGTCGATGCCTCGTCGGCGGCACTCGCGCGAGAGCAGGAATCCGGGGTCGGATATGCCGGGTGTGCCGGCGTCGGAGATGAGGGCTATGTCTTCGCCGGCGTCGATGCGTGCGGCGAGGGCTTCGGCGGTGTCGTGTTCGTTGAATTTGTGGTGGGAGGCCATGGGGGTGTCGATGCCGAAGTGGCGCATGAGCACGGCTGATGTGCGTGTGTCTTCGGCCAGGACGAGGGAGGCTGCGCGCAGGGTGGCTATGGCGCGGGGCGTCATGTCGTCGAGATTGCCCACGGGGGTGGGCACTATGTAGAGGCGTCCGGCCATGTCAGCGTCCGTTGAAGTGGTTGGTGATGATGGTGATGAAGTCGGCTCCGGCTTCGGAGTCGGGGTCGATGGCGAGGTCGGCGGCGAGGTAGTCGCGGGCTTCGTCGAGCGAGCGCATGGCCATGAGCATGTTGAGGGCGTCGGCGAAGCGGGTCTTGTCGCCGTCGAAGAGCTCGCGGGTGAAGCGGAATTTGTCGTTGAGGGTGAAGGCGCGGGTAAGGTCCTTGGCCTCGCGGCGGCAGAGCATCTCGTCGAGTTTTATCGGCTCGGGGGCGGGAGG
>VSPD01000057.1 GCA_009775125.1 Muribaculaceae bacterium | reverse complement strand
CCAAAAGAATCGGCAACTTTTTCAAGCTGCCGATTCAACTGTTTCATGGCGTTCCTTATCCCGAACTCGCGTTAATAATGAAATTTCCGTCGATGTCGGTGGAAACACCGATGTTTAGAACTTCGGAACGGACCGACGCGCCGATCAAAGGCTCGCCATCTGTCTTCGAGACCACCGTTCCATGCACGGTGATATCCTGGGCGAAAGCGCACACAGACATCATCAGTGCCAGCAGAAACGCAAAAAATGGTTTTGTCATGATTTATAAATTTGGGTTGATTAATTTTTCCGGTATCAGCGTGAGAATCACGTCGCAAAATTAACATCTCTTTATAAATCAAATATATTACGCATGTTGCATCGACTGCAACATATCGTTCACGTTACCATTCTTGCATCCTTTGTAACGAATTTGCGTAATATGCGATAAAAGACAGGAGAACAGGATGAACAGAAGTTATATTGGCACAAGCCGAAAATGCGGTGCATGGAATCGCGTAGCGATTCAAGATTGTAGCCGGGGGTGAAGCGATAGCGGAACCCCCGGTATGTTGAGGTTGGTTCATCGTGGTATCGGAGCGAGCGGCAGCGTAGCGTTCTGCACCACGGTTGGCGTTATCGAACGCTCCGGCAGGCTCCGCTCCAACACCATAATAAATAACATCCACGCCCCCCAGGGCTGTCGCCCTGGGCTACAATATTTGTCTCCTAACGGAGACGCAATGCACCGTAATTATGACTTGACCCGTTATATTTAACAGTCCGGGCTTGTCGGCATGCTGCCTCCAAACCCGGTTAGCCAAGGAATCACGGCTTCGCCGTGACTAACTTGCGAAACTTGAATTAATAATTTGCGAAATTAGTGTAATTTGTGAAATTTGCGGTATTTGCGGTTCAGTCTTTGGCTTTGCTTGTGCGGGCCTGGGTGTCGGAGGGGGATTCGCCGTAATATTCGCGGTAGCATTTGGTGAAATAGCTGGGGGTGGCGAACCCTACCTTGTAGCATATCTCAGACACGGTGGCCTCGGTGGTTTTAAGGAGCACGGCGGCTCGTTTGAGGCGGACGTTGCGCAAAATTTCCGTGGGCGAATAGTTTGTGAGGGCCTTGATTTTGCGATACATCTGCACTCGGCTCATGCCAAGACGGTCGGCGAAGTCTTCGACGGTGATTTCGGCATTGCCGATTTCGGCTTCCACCACAGCCATGAAACGGTTGTAGAATTCATCATCGATGTCCTTGTTGGCCACAGCCGACACTGCCGGGGCTGCCGCCTGGCTGCGCGCCGGGGCCTCGGGCTTGGCCTTGCCTGCCGATTCAAGGATATTGCGGCGGTTGCGTATCAGGGCCTCGCACCGGGCAAGGAGCATCTGCGAGTCGAAGGGCTTGGTCATGTATCCGTCGGCTCCGCAGCGATAGCCTTCGGTGCGCTCCACATCCTGCGAGCATGCCGTGAGCAGGAGCACGGGGATATGGCTGGTGACCACTTCGTCCTTTATCCTGCGGCATGTCTCGAAGCCGTCGGTGCCCGGCATCATTATGTCGCAGATTATCAGGTCGGGGATATATTTCGATGCCTTGCGGATGCCGTCGGCGCCGGAATGTGCCTGTATCACGGTGTATTTGTCGGAGAGCAGGCTTTTAACGAGGGTGCATATGTCGGGGTTGTCGTCGATTACGAGCACAACCTCGGCGTCGGGTTTCACCTCGGCATTGTCGACATCGAGCGACGCCAGCTCTGCCGCGTCTTCTTCGGGGATGATATTTACTGCTGGGACAGAAGCGGCCGCGGCATCGACGTGTGTCACAGGTATCACCACTGTAAATTCCGTGCCGGCACCCTCGGTGCTGTCGACGGAAATGCTGCCTGAGTGCATCTCGACAAACACTTTTGTAAGGGCTAGGCCAATGCCCGAGCCTTCGGGATTTACGTTATCGGTCTTGAAAAAGCGGTCGAACACGCGGTTGATTTCCGCCGGCGGGATGCCGCAGCCTGTGTCGGATACCTTTATTATAATGTCGTGGTCGCGGCGGGAGGCCGATATTCTTATCGTGCCGTTTTCGGGAGTGAATTTGAAGGCGTTGGAAATGAGGTTGAATATCACGCGCTCGATTTTGTCGATATCGACGGCGGTGGTCATGTCGTCGGATGTGGATATTTCGTTGGTGAGAACGATGTGGCGTTTGCGGGCGGCGTTGCTGAACGCCACGATCCATTCGCTGAGCAGGACGCCAAGGTTGACGTTGACGAGTTTCAGACGCAACTGGCCGTTGTCGAATTTGCGTATGTCGAGAATCTGTTTGATTAGCCGCATGAGTATTTTCACGTTCTTGTTGGCAAGCTGCATAAGCGTGTGCTGGCTGTCGGTGAGGTTGGGAGCCTCGGCGAGCTGCGCCACCGGGTCGGCAATGAGCGTGAGGGGTGTGCGCAGGTCGTGGCTCACATTGGTGAAGAACGTGAGCTTCGATTGCGTGGCGTCTTGCAGCTGCTGATACAGACGCGATATTTCTTCTTTTTGCCCGGCCAGCTCAGAGTTTCGACGCTCCACCTCGATACGGTGGCGGCGGTTGCTCCAATATGAGCGCATCATAAGGAAAATCACCACGGCGAGGAGTATGAGAATCACGAAAGCGCCATAAAGAATCGCCGTCTGCAACGAATGGCGTTTCCAGAAATCGTCGATTTTGTCCGACAGCACGTTTATCTTTTCAGTCTCGCCGCGCAGAGCCTCGTCCTGGCGCAGCAAGATGGCGGCATTGGCGGCATCCACCATTATCGGATTGCGGAACATGATAGTGCGCTCGAAGGGCTCGCCGTTGAGTATCGCCGTGGCCGTGCGCAAGAGCTGGTAGCCTTCGGTGGGATAGACAAAGGTGGCGTCGATAACAGAATCGGCCACGGCCTTTATTCCAATGTTTGGAGCGGCATCGATACCAATTATTTTTATATCGCTCAGGCCATGACGGTCGGCGGCGGCGCGGGCGGCAACGGCCATGCGGTCGTTATGCGCGTAAATCAGGTCGGCGTCGGGGTAGATATCAAGCAATGAGTCAACTTTGGCCATGGCATCGTCGTAATTCCATTTTCCGTCGGCCCGGGCGAGTATCTCGAGCCCGTCGTCGGCGGCGCACATGTCGAATCCGCGCTTGCGCTCCTCGGCCGGGGTAGACCCCGACAGACCTGTTATTTCCAGCACCTTTCCGCCGGCACCGACATACGACAAGGCTTTTTTGGCGGCGCTGCGCCCGATTTCGGCATTGTCGGCGCCTTGGTATGCTGTGAATGAGTCGCCGTGTATGTCGCGGTCGAAGAGCACCACCGGAATTCCGCTGTCGTATATTTCCTTTATGATTGGAGTGAGAGCCTCGGCCTCGTTGGGCGCGGCCACGATTATGTCGAAACCATTGTCGACGAAATATCTAAGGTCGGCTATCTGACGCTCGTTGCTGTCGTCGGCCGACCGGATTTCCACTTCTATATTGTCATGGAACATGGCCTCGCGGAATATCTCCTCATTCATCTTCCTGCGCCAGTCGTCGTCGCTGCACTGCGACACGCCAATGCGCATCGGACGTTCATGGCGGCAGCCGGAGAGCAATATTGTCAAAGACACTATAAGAATGTAAACTATCGGATAAAAGCGTTTCATGGATTGGTTTTTGTTTCCGATGCAAAGTTATGAATTATTTTCTTTATTATCCCCGTATTGTTATCTAACAATTGTTTCATATGATGCAATTTTTGTTGCGATGTAACATTTGTTGCAGGGTGTGAACCGCGCGTGACAGCTCATGCCGTCCTTTTTATACTATCTTTGCGACAGAATAAAAACAAATCCTTATATTCATGAAAAATATCAGCAGACATATCCGGCCTTTTGCCGCCGCGATTGCCCTCGGAAGCGCTTCGATGGCCTCTGCCGCACTGCAAGTGCATCAGCTTGGTTCAGACAATACGCTCGTGCGTATCACGGGCGACAATGAGCGCCTGCTCATCATTCCCGTACAGGAATCGATGCCCGACGCCAAGATAGAAGTGCTTGTCGACGGAAAGGTGGAAGACACTTTCTATGTGCGGCTCGCCGACAGCAATATCGACTATACCGTGCCTTTCGACCTGGCCCCCTATCTTGCCAAAGGCGAGGTGCTCCTCAATATCGTGTCGGAAGTGGACCGCACCCACAGCCGCTCGGCATCTGAATTCATTTGCTGGGATGAGATGAAGACCGCCGGAAACTTCGACTCATCGAACACAGAGAAATACCGTCCCGCTTTCCACCACACGCCTCTCTACGGCTGGATGAACGACCCCAACGGCATGTTCTACAAAGACGGCCGCTGGCATCTCTACTACCAACGCAACCCCTACGGTTCGAAATGGCAAAATATGACCTGGGGACACTCGTCGACCGCCGACCTTGTAAACTGGGAGCATCACGACGACGCGCTGCGCCCCGACGGTCTCGGCTCCATTTTCAGCGGAAGCTCGGTTGTCGACAAGAACAACACCGCCGGCTTTGGCAATGACGCTGTGGTGGCGATATACACTTCGGCCGGAAAAAGCCAGATACAAAGCCTTGCTTACAGCCACGACAATGGCTCGACATTCACCAAATTCAAAGGCAACCCCATCATCCCCAACCAGCGCGAGGCCCGCGACCCCAACATGTTCTGGCACGAACCCTCGCAACAATGGATCATGGTGCTTGCCGACGCCCTCGAGCAGCAGATGCAAATCTACACTTCGCCCGACCTCAAAGACTGGACCTACCAAAGCAGTTTCGGCAAAGGCTACGGAAGCCAGTTCGGCGTGTGGGAATGTCCCGACCTGATGGAAATCGAGGTTGAAGGCACCAAACAGAAAAAATGGGTGCTCGTGTGCAACATCAACCCCGGCGGCCCGTTCGGCGGCAGCGCCACTCAATATTTCGTAGGCGACTTCGACGGCAAGAAGTTCACCACCAAGACACCCTCGCATGTGGCAAAATGGATGGACTACGGCAAGGACCACTACGCCACCGTGAGCTGGAGCAACGCTCCCGAAGGACGCCACACCGTGATAGGATGGATGAGCAACTGGGACTATGCCAACGAAGTGCCCACCATGCAGTTCCGCTCTGCCAACACCCTGCCGCGCGACCTTGGCCTGTTCAAGGATGCCGACGGCGAATATTACCTGTCGGTGCGCCCGTCGGCAGAGGTTGAGACCCTGCGCGGCGAAGAAAGCACATTCCCCGCTGCCAACGTCGGCGCCGAAGCAATCAGCTACAAACTTCCCGCCGCCAACGACGGCATCTGCGAAATCGTAATCGACTACTCGGCCAAGAACTGCAAAGACCTTGAATTTACCCTTTCCAATGAGAAAGGCGAAAAAGTGGTGATGAAATTTGATGTGGAAAAATGCGAATTCTCGATGGACCGCACCGCCAGCGGACTCACAAATTTCAGCCGCAAATTCCCGGCCGTGACCACAGCCCCCACCCACAACAAGAAAGCGCAGGGCACACTTCGCATTTTCATCGACCGCTGCTCCGTCGAGGCTTTCGACGGTAACGGACGCTTCGCAATGACCAACCTTGTATTCCCCGAGAATCCCTACACCGACCTTATTGTGTCGGCACAAGGCGGACGCGCAAAACTCAACAACGTGACAATCTACTCCCTTAACGCAACAAATTGATTTCTCCAATGGATATGGCCTTAAATTCTAAACGCTCAACGCCCAACTCGGGCCTGGCACAGCTTGTGCCCGTGATGCTATGCTTCTTCGCCATGGGGTTTGTCGACCTCGTGGGCACCGCATCAAACTACGTACAGAAAGACCTCGCCCTCACCGACTCGCAGGCCAACCTGTTTCCGTCGCTGGTTTTCTTCTGGTTCCTGATTTTCTCAGTGCCCACCGGCCTGCTGATGAACAAAATCGGACGTAAGAAAACCGTAATGGTGAGCCTCTTCGTCACTCTCGCGTCTCTTATTCTTCCTCTTTTCGGCGACGGCTTCACCCTCATGCTCATAGCCTTCTCGCTGCTCGGCATCGGCAACGCCTTGATGCAGACATCGCTCAACCCTCTGGTAAGCAACCTCATACATCCGTCGAAACTGGCCTCGACGCTCACATTCGGCCAGTTTGTGAAAGCCATCGCATCGTTCCTCGCCCCCATCATCGCCGCATGGGGCGCCACAACGCTGATGCCCACCTTCGGCTTGGGCTGGCGCGTGCTCTTCCCCATCTACGCCGCCGTGTGCCTGCTGTCGGTGTCGATTCTCGGAGCCACTCCTATCGAGGAAGAACGCCCCGACAAGGTGTCGAGCGTGGCAAGCTGCCTTAAATTACTCGGCCGCCCGTTTATCCTGCTTTGCTTCATCGGCATCATGTGCCATGTGGGCATCGACGTGGGCACAAACACCACCGCGCCCAAGCTCCTCATCGAACGCCTCGGCATGGGACTTGAAGAAGCCGGATTCGCCACGAGCGTCTACTTCATATTCCGCACCATCGGTTGCTTCTCGGGCAGCTTCATCCTCCGCAACATGTCGTCGAAGGCTTTCTTCACCATCAGCGTGGCTATGATGCTCGCCGGCATGGCAATACTTTTCGCCGCCGACTCGCTCACAATGCTCTATATCGGCATCGCCCTCATCGGATACGGCAACTCTAACATCTTCTCGATCATCTTCGCCCAGGCCCTCAACTCAACCGATACGGAGAAAAACGAAGTGTCCGGCCTTATGATCATGGGCCTTTTCGGAGGCACCATCTTCCCGCTCGCCATGGGATTTGCCAGCGACTATCTCGGCGGACAATACGGAGCCATCGGCGTGATGACTGTCGGCGTAATCTATCTGATGTGTTATATCTTGAAAATTAAAAAAGCCTGAAATCATGAAAAAGAACGTTATAGTAGGAATGGGCGAGGCACTCTGGGATGTACTCCCCGAAGGTAAAAAAATTGGCGGCGCACCGGCCAACTTCGCTTATCACGTGAGCCAGTTCGGTCTCGACAGCTGTGTCGTGAGCGCAATCGGCGACGACAAGCTCGGAGAAGAGATTATCGAAAACTTCGATGCGAAAAATCTCAACCGAATCATCGAGAAAGTGCCCTACCCCACCGGCACCGTACAGGTGGAAATCGACCCCGCCGGCATCCCGCAATACAATATAAAGGAAAATGTGGCTTGGGACAATGTGCCCTACACCGCCGAACTCGGCGAACTGGCGCGCAACACCCGCGCCGTGTGCTTCGGCTCGCTCGCACAGCGCTCGGTGGTGACACGCGACACCATCCTCCGCTTCCTCGACGAAATGCCCAAAGACGACAACGTGCTCAAAGTGTTCGACATCAACCTCCGCCAAGGCTTCTTCACAAAAGACATAATCTGCGAGTCGCTGCGTCGATGCAACATCCTCAAAATCAACGATGAGGAATTAGTCACCGTAAGCCGTCTCAAAGGCTACCCCGGCATCGACCTGCAAGACAAATGCTGGATTCTCCTTGGCAAATACAACCTGAAAATGCTCATCCTCACCTGCGGCATCAACGGCAGCTATGTCTTCACCCCCGGCAACGTATCGTTCCAGCCCACCCCCTCGGTCGAGGTGGCCGACACCGTAGGCGCAGGCGACTCCTTCACCGCCGCCTTCATCTCGTCCATCATCCTGGGCAAGAGCGTGGAAGAAGCCCACAAAAAAGCAGTGGAAGTATCGGCCTTTGTCTGCACCCAAAACGGCGCAATGCCCGTCCTTCCCGAAAGTCTCATAAAATAATCCGATATTAAGGTAGATAATTTCAAGTGGTTAAGAAGAATAGGTATTAAAGTTATTAAGATTGTGTCCGGTTTAAAATTCCGTGATGGCCTCTCGTCATCACGGAATTTTGATTTTTGTCAATGAAATGCTATTTTTGCATCTCAAAATACACCCGCATGCTTGAATACGACATATCGCCCGCTGTGGAGGCTTTCTCCACGAATATAGCAGACAGCACCGATTTCGACGTGGTGCTTCCTCTGCACCAATCCCACGGCACGGAAAGCGTCATTGTCAACACAGCCGATGACGTGAACCGCACATTCGGCGTCGACGCACTTATAACGCAGACCCCGGGGCTGCGCATCGGCGTGAAGACTGCCGACTGCGTGCCCGTGCTGCTCCACGACGGCGCGACACGCACCGTGGCGGCCATACACTCGGGCTGGAAAGGAACACTGGCCGACATAATCGGCGCTACCGTCGGGCGCATGGCCGCCGAATGTGGCGTCGCCCCCGCAAACATCTCCGCCGTAATCGGCCCCTGCATCCACATCGAGGCCTTCGAGGTGGGCGACGACGTGCGCGACCTTTTCCAAGAGGCCGGTTTCGGCGATTTCTGCCGGCGTATGCCCCGGTTCGGCACCGCCGACGGTGAAAAATGGCATATCGACCTCCCCTCCATATGCCGGCGCGAACTCGTCCGCGCCGGCGTGCGCACCATCGACGTGCGTCCCGAATGTACCTACACCCTCCACCGCCAATTCTACTCTGCCCGCCGCCTCGGCTCCGCCTTCCAAAAGCAGCGCATCCTCTCCTGCATCATGCTCCGCCAAATAAATTAACAACAATAACCAAATTCCATTTTTAGCGGCACAAGCCGTAATTCCGGTGCATTATTATTTAACCGGCAGGGAGTGAATCCACCCGGTAGGAACACTGACCGCGAAGCGCTTTGCAAGGCAAAGAATCCTCCGGATTGTGAAAAAAATAATGAGGGTGTGTATACATGCGAAACTTGAATTAACAATAATTAGCGTCTAATTGACGGGCATTAACGTTAAAATTTTCCCGAAATCAATTCATTCCACGAAATTCACGTTTGCCGATACATTTCGGGCGTTTTTTCCTGAATTTCGCACAAGTGTTTGGCGTCGTTATGATTTTTTTGTAATTTTGCGCTACGTTTCACCAAACAACTGAAAAAACATGTATACTCTGACTCGTACCGACTTTAATTTCCCCGGCCAACTTAGTGTGTATCACGGCAAGGTACGTGATGTCTACGATATTAACGACGACATCCTCGTGATGGTCGCCACCGACCGCATCTCGGCTTTCGATGTGATTCTTCCCAAGGGCATCCCCTTCAAGGGCCAGGTGCTCAACCAAATCGCCACTTATTTCCTCGACGCCACAGCCGATGCCGTGCCCAACTGGAAAATGGCCACTCCCGACCCGATGGTCACAGTAGGCGCAAAATGCGAAGGCATGCGCGTGGAAATGATTATCCGCGGCTATCTCACCGGCTCGGCCTGGCGCGAATATGCCGCCGGAGCACGCGAACTCTGCGGAGTAAAGCTGCCCGAAGGCATGAAGGAGAATGAGAAATTCCCCGAACCCATCATCACCCCCACCACCAAAGCCGACGAAGGCCACGACGAGAACATCTCGCGTGAGGAAATCATAGCCCAGGGCATCGTTTCGGCCGAAGACTACGCCGTGATGGAAGAATACACCCGCAAGCTCTTCGAAATCGGCTCGAAAATGGCTGCCGACAAAGGCCTTATCCTCGTCGACACTAAATATGAATTCGGCAAGCGCGACGGCAAGGTGATTCTCATCGACGAGATTCACACACCCGACTCCTCTCGCTATTTCTATGCCGACACTTACGACGAGCTTTTCGCCGCAGGCAAGCCCCAGCGCCAGCTCTCAAAAGAATTTGTGCGCCAATGGCTTATCGAGCACGGCTTTATGGGCAAGGCCGGACAGCAAGTGCCCGAGATGACCGACGAATTCTGCCGCGAAGTGTCCGAGCGCTATATCGAACTTTACGAGCACATCACAGGCCAAAAATTCGTGAAGGCACCCGAAAGCGACATCGCCGGACGCATAGCCACCAACGTGCTCGATTGCCTCAACACTCTCGGCCTCAAAAAATAATATGGCACAAGGCGCGGAACGCATCACGCCTTATGCCGGCGACACGCGCCGCAAAGGCGAACAGGTGAGGGAGATGTTCGACAGCATCGCCCCCGCCTATGATTTTATGAACCGCGCCATGACCCTTGGCATCGACCGGCTGTGGCGACGCCGCGTGGTGAAGATGGTGGCGCGAGCCAAAGCCGGCGACATACTCGATATTGCCTCCGGCACGGGCGACCTGGCCATTGCGCTGGGGCGGGCTATACCCCAAGCCCGTGTCACGGGCGTAGACCTGTCGGAAGGCATGATTGCCATCGGACGCGACAAGGTGGCTCGCGCCGGCCTTGACGCACGCGTCACTCTCGGAGTGGCCGACTGCCTCTCGCTGCCGTTTGCCGACGCAAGTTTCGATGCCGTGACAGTGGCCTTCGGCGTGCGCAATTTCCAAGATTTGCTTGCCGGCTACCGCGAGATGCAGCGTGTGCTGCGCCCCGGCGGCCTGCTTGTGGTGCTCGAGCTGTCGACTCCGGAATCGAAATACGTGCGGCCGTTCTACAATTTCTATACCGGGCATGTGATTCCGGCGGCAGGCCGCCTTGTGTCGCACGACTCCAACGCCTACCGCTATCTGCCCGACAGCATCCGCGCCGTGGCACAAGGCCACGATATGTGCGAGCTGATAGCGCGCGCGGGCTTCGCAAAGCCGTCGTTCCGCACGCTCACATTCGGAGTGGCCACTATCTACTCCGCTACGAAATAACCAACATATTCAACTTCCATTATGCGCTATTTCCTGTTGATTATCACCATATTGGCTTCATCTGTAACAGCTATGTCGCAGGCGATGTACCGCTGGTCGGCTTCACAGCCGTCAAATTCGGCAGAAGTGCTCGAAAGCACGGGTATTGTCCCTGTCGCGAGCGCTCCGATGTCGGTATGCGACTCTCTGATAGCCTTATATCCCGAACCGGACACTTTGATGTCGATGTCGCCGCTGCCGCGCGCGTTTTTCCTGCCCGCAGTGTTCGATTCCTACGATGTGCCCGATTCCACTCCCGTCGACATATTCGCCCCCGACTATTCGGGAAACCCGGCCATGCGCTGGGTTGAAGATGCCACGGCTGTCGACCGCCGCAGCCGCGCAATGCTTCAGCGCATGTATGTCAACAGCCCCGGAGCCATCCCCTACTTCCTTTCGATGCTTCCCGAGGCTCCGAAGGAATATTATGCCGTGGTCGACCCCATCGACCATTCGATAGAAATAAAGGAAGTGGTGCCGCAGAAAATCGACGTGCCCACAATCGAGGCTCCCGAAATTCAGAAACGTCACTGGATCAAGACATTCAACGCTTCACTCCAATTCTCGCAGGCATATGTGTCGCCAAACTGGTATCAAGGCGGCAACAACAACCTGAACATGCTCGCCAACATATATTATAATGTGAAACTCAACCCGGAGTACCATAAGAACCTCCTGTTTGAGACCACGGCGCAATACAAGCTCGGCATAAACAATGCCCCCGACGACTCTATCCACGCCTACAATATATCCGACGACCTGTTCCAGATCAACACCACATTCGGTGTCAAAGCCGCACACCGCTGGTACTACTCGCTCACAGCACAGTTCAAGACGCAGCTGCTCAATTCATACAACACGAATTCTCACGACCTGCGCTCGGCATTTCTGTCGCCCGGCGAACTCACCGCCGGTATCGGTATGACCTACAACTACGCCAACCCCAAGAAGACATTCACATTCGATGCCTCGGTGTCGCCGCTGTCCTACAACATGCGCATATGCACCAACAACCGTCTCAACCCCGAGACATTCGGCATTGAAAAAGGAAAGAAGACGGTGCACAACTTCGGTTCGAGTGCCGAATGTAAACTGTTCTGGCAACTTACCTACAATATCTCGTTCCGTTCGCGCCTGTTCACCTTCACCGACTACGACCGCCTCTACGCCGACTGGGAAAACACGCTTGTGTTCGAAATCAACCGTTTCCTCACAACCCAGATATTCGCCCACCTGCGCTACGACACCGACACTCCGCCCGTCGAAGACCCCTCATGGCATAAACTCCAGATCAAAGAAATACTCTCGATTGGATTCGCCTACAAATTCAGCTCGATATGATTCTCCGCTCTCTCCTCTGCTTGACAATCTCGACGATATTCACAGCCTCAGCCTTCTCAGCCCGGGCCCTCGACCCCATAGAAGGCATATGGCAGTGGCCCGACGACGGCGCGGTGATGAAAATCGAGGCACTGTCGGAAACGGCGTTCTCGATTGTTCTGCTCGACTCCCCCGATCTTACAATTAAGCCGGGCACCGAAATAGGCCGCGCAGTGGCCACTCCGCGCAAAGGCTCTTACGATGCCACGATAAGCACCCGCGAGGCCCTGCGCCCCGGAGCGAAATTGAAAAGCGAGCAATGCGTAATATCTGTCACCGACCATGGCTCGCTCGTGTTCAAGCCCTATCGTGCCGGCCTGCGCGTCAACCTCCTGCGGCTGTTCCCCTACTTCCACCGTGTCAGGCCATATTACGAAGACTCGCGTCCCGACGATATCGACGGCCCCCGACGGATATATCCCGACGGCCCGACGGCAATACCTCCCGTGCTATGAGATTGTCCGCAGTCCTGCTCATCATCATATGCGTGGCATCGGCATCGGCCCGCAAAGAGCGGTCGACCCACCAAAGGCTTGTGCCGAAGGCCTCGGTTGAAGAAATCGCACAATACGATTCGCTGGCCGCAGATTCATCCTCGGTGGCAATATCCGGGTTCGAGAAAACCCTGCGTTCGCGTTGGGAAACCTTTTTTGTGACAAACAAAAGCAGCCGAGCCGTGTCATCGCTTACCGTCGACATCGAATATCTCGACGCAAAAGGCAGGCAGATGCACCGGCGGCAAGGACTCACCGTCACATTCCCCGAGCCAATCCCGCCCGGAGAGACGCGCCAGGCTAAGATACCCACATGGGACATACAGTCGGTGCGCTACTATCACCTTTCGCCTCCGGCGCGCACCCGCTCGCAAGCCACCCCTTTTTGGGTAAAAATCACTCCCAATACCATCACAACACCGCGCTGACCAACAATTACACATCGCGCTTGTTCTAATTACTAAAACATCAAAAAAACAAATAATATGGAAAAAATAGAAAACGGCAAACACGTGTCGATTATCTACGACCTCTATGCCATCGACCAAAACGGCAACGAAGAACTCAAACACCAGTCGGACCCCGCCGACCCCGAGCAATTCATCTACGGCGTGACCGAAGGCCTGATTGAACCGCTCGCCAAAGCAATCGACGGCCTCGAAAAAGGCGCAGGCTTCGACGTTGTGGCCAAATCCGACGAAGCGTTCGGCCCCCACCTCGACCAATTGGTAATGACTTTCGGCCACGACATGTTCGAAGTCGACGGAAAATTCGACAATGAAATCGTGCAGGTAGGCAAATATGTGCCCATGCTCACCGCCGAAGGCTACCGTGTGCCCGGCCTCGTCACCGAAGTGACCCCCGATACCGTGACAATGGACTTCAACCACCCGCTCGCCGGCAAGAACCTCCGCTTCAAGGGCTCTGTGCTCGACGTGCGCGACGCCACCGAAGAAGAAATCAAGGCTGCCACCGCTCCCCACCAGTGCGGATGCGGCTCATGCGGCGACGGCTGCGGCGACTCGTGCGGCGACTCATGCTCCGACGGCTGCGGTTGCGGCTCCTGCCATTAGGAACACTAACCGCGAAGCGCTTTGCCTCAGGCAAAGAACCCTCCGGCTTGTGAATAAAATCCACAAGCCGTAATTCGGTGCATTGTGTCTCCGTTAGGAGACAAATAATGTAGCGCGGGGCGACAGCCCCGGGAAGCGTTGACGTTATTTATTATGGTATTGGAGCGGAGCCTGCCGGAGCGTTCGAAAACGCCGACCGCGGTGTAGAACGCTACGCTGCCGCTCGCTCCAAATCACTTTTGGTCTCCTTGGACTTAACCCCGGGTTTCGCTATCGCTACACCCGGGGCTACATTCTTGAATCGCTACGCGATTCCATGCACCGCATTTTCGGCTTGTTCCAGAAAATCCACAAGCCTCCGGCTCGTGTTATTCCTGCAACCCCACTGTTACTACAAATTATAAACCGATTATGAATACCTTCTCTTCTGAAATTCGCAAGGCCCTTGATGAAAACAACATCAGGCCGGCAGTCGGCACCACCCTCGTCGAAATAGCCGACTTCTTCACCCGCATCGAATCCTACGACAGATATATAAATGTCGATTTCGACGATTTCCTCTCTCTCATGCGCGAATCCTCGGTAATCGGCATCGCCTCCAAAACAGTATCCTACGATAATATCGGCACTGCACTCCGCTCAATCCTCGCCACCACAGTCGACGGCAGCAAGCCATCCTCCGTTATTGTCAACTTCAACATCGGACCCGACTTCTTGATGGAGCACATGCAACTCGTATCCGAAGCCGTCGAGACCCTTCCTTCCGACGTAGACATGACATGGGGCATGTCACACAGCAACTCCGACGCCCGCGAAGTGGAAGTGGCCGTAGCGATGGGCTACAAGTAATTTGCTCGTTTTTGAAAAAAACATTATCTTTGCGTCTTCGGTTATAATAACCGAAGACGTTTCATCTTATCTACAACCTATCGTATGGCTTTTGACAACGGATTTTTAAACAGGATGCCGCCGGTGACTAAAAACCTGCTCATCGTAAACATATTGATATTTGTGGTCATGGCAGTGATGCCGCCGGCCAAGGAAGCGCTCGTCGACCGCTATCTCGGCCTGCACTATTTCTCCTCGCCGACATTCAACATCGCGCAGCCGTTCACCTACATGTTTATCCATGCCGGATTCATGCACCTGTTTTTCAACATGTTCGCGCTCATCATGTTCGGTCCGCAAATCGAATGGTCGCTCGGGTCGAAACGCTTCCTGTTCTACTACATCTCCTGCGGCATTGGCGCCGCCCTGATACAAGAAGGCGTGTTCGCGCTCATGCTCACAAAATACACGGCCATGTTCCCGCCGGAGCAACTCGACCAAATAATACGCGAAGGGGCACGCGCGCTGTCGCAGGGCATGGACTTCTCCGACCCCACCATGTCGGCAATCAACCGCCTTGTCAACGGAGGCACCGTGGGCGCATCCGGAGCCATCTACGGCGTGCTCCTTGCCTTCGGCATGCTGTTCCCGAATTATCAGCTCATGCTCATTATCCCGCCCATGCCCGTCAAGGCCAAATGGCTCGTGGTGGGATATGCCGTTATCGAACTCGTCTACGGCGTAGGCGGCTCCTCGTCGGGCGTGGCCCATTTCTGCCATCTCGGCGGCATGGTGGCCGGCCTGCTCATAATCCTGTATTGGAAACACAAAGGACTTTTCAGAAGATACTGACATATATGACATCTTTCCGACAATACTGGCACGTGTATCTGTGGCGCGACGTTACGTCGCGGCTCATCACCGTATGCTTCTTAGTATGGACCGTAATAGGCCTGCTCTCGCTCATAGACACGCCGGCGGCATACACCGCCGTGGCATGGCTCGCCGAGCCTGCCGTGCCCGCCGCGCTGCTCACGCGCCCGTGGACAGTGTTGACCTATATGTTTGTCCACGTCGACTTCATCCATTTGATTATAAACATGATGTGGCTCATGATGTTTGGCCGCATCATGTACCACACCGAAGGCGGCGAACGCACCCTCGCCATGTATATCTACGGCGGCATCGCCGGCGCCCTCTCATTCCTCGCCTTCAATGCCGCAGCCGGCCCCACACATTCCATGCTCCTTGGAGCGTCATGCGCCATAATCGGCCTTATCGGAGCCATAACGGTGGCCATGCCCTCGCTGAAAGTAAACCTTATGTTCTTCGGAGCCGTGAATGTGGGCTGGATAGGAGTGCTTGCCATCCTCTTTTTTGTAATCATGGCCCCGTCAACCGCCGAGAGCGTGGCACATGCCGGAGGATTTGCCGTGGGAGCCGCCTACGGGCTGCTGCGCCGGCGCGGCATCGACATAACCCGCCCGATGCGCCATCTTCTCGGCTACTTCCACTCTCCGGCCACGGCATTTTCCCGCCGCAAGCCCACCACAACCAATCTCCGGGGCACCGACGCCGACGTGCTCGACCGTCTGCTCGAAAAAGTGTCGCGCTCAGGCTACCGCTCCCTCTCGGCCGTAGAGCGTCAGACCCTCTTCGACCTCACCCAACGCATGAAATAACCGGCATTTATCTATGACATATCTTAACCGGATGAATCTCATTGTTTAAATAAATATGTCACAAAAAAAAGTTAATACTTTGAGTGTAGGGACGCACGGCTCGTGCGTCCGTTGCAAAACGATATTAATTAATTATAATAATAATATTT
>VSPD01000056.1 GCA_009775125.1 Muribaculaceae bacterium | reverse complement strand
ATTGCGCCCGGGGGGGGGGGGGGGTAGGTGGCGAAGTCGAACGATATGGTGCCGTCGGCGTTTTCAACGATGTTTTCCAATCCGCAGTAGGAGTAGCGGCCCGACACGGAGCGTGTGGAGGGGATGGTGGTGTCGGTGAAGGCTGTCTTGCCTGCCGAGCCGGGGAAGGGAGCCAGGTCGGAGTCGACCGCGCCGTATGACGAGGGCGACGAGCCGGGGTCGGTGTCGGCTCCGGCGCACACGGTGTAGATGGCCTGGGGATATGTTACGTTGAGGATGTTGTTGTAGATGGTGGATTCGATGTGGCTTTCGTCGACGTGGTAGATGAGCATGCCGTGATGCTCGAGCGCGGAGTCGAACGGGCCTTGCTGCTGTCGGTTTTCGATTATGAAATATTCGCCGGGCACTTTTGTGTCGAATCGGCATGCGGCGGGGGTGTCGTGGGCTGCGGCCAGCGACTCTACATGGGTCGCTTCGGTGAGGATTTGGGGCTCGGCCCATCCGAGTTGTATTTTCTGCCACATGTTTGTGCCGGCGGGGCGGTCGCCGAGGTCGCCGTTCCATGCTCCGGAGCCCATGAGGTCCCATTTGCCTGTGCCGGGGTAGGTGCCGCCTGTGCCGGCGTAGTCGGTGTCGTAGAAGTCGGGGGCGCCGAGGTTGTGGCCGAATTCGTGGCACATCACGCCGATTGTCGACATCTCGGTTTTGAGCAGCTCGGGCTCTATGGTGTAGCGTCGCACCTGCACGCCGTCGAATTCCACGCCGTAGAGTGTCGACGAGTGCGACCATATTTCCGATGTGGAGCCGGAGGCTTCGGCTCCTGTGCCCTGGTGTATCACGGCCAGGCCGTCGAGCACTCCGTCGCCGTCGTTGTCGAACTCGCGCAGGTCTATCTCGCTGTCGAGCAGGGTGAGGGCGTCGACTATCATGTTTGCCGCGCCGTCGGAGCCGTAGGACATTTTTGTGCGGGGGAGGGTCACCCAGCGTGTCACGGTGGTGGTGATGTCGAGCTGTCCGTAGGAGTTTTCGAGATAGTAGTCGCGGAAGCTGCCTATGCCTTTGAAGCCGGGCTGGTTCATGTAGTTGTCGAAGTCGCCGCTTGTAAATGTGGGCTGCGTGTCGGAGTAGTTGAGCAGGAGCATGAGCAGCTTGCGCTCGCCTTTTGCGGGGAATGTGCCGTCGATTTGCGTGGCCCGCGAGGCTGCTTTTTTGCGCGCGGCCTCGGGCATGGCGGGGCGCAGGTGCTTGGCATAGCCTTGGGCGGCGGCTTTGCGCGCGCTTTCGGCTCCGCGATAGCGTATGTCGCCGGCCACTACGCCTTGGTCGGTCTGCCGGGCGAATACCCATCCTTTTTCGGGGTCGGGGAGCAGGGTGAATCCTTCGGGGGTGGTGGCGTAATGGAAAAATTCGTCGCCGTGGAGTGTGAGCGGGGCTTGGGTGCCGTCGGGCATGGTGGCCATTATCATGCCGGGCCGGGCCGGCATCGCCGATGCGCCAAAAGCAAGGGCCAAAGCCGCCAATGTGGTCAATGATGGTTTCATAATTCTTTTTTTAATGCACAATGCACGATGCACAATGCACAATTATATCAATGCACGATGCACGATGCACAATGCACAATCAGGCTGCGCGCCGAATGGCAATTGTGCATCGTGCATTGTGCATCGTGCATTTATTTAACTGTTTTCACGGTCTGTGTTCCGGCCTTCACCAGGTAGATGCCGGCGGGGAGGCCTGCTATGGCTGCGGAGGGTGCGGCGAAGGATGCCACGCGCGCTCCGGCAATGTTGTAGACGTCGACTGCCGTGCCTTCGGCTACGCCGCCCACGGTGAGGATGTCGCCGCGGAAGGAGGCGGTGAGGGCTGCGGCGTTGTCGGCGGCCACGCCTTCGATGGCGTTGGTCTCGTCGTAGGCGTTGAGCCAGAGCATCCAGTAGGGGCTCATGCCGGCGAAGGCGGAGTCGAGGGCGTCGACGGTGGTCCATTTGCCAATCTCGGCCTTGGAGCCTTCGGGGGTGTCGACGGGCTTGACGTAGAGCGACGACTGGCCGTGGCCGTGGCGCACGACAGATGTGGCTATGTAGGAGCGGCCCAGCTGTGAGTCTTGGGGCACCACTTCCATGCTGCGGTCGAAAATCATGGCCACGTAGATTGTGCCTGTGGCTTCGATCGGGGTGTCGAACACGATGTCGTGGTTGGCGGGGGCGTTGCCGCCGAGGCCGGAGGAGCCGAGGGCTTCGCCTATGGTGGTGTCGATGCGGCCCAGCTCGTTGGATTCGTCAAGGTTGCCGTTGGCGTCGGAGCCGTACACTGCGAGCGAGAAGGGCTTGACGCGCTGGTCGTCGTAGAATTCGGTGGTGCCTCGGTAGCGGCGGTCGGTAACGTAGAACGAGAGCTGTTTGAGCTTCACGGGGATTTCGTCGGAGAGGTCGAAGCGTTGAGCCAGTTCGAAATAGTAGTGGTTGTAGCCGGTGATGAAATCGTAGGGGTCGATGCTGAAAGCCGGTGTCTCGCCGCGCTCGTAGAGGCGGTCGGTGGCGGAGTTGTAGAGGCTCAGAGGCTGGTCGCCCTTGGTGTCCTTGCCCACGAGCTGCACGTTGTAGGTGTGCTGGGTGGTGCGAGTGCCGCGGGGGTTGGTGGCTTTGAGCGTCACGGTGTAGGTGCCGGAGGCGGGGAAGGTGAATTCGGGCTCGGCCTCGGTGGATGTGGCGGGCTCGGCGCCGTCGACGCTCCACTCATAGGATGTGGCGAAGCGTGTCTGGTTCACGATTTTCAGGGGCTGACCTTCGAAGAGCACGGTCTTGGAGTTGTCGAAAAGCGAGTAGAGGGCTTTTGCCGCGAATGCGGGTTCTACGCGGGCAATGAGGTCGGGAGCGGAAACCTGCACGTCGTCGATGGCCACATATCCGGAGTTGACGGGGCCTGTGAGGGCAAACGAGAAGCAGTAGGGGCCCGAAGCCTCGGGGGTGAACTTGTGTTCTTGCTTTACCCAGCCGTCGGTGCGGTCGCTGAATTTCGAGATGGTGTTGTGGAATTCGCTGTCGTGCTCGGTGCCTACGGTGAAGCGCATGGTGGGGAGGTAGAGGATGCCGTCTTCGTTATAGTCGTTGCCCTGCATGTAGACGTAGTAGGAAACGGTGTATTCGGTGCCGGCGTCGAGGTTGAAGAAGGGAGTGTATGCCTTGTCGTCGCGTTCGCCTTCGGTGTTGTGGTTGGTGATAAGGTAGTACTGGCCTGCCTTGGCGGGGAGGGCGTCGACGCTTGCCGTTACCCAAGTCACGGAGCCGGTAGAGCGCCATCCGCGGGGCACGTAGCTGTCGCCGGTGAAGTGGGTCTGGTCGGAGAAGGTCTCGAAGTAGGGGAGCTCGATGCACTCGCCGGCGTTGTCTTCGTTGGGGTAGAGCTCGATTACGGGGTCGTCGTCGCCGCCGCCCTGTGTTGAGCCGTAGCAAGTGCCGGAGATGAAGAACGAGTCGAGGCCCACTGCGCCGCAGTTGGTTGTCATGCCATAATCGTTGACGAATTTGAGGGCGAAGCACATGTCGCCGTCGGCCTCGGGGGTGACGGTTACGGTGAACTTTGTCCAGTCTTTGTAATTATCCTGCTTGATGGCGCCCACCTTCACGGCTCCGGTCATCGACTGCGATGCCGAGGTGTATATTTCCATGCCGGTGGCGTAGACGAAGTTGGTGCCGCCGGGGAGGAAATATTGGAATTCGAGAGAGCAGGGCTTTCCTGCCGCCACTTTTATTAGCGGAGTGTATATCACCTCGTCGAACTTGGCCGAAGCCGCTCCGAGGATATAGTCGCCCGAGTGGTTGGAGAGGCCGAGGGGCACGCCTGATGTGCGTTTGAGCGGGGTGCCGTCCTGAGCCCATCCTGCGGGGAGGTTGGCTCCGTCGGGGAAGTCGGCGTCTACGTCGAAATTGTATTCAATGTCGAATACTTCGCCCTCCGCAGCGGCCACAGTCGGCGAACCCGACAGCCCGAGCGCGAGCAAACACGCAAAAGTAAAGATTTTTTTCATATGGATAAGGTTATGAAGATAATTGCCGGAAATGGTGGCGAGGAAAGAGGCAATTGAAATGACAAGACAAAGGTAATATAAATGATTTAATAAATTGCAAATATTTCAAACAAAAATTAACAGAAACATGCTTTTTTCTGCCAAACTGTTTTGTAATGGCAATAAATGATAAAGAAATGCAACCTCTCTTAGGCAGCTTAGGCATCTTAGGAATCATAGGAGTCCTAGGCTGCCTAGGAATCCTATGAATCCTATAACCAAGCCACCGCCTTGGCAATCAAAATCACCGAGATGAGCACCGGGGCCATGTAGCGCACGGCAAAGCGCACCACCCCCACCGAGCGGCCGCCCAGGGCGCCGAAGTTGGTGAGCTGCTCGGCGATAAAGCTCTTGGGCAGCACCCAGCCCACATATATGCTTATGGCAAGCGAGCTCACGGGCAGAAGAAGGTTGGTGGTGAAGGTGTCGAAGAAATCGAACAGCGGCATGCCCGCCACCGACAGCCACGGCGCGCCGCCAAGCGACAGCGAGCACGCCGTCGACGTAAGCATAAGCGGCACTATCACGATGAGGCAAGCCCGTCGCCGCGACACCCGGAAGCGGTCGCGCACAAACGCCACCGACACCTCGGCAATCGAGATAGTGGACGTGAGCGCGGCCACGCTCAGCAGCAGGAAGAACAGCGCGGCCCACAGCCGCTCGTTGCCCATCGAGGCGAAAATCTCGGGCAGCGTCACAAACACCAGGGTAGTGCCCTCGAGCTCGCCCGTGGTGGAGCCGATGCCGAAGCTCTTCACCGCCGGGAAGATGATAAGCCCCATGAGCAGGGCCATGAAAAAGTCGAGCAGCGAGACAGACACGGCCGTCGTGGTGAGATTCGTCTCCTTGGGGTAGTAGGCCGAATAGGTGACGAGGATGCCCATGCCGAGGCTCAGCGAGAAAAAGGCCTGCCCCAAGGCGTTGATTATCACGTCGATGTCGATTTTAGAAAAATCGGGATACAGGAAAAACTTCACGCCCTCCGAGGCCCCCGGCAGCGACAGCGACACGTAGCAGAACACCAGCATCAGCACAAAAAGCAGAGGCATGAGCACATTCGACAGCTTCTCGATGCCCTTGCGCACCCCTATGAGCAGCACCGCAAGGTTGAGGCCGATCATCACCGCCGTCCATATCAGCGGATTCCATGTCGACGTTACATACTCGCCCATCTTGTCGGCGAAGAAAGTGGCGTTGGCGCTCTCGGTGGTCGGCACATAGCCCCGGTAGAGGTCGCCCGAGATGGAGTCGAACATATACTCTATGGTCCAGCCCGCCACCACCATATAGAACGACAGGATAAGATAAGACGCCACGAGCCCCAGCGTGCCCGCTATCCACCAGCGGCTGCGCGGGGTGAGATTCTTGAAATTGCCCACCGAGTCGGAGCCTCCGGCGCGGCCAAGCGAGAACTCGGCCAGCATCATCGGCACGCCCAGGATAAACACACATATAATATATATAAGGAGAAAAGCCGCGCCGCCGTTGGCCTGCGCCTCGGCCGGAAAACGCCACACGTTGCCAAGCCCGATGGCCGACCCCACGGTGGCGGCGATAACGCCCAGTTTAGATCCGAAAGTGGATTTTTCTTGTGCCATAATTAGGAAATGCCGAAAAGAAGTCTTATTTTTGTGTTTTGTAAATTGAAATATAAAAAAGTACCGCGCGTTTCGGGCAACCGAATTTTATAATGGTCGATTGGCTCATCAGAAGCATTTTTGTGGCGGAGCCACATCCTTTTATATAACCCGGGGTTTTATACCCCGGGAATGGGAGATATGCAGGCATGGCGGAGCCATGTCCTTGCAGATATAGCACATGGCTCCGCCATGCCTCGGTTAGCCGAAGCTCCCCGCGTTGAAACGCGGGGTTATACAATAATATGTCGCTCCGCGACACTTTTGCATACATTAAATCAAATTTGATAGATTTTTCGGGTGCAAATTTACAAATTAACATACGATTGTTGAAACGATTGTAACATATTAAACATTTATAGTCACAATTTGTTGCTTTTTGCGTTAAAAAAATAAAAAACGATGAAAAAGAAACTCGTCATATCCACAGGCGCAGGCATAAGCGCCGAAAGCGGCATATCCACATTCCGCGACGCCGGAGGCCTTTGGGAAAACTATCCCGTGATGGACGTGGCCTCGGCCGACGGATTCGCACGCAACCCCGCCCTGGTGCACAAATTCTACTCCGAACGCCGCGCGCAGCTGCTCCAAGCCCGTCCCAACGCAGCCCACCTCGGCCTTGTCGACCTCGAAAAGGACTACGACGTGTACGTCATAACCCAAAATGTCGACGACCTCCACGAGCGCGCCGGCTCATCCAACGTGCTCCACCTCCACGGCGAGCTTATGAAAGTGCGCGCCCTCGACGACGAAAGCAAGGTGTACCAACTGCGCCCCGACAGCCTTGTCACCACCCCCGACACCATAATCGACGGCCACCGCGTGCGCCCTCACATCGTATTCTTCCAGGAAGCCGTGCCTGCCTTCGAGCCGGCCACGGCCCTCGCCGCCGAAGCCGACATATTCGTAATCATAGGCACATCGCTCGTGGTGTATCCCGCCGCCGCGCTGCTCCACTACGTGAAGCCCGGCACGCCCGTCTACTATATCGACCCCAACCCCGCCGCCGTGCCCGCCGGCGTGAACGTAATACCCCTCAAAGCCTCCGAAGGCGTGGCTCGTCTGGCTCAAATACTGAAATCGTGAAAATACGCCTCACCTGCATAGGGCGCACTACTTACAAGCCCCTGCGCGAGGCCATCGACCGCTACGCCGCGCGCATCCCCCACTATATCCCGTTCGAGCTCCGCGAGCTCCCCGACGTGAAAACGACAAAGGGCATGACCGCCGAGCGGCAGAAAGAGCTCGAAGGCCGCGCCCTGCTCGACACCCTGGCCCCCGCCGACTTCCTGCTGCTCCTCGACGAGCGCGGACGCGAGCTATCGTCGCGCGAATTCGCCACATTCATATCCGAGAAGATGATAAACCTGCCGTCGACCCTGGTCCTGGCCATCGGCGGCCCTTACGGCTTCTCGCCCGAGGTCTACGCCCGCGCCAACCAAAAGCTCTCGCTCTCGCGCATGACCTTCCCCCACGAGATGGTGCGCCTCTTCATCGTAGAGCAAATCTACCGCGCCATGACCATCCTCCGCGGCGAGCCCTACCACCACGACTAAGCAGTATTTTAATAAATTTTAGACAGGAGAACAGGAGAACAAGATTTTTAAGATTAATTAAAAAAATTAAATCTCCTGTTTCTCCTGTTCTCCTGTCTAAAAAATTTACAAACCAACTACGGTGAACGACGGGGCGAGGGTGTCGATGAGCAGGAGGCGGTCGTAGAGCGGCGAGCCCGTCGAGGTGATTATTTTCAGAGCCTCGGTGGCCTGTATCGACCCCACGATGCCCGGTGCCGTGGCCAGCACGCCGCCTTGGGCTGCCGAGAGATAGTCGGACTCGTCGGGGAAGATGTCGCGGTAGCCCGCGCACCCCGGCCGCCAGGCCATAACCTGTCCGCGATACTGCGCTATGCCCCCCACCACATAAGGCACGCCGGCGGCCTCGCAGGCTGCCGTCACGGCATATTTCGTGGCCGGGTTGTCGGAACATTCGAGCACCACCGTGCGCCCCGCCACCATCTGCGGCAGGTTCTCGGCTGTGAGCCGGCGGTTGACGGCCTCCACCTCGATAGTGGAGTTGGCGGCCCGCACCTTCGAGGCAAGCGTCTCGGCCTTGGGACGGCCCACGTCGCCTTCGGTGTACGACAGCTGACGTTGCAGGTTGGAGATGTCGATGGTGTCGAAATCCACAATAGTAATCTTGCCCGTGCCCGCGCTGCCGAGATAGAGCGAGGCCACCGTGCCCAGTGCTCCGGCGCCCACGACAAGCGCCGAGGCCCCGCCCAGCAGGCTCTGCCCCCGCAGCCCGAACCCCTCGAGCTGCACATGACGAATATATCGGTCCATAATTTAAACTGTTAAGTAAGAATGTAGGGACGCACGGCTCGTGCGTCCGCGATAAATTCTGCATACGAGATTATCGTCAATTGATAACGGACGCACGAGCCGTGCGTCCCTACACTCTTGATGTACTTCAATCAAACACGGCGTCCCAGTCTTTCCACACCGGGTCGTAGCCGCCGGCGCGGATGGCCTCGGTGACCTCGCGCGGCGAGCGTCCGTCGCTCACGGCAAACTGCTCCAGGGCTTCGGGCGAGGTGGCATATCCGCCCGGCTCGGTCTTAGAGCCGGCGCTCATCGACGTAACGCCCAGGCGCATCATGTTGGCGCGGAAGCGGGGATTCTCGCGGGTGGAGTACGATATGTCGATGTCGTGGTCGAAAAGACGGAAAGCCATGGTGAGCTGGGCCAGCTGGCGGTCGGTCATCACCACATTGGGCTGGAAGCCGCTCTCCGACGGGCACATGCGGGGGAAGTTGACAGAATAGCGCGTGCGCCAGTACTTGCGCTGGAGATAGCGCAGGTGACGGGCCATCATCGTCACGTCGGCGCGCCAGTCCTCGAGGCCTATGAGCACGCCCATGCCAATCTTGTGCACCCCGGCGCGGCCCATGCGGTCGTAGCCGTTGAGACGCCACTCGTAGTGCGACTTCATGCCCTTGGGGTGGTAGCACTTGTAACGCTCGCGGCGGTAAGTCTCCTGAAAGCACACCACGCCGTTGAGCCCCGAGCGCGTGAGCCGGGCATACTCCTCCTCTTTCATGGGCTGCACCTCGATGGTGAGGTTGTGGAAATACGGCCGGCACGTCTTTAACACATTTTCGTAATAGTCCACGCCCGTTATTGTCGGGGCCTCGCCGCTCACTATGAGCAGATTCTCAAACGGAGCAAGACGGCGTATAGCTTCGCACTCGGCCTTCACCTGGTCCATGGTAAGGACGGTGCGCGTAAACGGATTGTCGTGGTTGAATCCGCAGTAGACGCAGAAATTGGTGCAGGCGTTCGACACGTACATGGGGATGTACATCGATATGGTCTTGCCGAAACGCTCTTGGGTGTAGCGCATGGCAAGCTGTGCCATCTCCTCGAGATGAGGCACCGCGGCCTCGGAGATCAGGGCCATGAAATCGGTGTCGGTCAACGCGGCGGTGTTGCGCCGCGCCTTGCGCAAGGCGCGGGCCACATCGTCGTCGGTCATGGCCTCGATGGCGGCCACGGTGTCGTCCCAGGAGTAGAGTTCGTCGATTACGTCGGCGAACCCGTGGCCCCAGGGCGATTCAGATTTTATTGGTTGCATTTTTCGGCAGTGTTTTGGGAAATGCGCATGGCGCAGAAGTTGGGGCCGCACATCGTGCAGAAACGGTCGTCGGCATCGGGAGCGTCGCGGCGCGATTCCAGATAGAAGCGGCGCGCCTTCTCGGGGTCGAGCGAGAGGTTGAACTGGTCTTTCCAGCGGAAATCGTAGCGAGCCTTGCTCAGGGCATCGTCGCGCACCGAGGCGCCGGGGAAGCCCTTGGCCAGGTCGGCGGCATGGGCGGCGATTTTGTAGGCTATCACGCCCTCGCGCACGTCTTCGAGCGTGGGCAGCGACAGGTGCTCCTTGGGCGTTACGTAGCAAATCATGGCCGTGCCCAGGCGCGAAATTATGGCCGCGCCGATGGCCGAGGTGATGTGGTCGTAGCCCGGGGCGATGTCGGTGGTGAGCGGGCCCAGGGTGTAGAAGGGAGCCTCGTGGCACACGGCCATCTGGCGGTCCATATTCTCCTTTATCTTGTGCATGGGCACATGGCCGGGGCCTTCGATGAGCACCTGCACGTCGTGTTCCCACGCCTTGGCGGTGAGCTCGCCCAGCACGTCGAGCTCGAGGAACTGGCTGCGGTCGTTGGCGTCGTGGGTCGAGCCGGGGCGCATGCCGTCGCCGAGCGACACGGCCACGTCATATTTGTTCAGAATCTCGCATATCTCGTCGAAATGGGTGTAGAGGAAGCTCTGCTCGTTGTGGAGCACGCACCATTCCACCATGATAGAGCCGCCTCGGCTCACGCAGCCCGTGAGACGCTCGCCGATAAGGTCGGCATGCTCGCGCAGCGCGCCGGCATGTATCGTGAAATAGTCCACGCCCTGCTCGGCCTGCTCGATGAGCGTGTCGCGGTAAAGTTCCCATGTGAGTTTTTTTACGTCGCCGTTCACTTTTTCCAGAGCCTGATAGATGGGCACGGTGCCTACGGGCACAGGGCAGTTGCGGATAATCCACTCGCGGGTCTCGTGGATATTGTCGCCCGTGGAAAGGTCCATGAGCGTGTCGCCGCCCCAGTAGCAGCTCCACACGGCCTTGGCCACTTCCTCCTCGATGCCCGACGACAGCGCCGAGTTGCCGATGTTGGTGTTGAGCTTCACGGCAAAGTTGCGGCCAATAATCATAGGCTCGGCCTCGGGGTGGTTGGGGTTGGCCGGGATTATGGCGCGTCCGGCGGCAATCTCCTGGCGCACGAATTCGGGCGTGATATACGATTCGATGCCCAGTTCGGCATTGTTGAGGTTCTCGCGGATAGCCACATACTCCATCTCGGCGGTGATGATGCCTTGGCGGGCGTAAGCCATCTGGGTGATGCGGCGGCCCTCCTTGGCGCGGCGCGGACGGTGGCGCAAGGGGAAGCGGATGGCGTCGAGCTCGGCCATGGAGGCGCGGGCGCGGCCATATTCAGAGGTGATGTCACAGAGCAGGTCGGTGTCGCCGCGCTGCTCCACCCACGCCTCGCGCAGGCGCGGGATGCCGGCGTTCACGTCGTGGGCGAAAGCCGGGTCGGTGTACACGCCCGACGTGTCGTAGACGGTTACGGGCGCGTTGGGATACTCCACGCGGCGTCCGTCCTCGATTTTCACCGTGGGGTAGAGCTTGATGCGGCGCATGCCCACCTTAATCTCGGGGAACAGCGTGCCGCCGACATATATCTTCTCGGAATTGGGATACGACGATACGTCGATATTTTCAATCTTCATAGGTTTGATAATTTAATAAATATTTCAACGTTAATTGCCGTTAATTATTCATTAATAAGGAAATCAGATTAAAAAGATAATGTAATCACGGTGTAGGGACGCACGGCTCGTGCGTCCGCGTAAATATCATTAACACAATTAATTAATATTGTTTCGCATCGGACGCACGGGCCGTGCGTCCCTACACTCAACGTATTAACTCTTTCTTGTAACATGCTTATTAATGGTCAATTAATGATAATTAACGTGAAAAAGGCTGTCAGTCGTTAAGGAATGAGGTGAGCGGGCTTGTGGCTTGGGCGTGGGTCGACACGGCGCCCATGCCGGCGAGATAGCCCTTGCGGCCGGCCTCCACGGCCAGGCGGAAAGCGTCGGCCATCATCACGGGGTCGTCGGCCACGGCTATGGCGGTGTTCACCAGCACGGCGTCGGCGCCCATCTCCATGGCGTCGGCGGCATGAGAGGGTGCGCCAAGCCCGGCATCCACCACCACGGGCACGCCGCTCTGCTCAATGATTATTTCGAGGAAATCGCGTGTGCGTATGCCCTTGTTGGTGCCGATCGGCGCGGCCAGCGGCATCACGGCGGCGGCTCCGGCTTCTTCGAGGCGTTTGCACAGCACAGGGTCGGCCTGGATGTAAGGAAGCACCACGAAACCCTCGGCGGCCAGCTGCTCGGTGGCGCGGAGCGTCTCCACGGGGTCGGGCATCAAGTACTTGGGGTCGGGGTGGATTTCCAGCTTGATAAACGGCGTGCCAAACACCTCGCGGCTCATCTGCGCGGCCAGCACGGCCTCCTCGGCGGTGCGCACCCCCGACGTGTTGGGAAGCAGCTGCACATGCTCGCGGTTGATGTGGGTGAGCATGTCGTCGGTGGCCTCGTTCATCATGTTCACGCGTTTGAGAGCCACGGTAATCATCTCCGAGCCGGAAGCCACTATGGCGTCGAGCATCTTCTGCGGCGACTGGAACTTGCCCGTGCCCACAAACAGGCGCGAGCCAAATTCCCGTCCTCCGATAATAAGTTTGTCTGTCATATATTGTGTAGTTTACAGTGTTTATTTATGTGTGTAGGGACGCACGGCTCGTGCGTCCGCGCTTAGATACTCGCTCGTGCGTCCGGCGGGGTATGGGGCGCGGCGTATGTCGCCCGACACGGCCACTCCTTGCGCTCCGGCCCGGCGCAGAGGCTCCACGTCGGCAGGGGTTACGCCACCGATTGCCACCACGGGCAGGTCGATGCCCCCGGCGGCCATTGAGGCGAAAATCTCACGGTAGCCGTCGAGGCCGAGGGTAGGGGCCAGACGCTTCTTGGTGGTGGTGAACCGCAGAGGCCCCACCCCCAGATAGTCGGTGGCGCGTGCATCGGCAATCTTGCCGATGTCGGCAAACGAATTTGCCGTCGACCCTATAATCTTGCCCTCGCCCAAAATCTTGCGGGCCTCGGCCGGAGCCATGTCGCCCTTGCCGAGGTGCACGCCGTCGGCTCCCGTCGCGGCGCAAAGGTCCACGCGGTCGTCGAGCAGCAGCAGCGCGCCGGCGCGGCGGCACAGCGGCAGCACGCGCTCCACGGCATCGGCCACAACGGCGTCGGAGGCATCCTTCATGCGTATCTGCACCCATCGGCATCCGCCTTCGAGCACAGCCGCCACCTCGCGCTCCACCTCGGCGGCCGTGGCCCCGTCGGTGATATATTGCAGGGCGAAACGTCCCGGGCGCATCATGCGTATCCTCCGCAGGCGCGCGCCGAGCGGCATGTCGTCGGCCCATATCCGGCCAAGCATGGCAGCTCCGGCATATCCTTTGGCGGCAAGCTCGCCGAAACGTTCGGGCGTGACGCCTCCGAGCGCTATCACCGGGCACGCCGCGTCGGCAGGCACCTCGGCGGGCGAGGCCCCGGTGCCGTAGCCCGGCTTGGAAATGGAAGGGTAGGCGGGCGAGAGCGTGGCATACTCCATCGTGCCGCAGCCGGCGAGCTCCTCGACGCTGTGGCAGCTGCGCGTCACGGTCCGTGCCCACTGCGGAGCCTCGGGGCACCGGCTGTTGACCTGCACTCCGGCGAGGCCAAACTCCTCCGTAAGCTCGAAATGCCCGTGCAGCCTCAGCCGCCCGTGATAAGCCTCGGGCACCAGCTCGATAAGCCGGCGCACACGCTCAGCAGGCTCCTCAGGCTTGCGGATATGCACGAAGTCGACCTCGCCCGAGGCAAGCATGGCCGTGATGTCGGCCGCCTCGCGGGCCAAGTCGGCGCACTCCGGCGCGGTAATCGCCACCACTTTGAAATCAGCCGCCATAAGCCGCCTTGATAAGAAGCACCTTGTCGCCGTCGACAAGTTTGTGGCCGGTCCAGTCGTCGCGGCGCACCATGCGGTTGTTCACGGCCACAGCCGTGCCTTTTTCAGGCACATTCATCTCTTTGAGCAGGTCGGTCACCGTCACAGGGGCGTCCTCGCGCTCTTTGAGCGTTATCTTTTTCTCATTCACAATAACAGTCATAATCGTGTATTATTAATGTAGGGACGCACGGCTCGTGCGTCCGCGAAAGTCAGAAAAAATTGGCGGCTCCGTGCCATCCCGAGGCGAACCGCACGTCGGCTCCCCGTTCGAGAGCCTCGCAAAGCCAGTCGACGGCATCCTCGAAGGCATCGGCGGCAGGGCGGCCCTGCGCCATACGCGCCGCTATGGCCGCCGACAGCGAGCATCCGGTGCCGTGAGTGTTGGGCGTGTCGACGATGCAATGCGGGATGCGGCGCACCTTGCCGCCGTCGTAATACAGCACGTCCATCAGCTCGTCGGGACCAATCTCCACACCCGTCACAGCCACGGCCCGCGAGCCGTAGCGGCGGCAGAAACCGTCCATGGCCGTGGAGAGGCCTTTCTCATAAGGATACAGGGCGCGGAACTCGCTGTGGTTGGGAGTGGCCACGGTGGCGATGCGCAAAAGCGGCTCCATCTTGGCCGCGAAGTCATCGGCCGAGGCCGCGAAGCCGCGCCCCGCCGTGGGATTCATGATAGTGTCCACCACAATCGGCGTCCCTTCGGGCAGCGATTCAAGCCGCGAGGCAATCTCCCGGGCCTGCCCGGCCGACGCCACAAGGCCAATCTTCACGGCGTCCACGCCAATGCGCAACGCCTCGTCGATCTGCGCCCCGACATTAGCCGTAGGCTCCACGGCCACAACGCCGCCGAGCCCCTGCACGGTCACCGCCGTCACCGCCGTCATGGCATATGCTCCCGCGGCAGCCGCAGCGCGTATGTCGGCCTGGATGCCTGCTCCCGAGGTGTTGTCGCTTCCCGCTATTGAAAGTATTACGGGCAATCTTTCGATTCGGTCCATTCTCCTATATAATATATGTGGTTACACATCACAGCATAAGCGGAGAAATATCGCTGCCCGCGAGCCTCCCTGCGTCGGCATTACCCGCATCAGGTTCATAGGGTATAATCTCAGACGAACTCGTGGTTCGACACCCCCGCTATGTTCTTGTCGGCAAAATTACAAATTATGAAAATACAAAATTCTTAAAAAGTGTTAATTAATTTGGAGGTTTGAAATAAATTGTCGTATCTTTGCACCGCAAACGGCGATTTAGTGTAGTGGCCTAGCACGCCACCCTCTCACGGTGGAGACCTGGGTTCGATTCCCAGATTCGCTACAAGAAATGGAAACCCCCTCAGGGCTTCCATTTTTTTGTGCCCTTTTTTATTTTTACGTGAATGGCCGTGAATGAGCCATTAATTTTGAATCAATTTTGTAGGAACACTAACCGCGAAGCGCTTTGCCACAGGCAAAGAACCCTCCGGCTTGTGAAAAAAATGGCACAAGCCGTAATTACGGTGCAATGCGTCTCCGTTAGGAGACAAATATTGTAGCGCAGGGCGACAGCCCTGGGGGGGGGCGTGGATGTTATTTATTATGGTATCGGAGCGGAGCCTGCCGGAGCGTTCGATAATGCCAAACATGCCGCGAGGCACAGCTTCGCAGTGCTTTTTAGCGCTCATGACATACCGGGCTTGTCGGCATTCTGCCTCCAAACCCGGTTAACCGAGGAATCACGGCTTCGCCGTGGCAATCTTGCGAAACTTGATTCAAAAAATCCACCCGGCAGGAACACTGACCGCGAAGCGCTTTGCCACAGGCAAAGCGCTTCGCGGTTAGTGTTCCTACAAAATTAATGGATAATTCGCGGCCATTAACGTGAAAAATCCTGCCCCTCCTGTTCTCCTGTCTATATAATAAAAACAGGCCGCGTCGGGGGTGACACGGCCTGATTCTTTATGTGATGGTGGGGTTAGCCTTTGATGGCTGCGATGCCGGGGAGGATTTTGCCCTCGATGGCTTCGAGGAGGGCGCCGCCGCCGGTAGATACGTAAGATACCTGGTCGGCAAGGCCGAACTTGTTGACGCAAGCCACGGAGTCGCCGCCGCCTACGAGCGAGAACGCGCCGTTGTCGGTAGCTTCAACGATGGCTTCGGCGATAGCGCGCGAACCTGCGGTGAAGTTGTCGAATTCGAATACGCCGGCAGGACCGTTCCAGAGGATGGTCTTTGCGCCCTTGATGGCGTCGGCGAAGAGTTTGCGGGTCTCGGGACCGGCATCCATGCCTTCCCAGCCGTCGGGAATTTCCATTACAGACACAACCTGGGTGTTGGCGTCGTTGGAGAAAGCGTCGCCGGCCACGCAGTCGGTGCCGAGCACGAGGTTAACGCCCTTGGCCTTGGCTTTGGCCATGATGTCGAGGGCAAGCTGGAGCTTGTCGTCCTCGCAGATCGACTGGCCGATGTGGCCGCCCATAGCCTTGGCGAAGGTGTAGGTCATGCCGCCGCAGAGGATAAGGTTGTCGACCTTGTCCATGAGGTTTTCGATGATGCCGATTTTGGTCGACACTTTCGAGCCGCCCATGATAGCGGTGAAGGGACGCTTGATGTCGGAAAGGATGTTGTCGACAGCGGTTACTTCTTTTTCCATGAGGTAGCCGAGCATCTTGGAGTCGGCGTCGAAGTAGTCGGCGATAACGGCTGTGGAAGCGTGCTTGCGGTGAGCGGTGCCGAAGGCGTCGTTTACATATACGTCGGCGTAAGAAGCGAGTTTCTTGGCGAAATCTTTCTGACGCTTTTTCATTTCGTCCTTGGCGGCTGCGTAAGCGGGGTCTTCCTTGTCGATGCCCACGGGCTTGCCTTCTTCTTCGGGATAGAAGCGGAGGTTTTCGAGCAGGAGCACTTCGCCGGGCTTGAGGTTGGCGGCGGCTTCGGCTGCGTCGGCGCAGTCGGGACCGAATTTCACGTCACGGCCGAGGGCTGCGGCAACGGCATCCTTGATTTGGCCGAGGGAGAATTTGGGGTTGACCTTGCCTTTGGGCTTGCCCATGTGGCTCATGATGATGAGCGAACCGCCGTCTTCAAGAATTTTCTTGAGGGTGGGGAGGGCGCCGCGGATGCGGGTGTCGTCGGTGATATTGCCGTTTTCGTCCAGGGGCACATTGAAGTCGACGCGGACGATAGCCTTTTTGCCGGCAAAGTTGAAATTGTCAATTTTCATTTTTAGCTAAAATTTATTTATGGTTTGACAGTATAGTGTTTAACGTGAATTACGTGTATTGTCAGGATTTTGTGAAATTTTCACATTAATTGCCGTTAAGTATGTCACAAAAGAAAGTTAATACTTTGAGTGTAGGGACGCACGGCTCGTGCGTCCGTTACAAAACAATATT
>VSPD01000055.1 GCA_009775125.1 Muribaculaceae bacterium | reverse complement strand
AAAGCTGTAATTGCTTGAAAATGAATAGAAATAAATATATTTGAATGTCAGTAAATTTGTAGCAAAATACTAACCTCGAGAGGCCATCTATCGAGCAGAGACTTGACAATTTGTTTAAATAATAAAAGCAGAAGTTGGTCTTATTTGCGTACCGATGTAATCCACTTCTTCTTATTATTATGTATTGTGGATTGCGCGGCGGAGGGAGGTGTATATTACAAAGAGGGTGGCGGACCAGAGGAGGATGAGGGAGAGGATGGGGTGGGGCGAAGCGGTGGAGTTGTTGATGAAGTCGAGCCACAGGGCAGCGAGGATGGCTGCGCAGGCAAGCCAGGTGGCGCGGAATATCCAACGGGCTGCCGGCGACGACGACGGCTCGGGCAGGCGGTTCATTACCTTGCGCGTAAAGAAGGGGTTGCCGGGGTCGCGCCGCATGTTTTCGCGTATGAGTGTTTTCAGTTCCTTGTCGTTCATTTCGAGAATTTTTGTTGAAGGCGGTCGCGTCCGCGTTTGAGATATACTTTCACCGTGTTGATGTTTAGCCCTAAGATTTGGGCTATTTCTTTTATGGGGCGGTCCTCGCAATAAAAGAGAATTACTATCGAGCGTGTGGGTTCCGCCAGGGCGTCGACGGCTTCCATTACATCTGCCGTGCGGGAGTCGTCATCGTCGGGGCCGGTGTCGGGAGCGTCATAGCCGGGGTCGAGCGGTTCGTCGCTTCTTCGCCGGAGCCAGGCCATGTATTCATTATAGGCAATTTTGTAGAGCCATGTCGAGAAGTGGGACAGGCCTTTGAAACTGCGGATGGAAATGTATGCCTTGATAAACGTTTCTTGCGAGAGGTCGTCGGTGAGCACGGCGTCGCCTTTTGTGAGGTTTAGCAGGAAGCGGCGCACCTGCGGCGAGTACATCTCTACCAGACGGCCAAACGCTTGCCGGTTGTCGGCAAGCGCGCATTGCGACAGAAGTGAAAGCTCTAATATCTTTTGTCGCATGGCCCGGATCAGTGCGTGTTGTCGGATTCTGATTTTCCTGTCTGTGCTTTTTCTTTCCCGCGGGCAACAAAGTAGGCTACCAGATATGCGCAGCCAACCAGAGCGGGAATCGAGGCGATTCCTATGGCGTCGTTGAGGCCGAATCCCCACAGGGCTATTGCCAGGCCGATACCGATGGCGATGTATATCAGGCCGTTACGCAGCATTTGCATTGAGGATTCTTCGGGAGCGCCATTGTCCTTGAAGATGTAATCGGGCACGGGCTGACCGTTTTTCACCATTGTCTCGATCATGTGGTACTTGTCGCGTTTTTGTTTTGAGATGTATAGCATTACAATCAATGCTATCAGCACCGGCATACCGAATACGGCGATTATTCCGGTAATTTCAATAACGTTGTGGTCCATTTTTGAATTGTTTTTTGGGTTTGTACACCTGTTAGATGCAGCGAAAGCAACGAAAGGTTACAACAATGCACAATTTTTTTTAATGCACGATGCACGATGCACAATGCACAATTCACGATGCACGATTGACTTTCAGTGCGAAGCCAATCGTGAATTGTGCATTGTGCATTACGGGCGAAGCCCGATGGTGAATTGTGAATCAGAACAACGGGGAGGGGTAGGTGCCGTCGGCGTGGAGTGAGGCGAATTTCTCGACAACGCCGGGACGGTCGGCTGCATATGTCACGCCAAACCATTTTGAGTCGGTGTCGAGCACGCGCACGGTGGCCTCGCCGGAGTTGATGAGCGTGTCGATGGCGTGGGGAATGAAGTATTCGGCTTTCGGAGTGTTGATGTCGGCATCGAGGAAGCGGCGGAACTCGCGGTCGCTGAATTCGAAATAGTCGGGAGTGAATCCCCAGAGGTTCATCGACACGGGAGTGTTGGGCTCGAGCACCTGCTCTACGCCGTTTTCGTCGGTGAAGGTTATGGCATGGTCGGCGGCGCGGTAGCCGATAGAGGTGCGTTCCACCACGTCGGTGAGCAGGCCGTCTTTTGTCGAGCATACTCCACGGGCTACGGTGCCGTTTTCGGTCATGGTGTTGCCTACGCGGAAGCCCACCATCGAGTAGTCGCCTTTGCGGGTGCGCTCGCGCATAAGGTCTTCTGCCATGACGCGGAAAGCGTCGCGGCCGTAGAAGTCGTCGGCGTTGATTACGGCAAAGGGTTCGTTGATTACGCCCTTAGCCATGAGCACGGCGTGGTTTGTGCCCCAGGGCTTGGTGCGGTCGGCCGGGCAGGTGTAGCCTTCGGGGAGCGCGTCGAGGCTTTGGAATACCACCTCCACGGGGATGTGGCCTTCGTATTTCGAAAGCACTTTATCGCGGAAATCCTGCTCGAAATCTTTGCGGATTACAAACACCACTTTGCCGAATCCGGCCTGGATGGCATCGTAGATAGAGTAGTCCATGATTGTTTCGCCGTTGGGGCCGAGGCCGTCGAGTTGTTTGAGGCCGCCGTAGCGCGAGCCCATGCCGGCAGCAAGAATGTATAATGTCGGTTTCATGTCGAAGTAATATAGGTTAAGTAGATGTTAAAAATTAATTTATATTTACAAGCAGATGTTGTTTTATTTCGACAGCCATATCTTCGGATGCTTTTTGGCCGATTTCCTCCTCGGAAGAAATCGCCTCAAAAATCATCTCGAATATATTGTCTGTTAATTTTTAACATCTACTTAGATTGTTGAGAATTCGAAAATTATAAGTTGGCGGTAAGGCTTATCGGGAGCCACTGTTTGGGGTGGGAACTCCGGACGGTTGGGAGCGTCGGGGCATCCCTGGCACTCGATTGCCACGCCGTCGTAGTCGTGATAGCGGTGGCCGGAGATGCTTTCGCGGGAGCCTTCGAGCCAGTTGCCGGTGTAGACTTGCACGGCGGGCTGGGTGGTGTAGACCCGGAGCACTCGTCCCGATTTGTCAGAGGCCAGCACGGCGGCCTCGTTTACGACTCCCGGTTCGTAGCCGTCGATAATCCAGCAGTTGTCGTAGCCTTTACCGTATCGCAGAGCCGGGAAATCGGCGTGAATGTCGGCGCCGAGTTCCTTGGCCACGGTGAAATCCATCGGGGTGCCTTCGACAGGAGCCATCTCGCCTGTGGGCACGAGCGTGTTGTCGGTGGGTAGCCAGCGCGAGGCGTTGAGCCACAAGGTGTGGGCCAGCGCCGAGCCGGAGTCCTCGCCGTTGAGGTTGAAATATGCGTGGTTGGTGAGGTTGACTATCGACGGGGCGTCGGCCGATGCTTCGAGTGTGAGCTCGAGCGAGTTGTTATCGGTCCAGCGATATGTAGCCGTGGCGACCAGGCGCGCCGGGTATCCCTCCTCGCCGTCGGCCGACGTGTAGGTGAATCTCACCGTGTCGTCGGAGATTTGCTCCATATCCCATATGCGGTTGGCAAACCCTGTGGGGCCGCCATGGAGGGCGTTGGGGCCGTTGTTTAGGGCAAGCTGATATTCGATACCGTCGATAGAGAAGCATCCGCGCGCTATACGGTTGGCATACCGGCCCGGGATTTTTCCCATGCACGGGCCGTCGTCGAGATAGTCGGCCGGGTCTTTGTATCCGAGGGTCACGTCGGCCAGATTGCCGTCGCGGTCGGGCACATTGATGCTCACGATGCCTGCGCCTACGTTCGACAGCACCACATATGCTCCGACAGCATTTTTGAGAGTGATATATTTAATTTTATCTATCCGGCTCATATGTTTCTTACGTGTTTCTCCCAAGCCCAAGCCGAAGCAAGAGTCTCGTCGAGGGAGCGGCGAGCTTTCCACCCGAGTTCGCTGTTGGCCAGCGAGGTGTCGGCCCACACGGAACATACGTCGCCGGTGCGGCGCGGCGCCATTTTATAGTTGAGTTTGAGGCCGTTGACGCGCTCGAAAGTGTTCACCAGCTCGAGCACGCTCACCGGGCGGCCCGTGCCGATATTGAAGATTTCGTATTTTTCTTCCATTTTTCCGCCGACCATGCGGTTGATAGCGGCGACGTGGGCTTCGGCGAGGTCGACCACATCGATGTAGTCGCGCAGGCAAGTGCCGTCGGCGGTGGGATAGTCGGAGCCGAAGATGCTGAGACATTCGCGTATGCCTGCGGCAGTCTGGGTGATGAAAGGCACAAGGTTATTGGGCACGCCACGTGGCAGTTCGCCGATAAGGGCGGATGGGTGTGCGCCGATAGGGTTGAAATATCGAAGGGCTATGCCGTCGACGCCATCGTAGGCGTGGCAGCAGTCACGGAGGATATCTTCGCACATCTGCTTGGTGTTGCCGTAGGGCGATGTGGCGGGCTGGCGTGGCGATTGCTCGGTCACGGGCAGGGCGTCGGGTTCGCCGTAGACAGTCGCGCTCGATGAAAAGAGGATATTGGGGCGGCCGTATTCTTTCATCAACGCGCACACGTTCATGAAAGAGGTGAGATTGTTCATGTAATATTTCAACGGTTCGGCCACCGATTCGCCAACAGCCTTGAAGGCCGCGAAGTGAATCACGGTGTCGAATTCGTGGCGGAGGAACACCCCGCGGAGGGCCTCGATGTCGCAAGTGTCGACTTGCTCAAAGGCTATGTCGCGTCCGGTGATTTGCTCCACGCCTTTAATAGCCGAGGCCTCGGAGTTGGAAAAATTGTCGACTACTACCACATCGTAGCCGGCTTCGATAAGGGCCACGCAAGTGTGGGTGCCGATATATCCGGCACCCCCGCTCACGAGCACAGTCTTGTTTCCTGTTTTGTTCATTATGTCAGATTGTCAAATAAAATCGTAAGTTACGATGATTAGAAAGATATTGTAATCACGGTGTAGGGACGCACGGCTCGTGCGTCCGCGTAAATATCATTAACACAATTAATTAATATTGCTTTGCAACGGACGCACGAGCCGTGCGTCCCTACACTCAAAGTATTAACTTTCTTTTGTGACATACATTGATGTTGATATTTTATATCTTGCGGGCGCCGTCGGAAATCACCACGGGGTAGATTTTCGGCTTGTGGCCGTAGGCTTTCTCGAAGCGTTCGGTGGCCGTGGCGATGAAGCTGTCGGCAAGCTCGTCCTTGACGAGGTTGATGGTGCAGCCGCCGAAACCGCCGCCCATGATGCGCGAGCCGGTCACGCCACATTCGCGGGCAATGTCGTTGAGGAAGTCGAGTTCCTCGCAGCTCACTTCATAGTCCTTGGAAAGTCCGCGGTGGGTCTCATACATCTTTTGGCCTACGGTGTCGTAGTCGCCGGCGATGAGAGCGTCGCACACGTCGAGTACGCGCTGCTTTTCCTCGATTACGAATTTTGCGCGCGAATAGTCCTCGGCCGAGATGTCGGCTTTGGCTGCGTCGAGCATTTCCATGGTGGCGTCGCGGAGTGTCTCTACGCCGAGGCGGGCTGCAACGCGCTCGCACGACTGGCGACGACGGTTATATGGAGAGTCTTTGAGCTCGTGCTTCACCGCGGAGTCGACCAGCACCAGTTGATAGCCTTCGTGGTGGAACGGGAAATATTCGTATTCGAGCGAGCGGCAGTCGAGACGTATCAGGTTGTCTTTCTTGCCGAATACGGAGGCGAACTGGTCCATTATGCCGCAGTTCACGCCGCAATAGTTGTGCTCGGTGCTCTGGCCGATGAGGGCGAGCTCGAATTTGGCGATTTTCCCGCCGTTGAACATGTCGTTGAGTGCGAAGGCGAAGCATGATTCGAGCGCAGCCGACGAGCTGAGGCCTGCGCCAAGGGGCACGTTTCCGGCAAACACGGCGTCGAAGCCCTCGACCTTGCCTCCCCGCTTTATAATCTCGCGGCACACGCCGAAGATGTAGCGTGCCCACGATTGCGACGGGGCGTCTGCTTCGTTGAGGCCGAATTCGGCGTAGTCGTCGATGTCGATGGAGAACACGCGCACGCGGCCGGTGCCGTTGGGGCGCATGTCGGCCATGATTACTTTGTCGATGGCGCCGGGGAACACAAATCCGCCGTTGTAGTCGGTGTGTTCGCCTATGAGGTTGATACGTCCGGCCGAGGCATACATTGTGCCCTCGCCGCCGAAACGTTCGTTGAATGTTTTCTCGATGATGGATCTCATAATGAAATGGTTTTTACAGTAAATGTTATTTAAAGCACAAATATACGCAAAAATCCCGTAACAAGTATAAATTAATGCGATAACTTGACTTTCAGCGGGTGCAGCATTGCTTCGGCCGACTGCCGTGTTATGTTCAGCCACTCTTGTTCATCCTTTACCGAATGTTTGCTCCATCCTGAGCCAAAGTAATAAACAAACGGCTCGCCGGGTTTCGCTTCCGATTTCATGAGCATGTGTCCGCAGGCATTGGCCACCGGGCTGTCGAGAGGCACATAGCCATATTCTACGGCTCCGTCCATGATGAGGCCGATGTAAATTTCTCCGTTTCCGGCCGTGGGGTTGTCGGTGAGGTCGGTGACGCATACAAAACGGCCTTCGGAATCGGTTGCCGTACCGGCGGGATTGTCGCAGTGCACAACTATTCCGGCGGCTACGGGCACCGGCTTGTCGATTCCTCGGAATTCTGACGACACGCGGTTGAAGTAGGCGTCGCGGTCGAGCGTCACCGTGCGTCTTTCGGCCACGGGTGTGTTTCCGTACATCACAGTGTCGATGTCGAATTCTATGGTGAGGCGCAGCGGGCCGTTGTCGACGATTCTGTAATCGCGATAAGCCGTGGTGTAGATAAGCGAGTCGCCGAGCATAAGGGCGCAGCCGCCGGCTCCCAGCGTGGGCCCCACGGCAAAGCCGTCGAATCCTTTGCCACGGTCGGTGTGATATGACAGATTCATCGGTTCGCGGCTTTGGCGGTAGAAACTTTCAACCACCGGCATCGGGCCGCGTTTGCACCATATGTCGTAGCCGTGTACATTGCCTCCGTCGCGGCGGTACGACGGGCCGTAGAGCCGGTAGCCGGAGTGCACGTTTTCCCAAGCCAGGTCGTCTTGGGTAAGGGGCTGGTAGGTATATGCCAGCAGTGTGTCCGTGGCAACCTGCACGCCGTCTTTGTCGACTTTGAGCGTGTATTTCGCCGAAGAATGTGCGGCGACGGTGGCCGGGAACACCAGGTTGCCGTTGGATAGCCTTTGATATGGCAGCACGTTGCCGTCGGCGTCGGTTAGGTTGAAGATTTTATCCGAGTCTTTCAGAATCTCGGGTAGTTCCACTTCGACAATTTCGGCGATGCGGTCTATGTCGGAATCGTTTGTCACCACTATTTTGTCTCCCTTGCCGAAAAGCGACAATATCCCCCATATTATCACGGCGGCTATGATAAACAAAATTACTTGCAGGTACGATTTGCGGCGAGACGGTGCCTCGGGAGTTTCCGGAGCAGGGGAGGGGGGAGTTTCCGGGGCTGCCGGCGGCGGTGTGGCGTTATTCAGTTTCGACTCGATATATTCAAGCTCGTTCTTGGCAAAATTACGTGTCTCGGCATCTGATTCGGGATTGTCGAGCAGCGATTGGAGATATGAGCGGGCAGAGTCGACCTCTCCGGCCTCGATAAGGATATAGGCATATCTGCGGTCGAGGAAGAGGGAGAAATCGCGCAGGGCTCGTGCCGGAGCATTGTATTTGCCCTCGGAAATGAGGCGGCGGAACATGTCGAGCACCGACAGCGCGCGCAGGTCGTTGTCGTTGGCCAGCGCGTTGAGAAATTCCGTGTGATAGGTTATATTGTTTGCGGGCACATTACGTTCGAGGAAAGAGGCTGCCATCCAGTGACATTTGAGTTCTTCGAGCACGAATCCCAGGCGATAGTTCAGGTCGATGACTATGGAGCGCGTTATTTCCTCGGCTTGCCCTACTATTTCCTTGGCGGCAAGCCTGCGGTAGGCTTTCAGGAAGTGATAGAGGGCATCGCCCCACACTTTTTTGTCAAAAGCCACACGCGCGCAAAAGAGGTGATAGGCGGCGTCGGCATCGTTGACAGTCATTTCGCGCTCCATCGCGGAGAGTGTCGCGTCGGGATCCGATTTCTTTTCGTCGAGTCTTGCTCGCAATTCATCGAAATCTGCACGGCTTATATAAGGCGTGGCTGAATATAAGAGCTGTATGGCCAGGGGGTAATGTTCGGTGGGTGTGGAGATAAAATCCGGAGTAATGATTGCGAGGCGGACGCATCCCTTCTCACGCTCTACGCGAAGTGCCACGACGTTCTGCCCGATATGGCCTCGCGCGGCCACGGCTGTGAACGAGCCCAGCCGCGCGGCACACGACCGAAAATCGAAATCCGCGATATCGCCCGGCTGTATTTCGAGCGGCGGAACGCTCGGCGAGTCGAACCGGCAAGTCATGGCCGTGAGGTCGGACGGGGCGATGTCTAAACACAATTCAAGCACCGATCCAAGCGGCGTCGCCTGATACTGGGGCACGTCGAGGGCGGCGTTTGAAGCAAGGAAATAGGACGAATAAGTCGCGAGCGCACGTATGTCGCGGGCCTTGATCATGGCCTCGTCGAGAGCTCCTTGGGCCGGAGCGTTGTCGGGACGCAGGTTTGTGTCAAGCACACGGTAGAACAGGGCCGCGTCCCAAAGGTTGCGCGCGCCGTAGCATGTGCCGAGCATGTTTGCAATGTCGGCCAAGCGGGCTTTGGACGAGTCCGGGTCTTCATGCCGTAAAAGCCCGGCTTTAATCCACTGATAAGCGGCTTTGAGTTCGGGCAAGGCCAGGTAATGCTTGCCTTCGGCCATGAGATTGCGGGCATTGTCGATGCTTTGGGCATGGCGTGTGTCGTTGTCCGGCAATAAGGCATTGTCTAATGCGTCGAAACGGCCGTCTTCCGGATTCTTCTCGAAAAGGACATATTTGTCGGATGTCTGTATATTTCCGCCATTGGTGATTATTGCTATCGAAATGCGGAAACTCATGAAAACATCGCCGGTGTTTAATCCTTCGTCCGGCATGATTATAAAAATGAGTACGCTCCGTGAGGTGCGAATCGAAATTGTGACGGTGCGCTCCAGCCGTGCAGGCGCACAGACGCGGCCGCCATCGTAAGTCACCAATTCATCGAGCAGATTGTACGACCATATGCCTTTTCGGGTCATGGTCTTGCGGCCGGAGCGGGCGTCATCGACTGTAATCGTGGCCGGGATTTTGTCGTCGATGGGATCGCCGCCTATGATATTTTCAAGATAGATGAATGTATTCGGCGACACACGCAAAGTGGCGCCGTCTACATCTTTCATGTATTTCTGCCTAAGCGCGGCCATCTCCATCTTCCACAGCTCACGGCTGCCTGCGGCCGAAAGAGCCGGAGCCGGGGCGTCGGGCTGCGACGGGGCGTGCCCGGTGAATAATCCGCGTATTTTGTTAAAAAATTTCATAGGAAAAGATTTTTTTAGAGAGAGAGTGCAAAGGTACGGAAAAAGCGGAAATTTCCGATGCGTAATTGAAAATAATACCGAAAATATCCCTAAATTTGCATACATTTTCAACTATGAACAGCCTTCGCACGCGCGACATAATGTACATTAAGGGTATCGGGCCGCAAAAGGCCGAGCTCTTGCAGAAGGAACTGGGCATACGCTCGGTTTACGATTTGTTGCGCCATTTTCCCACCAATTATCTCGACCGCTCGTCGGTGCACACGATAGCGTCGTTTGAAGGCGACATGCCCTCGGTGCAGGTGCGCGGGAGGTTTGTTAATTTTTCGGTGCAGGGCGAGGGTGCCAAGACACGCCTTGTCGGCCTCTTTTCCGACGGCACGGCGGTGATGGAGGTGCTTTGGTTCAAGAGTATCCGTCATTTCCGCGACACGCTCGCCCCCGGCAAGGATTATGTCCTTTTCGGCAAGCCCACGGCTTATCAGTCGCGGTGGTCGATGGTGCACCCCGAGGTTGATTCCCCGGAGACGGCCTCCCGGCAGGAGGGATTCCGCGGAGTGTATCCGCTCACCGAGCGGCTGCGCCAACGTGGCATAGGGTCGCGGCAGATTTTTACATGGGTGCAAAATGTATTGTCGACCACGCCCGAAATCCGCGACCCACTGCCACCCTCGGTTGTGGGCCGTTGGCAGCTGATGGCGCCGAGGGAGGCTCTTGCCGAGATTCACCGCCCCACGTCGCCGCAGACGCTCGAGCGTGCCAGGCTCAGGCTTAAATTTGAAGAACTGTTCTATATCCAGCTCGACTTGCAGATGCGCGTGCGCGACCGCAAAGGCCGCCTGCAAGGGCTGCGCTTCCCCAGGGTGGGGCAGTGGTTCAACTCGTTTTATTCGCAGTGCCTGCCTTTCGCCCTCACCGGAGCGCAGAAGCGCGTGGTGCGCGAGATACGCGACGATATGAACACCGGCCGGCAGATGAACCGCCTTGTGCAGGGCGACGTAGGGTCGGGCAAGACCCTGGTGGCCTTGCTTGCCATGCTCCTTGCCGTCGACAACGGATGCCAGGCCTGCATGATGGCCCCCACCGAGATTCTCGCCGGCCAGCATTTCGAGACGCTTTCGAAGATGACCGCCCCGATAGGGCTGAATGTGGCCTTGCTCACAGGCTCGACACGCGCCTCGGCAAGAAAAAAGATACATGAGGCTCTTGCCGACGGCTCGCTCCACATCCTTGTCGGCACCCATGCCGTGCTCGAAGACCCTGTAAAGTTCCACAACCTGGGCTTGGCCGTGATCGACGAGCAGCACCGTTTCGGCGTGGCCCAGCGGGCAAGGCTGTGGGGCAAGAACACTGTGGCTCCGCATATACTGGTTATGACTGCCACGCCGATTCCGCGTACATTGGCCATGACCGTCTACGGCGACCTCGACGTGTCGGTAATCGACGAGCTTCCCCCGGGCCGCAAGCCCGTGACTACGGCCATGCGCTACGACGAGCAGCGTTTCGACGTGTACCGCTTTGTCGGCGACCAGTTGCGTCAGGGCCGGCAAATATATATCGTGTACCCCCTGATAGAAGAAAACGAGAAGCTCGACCTCAAATCGCTCGAACAAGGCTACGAGCAGATTTGCGATACATTCCCAAGCTACCGCACGGCCTTTGTACACGGCAAGATGAAGCCCAAGGAAAAAGATTTCCAGATGCAGCTGTTTGCCTCGGGCGAGGCCCGCATACTTGTGGCCACGACGGTGATAGAGGTGGGCGTGAACGTGCCCAACGCATCGGTTATGATTATCGAGAATGCCGAACGTTTCGGCCTGTCGCAGCTTCACCAGTTGCGCGGGCGCGTGGGACGCGGCGCCGACCAAAGTTTCTGCATACTCATGACCAAGCGCAAGATAGCCAAGGAGACGCGTCAGCGCCTTCAAATCATGACATCGACCACCGACGGCTTCCTCATTGCCGAGGCCGACATGAAGATGCGCGGCCCCGGCGACATCGAAGGCACCATGCAGTCGGGCTTGCCGTTCGAGCTCCGCATCGCCAATCTGGCCACCGACGGCTCTATCGTGCAGATGGCGCGCGACAGCGCCGACGCCCTCCTCGATGCCGACCCGGCCCTCGCAGGGGCGTCGTGCGCGGCTCTGCGCGTGGCCCTTGCCGCCATCCGCGACGGCTCGGCATCCTGGTTCCGCATATCCTGAAAAAAGTATAATCTTAATAATCCAACTTAAATAATCCAACTTAAATTCTTATTCCATGAAAACAAAAAAAGCATTAGTTCTGGCCGCCTCGTTAGCCCTGACCGGGCCGTGTGGCATGGCGCAGGACCTGACATTGCGCCCTGACAACATCGACCAAATCCTCGATGCGCTCACAATCGAAGAAAAGGCAAGCCTGCTCGTGGGCGGACGCAACGAAAATTTCGCCGGAGGCAACAATGCCACAGTGGGAGGCACCCGCGACCTTGTGCCCGGAGCCGCCGGCACCACCCGCTCGGTTTCGCGTCTGGGTGTGCCGCCTACCGTGCTCGCCGACGGCCCGGCCGGAATCCGCATAGCGCCCACACGCCCCGGCGATACGGAAACATATTATGCCACCGGGTTCCCCGTGGGCACGTCGCTGGCATCGTCGTGGAACGTCGACCTTGTCCGTAACGTGGGCCGCGCCATAGGCAACGAGGTGCTCGAATACGGTGCCGACGTGCTTCTGGCCCCTGGTATGAACATCCACCGTTCGCCCCTGTGCGGACGCAACTTCGAATACTATTCCGAAGACCCCGTCGTGACAGGCCTTATCGCCGCCGCGTATTCAAACGGGGTGCAGGACAACGGCGTGGGCGTGTCGCTCAAACACTTTGCCGCCAACTCTCAGGAAACAAACCGCACGGGCGTCGACGAGATAGTGTCGCCACGTGCATTGCGCGAAATCTACCTCAAAGGCTTTGAGATTGCCGTGAAAAACTCCGCGCCGTGGACCGTGATGTCGTCGTACAACAAGCTCAACGGCCCGTTCACCCAGGAAAACGGCGAGCTGCTCACCACCGTGCTCCGCGACGAGTGGGGATTCGACGGCATAGTCATGACCGACTGGATCGGTCAGCGCAACACCGCAGCGCAGGTCCGTGCCGGCAACGACCTGATGGAGCCGGGACAAGACGTGCAGATTCAGGAAATTGTCGAAAAAGTGAAATCGGGAGAGCTTGCCGAGGCCGATGTCGACAAATGCGCGCGCCGTATGCTTGAATACATCGTCAAGACACCCCGCTTCAAGGGTTACAAATATTCCAACAAACCCGACCTTAAAGCCCACGCCGCCATCACGCGCCAAAGCGCCACCGAGGGCATGGTGCTCCTTAAAAACAACGACAACACCCTGCCTTTAAAGGATGTGGAAAAAATATCCCTTTTCGGAATCACTTCCTACGATTTCATTGCCGGAGGCACCGGCTCGGGCGACGTGAACAAGCCCTATGTGGTCGACCTCCTCGAAGGCCTCACCGGCGCGGGGCTCGAAGCGGAGGGCAGTCTGTGCGACCTCTATCTGTCGTACAAGTCGTATATGGAAAACAAAAAAGAAGCCGACCGCACCGGCGGCCGCGGATGGGGCAAGGAGATTCTTCCCGAAATGCCCGTATCGCGCACGGCTATCGACAAGCAGGCTAAAATCTCCGACATGGCCGTAATCACCATCGGACGCCAGGCCGGCGAGGGACACGACAGAAAAATCGACGATGATTTCAACCTCACCGATGTGGAACGCCGCATGATTACCGACGTGACCGACGCTTTCCATGCCCAAGGCAAGAAAGTGGTGGTGATTATCAACACCGGCGGCGTTGTGGAGACAGCCTCTTGGAAGAGCCTGCCCGACGCCATTCTCCTCGCATGGCAGCCCGGACAGGAAGGCGGCAACAGCGTGGCCGATGTGCTCACCGGCAAGGAAAATCCCTCGGGAAAACTTACCATGACCTGGCCCGTGGCGGCAATGGACCATCCGTCGTCGCTCAACTTCCCACTTAGCGGCAATGCCGGATTCAGACGCAGAGGCGAACGCGAGAACGTGGACTATACCCTCCACAAAGAAGGCATAAATGTGGGTTACCGATATTTCGACACCAACGGCGTGGACGTGTCCTATCCGTTTGGCTTCGGCATGAGCTACACAACCTTCTCATATTCAAAGCCCGTGGTGAAGGCCGGAAAAGACGGTTTTGAGGCTCACGTTACAGTTACCAACACCGGAGCCGTGGCCGGCAAGGAAGTGGTGCAGCTTTACGTATCCGCCCCGAAGGGCGATGTCGAAAAGCCCGTGCACGAGCTCAAAGCCTTCGCCAAGACCCGCACGTTCGCTCCCGGCGAAAGCCAGACATTGACATTCAAGGTCGACAATTATTCCCTCGCGTCATTCAACGAGGCCAAGTCTGAATGGATTGCCGATAAGGGCGTCTACGCCATCGGCTTTGGCGCCGACAGTCGCGACATCCGCTGCAAGGCCGACTATCGCCTTGCTAAGACCCTCTCTTATCCTGTCAACAACGTCCTGGCAGCCACACGTCCGCTCTAAACCGTTTTAAAATATGATGAGGCCGTCCCTGCTTTGTGCGGGGGCGGCCTCAATTGTTAAAAGAGGATAAACGATAAAATTTACATAGAACTTTTTGGGAAGACATGGCGTTATGTAGTCAAAAGCAAACAAACAATAATCAATCCCCTCATACACCAAAAAGTATTATGGCACAAAAAAGTTATTCGCCCGTCGTGCAAGAGCTTATCGACATGATAGCTAAAAACGGTTGGCAAGACAAATTCCAAAAGGCGCTCGACAATTGCCACGCCCTCAACACAATCGAGTACGAACCCATTAAAACCCTCGACGACTACTACGATTGGCTCGAATCGAACCTTCACTGGGTGCCAAAAGAAGACCCCGAAGGCGACATCGTGTACCAGCATGTGACGATGTTCTACTTCCTCCTCGACCAAAGCCCTGTAAAGGAACTTCAAACACCTATCATCCCGTCGCAACTCAAAGGCAACGTGATGCCTCCGCTGTCGCCCCTCTCCGAATGGATGCGTAAGTTCGTAATCTCTCTCGGACAATGGATGGATTCTCCCGAATCGCTCGACGATGCCGCCGTGCAGTCGTATTACGACTCTCCCCGCTACAACATGAGCGACTATGAGATGCCTATGGGCGGATGGAAGACTTTCAACCAGTTCTTCGCCCGCAGCGTCAAGCCCGGCTACCGTCCTATCGCAGCCATCAACGACGACCATGTGATTACTTCGCCTGCCGACTCCACCAACGACGGCCAATGGGAAGTAAACGCCGACTCGCAGGTCTACATCAAAGGCCTTGAATGGAGCATCGAAGAGCTTCTCGAAGGTTCCGATTATAAGGACGACTTCGCCGGAGGTATGTGGATTCACCAGTTCCTCAACACCACCGACTATCACCGTCAGCATGCCCCCGTGGGCGGCAAGGTGCTCGAAGCACGCGAAATCCAAGGCGCGACATGGCTCGGCGTTACCACCGAACCTATCGAAGGCGATGAAAAAGGCCGTGTGCGCATCGTCCGCCGTAAACTTACCGCCCTTGACGAGGCCGGCTACCAGTTCCTCCAGACCCGTGGCCTGATTGTAATCCAATCGAAGATAGGCAAGGTCGCCATCCTCCCCATGGGTATGGCACAGGTATCCTCAATCATCGTTACCGCCGAACCCGGCGTAACCCTCCGCAAAGGCGAGGAAATATCCTACTTCCAGTTCGGCGGCTCCGATATCGTAATGGTATTCGAACGCGACTCCAACGTGAGCATCACCGCCCAGCCCGGCGTACACTACAAAGTAGGTACCCGTATCGCCCAGGCCTTTCCCGCAGGCGAATAACACTCTCCGTGTGTAACGGAACTATTATATCAACATCCCGGCGGAGGACCCAAGTTCGGGTCCTCCGCCACTTTTTTTAACAGGTACTATCATGAAGACAAAATTGAAACTGCTGCCCGCTGCAATGTGCGCGCTGTATGCGGCATTGGTGGTGTTCGGAGGATGCAGCAATGCCAAGGAGATAGAGGCGGAAGATGTGTTCGGCGACACATTGAAAGTGGCCACAATCTACGGGCCTGCCTCATTTTTCTCATACCGCGACACCCTCATGGGCTACGACTACGACTTCATGGAAGCCATAGCCGCCGACCATGGCAAGAAAGTGCGCTGGATTGTCGCCCCGTCGGTCGACGAGGCCATAGCCATGGCCGATGCCGGCACGGTCGACATTGTGGCCGCGCCGATACCCGAAAAAGACGCCGCCACAATATATAAAGACAAGGTCACGCTGTGCGGTCCCGAGATGAAAGTCGACGAGGTGCTTGTGCAGCCCGGCGGCGATACCGTGCTTGTCAATATCGCCGACCTTGCCGGAGAGACGATTTATGTCGAAAAAGATTCCAAGTCGGAGGCTAACCTCCGCCGCATCAATGCCGATTTGGATGGCCGCATCAACATCGTGGCCGTCGACGCCGACTCTATTCCCGTCGAGGACATGCTCGCCGAAGTAGCCGACGGCAAGCGCGGGCCCGTGGCCACCGACCGCGAAACTGCCTTGATAAATAAGGCATACCACCCCGAGCTTCGGCTCACTCTCTCGCTGTCGGAACCTGAAACGACACGCTGGGGCGTGGCCTTCGGCAAAGACAAAGCCGCCCTTGCTGTCGACACATGGTGCACAGGCGTCGAACCCGAAAAAGAGCGCGGCGACATCCTGAGCAAATACCTCGACGCCCAGAGAGTGGCCCCCGTGGCAGGTGCAAAGTTCGACTTCGACCTCCGCAACGGCTACGCCTCGCCCTACGACGGCCTGTTCAAGACCCACGCCGAGGGCAGCCGCTGGGACTGGCGTCTGCTCGCCGCCCAGGGCTTTGCCGAAAGCCGCTTCAAGCCCACGGCCAAATCATGGGCCGGAGCCTCCGGCCTTATGCAGATCATGCCCGCCACAGGCCGTCAGTTCGGATTGAAAAAATCCGAGATGTTCAACCCCGACCGCTCCATCGAGACAGCCGTGAAAATCCTCGACTACTACGACAATATGATGGCCAAAAAAGTACCCGACCCGCAAGAACGAATAAAATTCACCCTCGCCTCATATAACGCCGGAGCCGGCCACGTGCTCGACGCCATAAAACTCGCCGAGAAATACGGCCTCGATCCCACCGTGTGGGACGACAACGTCGAGAAAGCCATGCTCATGAAAATGAACAAAAAATACTACCGCGACCCCGTCGTGCGCCACGGCTACTCCCGCGGCCGCGAGACCGTCGACTACGTCGACCGCATCTACGCCTACTACGACCAAGTCCGCTCTCGCATCCCCCGCGGCGACACCTTCGAAACCCACCCCGACCTCCTCTAACCCCGCTCAGAACCCAACCCATCAGGAAGAGGGTGTGTCAAAAAGGCTGTTTATGCCGAAATTGTAGGGACGCACGGCTCGTGCGTCCGCAGATTAATAGTTAATTACTAATATGGTTTCCCGGACGCACGGGCCGTACGTCCCTACCTTTGGTATTTTGACATACCCTCTTTTTTACCACGAATTTCACAGATTGCACGAATTTCACAAATCTATTTTTTTTGTGATGTTTTGTTTTGGAATACGGCTTGTGCCGGAATTACACAAAATCACGGCGAAGCCGTGATTCGTCGGTTAACCGGGTTTGGAGGCAGGATGCCGACAAGCCCGGTAGGTCATGGCGTGTGAAAGGCACTGTGAAACTGTGCCTCGTGCCATATTTGGCGTTATCGAACGCTACGGCCGGCCTCCGCTCCGATACCGCGATTGATTTGCATCTGCAAGACCCCGCATGTCGGCTACGCCGGCCATACGGGGCTAACATCAAGCAACACGGCTTTGCCGTGATTATATTTACCATGTAATCTTGGCTATCAGATGTATATATACGAAATTTTAATTGTCATAAAAAACGGGAAATCACGGGCACAAGCCGAAAAGTCGGTGCATGGAATCGCGTAGCGATTCGGAAAGAAATTTGTGAAATTCGTGCAATCTGTTAAATTTGTGTACCTCGGAGCGCGGTCGCGCTCTTTTTTAAACCACGAATTACACAAATTTCGCGGATTTCACAAATTATTTTGAATCAATTATGTAGGAACACAGGCCGCGAAGCACTTTGCAAGGCAAAGAATCCTCCGGATTTGAAGTGCCCCCCAAAAGTTAGACGGGTTAAACATTATCCGATTAATGAAAGAGTTCGGTATTGCACCGGAC
>VSPD01000054.1 GCA_009775125.1 Muribaculaceae bacterium | reverse complement strand
GGTCGGGGGCTGGGTCGGCGGGGGCTTTAAGGTCATTAAGGTCATTAAGGTCATTAAGGTCTTTAAGGACTTTAAGGTCGCCAAATTGGGGGATTTGGGTGTAGAAGAGCTGGGAGAATTGCTCGAATTTTTCTTCGAGGAGGTCTTTGGCCTCGGGCGAGGGGTTGTCGCGGAGCACGCGCAGGAGTGCTTCGATTTCGACGGACAGTGTTATAAGTTGGTCGATCATTTTATTCGGGGAATATGCGTTCGAGGTAGTTTTCGATGGCTGTGCGCAGTTGGGTGCGGGAGCAGTAGAATCCGTTGACGAGGATCACTACGGCGTGGGTGGGGCGCGAGTTGGCGTCGAGGCGGTAGCCGGCGAAGCATTGCACGCCGTTCATGGAGCCGCTTTTGAGGGCGAGCGAGCCTTTGAGGCGTGATTTTTTGAGCAGGGAGGCCACGGTGCCCGACTCGCCGGCGCGGGGGAATGAGGCTACGTAGGCTTGGGCGTTTGCGCTCTTGGCCATGCGGGCGAATATGTCGGCGAGGAAGGCGGGCGACAGGCGGTTGCCCCGGGCCAGGCCGGAGCCGTCGAGGATGGTGGTGAGCGAGGTGGAGAGTCCGCGGTCGGCCCAGAGGCGTTTTTCGCGTTTTATGGCTGCCTCGCGTGTGTCGGCGGGGGCTATGGCTCGCAGCAGGGCTTCGGCGTAGAGGTTGTGGCTTTCGTGCATCATTTCTTTGACGATGGCCGCAAGGGGCTCGGAGCGGTGTGTGAGCAGGGGCGTGGCCGGGGCGTCGGGCGAGGGTTTGCCGCCTTCGACGCGGATGGAGCGGTCGGCGAGCGCGGCTTTGAGCAGGGAGACGAAGGCGCGGGCGGGGTCGGGGATGGTGGAGCGCACGCTCCATTTAGCGTTGGCGGGGTTGAGGCCGTAGACGGCCAGGGAGTCGGAGCCGATGCCGCGCACGAGGTTGGTGCCGTCGGAGCGGTGGACGCTGTAACGGATATAGGGGATTTTTGGCGATGTCTTTCCGGTGGCGGGCCACAGGCGGAAGGTGTTGTCGTTGAAGTTGAATCCGAACAGTCCTGCCCCGTAGGCCCATGCGGTGTCGTCGAGCTGCCATTCGAGGGGGCATCCGGGGTCTTTGAGGGTCTGGCTGATGATGATTTGGCCGGTGATGCGGCGCAGGCCCTTGGCGGCGAGGGCGTCGGCTATCTCGGCCTGGAATGTTTTCGCGCCGTCGAACAGCTCGGAGTTGATGGTGGGGTCGGCCGAGGATTCTATCACGATGTCGCCGCGAAAGAGGGCGGGGTTGGCTGTGTCGCGTGTGCCGCGGAGGGTGACTTGGGTGGCGAAGCGGAAGTCGGGGCCAAGGAGCTCGAGGGCTGTGGCGGCGGTGACCGATTTCATCACCGAGGCGGGCACGAGGGCTTTGCGGGAGTCGTTTTCGGAGAGGACGCGGCCGGTGTTGAGCTCTACGACGTAGAGTCCTATCGAGGCGGCTTCTTCGCCTTTGATGCCGAGGGTGTCTTTTGCGGCTGATATGAGTGCGCACAGTGCGAGCGCGCCGGTAAGTATTGATGTGCGTAGCATTATTCTTCGATAATGATGGATTTGTCGGCGCATCTGAGGACGCGCCCGGGGAAGCGGTCGAGGAGGGCGAGGTTGTGGGTGGCGATAATCACGGCTGTGCCTTTGCGGGCTATTTCGTGGAGCTGGCCTATGATCTGGTCGCCGGTGTCGGGGTCGAGGTTGCCGGTGGGCTCGTCGGCTATGATTAGGCGGGGGTTGTTGAGCAGGGCGCGGGCTATGACCACGCGCTGCTGCTCGCCGCCGGAGAGCTCGTGGGGCATTTTGTAGGATTTGTGGGTCATGCCCACTTGGCGGAGCACTTCTTCGATGCGCTGCTCGCGGAGGGCGCGGTCGGTCCAGCCGGTGGCTTCGAGCACGAAGTCGAGGTTGGCGTAGACGGTGCGGTCGGTGAGCAGCTGAAAGTCCTGGAACACGTATCCGATGTTGCGCCGCAGGAAGGGGATGTCGCGGCGGCGTATGGCTGTGAGGTCGTAGTCGAGCACTTGCGCGTGGCCCGAAGCCACGGGCACTTCGGCGTAGATGGATTTGAGCAGGGTGCTTTTTCCGGAGCCTACCCTGCCGATGAGGTAGGCCAGGGAGCCTTCTTCGAGTGAGAAGGTGACGGAGGTGAGCACGGTGAGTTCCTGCCGCATCAGCTCCACATTGTTGTATTCCAGTACTTTCATTGAATTCGGTTATTGTGAGGGGTTAAGCCGGGGGGAGGGGTCAGCGCAGCCGGTCGAGCGAGCGGAGGGTGCGTTGGTCGCGGCGCATGCGGCTCCATGCGGCCAGGGCGAAGATGAGGGCGAGCACGGTGATGATGGCTGAGCCTGCCCATGCCACTTCGGTGCCTTCGGGCATTTTCGACGAGAGGATGAAGGCGCCTGTGGCCATCGACACTACAAGGAGCAGGATGGTGAGCAGGGTGGCTTTTATCTGCATTTTGAGGTTTTTGAACAGGAAGATGCACACCAGCAGCAGGGCGGCCACTATGGCGTTGATGACGAGGAGCTCGGTTACGTCGGTTACGTAGACTGCCGAGAGGGAGTTGGCGTCGAGGGCGTCGGGCACCGAAGCCACGGGCACGGCGAAGATGAACACTGTGAGCAGCACGGCGGCCACAAGCAGAAAGAGGGATTGTATGCGTTGGATTACCATGGGAGTTGGGAAGTTTGGGAGTTGGGAAGTATTCGAGTATTCGAGTATTCGAGTATTTTATTAGTTTTCGAGGGCCGGCAAGATTGTTTGCCAGATGAGGTTGATTTCGCGGCGCATGTCTTCGAGGTCGGCGGTGACTACTATCACGGCGTCGAGGTCGGGGAGGATGAGGATGTATTGGCCGGCGGCTCCGTCGGCGCGGAAGGCGTTGTGGCGGCAGCGCCACATCTGGTAGCCGTAGCCTTGTAGCCAGTCGTCGGTGGCGGGGTTGCGCCGGGCGTAGGATTCGTCGGAGATGCCGCCGGGACGGGAGTCGACTTGCAGGCTCGATGCCTCTGCCACCCACTCGGCGGGTATAACTTGGCGTCCGCGGTATTTGCCTCCGTCGAGGAATGTCTGGCCGAATTTTGCCATGTCTTCGGTGAGCAGGTAGGCTCCCCAGCCGCCGCAGTTGACGCCCGTGGGGCTTTCGTCCCAGCGCACGGGGCCGATGCCGAGGGGGTCGAACAGGCGCGGGCGCAGGTAGTCGACTACTTTCTGGCCTGTCACTTTTGTCACGATGGCCGAGAGCATGTAGGTGCCCAGGGAGTTGTACATGAAGTAGGTGCCGGGCTGTTCGGGCACGGGCTCGGCCAGGAAGAGGCGGGCCCAGTCGGCGTCCTGGCGGCGGATGTCGAAGTTTTCGCGTGTCTGGCCGCACGACATGGTGAGCAGGTCGCGCACGGTCATGGCGGCGAGGTTGGGGCTTACGGTGTCGGGGAGGATTTCGGGGAAGAAGGACACTACTTTGTCGTCGAGGCTGAGCAGGCCTTCTGTGGCGGCGAATCCTACGGCTGTGGCTGTGAATGGCTTGCTCACGGAGTTCATGATGTGGGGCACGTCGGGGGCGCCGGGCGCACGCCATGTCTCGCCTTTTACGTTGCCGCCTTGCAGCACCATCACGGAGTGGATGTCGAGGCCGTAGGTGGCCGCGGAGTCCATAAACGCGGCTATGGCGCGCTCGACGGGCTCGCTGTGGAGCCGCGGCAGATTTTGCGCCGTGGCGGCTATGGCCGCTGCGGCGATTGCCAAAAATGCGATGAATTGTTTTTTCATTATCATGGGATTTTTTTTTACGTTAATGGCCATAAATTAAGCGTTAATTTTGGAATTAATGATTAATTAACGATAATTAACGTGAAAAATTACGTGAAAAATTATACGGAATTATTATCGGCAGCGGGTCACGGCGTCGGCCACGAGCGGGGGAAGGAGGGGGTCGACTCCGGCGGCGTCGAGGGCGCTGGCGTCGGCGGCGAAGGCCGAGCGCAGGTCGAGGGAGCGGGCGTCGGAGGTGTCGACGGCGAGGCGGTAGAAGTTGACGGCCTCGCGGATGTCGGCCCGGGCCAGGGCCACGTGGCCCATGTTGAGGTAGTCGTTGGAACGGGGGGCGTCGGAGAGGATTTTGCGGTAGTATTGGTCGGCGCGGTCGAAGTCGCGGGCCAGGAAGAGCGTCCATGCCAAGGGGCGCCATGCCTTGTGGGTCTTGTCGTCGAGGAAGTCGACTTTGTAGAATTGGGCTATGGCTTCTTCGTAGAGGCCTTTTTCCATCAGGCAGTAGCCAAGGAGGAGGGCCGTGCGGGTGTCGTCGGGCTGCTTTTGGGCCAGGCGGCGGTAGGCTTCGAGGGCTTCGTCGGCTTGGCCGGCGGCGCGCAACACGGCGGCCAGACGGCGCAGGGTCCACAGCGACTCTGGGTCGAATATCTCGGCGCGGCGGTAGAGGTCGGCGGCACGGCCGGGGCGGGAGGTTTTTTCCATGCAGTAGCCCATTTTCTGGTATCGGGCGGCGTCGGGGGCGGCTATGGTGTCGAGGCGCGAGAACATGTCGAAGGCGTCGTCGTAGTATCCGAGCTTGAAGTAGAATTCGGCCACCACGGCCACCAGTTCGGCGTCGTCGAAGTCGGCCGAGAGCGCGGGCACGTTCAGAAGGTTGATGGTGGAGGCGAAGGGGTCGGCGAAGTCGGCGTGGTGGGGAGAGAGCTTGAAGAAGCGGTTGAGGTTCTGGGTGTGGATGTTGAGGAACCGGCGGAATTGCTCGGGCTCGAGTTCGGCGTCGATGGTGCGCATGGCTTCTGCTATGTTTTGCTCCTGGCCGCGGAAGTTGGCGGCCATCATGTCGCGCTGGGCCTGTGGGAGGGTGGCCATGGCGAGCATGGAGGAATATTTGTCGTTGTCGCACATGGTGGGCGCCGAGTTGAGCAGCGAGGCGAGGACTCCGGCTTGGCCTGCGGCGTCGGCCACGGCAGTGTGGGCGGGGTCGAAGGGCAGGAACCAGTTGCTTATGGTGGCAAAGAATGGGAATTGCTTGAGTCCGGCGAATGTGCTCATCATCACGTCGCCTCCTTCGAGCTGTATCTCGGTGAGTTCTTTGAGGCGGTCGGAGATGCCCGATTTGTCGAGCAGGTCTTGCCACTGGGGGTTTTCCTGCAAGCCTTCGATGTCGGCGGGGTCGATGGAGCCGTCGTTTATTTTCTCGAGGATGTCGGGGCGCAGGTTCATCATGCGGGGGAGTATCTCGTCGCGCATCTTGCGGTTGATGCGCTCGGTGTCGCGGGCGCGTATCAGCTCGAGGTAGGCCGCTTTGAGGTGGGAGTGCCAGCCTGGGGTGTCGGCGGCCGCGTCGATGCGCGCTTTCATCTTGGCCGATATGGGGTGGCTGCCAAATCGCCACAGGGCAATGAGTATCGATATAATGGCGGCGGCCTTTATGCGCAGGTCGGCGTCGGCGGTGTAGGCGTCGACCAGCACGGCGAGGCGGCGTTCGTCGAATTGCTCGAGCAGCCCGAGCATCGTGGCCGACACGGCGAGCGAGCGTGTGGCGTGGTCGGCCGATTGCTCGCGGAAGCAAGCGGCCAGGGCTTCGGCGTCGGAGGCGGGGAGGGGGAATTGAGTCCACAGGCGCATGAACAGGTCGGAGCGCAGCTGCTCGGCGCGGGCGCGGTCGGGCTCGTCGGCGATTTGGCCGAGCATGGCGGCTATCGAGGGGCCGGGGCGCATGGCCAGGGTGCGGCGTGTGCTGCAATAGGCCGAGTGCTCGTCGGCGGTGCGTTCGGCCACGACCAGGTGTTCTGTCACGGCGAGTATGCCGGCGAGTATCGAGCGGTAGACGTTTTCGCGGCCTGGGTCGGCCACTCCCGATGCCAGGAAGTTGAGCAGGTAGGTGTAGTTGGTGTCGAGGGTGTCGAGGCGCGCGAGCATCGAGGCGTAGGTGGCCTTGTCGCGGCGCGTGGGCATGGCCTCGGCTATTTTTCGGCGCAGGGCGTCGATGGCCTCGGCGGGGCGGTGCTGCTCCACCAGGGCCTGTATGGCGTTTTGGAAAGTATTGAGCTGCTTTGAAATCATGTTGTCAAGGGTGTAGGGACGCACGGCCCGTGCGTCCGATAAAAGGGGGGCGAATCAATGATGAGGCGCGGACGCACGAGCCGTGCGTCCCTACATGTAGTATAAGCAAATACTGTGCCAAAATGTTTGCCGGAGGATGTTATTTTTTCTTGCCGAAGATGAGAGAGGTGATGGCGCCGCCTATTTTGCGCTCTACGCCGGCGCGTGTGGTGGGGATGCCGGTGGCCTTGGATATTTTGCGTTTTGCGGCTGTGATGCCTACGGCGCGTTTGAGCGAGAAGCTAAGGCCGGGGATTTTTGTATTTGACATGATGTTAAATTTTAAGTAGATGTTAAAAATTAATTTATATTTACAAGCAGATGTTGTTTCATTTCAACAGCCATATCTTCGGATGCTTTTTGGCCGCTTTCTTCCTCATCGTCAGTCACGTAGCTCGCTACGCTCCTTCCTCCTCGGAAGAAATCGCCTCAAAAATCATCTCGAATATATTGTCTGTTAATTTTTAACATCTACTTATTAAAAGTTTGCTCTTGAATATATCGATATTGATGTGGATGCAAGCGGGGAGTAGCCTTTGACGGGGGAGGCCGACAGCGTCATGGCCGGGCGCAGGCCCAGGGCAAAGGCGGGAGTGAGCGTGAGCGAGAGGTCGGCGCCGGCGGTGGCTATGTACGACGAGCGGCGTATGTCCGCGCCGTCGACGCCCAAGCGGTGGAGATAGCCTGCCGCGGCAAATCCTGCCAAGGCCAGGGGCGAGCCTCCGAACGAGGTGGAGGCCACTGCGCCGATTTGCGCCGAGATGCCGCTTGCCACGCCGACAGCCGGGGCTTCTTTCCCCCGCAGGCTCACCGGAGCCGAGCGCAGGGCGGCCGAGGCTGTGAAACCCCACCGGGCCGACATGGGCAGGGTGAATGTGACTTCCGACAGGAGCGAGGGGCCGATGTGAACCGAGCCCCAGTCGTGGCGCAGGGGCAGGTCGATGCCGGTGGACGCCGACAGCGAGCGGCTGAGTGTGTTGGAGGTGGCGCGCCAGCCGGGGAAGGGGTTGGCGGGGCCGAAGATGAGCGAGGCCACGATGTTGGCCACGGCGTTGTCGGCTATGCCGATGGCCGCTCCGGCGAGCACGTCCTCGGGGTAGTGGCGGCGGTCGATTACGCGCTGGAAGCCCACGGCCGAGGCGGCGGCTTGCGACGCCACGCCCCACCAGGGCGAGCGGGCGGCAAGGCGGCAGGTGACGGTGCCTCCGATTGAGAAGGCCCACAGCGAGTGGCGCGAGGGGAAGGAGCGGCGGTCGGAGCCGTCGGGGCGTGTCTTGTCGACATAGTGCTTCAACGACGCGGTGATGCCCGAGTTCAGCGCCATGCGCACGCCTAAGGTCACGGCTGTGCGCTGCCACCGGGTTTGGCCCAGGCGGATTGTGTCCGACGGCAGCTCGCAGCGGGCGGTGAGCCACAGCAGGGCGGCGGCAAGCAATATTAGCAAGCGGCGGGTCATTGGAGCGAGAGGTAGACCTGGCGGAAAAGCTCGGGGCGGACGTTGGCGCGCGAGAAGGCGGCGTTGTCGCGCGTGGGGTTTACGCGGTTGGTGAGGAAGACGAAGATGAGGTCGTTGGCGGGGTCGACCCAAAATACGGTGCCGGTGAAGCCGAGGTGGCCGTAGGCCGAGAGGTCGGCCTCGTCGCAGGTGGGCGAGTTGTCGGGGTCGGCGTCGGGCTTGTCGAAGCCCAGGCCGCGGCGGCATGTGGGCGATTTCTCGGTGGTGAACAGGCGCGTTGTCTCGGGCGAGAGGATGCGCCGGCCGGCATATTCGCCGCCGTTGAGCCACATCTGGCATATGCGCGCTATGTCGGTGGCCGAGCCGAACACGCCGGCGTTGCCTTGCACGCCTCCGGAGAAGGCGGCGAGCTCGTCGTGGACGTGGCCGTGGACGGTCTGCCGGCGCAGGTAGGTGTCGCGCTCGGTGGGGGCTATCTTCGAGGGAGCGTGGCGGGCCAGGGGGCGGTAGCACAGGCCGGTGGCTTCGGCGGGCGTCCATATCGAGTCGGCTACCCAGCGGTCGTGGCTTTGGCCGGTGAGGCGTTGCTCCATATCCATGAGCAGGCAGAAGTTGAGGCAGGAGTATAGATAATTGCGCGTGGAGCGCAGGGGGGCGTTGTAGATACGGCCCATTATGGTGTCGAGGGTGGCGGCGCCTACGTAGCGGTGGGCGGCGGCCTCGATGTCGAAGCCCGGTTTTTTTGCTGTCGACACCAGGTCGGAGCGCAGGCGGGCGGCGGTGTTGCCCCAGAGGCGGTTTTGGATTTTTATGGTATGGGCTTTGTCGCGGCGGCGCGTGGTGAGTTTGCCGGTGTAGGAGTCGGGGTCGAAAAGCAGGTCGTACATGTCGAGCGAGGGGGGCATCCCCGTCTCGTGGTGGAGGAGCTGGCGCGGGGTTATGTCGGCTTTGCCTTCGACGCGCAGTCCGGGTATGATTTTCGAGGCCGGGGCGTCGAGGGAGAACAGGCCCAGGTCGTAGGCTTTCATCACGCCGGGGAGGGTGCCGATGGCCTTGGACACGGAGGCGAGGTCGTAGACGGTGGAGCCGTCGACCTTGGGGCCGCTCTTGGTGGTGTGGCCGTAGTTGCGGTCGACCACAATGTCGCCTCCGCGAGCCACGAGCACCTGGGCGCCGGGGAAGGCTCCGGCTGCCATGGCGCGGCCCACTATGGCGTCGATGCTGTCGGTGAGCGTGGGGCGCATGCCTTGGGCGGCCGGGGTGGAGTAGCCCAGGCGCGTCTTGGGCAGGTCGACGCCGGCTCCCATCGGGGCTATGCCGCGCAGGGCCACGGGCAGGCGACCGTCTACCTTGATGCCGCCGAAGATGGCCTTGGCGGCCGCGCGGCCTGTGGCGGCGAGGTCGTCGTAGACGGTGACGATGGCGGCGGCCCGGGGGAGCGAGGCGCGGAATTTGGCCATCTTGTAGGGGTTGATGAAGAACACGTCAACCAGGGCGCGGCATCCGTCGAGGCGGGCAAGGGCCTGGCGCGAGGCTTGCGAGTCGGTGAAGACGGCGGCTATTACCACGTCGTAGTCCTTTATCCGCGAGGGGATGCCTGCCGAGGCGTCGAAGATGTCGACGGCGGCGTATTTGCGGCACATGGCGGTGAATTCGGCGGTGGCCGTGCCCGAGCCGATGTTTACCACGGCTATCTTGCGCGTGGCTATGTCGCCGAGGGGGAGGATATTGCCGTTGTTGCGCAGGGCGGTGGCCGATGCGTCGGCCAGGCGCGAGATTACGGCCTCGGCCTCGGGCGAGGCTATGCGGGCCGACAGGCGGTTGAGGTCGATTCGCGCGGCCTTGGGGCCGATAAGCACGTATTTGTAAGCCAGCACCTTGCGGCATGCGGCTTCGATGGCGGAGGGCTTGATTTTGCCGGCTTTCACGGCGGCGAGGATGGCGTCGATGTCGGCGGCGGGGTTGCGGCCCGACAGGAGCATCTCGGCTCCGGCCTCGATGGCGGCCACGCAGGTGTTCTTGCCTTCGACACGCGCTCCTTTCATCTCCAAGGCGTCGGTGTAGACAAGGCCGCGGAAGCGCATTTTATTTTTGAGCAGCCCCGTGGTGATTTTGTGCGAGAGCGACGCGGGCGTGCCCGAGGGGTCGAACACAGGCACGTCGAGGTGGCCCACCATTATGCCGGAGCCGCCGTCTTTGATGAATTGGCGGAAGGGCACGAGGTCGATGGAGTCGAACCGCGCCGCCGAGTGTGCCACGGTGGGGAGGCCCTTGTGGGAGTCGACGTCGGTGTCGCCGTGCCCGGGGAAATGCTTGGCCACGGCCTGCACTCCGCCGTCTTCGAGGCCGCGGGCGTAGGCAGAGGCGAGGGCGCCCACGCGGGCGGGGTCTTCGCCGAAGGAGCGGAAGCCTATCACGGGGTTGGCGGGGTTGGAGTTCACGTCGGCGTCGGGGGCGAAGTTGACGTGCACGCCCATCAGGCGGCATTCGCGCGCCATCTCGCGGCCGTAGTCGTAGAGCAGTTTTTCATCTTGTATCGCTCCGAGAGCCATGTTGTGGGGGAAGCGCGGGGCGGTCTTGATGCGCATCGCCAGGCCCCATTCGCCGTCGAAGGTCATGAGCACGGGCACTCGCGCCAGGCTCTGGGCGTAGTTTGTCATCTCGGCATATTCCTTGGCCGAGCCTTCGGAAAAGAGGAGGCCGCCCACGTGGCATGTGCCCACATATTTTTTGATGGTGGCACGCGAGGCCTCGCCGCCGGCGGGATTCACCTTGGGGCATAGCAGCTGGGCCACGCGGTCGCGCTCCGACAGGGCGTTGTAGACCGAGTCGACCCACGCCCGGCACTCCTCCGACTGTGTCTCGAGGATAAGGTCGCGCTCGCGCGCCTGGGTGGAAAAAACGGATATTGCCGATAGCAGCAGGCAAAGGAAAGGAAGGTTCATTTTCTGGGCGGGGTTATGAAGTGAGACACAAAAGTAACAAAAAAAGTCGATTTATGGCGACATAAATCGGCATAAATCGATTTAAATCGGCTTAAATCGATTTAAATCGAAATAAATCGACTTATCTCGAAATAAATCGAGATAAGTCGAAGTAAATCGAAGCTCCCCCCCTAAGGGGGGCAGGGGGGCTAATCTTCTGTGTTCTTTTCGGCGTAGTCTTTGAGCAGACGGTCCTGCACGTCGGAGGGCACGAGCTCGTAGGAGGCGAATTTCATCGTGAACGATGAGCGGCCGCCGGTGATGGAGCTGAGCGCCGTGGAGTACGACGACATTTCTTTCAAAGGCACCTTGGCCGAGATTTTCTCGAAGCCGTTTTCCGACGACATGCCCATGATTATGGCGCGGCGGCCTTGCAGGTCGCTCATCACATCGCCCATCACGTCGGCGGGCACGAACACTTCCACGTCGTAGACGGGCTCGAGCACCTTGGGATTGGCGTTGCGGAAGGCCTCGGAGAAGGCGTTGCGGCCGGCCAGGCGGAATGAGATTTCGTTGGAGTCGACGGGGTGCATCTTGCCGTCGTAGATGCACACGCGCACGTCGCGGGCATAGGAGCCGGTGAGGGGGCCTTGCTCCATGCGGTCCATCAGGCCCTTGACGATGGCGGGGATGAAGCGGGCGTCGATGGCGCCGCCCACGATGCAGTTGCACACCACGAGCTTGCCGCCCCATGCCAGGGGTATCTCCTGGGTGTCGCGCACCGACATCTTGAATTCCTGGTTGCCGAAGCGGTAGGTGTCGGGAGCGGGCATGCCTTCGGTGTAGGGCTCTACGATGAGATGCACCTCGCCGAATTGTCCGGCGCCGCCCGACTGTTTCTTGTGGCGGTAGTCGGCGCGTGCGGCGCGGGTTATGGTCTCGCGGTAGGGTATCTTGGGCTCGTCGAACACGATGGGGAGCTTGTCGTTGTTCTCGACGCGCCATTTGAGGGTGCGGAGGTGGAACTCGCCCTGGCCCGAGAGTATGGTCTGTTTCAGTTCTTTGGATTGCTCCACGACCCATGTGGGGTCTTCCTCGTGCATGCGTGTGAGTATTACGTTGAGCTTCTCGGCGTCGCTTTCGGTGACGGGGCGCACGGCGCGCTGATATTTGGGAGCGGGATATTTTATGAAGTCGAACTCGATGTCGCAGCCTTTCTCGTCGAGGGTGTTGCCGGTGCGCACGTCTTTGAGCTTGACGGCGGCGCCGATGTCGCCGGCTTCGAGGCTGTCGACGGGTGTCTTTATCTGGCCGCACACGCAGTAGATCTGGGCGAGGCGTTCTTTGGAGCCGCGGGTCACGTTGTCGAGGTCGGCGCCGGCTTTAAGGGTGCCCGACATTACTTTGAAGTAGGACACTTCGCCGATGTGCGGCTCCACGGTGGTCTTGAACATGTAGATGGAGAGGGGGCCGTCGGCCAGAGGCTTCACTTCGTTGCCGGCGGTGTCGACAGGGGCGGGCATGTCTTCGACGAAGGGCACTACGTTGCCCAGGAATTCCATCATGCGGCGCACGCCCATGTCTTTGAGGGCCGACACGCAGAACACGGGGAATATCGAGCGGTCGACAAGGCCCTTGCGGATGCCTTCGCGCATCTCGTCCTCGGTGAGGTGCTCCTCGACGAAGAATTTTTCCATGAGCGTCTCGTCGTTTTCGGCAGCGGCCTCCACCAGGGCTTTGTGCAGCTCCATGGCGCGGTCCATTTCTTCGGCGGGAATTTCCTCGATAACGGGCACGCCGCCGTCGGGGCCCCACGAGTATTTTTTCATAAGCAGCACGTCGATCATGGCGTTGAAGCCTGCTCCACATGCCAGCGGATATTGGATTTGCACCACCTTCGGGCCGAAGATTTCGCGCATCTGCTCAATCACGTTGTCGTAGTCGGCCTTGTCGCCGTCGAGCTGGTTGAGGGCGAAAATCACGGGCTTGCCGAGCTGCGCGGTGGTGCGGAAAATGTTTTGTGTGCCCACTTCCACGCCATACTGGGCGTCGATGAGAATCACGCCGGTGTCGGTGACGTTGAGGGCGGTGATGGCGTTGCCCACGAAGTCGTCGGCGCCGGGGCAGTCGATCACATTGAGTTTCTTGCCGAGGAATTCGGCGTAGAATATGGTGGAGAATACCGACGAGCCGTATTCTTTTTCAACGGGGAAATAATCGGAAACAGTGTTCTTGGCTTCTACGGAGCCGCGGCGTTTTATAACTCCACACTCGAAAAGCATGGCTTCGGCGAGTGTGGTTTTGCCCGAGCCTTTGCTGCCAAGCAAGGCTATGTTCTTGATTTCTTGAGTTTTGTAGATCTTCATGATATCAGAAGTTTTTTATAATTATTCATGGTATTGAAATGCCAAGGCGCGAATCCTTAACAAATCGGTTGCAATTTATAAAAAAATACTTAATATCCGACAAATTTTTTATATGTTTTACAACATACTCGATTGCTCGATTACTCGATTGCTCGATTTTCCCTTCTTGCCCCTCTGCAAAAAATTCCGTACCTTTGCACCCATGAGCAAATTTTCAGTAAACATACTCGGTTGCGGCTCGGCCACGCCAAGCAACCGCCACCTGCCATCGGCCCAGGTGGTCGACTTCCGCGACACCCTCTATATGGTCGACTGCGGCGAGTGCGCCCAGCTGCAAATGCGCCGCATGCGCCTGCGATTCTCTCACCTGCGCCACATATTCATATCCCACCTCCACGGCGACCATTTCCTGGGCCTGCCCGGGCTGCTCTCCACCCTGTCGCTGCACGAATGCTCGGGGCAAGTCCACGTCTACATGTTTGCCGAAGGCATCGAGCTGATGCGCCGCATGATGAAAATGCTCGTGCACGAGCCCACCATAGAGATAGTATATCACCCCGTGCCCCCCGAGGGAGGGACAGTGTTCGAGAGCGACGCCCTCACCGTCGAAGCCTTCCCCCTCTACCACCGCGTGCGCTGTGCGGGCTACATCTTCCGCGAGAAGCCCCGCCCCAGGCCCCTGCGCGCCGACATGCTCGAATTCTTCGACGTGCCCGTGCGCGAGCGCGCGGCCATAAAAGCCGGCGCCGACTTCGTCACGCCCGACGGCCGCGTGATAGAAAACGCCCGCCTCACCACCGACCCCGGCCCCTCGCTGAGCTACGCCTACTGCTCCGACACAGCCTTCGACCCCCGCGTGGCAGCCGCCGTCGAAGGCGTCACCACCATCTACCACGAAGCCACCTACACCGACGAATTCGAAGCCCTCGCCGCCCCGCGCGGGCACTCCACAGCCCGACAGGCCGGAAAGATTGCCGCCGCGGCAGGCGCGCGCAAGCTCATCCTCGGCCACTTCTCAAAAAAATACCACGACGAAAGCGGCCACCTGCGCGAAGCCTCCGAAGAATTCCCCAACACAGTGGTGGCCAACGAAGGCATGAAAATCGACATAGAATGACAACAGTCCCCAAGCACATATCGCCCCTGCGCGGCTGGCTCGCCCTCAGCCCCCTGATAGTGTTCACGGCCCTCTACCTGGGCGTGTCGGTGTCGGCGGCCGACTTCTACGCCATGCCCGTGGCCGTGGCCTTCCTCATCGCGTCGGTCTACGCCCTGGCCCTCGTCCCCGGCATGGACGCCAGAGCGCGCCTCGACCTGTTCTCGCGCGGAGCCGCCGACCCCGGCATCCTGCTCATGATCTGGATATTCATCCTGGCCGGAGCCTTCGCCGCCTCGGCCAAAAGCATAGGGTGCATCGACGCCACCGTGGGCCTCGTGCTCCACTTCCTGCCCGGGCGCATGGTGCCCGCGGGCCTCTTTGTGGGAGCCTGCTTCATATCCCTGTCGATAGGCACGTCGGTGGGCACCATCGTGGCCCTCGCGCCCATGGCCGCCGGCATAGCCGCGTCCACCGGAGCCGACCCCGCCATGACAGTGGCCATAGTGGTAGGAGGAGCCTTCTTCGGCGACAACCTCTCGTTCATCTCCGACACCACCATAGCCGCCACGCGCACCCAGGGCTGCGGCATGGCCGACAAATTCCGCGCCAACTTCCGCATCGTCATGCCCGCCGCCGTGGCCGTGCTCATATATTATATATGGTACGGGTGGAGCCACCCCATGCCCGCCGTCGACACCGGCGAAATCGACTTCGTGAAAGTCGTGCCCTACCTCATCGTGCTGGCAGGCGCCCTCGCCGGCGTGAACGTGGCCGTGGTGCTCGTGCTCGGCACCGTCTCCGTATTCATCATCGACATGGCCTCCGGAAGCCCCGCCCTTACAGGCTGGCTCGCCGCCATGGGCACAGGCATCGGCTCGATGGGCGACCTCATCACCGTCACCCTCCTCGCCGGAGGCATGCTCCAGGTGATACGCCATCTCGGAGGCATCGACTACCTGCTCGGCGCCATGACACGCCGCGTGAGCCGCCGCCGAGGCGCAGCCCTCACCATCGCCGCCCTCGTCTCCGTGGCCAACATATGCACCGCCAACAACACCATAGCCATCATCACCGTGGGCAACCTCGCCGCCGACATCTCCCGCCGCTTCGGCCTCGAGCCCCGTCGCGTGGCCAGCCTGCTCGACACCTTCTCGTGCGTCGTCCAAGGCATCCTCCCCTACGGCGCCCAGCTGCTCATGGCCGGCAGCCTCGCCATGCTCTCCCCCCTTGCCATCATCGGCCACCTCTACTATCCCATGGCCCTGCTGGTCTGCGCCCTCGCCTCCATCGCCCTGATGCGGAAATAAGCAGTAGGAGTAGGAACACAATCCTCCGGATTGTGAAAAAAAACACAAGCCGGAGGCTTGTGTTCCTACATATAAAAAATGTTAAAAGGTAAATAAATCTATTGTAAATTGCAAAATATCCATTATCTTTGCAGTAGATAAATTGTTTTTACCTTTTTCATTCTTAATCTATGACCTATATCGATCTCATCAACAATTTTTGGCGAATGCACGGAAGCCAAGAGTTTGGCCCGAATGAGATTGCGCTCTACTTCTACCTCCTGAACGAGTGCAACCGACAGGGCTGGCCATCTCCGCTGGTGCGTCCCAATTCGAAGATCTGTCTTGGTCTGGGTATGTCGGAAAACACCCTCATGCGATGTCGCAACACTCTGAAAATGCGTGGCGTTCTCGATTTCGAATCCGGTAAGAAATCAAGGAAAGCCCCCGCCTACTACCTCAAAAATTGCGGTAGTCGTGGCGGTAGCGGCGGCGGTAGTGACTGCGGTAGCCGTGAAGGCAGCGGTGGCGGCATATATAAGACTAAAAGACAAGAAGAAAAAAAGACAAAAGAAAATTTTGTTGTTGTTGACGCGCGAGGCGATGATAAAATCTTTTTTGAAAGGTTTTTCCACAGCAGCAACACAAGCCTGCACCAAACCCTCGTAGCCGAGCTCCGCCGCGTGAATCACGCCACAGCCACCGTGGCCGACTTCCGCGCCCTGGCCGAGGCTGTCGTGGCACAATGGCAACTCTCGGGCGAGACTCATGACGACTACCGCCTTTGGGTAAACCACCTTTTGTCGCAAATCCGCGTCAAAAACCGCGACGTGGCCCGTGTCGCCGCCCGGCCGGCGAGAAACAATCAGCATGTGAAACCTAAAAATCCTTTCGATGAATACATTGACAGCATCGTCTGACTATGCCGGATTCGCCGCATTATACGCCCCGGAGAATATAGCCCGCTTCGTATCCTCCGATTTGCGCCGGATGTATCTGGGCACCGCCCCGACGCTCGCGCAAGTGGCCGCTGCATTCGGCCCCGACAAGTATCGTAAATGGATTGCAGGGATGATAAAATTCATCATCGACTTCGCAGGCCTTTCCGAGCGTTTCGACATATCGCAGATGACATCTCTCGCCGAGATAATCCTCACACGTTTTCCGGCGCTGAAAGTGACCGAGGTGATGCACTTTGTCTACCTTTGCCAGTGCGGCGACTACGAGAGCTTCTACGGCAACCCCTCGGGGCGCGCCCTGCTCGGGCTCATGACGCGATATGTACGCACCGACCGCGAGCGCATCCTCGCCTCCTACCGCGACGACACCGGCCGCGACAGCGAGCTGTCCCGCCCGCGCGCCGAGCTATCGCCCCAAGAGGCCGCCGTGGTGACCGAAGTGCTCGCGGCCATGGCCGACCCCGACTTCCGCTCCCGCAACGGCGGCTGGCGATACGAGCCCGGCGCCGACATCCTGGCCCGCGCCTATTTCGTCGACCGCACCCTCGCCACCTTCCCCGGCGACATGTCGCTCCCGGCCCGCCGCCGCTTCCTGAGCAGGCAGTAATTTTTTTAGACAGAAGAACAGAAGAAACAGGAGGATTAAATTTCTCCTGTTCCTTCTGTTCTCTTGTCTAATATTTCACAAGCCGGAGGGTTCTTTGCCTTGCAAAGCGCTTCGCGATTAGTGTTCCTGCCGGGGTTAGCGGACGAGGGCTTTTGTGCTTGTGGTGGGGGTGGTGACGATGTAGACGCCGGGGGCGGCCAAGATGGTGGCGGGGGCCGAGGTGGCGTCGACACGGGCTATGACGCGGCCTGTGGTGTCGGCCACGGTGGCGAGTCCGGCTCCGGCGCCGATGGTGATGGTGCCCGCTGCCGTGGTGACGGTGATGGCCGGGGCGGCTTCGGCGGAGGTGATGCCGTCGGTGCCGACGGTGACGTCGACGGATTGCGTGGTGGATTCGTTGCCGCCGGCGTAGAGGCTCGACAGGGTGTAGGTGTGCGCGCCGGCGGGCACGTTGTCGTCGCGGAAGGCGCGGCCGTCGGTGGTGGCGATGAGGGTGCCGTCGCGGTACACGGCGAAGCCTGCGGGGTAGCAGAAGTCGATGTCGGAGGCGTCGCCGGGGGCTATTTCGACGGGGCTTCCGGCGGTGGCGTCGGGCTCGGCGAGGGTGGCGTAGATGAAGAATGAGCCGTCGGCTTCGGGGTCGGCTTCCCATGCTCCGCCGTCGACGCTGATACATGAGCCGAGGGCGCCGGGGTTGGAGGCGTTGTCGGAGATGATCTGCACGGTGCCGTTGTTGCTTTCGAAGCGCACGGCTATCCAGAGCTCTTTGCCGGGGGTGATTTCGACGGGTTTGGTGAGCAGTATGTCGTTCCACTGGGCCACGCCTGTTTCCGACACTTTGCGGGTCGACACCGGGGTGAGGGCGCCGGTGGCGGGGTCGGCTTCGTAGACGGTGAGGGTGCATGCCACCACGCGCTGGGGCTGCACGGGGAAGAATGATATGCGGCGTATTTTGTAGCCGGCATACACGGCGAGGTCTTCGGCGCGGAAGCGGTGGGCCACTTCTACGGAGGAGGCCAGCAGCTCGTAGACGGTGTAGCGGTCGATGGTGCCTTGCATGCGCGTGAGGCGCGTGGGCAGGTTCCACCGCAGGTCCACGGCGTCGGCGTCGGCGGTGGCTGAGAGCGAGGCGATGAAGTTGCGCGGGATGGTCACTTTTGCCGACACGAAGGGCGAGATGAGGCCCGAGGGGTATTCGGCGTCGACGGAGTAGGATATGTCGGTGAGGGCGCCGGTGGAGCTGTCGGTGTATCCGGTGGAGGTGGTGGAGGCCAGCAGGGTGTTGTTGCGGTAGATGTTGTAGCGCGTGGGGGCTATGTCAGATTCGGGGGCGTCCCAACTGAGGTCCACGATGCCTTTGCGGGCCACGGCCGAGAAG
>VSPD01000053.1 GCA_009775125.1 Muribaculaceae bacterium | reverse complement strand
TCGAATATGGTAGGCACGGGCAATAGCCCGTGTTTAGTTGGTTTACGCAAGTTCGACTGCGGCCGCAGTCGAATATCAACGATTCATCATAACATGGGCTTTCGCCCATGCCTACCATATTAAGCGGCTCTGCCGCTTCGTGCTCCTAAATTTCGACTTGCCGATAAAGGGTCGCAATTTTTACCGGACACCAATATATCTTTTTCTCGCAAAGCTCGAAAGCCATGCGGAGTGATGGTTCAAGATAGAATCGAGCTTAGCGAGATAAAGGATGGTTCATTTTGGTTCTTTCATAGTTCATGATAGTTCGAGCCAAGCGCAGCGTCACGGAAAATGAACGGGCCGTCCCTACACCCAAAGCATTAACTTTTACGTCTTAACCCCCCTAATCCTTTATATGCCTCCACTGTTCTTCCCTCAAATTAATCACCGGTACTTTTTTCTCTGCCAATCCTTGAATAATTTTTTTGGCTCGTCTTCGGTTGATGCCCGAAGACATCAGCACTGTGTCGGGTCTTAATGCTGCAATCTCGGCGGCATTGCCCTTGAACCCTTTTGTCACAAGCAGGTAATCTGCGCCGGCGTATTCCTCGGCAAGAGATGTGCCGCCGAGTATCGCTATCGAGGTGGAGTCTGCCAACACGATGCGCGCGGTGGAGGAGGGGAGCGGGGCAATATCTCGGCATCTGCGACGCAAGGCAAATCTTTGGCAAGCCTGTTCTATCGCGTCGGCATGTCTCGGTTCGCCGGAGTTGTAATACCGACATTCGCCGTTTTGCCGTATGATCAGGTCGGTATATCCCGCCGTGCGCAGAGCATATGCTTCTGTTTGAGGCATGCGTTCGTCCACGGTGAGAGCCGTGACAAAAGAGAGAATCACGAGCGTGCAGCCTGTTGCGACGGCGGTGCGGTTTCGCCGGCAGAGAGCATAGCAAATCACGCATATGCCGATAAAATATGGAATAAACGCATACGGCGAGAAATATATGTTTTCTGCCCTTGCCCATGCCTGGCCCGACAGATATTCCGCCCATTTCGCCATAAGGCAGTATAGCGTGTCGACGCAAGATGCAAGCAAAGGAATGACAATCCCAAAACACGATAAGGCGGCCGCCGCCAGGCCGGAAATAACAGTCCATGGGAATAAAATACCCGTGACAATATTGCTTGCGAGAAATGTCCCCGGGAAATACCCGAATACCCATGTGCTCACCACGCCGGAGCCCAGCATTGCCGCCACAGGTACACCCGCGGCACACGTTATATGGTATAGGATACGCTTCTTTTGAAATTTACGTGGCAGACATCCGAAAAATCCCAAAATTGATGCAACCGACAGCACGCTCAACTGAAACCCCGGAGTGAACAGCCATAGCGGATTTATAAGCAATATTACGATTATGGCTGTGAAAAGCGAGTTGAATCCGATATAGTCGCGTTCAATCACTTTTGATATTATATACACGGTAAACATTATTGTCGCCCGCAGTATCGACGGAGATATTCCCGCGATAAAGGCATATGCCCATATTGCCGCCACCGCGAGGAAGTAACGGATATAAAAGCCGCCGCGCACCGTCTGCACGGGAATGAGCAGGAGCATCACAAGCGATGCTATGATGCCCACGTGAAGCCCGCTCAACGCCAGCATATGGGCCAGGCCCGACATGCGGAATGATTCTATTGCATCGGGGCTTACATACACATCATCGGCGAGTATCACGGCTAATAGAAAAGCGGCCGTGGGCCCGTCGACGCCGCTCGACACTATTGCCTCGGCGATTCCCGACCGCAGCCTGTTGAGCAAGCAGCGCAGGCCGCTCGGCTTGCGTTCGACGGTGATTTTATCCGGGCTGACAAAGGCATGAAGCCCGATTCCCTCGTTGTAAAGATATCGTTGCCGGTTGGTTTGCCAAGGCACATCGTCGGGAGCCGACACACTCTCAGGCTTGGCCGTGAAGCTCACTATTGTTCCGGGGGCATATAGCTCGAGGTCCTGAGTGTTTACAGTAAGCATTATCCGTGACTTTACCGGAAACTTTGTTTCCACCACGCATCGCACTGAATTTGGCGACAGTCCGGCGGAGAGTATCATTCCCTCGTATCTGCACTCCGATTCGGCCGCTTTGTCGTAAGGCTGAGACAAGTGGCAGACTGCCATGCCCGAAGCGAGTGTCACAAAATACAACGCCCCGCGGTAATATCTTGAAAAGACAAACAAAAGCAGGCCCGCCGCGGCGGCAACAACCGCGATCCAAAACAGCGACGGTGTATATACAGCAATGCCGACGCATAATCCCGCGGCGGCGGGCAGCGTCGGCACGTATGTAAGAAGTTGTTTCAACCGGTTTCTAATTGTCAGATAGTTTGAAGCACCACTTCAAGGCTGGTGAGGCTGATTACCACCCACAATGCCAGGGCAAGCAGCAATGGCTTGACGCCGACTTGCTTTATAGTGCCCAGCGACAGGCTGGCGCCGATAAGGAAAAGGGTAACAACCATGCCGCGGCGTGCGATCCAGACCAAAATGGATGTCAATGCTTCGGGAAGCGCTACATATGTGTTGACAATCATGGCCAGCACGAAGATAAAGATAAACCACGGAATGGAAATCTTTCCGGTGCGGTCGCGGAATATAAACATTGTCACAAAAGCCAGCGGGATAATCCACAGCGCGCGGGTGAGCTTGATAAGTGTGGCCGTTTGGAGAGCAACCTCTCCGTACACCTCTCCGGCGCCGACCACCGACGATGTGTCGTGTATCGCTATCGCGGCCCATGTGCCGAACTGCTCCTGAGTCATTTCCAGCATGTGCCCGATAGGCGGGAAGATAAACAGTGCGATCGAGTTGAGGATGAAAATCACGCCAAGCGACACGGCCATCTCATTCTCGTTGGCTTTGAGCACCGGGCCCACGGCGGCTATCGCGCTGCCGCCGCAAATGGCCGTGCCCGACGAGATTAGATACGATGTCTTGCGGTTGATGTGCATCCAGTAGCCGATAAGCACGCCGAGCGCCATAACGCCGACAACCGATACCACCGTAAACATCATGCCTTCCGCTCCGGATTTGAGCGACTCATGAAGGTTCATGTTGAAGCCAAGCAATACCACTGCAACTTGAAGCAGATACTTCGATGTCTTTTTGTTGAACTTCGGACACGGATTCTTGAAAATAAAAGCAAAGACCAATCCGCAAAGCAACGCGATAGGAGCCGAGATCGGATTTTCAAACCCGAAAAACAGCGATGTCGGTATCAACATCGCTGCGATAAGGGCAATATAAATAATTTTAGCGGGTGACATAAATAATATATTATTTGTTTTATGAATTCCATATTCGCCATGACTCGAACGCCTGCAAAAGCAGCATTTCAAGGCCATTCTTTACCGTGGCCCCGTGTTCAGCGCTGCGTCGCATAAACTCTGTCACGTCCGGATTGTAAAGTAAATCATAGCAAAGATGATTTGCGGTGAGCAAGTCGTAGGGAATGTCGGGGCAGGAGTCAACGTTGGGATACATTCCCAGCGGCGTAGTGTTTACAATCACAGTGTGCGTCTCCATCACCTCCGGCGTCAAATCTGCATAAGTCAGCCGCCCCGGTGCCGGAGTGCGTGAAACCGAGGTGGATTCTATGCCAAGTTTCCTCAACCCGTGGATTACCGCTTTCGAGGCGCCGCCCGTGCCAAGCACAAGCGCGCGGCGATGTCCGGGCTTCAACAGCGCGCGAATGGAGTCGGTGAATCCGATTACATCGGAATTGAACCCTTTCAACGACGATATCTCGCCCTTGTCGTTGCGAATCACCTTTATCACATTCACCGCGCCGATAGCCTCGGCGTCGGCATCCATCCCGTCGAGATATTCTATCACCTGCTCCTTGTAAGGGATAGTCACATTCAGCCCCGAAAGACGAGGATTGCGGACTATTACCGAAGGAAACAGGTCGATTTCCGAAATCTCAAAATTAACATATTTCGCGCTTATTTTCTCGGTTTCGAACTTTTGATTGAAAAATCCGCGCGAGAACGAATGTCCGAGCGGAAAACCGATTAAGCCATACAATTTGTCGCAGATATCCATTGTGATAAGCGGTTGGTTGATAAGAGGAGATTGTTTTTGCAAAAATACATACTTTCCTTCAATTGTCAAATTCAGACTTTTATTTTTTATACCCAAACCATATGTTAATAAATATTAACGATGCTGTTTGCCGGTATATCGGATATGAGTTCGACGAAAAAAGCATTTTGCCGGAAAATATCGCCGATGGTGGCATATTGCTCTAAATAATGGATAAAGACAGCTTTATAGTGTAAAATAAAGTTAAAATAATTAATTTTTTCATTAAAAAATTTGGTGGATTCAGCAGATAGCCGTAATTTTGCAATGTGTTTTTCATGGTATTAGATTTAAGGTTAACTAAGATTGATTGTCGGGAGACAATCAATTTTTTTATCTATTTACATGTGTTAAATAATTGAAAATCACCACTTTCCACCGCACCATTCTCCATTTAATTAGTAATTATTGTTGAAAATAGCCCACTTTTGGGGCCAAAATACGTGCCGATTCACTCTCATAAACCGCTGAAAACGGCACTTTTAGCCCTCAACATTTCCGAATACTTGTCGAAAAAAATGGCAACATTATCAACAGTTATTATACCTTCAAAAATATTAAAAGACGGTAAACATAAAGTGCGAATTGCTGTCGCACATCGTGGTGCTGTACGTTATATCTCTACTGATATAATGATTGACAGCGCGGGAGAGTTAAGCAACGGTGTGATAAAGCGTCGTCCCGACGCCGCTTTCCTTAATTCAAAATTGCGGAAGATAGTTTTAAAATACCAAGAGTGTCTTGATGATCTTGGATATATCGATGCAATGAGTTGTGCAGAAGTCGTTTTTTTTCTTAAAAATGGCGCAAAACAACGCCATTGTACATTACGTTCTATATTTGATGAATATGTCGATGTAATCGTAAAGACGGAAGGCTCAAAGACGGCATACACAGCCCGATTTCGTTCAATAATAGATTTCATTCCGGAAAATACACTGATGAAAAATCTTACGCATGGAATGATTTTGGGCTTGATGAGGCATTTTCAGAAAAAACGGAATTACAGTACGCAAACTATAAGGATGCGATTGCTGTTTGTAAAAACGTTAATTAATTATGCTGTTAAATGTGGTTACGTGGAATATCGCGTAAATCCGTTTAACGGAATTCCTGTCCCGCAGAATGTAATCAGGGAAGCATGGCTTGATGTGGATGAAATCAAATTAATCCGGGATGTGCACCTTGTGCCGAATTCCAACGCCGCTTTTACTCGCGACCTTTTTATGCTTTCGTATTATCTTGGAGGAATAAATATGGCGGACTTAGTAAAGATAAACTTCAATGATTATCCGAATAAGATACGCTATGTCCGTCAAAAAACAGAGAATCAAAATAAAGGCGTACAATATGTTGAATTCGATATTCCGGAAGAAGCAACAAAAATCATTCAGAACCTGACAGGAAAGAATGGATTGATTAAGATGACTGAATCACAGCGTAAGTCGTGTTGTTGTGATGAACTTCGGCGAGGATTCATTACAATAGCAAAAACTCTCGATATGCAGAAAATCATATTTTATTCAGCACGGAAATCATTCGCTCAACATGCCTTTTCCTTAGGGGTGGATACCGCAATAATAGATTATCTGCTTGGCCATAGTAACGGAAAATCAGGATGTCTATACAATTATATAAAAGTTACACCGGAAATTGCGACAAATGCGATACGCAAGGTCTTGGATAATTTAAAATAAATTGCTAACTTTGCGTCATCAAATAAGGTCCTACCACGGAGTTTATTTGGTTTGACTTGGCAGAGAAGGGTGGTTCCTTCTCTGCATTTTTTACTGTCTTTTCATATATAATAAAATAGGGTGTCTCACGACACCCTCCGGCACTTTACACATCATCTGACTACATCATCAAAAGTGCCTGCATATAGATTACTAACGAATCTGTTTAAAGTTCGGTGATAATTAAAAAAATGGCCGAGTCTTACTACGTAGCCACCAAAAATTAACATTTCAGCTTATAGTATTTTCTTGATTAGACTAAGGATTGGTTTGCGGAAGTTGATAACAAATAGTGCTGCCATCGTTCCGATGAGCCACCAAAATGAATCAATCTTGAATTGCTCCCAATTATTGGGAGGCTTGTTTTTATATACCACAACCGGGACTTCTCGTTCGACTATGCTATCTACTCGTTGAATAGTCGTAGGCACCACAGTAGGGCGTTCCTGTGGCTTGTTAAGCAGATTGTGAAAGAGAGTGCCGTCTGGATTGATGCGAGCGTCAGATGTGGCGAAATCTGTCTCCAAATGAGAAACGGAATCGGGTGTTGTTATTTCGGCCGACTGAGCCGGCACTTCGATGTAGGCGGTGTCCCACCTAACCTCTATTACTCGCTCTACCTTTGTCTCGATTTTCTCGGTGGGGATGACAGTTTGTTGAGGGCTCCGGCAAGAGATGAGAGCCATGAGCGAAATGAATACTGTAAATACATTAGTTTTCATTAGAGGCGCAGGATTTGGCGTTTGACATTGTCGGGGTCGTATGAGATATGCACCCATGAGAAGTCGCGCTCGTCGATGAGCTGGGTGAATGGCAGGCCGAGGTCGATGGCGAGCTGGAATAGGCGGCGGTTGTCGGCGTTGTTGCCCGTCGTTATGTCGGCGGCCATGCCGCGGAGGTGGTGGCTTGTCGGGGAGCCGCCCACGGCGCGGTTGAGGGCGTGGCAACGGTAGCCGGAAGTCACGGTGACGGGGCGGCCCCATGCCCGGCGCAGGGGGTCGAGGATGTTGTCTACCAGGGCGGTGAGGGCGGCCACGGCTTCGGGCGGCGGCGTGTTGTCGATATGGCGCACCCGCGCCTCGGTGCTACGGGTGAGTTCGTCGATGGTGAAATGTGTCATTGGATTGTGGTAGTTGGGAAGTTTAGAAGTTGGGGAGGCCGCCGCGTTTCAACGCGGGGCACGGGGCGCGGGTTGTTATTCGTCGTTTGTCTCTTTTTCTTCGAGGATGTCTTCGCGGCCGACGAGGCGGAAGAAGTTCCACTTTTTGCGGATGCCCTTGTATTCGAGGTAATTGTTGACGCAGGAGTTGAGCTCAATGCCGTAGATGATGAACAGCATCGCCATCGACACGATGGGGGCGCCGAGGCTTACGCCGAACGTGCGCGTGCATACCTCGGCGAGTGTCACCCAGCAAAGGTAGTCGACCATTTTGTTGAGCGTGCGCCGCCATGCCCGCGAGGGACGGATTTCTTCTTTGCGCGCCCGGGCGGCGAGCACCCCGAAGCGCAGGTCGACGAACACGAGCACCATGCCGAGAAGAAGCCACGGCGCGAGGTGGCCGTAGAAGTCGGCGAGCACCATGCCGAGCGCGGCCATGGCGGCCGAAAAGAGGTTATTGGTCTCGTTCATCGTCATTCGCCGTTTGCTGTTCGTCGTTAGCCGTCGCCTCGAGCATTATCCTCTCAGCTTCTTCGACGGTCACTTCCATGTAGTTGTCCTCGGAGTCGCCGGCGCCGAGGTAGACAACGGGCGTGAAATAGGGATGCTCGGCGTTGTAGTCCTTGCGTGTGATGGTGTGGCCCTCGGAGGCCACGATGCGGCGCAGTGGCCGATTGTAAGTTTCAGTAGTCATGATTGGTTTGTTATTTGTCGTTATACGATGGTGTAGTTCTTGGCCTGGGCCAGGGCTATGGTGTCCTCGTCGAGCTTGGCGATGTTCGCCGCCCCGAGCGTAAGGGTGAGCGTGGCGTTGCCGTTGTTGTCGCCGAGGTTGGCGATAAGGGCGGCGAGATTTTCTGCCGTCATCAGTAGACAATGGGATATATCCAGCGTTGAACGGAAACCGGGCAGCACATCCACTGTCATGTTTGTGTTGTCATATCTGTCTGTAAATCTATAATTGCCTCCATCTATGTTTCCTAAATGGATATGTAGTATTACGTTGTCTTTAAACCAGTTTATGCCAACATTTGCAACATAATATTTTAATTTGGGAACATAAATGTCTACTTCTGAATTTATCCCGGCTGAGAAAAATCCATTATCGCCAATTACGCGTCGATACAATAAATTTGGTAACCTGATTGTTTTTATATTGTAGCAGCCCGAAGCGATTGTGGCATTGCCAAGTTCAATTAGGTTCGGCAGTTCAATCTCGGTCAGTGCCGCGCAGTTGGAGGCTACCGTGCCGCCCGTCATGGTTTCAAGCGAGGGCAGTTCAATCTCGGTCAGTGCCGCGCAGTTGGAGGCTACCGTGCCGTTAAGCGATTGCAATGCCGGTAGACAAATGTGAGGTATGCTTGCGGAGAGGGCCACAAGCGTGCCTCGCGTGATGCTTTTCAGCCTTGGGGCCTCAAGCCTTATTCCGTTCCTCCATTGGTCGATTACATTGTCTGTGGTGTTAATTTCTTCAAGACAAGGAAAATACAGGGCCTCAATCAATCGACCTTCCCAAAAAATTATTCGATTCCTCGCCACTCGTAAATCTGGTAAATCAATAAATGACAAATAACCATCACTATGTACAATGATGTGGGGATTCTCTTCAAGGCCGTGAAGAATCAACTCGCGTAAGATGTTTGACGTCATCAGTGTCCCTGTCATCACCGGCTTGCAGTCATAGGTATGAAAGTAAGCCATATTCGACGCGCCGAACGCCGGCAGGGCGGGACGTCCGCCGAGCACAATCATACCCGCGCACTTGTCGTAGGTCGGCACCTGGTAGTCTTCCTTGGCATAGTAATGAATCACGTAATGCGCGCTGTGCTCCTCGTCAAATTCATGTTCGCCGCCCTCGGCGCTGGCGTATCCGTCGGAGCAGAGATAAGCGTCGGCGCCGTGCAGGTTGTCCGTAAGGCCGTAGAGCTCCACGCCCACCATGCCGGGGAATCCGGCGCGGCGATTGTTGTGCATGAACTCCAAGAGCGTCTGCCGTCCTCCGTACTGGCGCGGCGACACGGCCACAGGGTCGGCCTCCGGGGCAAGACGCAGGCCGCGCACCTTTTCGGCCAGGGCGTCGAAGCTGTCAGTGGCCGAGGCATCGACGCCTTGCGCACGAAGCGCCGAGGCGATGCGCTCGCGCCCCTCGGCCCAGTCGGAGGTGAGCGCGCCCACCTGCCGCAGCACGTCGACGGCCGCCGGCATCATCGCCGTGGCCCGTCGGAAGTCGGTTTCCGTGCCCTCGAAGCCCGCGTCGACGGCCATGTCGTAGGCCGAGCGGAACACGAATGGCACAGTCAGTGCGACCTCCATCTCCGTCGGACCGTCGCCCGAGCCGCGCACCAGCTCGATGCCCGAGGGCGCGTTCGACACCTCGCGGCGGAAGCCGTCGGGGTAAATGCCGTCGGGCAGTTCGGCCGTCACTTTAAGCCACACTCCGCCCGGCGCCATGCCGTGATTGTCGCACACCACGCGCAGACCGTCGCCCTCGCGCCGGCAGTTGACATACCGGCCTCCCTTGCGCGAGAACACGAACCGCCGCCCGCTCGACAGCACCCCCGTGAAGTCATAGTCGGGGAAAAACCGTTCCGGCTCCCCGTCCGCTCCCTCGCGCACAAACCACAGCATGAAGTCAAAATCCGACTCATAGTTTTTGCGCCGAGGCTCGATTGTAATCTTTTCTGCTGTCATTGGTCTTGGGGTTGATCGTCGGCGTTTTGCTGTTGAGCGTTGATGATTGCTTCGGCCTCGGCGGCGGTAATCTCGCGCCAGTTCTCCGGCGCGTCGTTCACGGCCAGGTACACCTTTTCCGACACCACGCGCTCCTGCGCCGGCACATCGCCGGCCTGTGTGAGAAAACACCCTGCGGCAGGAGTCAGTGTCCGCAATTCAACATGCTTTGTCTCTATTTCCATATTCAATATCGTTTTAATCGGTTAGTAAAATCAAGAAATCGTGAATCCCTTCGCCACAATCTGCGCCTTCTCCTCATCCGTGAGTAACACCTTCGTGTCGGCATGAAGTTTCAAAGTCGCTTTCGAAAGTCCGTTCCCGGCACGGTCATAACTATAATTAATCAAGGTGTCGATAAGCGATTGCCGCGATGCTTCGCCTTCCGTACCCCATTTGGCACATGGACTGAAATTAATATACATGACATTTGAACCAAGTCCTTTTAATGCCATAGTATGAATTTCTTTACTGCCTAAGAATGGATTACCCATTGTTGTGACCCTTGATATGTCTATTGATGATATAGTTGTCAGCGATGAGCAATTTTGAAATGTACCATCTATATTGGTTACATTCGAAGTATCAAGCAATGGTATAGTTGTCAGGGACTTGCAATAGCTGAACATATTACTCATGTCGGTTACTTTCGACGTGTCAAGAAATGGTACCGATGTCAAGGCGTAGCAATAGCCGAACATATTACTCATGTCGGTTACTTTCGACGTGTCAAGCAATGGTATCGCCGTTAAGGCGGTGCAATCATAGAACATATAGCGCATGCTTGTCATATTGGACGTATCTATTTGAGGCAAAACAACCAACTTTCTACAATCACGGAACGTAGTTCTTGTTCCGTCCTCAAATTCCTTTGCCAACGCCTTCGACTCCTCTATCGATTCAAGCAATGCCTGCACCGACTCCGCATCGGTGTAGCCGATTTCGCGGAAGGCCTTGCCGAGGGTGTGGCCCGGCTCGGTCTGGTCTGCGGCATAGGCCAAGGCGTCGACAAGGGTCGAAAGGCGGTCGTTTTCGGCCGCGAACTCGTCACGCACCTGTTGCAACTCTGCCGTAAGCGTCTGGGCGTCGGCATAGCGAACAAGCGAGGCCGTGGCCGCGTCGTAGCGGTAGAGCGTGGCCGTGGAGCGTTCGCGGTAGAGGATGGCGGCGGCAGGCGTGTCGCCGTCCATATACTCCGCATAGGGCATAAACGAGAATTTGGGTGTCGAGATTGAGCCGCCGCCGGGCAAAAGGCTGTCCGTAGCAAGAGGGTCAAGCCCCACCTGCTCTATGTAGGTGTAGAACCCGTTGTCAGCCTCGGAGTAGACGATGTCGCCGGGCGACAATGCCGGATACGTGATAAAATTCCGTTTTGATATGATGCCGTCGAAAGCACGGATATTGGCCTCGGCGAGCAATGCCGTGTTCTCCGTAGTCTTGTCGGCCGCCACGCCCAGCGCGCCACGCAGTGCGTCCTCCGAAACTATCTTTTTATCTTCCATAACTTTTAATTTAATTCACGATGCACAATGCACAATGCACGATTGGGCTACGCGCCGCAGGCAATTGTGAATTGAGCATTGTGCATCGTGCATTGTGAATCGTGCATTGATTACGCAAAGAGGGCTTCGGCCAGTGCGGTGCCTTCGGCCTCGGTCATCACCGCGGCGTCGAGGTCGGCCTGCTTAACGAAAGTCTCGTCCACATACGTCTTGTCGGCCTTCTGGCCCGATGTGGTCTGCAAGGCGGTGATGGCCTCGCCGTTCTTGGCAATGTCGCCGGCGTTCTTTGCGGCGGCGTCGGTGGCAACCTTCACCTTGGCCTCCACATCGGCGGTCTTGGCGTAGGGAGTGAGGTCCACGTCGGCCTTGTATTCGCCGATTTTTTCCCACGCGCCCGAGACACGCACATACTCCGTGTACTTGTTGGTCTCGCCGGCGGCCGCCGACAGCACAAGATAGATTTTGTTTTCGTCGATGTCGGCGGTGGGCAGCGCGCTCACCACCTTGTAGAGCGACAGGTCAATCTTGATGTCGCCCGAGCCGACGATGTTCTCGCCGTTGATTGTTTTCAGATCGCCGGGCTGCACCATGTGGTCCTTCACCACAGTCAGCGCGCTTTTCAGCGCCTCGCCCGTTACATACTTCTTAGCATTTTCTGCCATAATCGTAAGTTTTTAAAAGTTAATAAAGAGTTGTTTATTAGTAATTAGTCATTAGTCATTGAAAACTTCCTTTGCCATCTCCTCGCCCTCCTCACGGGTCATGCCTGTAAGCCATTTTCCGGGTTGCGGGTCTTTGCCAAACACTTCCTGCGCTATCGCCTCGCTTTCCTCCGGAGTAAGCGCGTCCACCGTGCCGGGCTGCCCCGCCGTAAGCGAGTCTGAATAGCGCACGAGCGAGGCCGTGGCGACATCATATCGGTAAAGCACAGATGTAGACCGCATCCTGAAAAGAATCGACGCGTCCGGCACATCGCCGTCCATGTAGTCCGTCACGGGCCAAAACTGGCCTTTTGATGTGGAGCCTCCGCCGAGAGCGAGCGGGTCGAGGTCTGCTTTTTTAAAATACCTATAAAAGGCGTTGTCGGCAATGGAGTAAACGATTTCGCCCGCCTCCAACGGGGGAATGAGCAGGATATTTCGGTTAAATATTATGCGGTCGAAGACGCGGATGTTGGCCTCGGCAAGCAGCGCGGCATTTTTGTCTATGCTATTCTGCAACTCTGATTCTACACCCACGGCACGTTCACGCTCTGCGGCAATATCGGCTTCGAGCTTGGCCTTGAAATCTTCAAGCATCTTCTTCAAAGCCTGGTCGCCGTCCTGTCGCTTTTCCCTCTCAGCCTGTATGGACTTTTGAATAGCCGCAAGCATCTTCTCGTCGGCAATAAGCACAAGGCCCTGCCCGTCGTGACGGTAAAGCAGATTATCGTCCGTGCTTCGGTAAAACACTCGGCGTGGCCTGATGCCGGCCATATAGTCCTGTGCAATCTCAATGTCGCCATTGGCCTGTCGATAAAAAGCATCCTCATCCTCAATATAGTACACCGACCCGTCGTTGCGGCTGTCCTCGAGATATTGAATCATGTAGTCGTCATCTACCGACTCAAAACTCCGCGCAAACACTTTTATCCCGACAGCCGCCACAGCATCCGACAGTGCCGCCTCCGCAGCTTCGGCGCGTGCTTTTTCTGCGGACACTGATGCTTCAATAGCGGTTTCCGCTATCTTGGCGCGCTCACGTTCAGCTTCGACAGAGGCCGCGATTTCATTCTCGGCTGCCTCGGCACGTTGCCGTTCATTGTAAATTGCATTTTCATTGGCAATCTGAAAATCTGAAACAATATCGGAATAATGAGATTCCAAGGCTTTAACTATTACAGACCAGCATACATTTCGCCCTCCATGTATCTCGATTTTATCATCATCATTCATTGACGCGACAGGCGTTAGTTGCTCTATCGTTCGAGAGTTGGTGCGAAGTGAAGAAAGCACCGCATCAATTATGAATTGTTTTTCAGATTCTGTCATTGGTTTATTTAATTATTCGGTTGTCTGTTCCGCTTGTAGAGCGATAAGATGTTTCATTGACACGACGCATAATAAGATGATTTGATGTTTCAATTGTAGGATTAAGGTTGTTGACCTTTTGCAGTAATTGTGTAAAGACAAAAGAGTCAAGGCCCTCAATCTGCACGTTCATCTCAGGGACAGCAGAGTCTTTACGCGCGTATCTTACGCCATCGAAATAGACATATGAGCAGGTGAGCAGTCGATTGAGCATTTCAGCGAAGTGCACGGGCACCCCTTCTTGACTACCCATAGTGAATTTCTTTTGAGTGGATTCCAGCGCAAAGAGTTCGACCGGATCAGCATCGGGGGTGATGAACTGTTCATTCTCAACGGCGAAAGTCCAACCGCTGTCCTTGAACCCTCCCGGCACACGAAAATCAAAGAAATATCTCATGCCGTCGATGATGAACACTGCATCTTGACGTTGCCTATTGTCCTTCATTGAATATTGAATGAGGGTAGTTTTAGCAAGTTCGGCAGGGTCGTTTGTAACGCGGAAGAGATGGCTTGTGATGCCCTTGCCCGTATTGAGGACTTGGTAGATTCCGGGGACTAATCCCGATATGACTGTAAACCAAAGAACGCATCCGTCGGCCATCGTCCAAGAGTTGTGTGAGAGTTGACTGTATTGGCTTTGCCCGTCATCGGTCGTGCCGATTACGGCAAAGCCCGAGAATGATTCACCGGGCGCGCAAAGGCACTCCAAAAGTATTTGATCAGAGGAAGCAAACACTTGAATGTACCTGCTCTCTATGCCGTCGCTACTGAAGTCCTCAAAGAATAGAGGTGTGAATGGGCTTATTATCATATCGGCTCGATGTCTTTAACAATTAGGGTGTATTTAACTTCCTGGGGCTTGGGATAGCAGAACTCTGTTTCCTTCAAAAAGCCGGAGTAGATGAGCCCGTTGTTGACAACCTTGACAAGTTTGCTGAAATCGACTGTTTTGTCAAAATCCATGCCGACGAAACTTAACTCAACCTCACTGAACAGTCTTTCGCCAAGTGGAATGTTTGCTGTGGTCTTTACACCATCAATGACAATTTTTGAATTGCCGTCACTTGAAGCGAATTGAAGCACTACATTGGGTGCCATAGCCGAGATGTAACCCTCGTTGGCCTTGACGCAATAATAAGGGCTGAATTCGCCATTGAATACAGTGTCGGTTAACGCGCCTTGGATATTACAGCTCCGTGCTAATTCAAGGTGAGTAGAAACTCCGCTGATGGAATCGGAACCATCGCCTCGGCTGTCGGGGTCGTCTTGATTTTCAATCACATCTTCGACTTCGTTGCATAATGCAAAGAAAATGCCGTCATCAGATTCGTTGTCGGTAGAATCTTGATTCCTTTTTTGAGCCAAAAATTCAAACCCATAGCAGTCCGCTCTGTATTTACTTTGTAGTGTTAGCTTTTTCTCTATTACATCAATGCCGGTATTATAGTAATTCATAAAGTTCCATTCGTCTCTGCCACATTGAGTTTCATAGTCTTGCTTCTCATAGCCGATCTCTATGACAGAATAGAGTATCGAGTTATTGACTTTGTTTTGAGGCTCTTTTGCATCGTAGAAAATCAATTCCTGGTCTTGATTTTGGAACAGTTCGCTACGATGAACGAAACTGATAGGTTGAGTTATGCGAGATGAGGCTTTGGCATCACCAACAAACTCTACCAAATCATCATTTTCATCCATAATGTAGTATTTACGGCCATCATCAAAGATGAGGTCCTTGCGGGCATTGCTGTTTTCATCATTGTACTTGTATGAGTATTTCCATTGAGTGTACATATTGCCAGTCTCGTGATTGTCCCACACGCAGAAGCAGTTATGAGAGCGAATGAAAAACGGTTCCTCAATGTAATGTTCGTGAGGACAATACTCATCAACAACCCGGCCATGAATATCACCAACATCAAAGGCCCAATCTTCATCAATGCCGCCAATAGGCATGATGCCATTATATTGAGCCGGTATTGGCTCTCCGAGTGTATAGACATAACCAAATACAGTCTCCATCCAATCACAAAAGGCATTGAATGATGTGTAGATTTTTGCACCCGGTATGTTGCGGACGCTTTCAGCGGCAAGAAGATATGTCTTGTCAAGTCGGGAATCTAAATCGCTGAAATGAGGTAAAATATTAAATTTGCTATCTGTTATTCGTTCAATTAAAGATAAGAACAACGTAATCGGCTTTATTGCTTGAATATCGATGGCTTTAGCTTTGCTTTCCCAATGTGTGGTTATTTTAGAGTAAATAGGGAAGAATGGAGTCCTATGGTCATTGCTGTGTATTTTTGCAGTATATAACAGCGCAAACTTAGCGCCACTCCCAAGGGCGGTAAAGTCTAACTCCATAATATGTTTTTTCGTTTCACAAGCCACACGCACAATTTTGCCGCCTCGATACACCGAATTCTTCACAAGCCTTCCTAATTCCCATTGCACCAATTCTTCTTTATTGGAAACAGGAGTGAAATAGACTGCCTCTACATCGTCTAATGATGAACTTTTTGATATTTTTGCCCATACATTCTGAGGCGGATTCGGATAAGCCCTTTGTAACTCTTCAAGTGACTTGAATGTGCCAACACAAGTCCTATCACATATTCCATATGTGCTGGAATGAGTGCTTAATGTATGTTTTTGAGCAGAATAAGAGAATACCGTCCCGAGGTCTGTCGTATTTAGATCATCCCCAGTAAATTGTATAAGATGTATATTTACCAACTCGGCATAACTTGTTCTTTCTCCGGGATTATTTGCCCAAATCTCAATCCTCATTTTCATGTTCGAGGCGGCACGTACAGTCGTAATAAAAGCGGAACCCTTATCTGTCGTTTGGTCTTCGTAAAGGATTGGAGAGTCTTCAAAGGTTTCGGAATGTAACGAATAAACCGGCAAACGAGTTGATGAATCTGCATTTTTAATCAACACCGCTCCGTTGCTCGCATTATCCTCTCCCATTATCTCGTGGGCGCAGGAGTTCTGCATTGTGATGCGGTCGTAGTTAAGGATTCCGCCGACCTCAATATCCTTGCCAATTTCAAACTCATACTTGGTGCCCTTGCGTGCCTTGATGAGCGAAGCGAGGCTGTCGTCAATGCAGTTTATGTTGAATGTGTAATTGTCCCATGTGACGGTTGAGAAGTTCAATGCCGACTCAAACACTTTATTCCAGGACCAGTCATCATTCAAGACGTATATCGACACCGATGCGGATGTTCTCACTGCGTCTTGGAGATAGGCCGAAAGCAACATCTCATAGGCATATTTAGTGAATTGGAATTTAGATGATATAGACCTTACCACGCCGCTGAAATCGGTGCGCTTGTAGGTACACATCACCTCATCCCAATTAGCGATGCAATCGGATGTCAGCTCGTTCTCCTTGCCGTTGATTGTGAGTATAAACTTTGTTTTCATTGTGCCGGGGAATGGTTTTGGCACAAAGTAAACTCATAAATCATGCGGTTACGCGAAATTGCAAAATCTCTGATTTTCAAATAATCCCAAAATCGGCCTTAACTCGCTGAATGTCCGCAACTTTATCGAATACACGGCGTTTGAATAAATTTGCAAGAGAGGCCACCAGCGGTTAAACTGATGGCCTCTCTTGCCGAGTAATCGGTTAGGCTGCGATGCAGATGAGGTTTTCGATTTTGAAGCAACGCAAGGCGTTCTTTTCTACATCGAAGTAGGCAAAAGTCTTGAATGACGGCTTGGTCATCTTTTTACCGTTGAGGGTTGCACCGGCAGGGAGGTTGCGGAGTGTGCCAGTGGCCTTGCGGATTGAGCCGTCGGCTTTCTGATAGAAGAAAGACACCGAGCCATTGCGCATCATTTTTGCAAGACGGTAAAGCTCCCACGCTTTAATCATGCAGATGCGCCAAGTCAGCTTGGTGGCGCGCCAGAGCTGCCAGGCATATTTCATCACTCTTACTCGGAAATTTGACTTTGAGTTCATCGTATTGATGTTTATTTGGTTTGACTTATGTTTTATTTGATATTGTAAAGTTAGTGATTATTAACGAGTTATGCAAATTGTCGCGCCACCATTTCACCACCTTAACATTTTCATCATATGAATACCCCTCTGCATACAAAATTACGCATTGAACGCCTATCGAAACTCTTGCGCTTCGGTGTATGGCATTCCATACGTCATTGTAGTTAGCAAGGCTTTCGGAACTAACGCCGGATTGGGCATCGAAGTCATTATCAATACTAATAAATGGTATATTCTTTTTCCTGGCGTGCTGAGTCTTTACGATATTGGTCATAATAGTTAACGCCCACGGCTTGAAATCGCGGGCGTTATTGAATTTTTCGCTGTTGGCGTATATTCTGAAAAGCGTCTCTTGTGCGAGATCATCTGCATCAGCATTGTTCTTGCAGAAACGGAAGGCAACACGGGCAATCCATCCGATATGCCCGACTACAACATCATCGAACAGCATAGACTAATCCTCTCGTGCGATTCGTGAGTAATAGTGCCGTTGACTGCGGCTTTGTTCTCGCAGGGCGATGGCTGTTCGGTGGAGGTGACCGATTATTGCGTCTATCTCGGAGGGTTGCGGCGTAAGGGCCTTACGGAGTGCTGATACTTCGGCTATGAGGCGATTGCATTTGCGTTCAACTCGCCCAATTCTTGCAGATATCTGTAAGAGACTGTTGTTTTTCTTGCTCATAATCCAATGTTTTTGAGTTTTATGAGCATTACTAACAACCCTCTATAAAGTGCGGTATAGATATAAAAAAGACGCGCCCCGTGAAGGACGCGTCCGGTTCAATTAAAAAGCACGTTGATATATTATGTTATATCTCAGTCAAGATTAGAATAAAGCCGCCGCCATACTTGCGCTCATTCGTTTAACTGCGGCTTGCATTTTAGCGAGAGTCTTTTCAGATGCTGTAGCAACGCCGGCTTTGTATGCTCTCATTTTTGACTCATTAATACCGGCTTGCTTGGCAAACGCACTGATATTTATCCACTCAAAAAAGTTAAAGAATGAGGGAATGTCATAACGGAATTCTACCTCAATATTTTGAGCTTCTTTCGGAATAACCAGGCCATCCTCGGCAATCATCTCTTTTGCTTCTTCAATACTCTTGAAAAAGTCATCTTTTGCCTCGGCCACGGAATAGCCGTAGCCTCCAAAGCAATGCCCCATCAACTCATCTTCAGATGAAATCTGATAGTAATTATTGTCATTGCGTTCAATAGTGGCTGTTAACTTCATCATATTTAGCATTACATTTTTTTTGTATAAGTATATCGTAAAAATAAATTAATGTATTGATATGTTAAGCCGCAGGTCTACAGAAATTAATCATGTATCGTT
>VSPD01000052.1 GCA_009775125.1 Muribaculaceae bacterium | reverse complement strand
TGAGGGCGTGGCGAAGCCTCGACCGAACCCACGGAAAAAGGTTGTCGGCAACCGGGGATTTGGAGCGGAGCCTGCCGAAGCGTTCGATAATGCCAACCGTGGTGCAGAACGCTACGCTGTCGCTCGCTCCAATACCACGGCTGATTACAACGCACATACCCGGGGTTACGCTGTCGCTCCACCCCGGGCTACTTTCTTGAAGCGCTACGCGCTTCTCCTTCATAGCGATGGTTTATTTGAATCGCATTGGACGGCTCGTGCGCCCCATCGCCGGGCTGCGCAAGCCGGAGGCTCGCGTTCCTGCATGGGTATCAGTCCATCCACTGTTGGGAGTAGATGCTGTCGGCGGCCTGGTCGACGGCGCGGGTGAATTCGTCGAGGGTGATTTCGCGCACGGCGGGCGGAGCCGAGGGCTGCGCCACGGGTGGGGGCGTGACGGCCGGGGCCGGCTTGGAGCCTTTGCCTTTGTCCTTGCCTTTTTTCTTATTTTTTTGCTTCTTGGATATGGAGGCCATGGCGGGGACACGGCCGGAATGGTTGTAATGTTTGGTATAGTACTTTTCGGAAAGGCTGCTTTCAATTACGCCACGCGACGACGAGGCATGCACGATTTTGCCGTCGCCGACGTAGAGGCCGACATGGCTCACTTTGCCTTTTCGGCCGTTGGAGTTGAAAAATACGAGGTCGCCGGGCTCGAGTCGTTCGGCTTTTATGTTGGCGCAGAAGTCGCTCTGCTCGCGGGTGGAGCGCGGAATGGAAATGCCCAAGGCGTTGCGGTAGATGCTTTGGAGGAAGCCGGAGCAGTCGGTGCCCGAACGGGTTTTGCCTCCATAGGAATAGGGGGTGCCTATCCAGCGGTAGGCTTCCTCGACAAGCGGGCGCACGCTCTCGGGGGCGCGTCCTGCTGCTTCGGCGGCAGCTTGGCGCACGGACACGGCACCATCGGAGCCGCGGCTTACTTTGCGGCTCGACGAGCAGCCCGTGGCCAGCAGGAGCACGGCGGCAAGGAGGATTATTTCGGACAGGAGGGGGCGCATGGAAGATGAAGGGATAGGCCGCCGCGTTGAAACGCGGGGCACGAGGGCGATTTGTAATTTACACCGGCCGGAGGGTTATATTATTAATTGGAGGAGGTGTTGAGCACGGGCTGGGCGGCTTCGTCGGCGCAGAGCACCACGAGGAGGTTGCCAACCATGGCGGCCTTGCGGTCTTCGTCGAGACGCACCACGCCATCGGCTTCGATACGTTTGAGGGCCATTTCTACCATGGATACTGCGCCTTCGACTATTTTCTCGCGGGCTGTGATTATGGCCGAAGCCTGCTGGCGACGGAGCATCACGGCTGCGATTTCGGGGGCGTAGGCCAGGTAGTTGAGACGGGCTTCTACCACTTCCATGCCTGCCATGGCGAGGCGTTCGTTGATTTTGTGCTCGAGGAGCTCGTTGATGGCGTCGCCGCCGTCGCGCAGGGTTAGCTCGTCGGGCGCGGTGCCGGTCTCGTCGTAGGCGAATTGGCCTGTCACCTCGCGGAGGGCTGCGTCGCTCTGGATGCGCACAAAGCGTTCGAGAGCTTGGTTGGAAACGCCTTTTGTGGCTCCGAGGCTCTGGGAGTCGAGGTCGAACACTACTTTGTAGGTGTCTTTGATTCGCCATACGAGCACCATGCCGATGAGCACGGGGTTGCCCACTTTGTCGTTCACTTTTATCGGCTCGATATCCATATTTCGGATACGGAGGCTGAGCTTGATTCGGTCCATGAACGGGTTTACCCAATAGTAGCCCACTTTTCGGCATGTGCCTTTATATTTTCCGAAGAATACCATCACGCGGGCCACGTTTGGCTCTTGGGTGAAATAGCCCACGCATCCGAGGATAAAGACTATGCTGAGGAGGATGGTGCCGCCTATGCTGAGCAAGAGGTTGCTCTCGCCTCCTTCGACAATGCATAAGAGGATGAGCAGTGGCACGAGGATAAATGTAAAGAATATCATGACGAAGCCGTTGATGGTCATGCCGTGATATTCGTGTTCGTTTGTATTGCCGTTCATTTCAAAATAATTTTTTGGTTATTATCTGCAAATATACGGAATTCGAAACAAAAAGTCAAGAATTTTATTCGAAAATCATTCGTAGGGTTTGAGGGCTTTGCGGAGCTCGGAGGCTACCATGGCGCGGAGCTCGGGGGGATTGAGGACGGTGAGACGCGAGCCGTAGGACAGGATTTCGTTGAGGAGGTCGGTGGTGAGGCGCATGCGGTAGGTGAATATGGAGTAGCCGTCGCCCACCATCTCGCTTTGTGAGTGATGCAGGGGCAGGGCGCGCAGGTATTTTGCCTGTGTGGAGTCGGTGCGGATTTCGATGAGACGTGGCTCGCTGTGGTCGACGATGATGCCGAATGCGTCGGTGAAGTATTCCGTAGGCTCGAACCATGCGGGGAGGTCGAAATGGCCGGTGAGCTGCTGCACGGCCGAGACGCGGTCGAGGGCGTAGGTTTTTATCTTGTCTTCCTTGACGTTGCGGCCCACGGCATACCAGCGCTGGCGGAAGATGCGCAGGAGGTAGGGCTCGAAATCGATGGCGCGTGTGGGAATCGAGCGTGTGTAGGGGAGATAGTCGAAGCGCACGATGTTTGATTCGCGTATAGCCTCGACAAAGATGCCGAGGTGGTCGCGCGCCGAAGGCACTTGCTCGAGGAAGATGCGTCCGGAGAGGTCGTGTGCCCCGGTGATGATGCCTGATGTGGCGGCAGAGTTGAGCACCCAGTTGTTCATCGACTCGCTGTGGGTGTCCTCGCAGGTTATGTAGTATTCATAGGTCGAGGGGTCGCACTCGATGTTGAGGTTGAACAGTTCTTCGATGGCGACACGGTAGTTGTAGAATGTGCGTCGGGGGATGCCGTCGCCTTGGGAGAAACGGGAGCGTTTCCACTGCTCGTCGATTTCTCCTCGGGTTATGCGTCCGTGGCGTTTGATGGTGTCGACAAGCCAGATATATCTTGAAAGGAGATCTTTTGCCATAATCAGACGGTAGGTTTGCGTTCTTGTAAAAGCCAGAGGCCGGCCACGGTGAAGGCGGCGTTGGTGAGGAGTAGTTCGAATCCTGTCTCGTAGCCCCAGAAGCGGGCGAGAAGCCATTTCAACGCCCAGGCCAGAACGGGCGCGGCGACACACACGGCGGGCACCCAACGGTCGCGGACCCGACGGCGGGAGAAGATGCCGAACACGAAAAGGCCGAGTATCGGGCCGTATGTGTAGGAGGCGAGGGTATAGACTGCCGAGATGGCGTCCTGATTGCTTATGTAATAGAATGCGATGATCACTGCGCCCATAGCCACGGACATGGCCAAGTGGACGCGACGGCGCGAGCGGCCGAGACGCTCGTCGGTGGAGCGATGACGCTCATGGAGCAGGTCGATGGTGAACGATGTGGTGAGCGATGTGAGGGCCGAGCCTGCGGCCGAGTAACTGGCCGCTACAAGTCCCACCACGAAGAGAATGGCCACGATGGCGGGCATGGCCTCGTCGGTGGCCACAAGGCTGAAAATGTCGTCGGATTTCTCGGGGCGGGTGATGCCGCGGGCATCCATATATATAATAAGGAGTGTGCCAAGGAGCAGAAAGAGGGCTATGATGAAGAACTGGAGGATGCCGCTTGTTATCATGTTTTTCTGCGAGCGGCGCGAGTCGGCGCAGGCCATGGTTCGTTGCATCAGGTCCTGGTCGAGGCCCGTCATGGCTATGGCCATGAACACGCCGGCGAGGAATTGTTTCCAGAAGTAAAGTCCGGACTTGGCATCGTCGAAGAAGAACATCCGGCTGGATTCGTGAGAGGAGATGGCTCCGGCCATATCGGAGAGCGAATAGCCGAGGTTTTGTCCGATGAACCATATGCACAGCACCACCGACATGATGAGGCAGAAACTTTTGAGGGCGTCGGTCCACACCACAGATTTTACACCTCCGAGCATGGTATAGAGCCAAATGAGGGCAATCGAGACTATCACGTTGAACGAAAACGGGATGCCGAGGGGCCCGAACACGAGCACCTGGAGCACGGCGCACACCACAAAGAAGCGCACTGCGGCGCCGAGCATCTTGGAGATGAAGAAGAACCACGCGCCGGTGCGATGGGTCGACGCGCCAAACCGCTGCTCGAGGTAGCCGTAGATCGACACAAGGTTGCGTTTATAGAACAGCGGGATGAGCACATATGCTATGGCGAAATAGCCCACGATGAAGCCGAGCACCATCTGCAAATAGGCATAGCCTTTGGCGGCCACCATGCCGGGCACGGAGATGAATGTGACGCCGGAGATGCCGGCGCCGAGCATGCCGAAGGCTACCAGAGGCCAGGGGGCGCGGCGTCCGCCGGTGAAGAATGTGGCATTGTCGCCGCCTCGGCCGGCAAGCCACGACACGAGCATGAGCACGGCAAAGTAGCCGGCAAGCGAGAGTATAATCAGAACTGGGGTTGACATCGTGGGAGTTGGGAAGTTGGGGAGTTTTTAGGATTCTTAGGAATCATAGGATGCCTATGAATCCTATGATTCTTGATTTTAATTCTCGTCGTAGAGCAGGTAGGGGCGGCGCTGTTGGCGGAAGCGGGCCACGTCGTCGGCCCATGTGGCTTTGATTTCTTCGGCCGAGAGGCCTTGCTCGATCATCGTGCGGATGTCGCCGCGGCCAATGAGCTTCTCGAAAAATGAGGTAAAAAATTTGTCGCCGATGCCGGTGGAGGCATTTAGGTTGCGGTAGGCATCGATGATGTATTCGAGGTTGACGCCCTGCGCTATGGCTTCGTCGTCGGTGACGCCGCGGAGATCGACGCCATGACAGAGCCGGCCGAGCTGCGGGGGATTTTTTGCTCCGGGACGCGACTGCGGCGTGAATTCGAACTTATATCCGCGCATGTCGGGGTGGCCATATACCTGGAAGGGGAAATCGGTGCCTCGCCCGAGGCTTGCAGGGGTGGCCTCGAAGAAGCAAATCGAGGGGTAGAGGTAGATTGCCGTCATGTTCGGCAGATTTGGCGACGGCGACACAGGCAGGCGATAGCGGCTCGAATGAGTGTAGCCTTTGCAGGGCACTACGTCGAGCGCAACCGTGCGCCCGTCTTTGAGCCAGCCCTCGCCCACAATCATGCGTGCGAGTTCGCCCATGGTCATGCCGTGGCACACGGGAATGGGGAGGCGGCCGACACCGGATTCATATTTCATGTCGAGGACCGGACCGTCGACGGTCATGCCGTTGGGGTTGGGACGGTCGAGCACAAGCACGCGACGGCCTGTGCGGGCGGCCTCGTTCATCAATTCGAGCATCGTGCAGTAATATGTGTAATAGCGGAGGCCTACGTCCTGTATGTCGACCACCACCACGTCGATATCCTTCATAGCCTCGGCCATGGCCTTGGCACGTCCGGGACCGTAGAGCGAGACGACGCGCACGCCGGTTTTGGAATCAACGCCACTCGCCACGTGCTCGCCGGCATCGGCCGTACCGCGGAATCCATGCTCGGGCGCGAAGACACAAGCCACGTCGATGCCGCCTTCGCGGAGCACGTCGAGCGTGTGGCGGTCGCCCACCACGCCGGTGTGATTGGAAAACAAGCCCACGCGCTCGCCTTCGAGCATAGGCAGATATACCTGAGGCTGCTCTGCGCCTGTCATTATTGCCGGCTCCACAACGGAAGCCGCGCCGGCGGAATCGATTCGCCCCTGAACCTGAATCAGCGACGAGGCGGCCATCACAGCCGCAATAAACAAAGATTTAAACATGAGCCAAAGATAGTGAAAAAAAGCGGGGCAGTATAATTAAAAAGTGTATAAATAGATTAACAAAATATAAAAACGCGAATTTTTTCAAAAAAAAGCGATGAAATCTTGCCCAAATCAAAAAAATCTTCTTACCTTTGCATCCGTAAACCTCATGGGGTATTAGCTCATCTGGCTAGAGCGCGACACTGGCAGTGTCGAGGTGAGCGGTTCGAGTCCGCTATACTCCACCAACAGCAGATTTGGAAGCAATTCCAAGTCTGCTTTTTTGTTATGTAGAAATATTTAAGTATATTTGCCGAAAATCATTCTCAGACATGCCTACTCTTTTCATTCTTTTTGGCTTTCGTTTCTTCTTTTGGTCAAATGACCATGAGCCTATTCACGTGCATATTTCCAAAGGTGATTCCGAAGCAAAATACAACGTAAAGAACATTGAACTTGTTGAAAACTTTGGTTTCAAGAAGAATGAGTTAAGAATGATTGAATCTATTATAGAAGAGAATCAAGAGATTATCATTGAGCGTTGGAATGAATATTTTAATAAAGGGAGCAAAATATGAACCGTACACAAGTAACGAAGATATGGCTTACTGATACATCCATTTGGATAGAACTGACCGACGGACGCAAGGCCGAGGAGCGTTTCTCGGATTATGTACGCCTTTCCAAGGCGACGGATGAACAACGCAAGAATTACGTCATGTCGTATTTTGGCATCCATTGGCCCGACATAGACGAAGATTTATCTTTTGAGGGATTTTTCCTCAAATAATACAGAATTATTGATTTCTTCAAATTTGCAAACGTATGAAGTTGATTGAGATGAACATGGACAAAATTATAGCCTTGTGCAAAAAGTACAAGGTGGCCAAACTGTGGGTGTTCGGATCAATTCTCACCGACCGCTTCAATGATGAAAGCGATGTAGATTTTTCAGTCGTTTTCGATTCAGAGAAAATTCCTCTTCTTGACAGAGCTGATTATTTTTTCGACTTCATACATGAACTCAAAGCTGTTGTCAACAGAGAAATAGATATGGTTTGCGATGATGCGGTCAGAAACCCAATATTCCGTAAAGAACTCGACTCGATAAAGCATTTGATTTATGGATGAACGAATTATTGTCATTAACCATATCCCGGTGCTCAAACGAGAGGTAGATGCTCTGTTGCAAAACCGGATTTAAAAAATATATAAACGGGCGACGGTTCACGCTGATTGGGGGCGTGAACCGTCGCGGCGTTTATGGGGATGGGGTCAGGGTATGGAGGCGGTGAGGAGGGTGGCGTGGCCGAGGAGGCGGACCGAGGGGATGGAGGCAGGGATGAGGATGGTGCGGCCGGGCTCGAGGGCTGTCATACGACCGGAGGTCTCGGCTATGCAACGGCCTTCGACGCATACGGCTATCGTGAAGCTGTCGCCGGAGAAGACGAGGTCGGCAGAGGCGTCGATTTTGCGGCGTTCGACCCGGAAGTAGGGGCAATCGACTATTGTGGCGATACGCGCCGACTTGTCGTAGGCGGTACGGTAGTCGGGGAGGATGATATCGAAATCGATGGCGTCGATGGCGCGGTCGACATGCAGTTCGCGGCCACGGCCGTAGTCGAATACCCGATAGGTGATGTCGCTGGCCTGCTGAATCTCGACGAGGAGGTTTCCGGCTCCGATGGCGTGTACGCGCCCGGCGGGAAGGAAGTAGACGTCGGCCGGCTCGGGGTGGCTCGACGCCACGACTTCCATCAGTGTTTCGTCTTCGACGCTGCGGCGAAAATCGTCGCTCGTTATTTTTTCTTTAAGTCCGGCGTAAATCCGGGCCTCGGGTTCGGATTTCAGAACGTACCACATTTCGGTCTTGCCGTGGCATCCGTGGACGCGTTGGGCAAGGTCTTCGTCGGGATGGACCTGCACGGAGAGGTTCTGGCGCGCGTCGATTATTTTCACGAGCAGTGGCATTTCCATGCCGAAAAGCTCGACAGAGCGTTTGCCAAGAAGGCCTTCGCCGTATTTTTCTATGAGTTGGGCTATTGTGAGGCCATGGTCGGGACCGCCGACCACTACGGTGCGGTGGCCGGGAATGTCGGACAGTTCCCAGCTCTCGCCGATGGTGCCTTCGGGGAAATCGAGTCCTTTGAGGTGGAGGATGTCGGTGCCGCCCCATACTACGGATTTCAGCGATGGCCTAAGGCTGAATATGCGGCCGGGAAGGGGGCGGACAGAGTCATTGGTGCGCGGACGGGACGCGTCGGACATGTATGCCGGAGCCTTGGGCTCGCGGGATGAGTGGAACATTTTTAATGACTAATTATTAATGACGAATGACGAATGACGAATGACTAATTTTTCACATGCCGGAGGCATGTGTTCCTACCGGGCTAACGGAGGGTTGCTAATTTTGCCAGGTGTCGGTGCGGAAGGGGAGCAGGGGGAGGCCACGGAGACTGATGACGTTGCCTTCGGCCCAGTTTTTGAAACAGTAGCGCACCGATTTGATGTCGGTGACTTCCGGCGATGATACAATAATGCAGGGACGCGATGTGTTGTCGCCAGGGAAATTTATAGCCTCGGCGGGATGGAAAACACGGTCGGGACCTGCCACTTCGAAGCCTGTAAGTCCTTGCCAAGGGCCGACTCCTTCTTCGCCACCAAGGAGGTGGACTTTGGCCTTGTCGCCCATGAATTCCACGTTTTTGAGGCGCGGCGACTCGCATTGGAGGCCTCGTATGCCGTGGTCGCGCACGGCGGCCATCCAGGCCAGGCGACGTCCGATGGGTTCTTTGCGGGCAGGGTGGATTTGCAGGTATTGGCCCGGCTGCTGCAAGTCGATGCTCGTTACGATACCGCAATTAGGGGTCTTGTCCATCGCTTGCTGCTGAGCCTCGCGCAGGAGAGCGCCGGATGTGGCATAGAGTCCGTCGCCGTACTGGTAGGGAGGCAGCTGCACGGAATAGAATGGCATCGTGTCCGAGCCCCAAAGGCGGCGCCATTCGCTCACCATTGTTGAAAGGCGGTCGGCATATGTTTCATGGCGGCCAACATTGCTCTCGCCTTGGTTCCAGAGGAATCCGCGGGCTGTGTATCCGGCTATGGGCACGAGCATGGCGTTGTACATCACCATGGGGCGGTAGTAGTGCACTTCGGCGTTTTCGGCATCGGCAATATTGAAATCGGGGTAAGTCTCGAGTATCTCGCGCGGCAACCATCCCTCGACACGGCTGCCTCCGTAGGCGGCGCTGATTATGCCCACGGGCATGTCGATAAGATCGGAGAGGGTGCGGGCAAAGAAGTAACCCACCGCCGAGAAGCGCGGAGCGTTTTCGATGTTACATTCCTTCCATGCTCCGGCTACGCGGTCCTGAGGGGTGAGCGCACCCACAAGAGGCAAGGTGGCCATGCGCACACGGCCGGTATAGTTCTTGGCCTCGGCAATGGCTTGATTGGAGTTTTCTATGGGGCAGCCCCGGAAGCCGTCGAGTGGCATCTCCATATTGCTTTGCCCGGAGGCTATCCACACCTCGCCGACAAGCACATCGGCGAGAGTTATGTCGGAGCCGTCGCCCTTAATGATTACAGTGTGAGGCCGGAACGAACCGGCAGGCGTGGGCAACATGGCAGTCCATCGTCCGTCTTTGTCGGTATCGGCCACAACGGGGGCTTCCGACCAATCGCCTGAAACACTGATTTTTGCTCCGGGAGTGGCCCATCCCCATATTTTTGCGTCGGCTTGCTGCTGAAGCACCATCTTGTCGCCAATCTGGTCGGGGAGCGTTACGGCGGCAGAAGCCGACAGGGCGCAGAGAAAGGAGAATAAGAGTGTTATCTTTTTCATTGCCGAGGGGTTATTTTAGAGAGAGCACACGCGCCGTTTCGAGACACATGCGGCTGTTGTGATAGGGGCATTTCCAGAATCCGGCCTTGTCGTCGGCACGGTTCACCGATGTGTCGGCGCGGCGGCTCCAATACCATTCGCCGCCTTCGCGGTCGACGATATTGTCGGCAATATAACGCCAGGAGTGCCATGCCTTTTCCAGAGCCTCGTCGACGCCGTGGAATTTGTAGAGATAGACAAGTCCGATCACATCTTCGGCCTGCACCCACCAGTGGCGGTCGCAGTCGAGGCCGCGGGCTGTTTTTTCATAAATCATGGAGCCGTCGTCGCGCCGTCCTTCAAGAGCCGCGTTGGCAATGGCACGTGTGTGCGCCATGGTCTTTTCAAGAATCAGCGGGTCGCCGAGCACCTGGGCCGTTTCGAGCAGAAGCCATGAGGCCTCGATATCGTGGCCGAAAGATATGTCGGCGTCGGTGCGCGACCAGTCCTCGTCGAAGAAAAGGCCGAGGTGATGGGTGGCGCGGTCCTCCATCACGTCCATGAAAATGTGCATGAGCTGGATTATGTCGTCGCGCAGGCCTTCGTCGGGCCACACACGGTAAAGGTTGGTGTACGGCTCTATGATATGAAGGTGAGTGTTCATGGTCTTTGCGGCGTTCTCGTCCTTGTCGCTTAGGCGCATGTCGGCCAGGGGGGTCCAGTCGCGCGCCAGAGCCTCGAAATAGCCGCCGCGCACAAGGTCGCGGCTGTGCATCTCAATCGAGCGGTAGAGGGCTATGGCAGTGTCGAGCGCGACGGGGTCGGATGTGGCACGGGCATATTCGCTCATGCCGTAGATTACAAAACCTATGGCATAAAACTGCTTTTTAGTGTCGCAAGGCGAGCCGTCGGGATTCACGCTCCAATACACGCCGCCGTATTCGCTGTCGATGAAATGGCTGAGGATATAATTGAAGGCACGTTCGGCGGCAACGCGGTATTCCTCGTGGCCGGTGGCGCGATAGGCTGCGGCAAAAGTCCACAGCAGGCGTCCGTTGAGGATGGCTCCTTTGGGCGCGTCGGCATCGAGACGGTCGGAACCGTCGCGGCGGCCATAGAACCCTCCACGAGGGTCCTGCATTTTATCAAGCCAGTAGGGAAGAATATTTTCGGTGAGGTTTTGCATCACCTCGCGCGACAATTTTTCGGCAATCATATTGGGTTATTCCGGTTGAAGGGTTGACTGCTCGCGGGCTTCCTCAGCATTGGCGGCGGCACGGCGCACGCCAAGGCGCGAGCATATTTCATTTACTTTTTCCGTAGTAAGGGGATAGAAACTTACCGTGAACACGGCCAGGGCCGCCACAACGGCGGGGATGAACGACATGAGCCACCAAAGGCAAGCGATGGCCGAAGCAGGCTGAGCCACACTCTCCACGGCCAAGCCTTCGGCTGCCGGAGTGATGTAGCCGCAGATATCGAGAAGCCACAGCACGGCCGCACCGCCAATGGCACCGCCAAATTTCTGCGCCATCGACGACGACGAGAAGATAAGGCCAGTCGAGGCAGTGTTGTATTTGAGTTCGGCATAGTCGCTCACATCGGCATACATCGACCACACCAATGGCGACATGATGCCCGTGCATATACATATCACTACTTGAAGCACCATCATCATCCAATATCCGGCGGCAGAAAGCGGCACCATGAAGAAAATGACGCTAAGCACGATAAGAGCCACGTTCACGCCAATAAAAGTCGTTTTCTTGCCGAAGCGTCCGGCAATCGACACGGTAAGGGCCACGCCCACCATGTTGGCTATCTCCCCTACCCCGAGGAAAAGCCCGGAATAGAACAGGACATTGCCCCAGTGGCCGAAATCGAGCCTTGCATCGGCTCCAATCACGTCGGCGAAGAAGTAAGCGACCGAGGCTCCGCGCACGGTGTTGAACAGGTTGAAGCAGAGCGCCGCGCCGATAAGGAGCCACCAGGGGCGGTTTGACAGCAGCGAACGGAAATCCTTGCCTATCGATACGGTAGACACGGTGGCGACACGCTCGCGTGTCATGGCGAAGCAACAGAGGAACAGCACGAAGCATCCGGCAGCGATTACCGACATGCCGAGCTGCCAGCTCGTGGCAACCGACGCGCCAAAATTATGCTCGAAGAACCGGCATAGAGGCTCCCATGAGAAAAGAGCGATGAACGAGCCGCCGTAGGCAAAGAACATGCGGAACGACGAGAACACCGTTTTTTCCGTCGAGTCGGGAGTGATTACGCCGAGCATTGCGCCGTAGGGCACGTTGATGCCGGTATACACCGTCATCATCATCACATAAGTGACATATGCCCAGACAAGTTTACCGCCGTAGGAGAAATCGGGCGTGGTGAACAGAAGGATTCCGCATATCGAGAATGGAGCCGCCACCCACAGCAGGTAGGGGCGATATTTGCCCCATCGGGTGTGGGTGCGGTCGGCGCAGACGCCCATCATGGGGTCGGACACGGCATCCCATATGCGGGTCACCAGCACGAGAATACCGGCGTCGACAAGGCTCAGGCCGAAGATATTTGAATAGAAAATCGGCAGGTAGTAGGAAAATATTTTCCAGAACATCGACGAGGACATGTCGCCGAAGCCATAGCCGATTTTTTCTTTTAACAATGACATTTTCTATGGTATTGATCTTAGATTAAAAAGTAAATGCAATCACAGTGTAGGGACGCACGGCTCGTGCGTCCGCGTCAGAGCCTTTAAAATAAAGAATTGGCATCATCTCGCAACGGACGCACGAGCCGTGCGTCCCTACACTCAATACATTAATTCTTTGCCAATTCATGTCTTTTATGCTTAGGCTGCATAGGAATCCTACATCAGGGCTTCGTTGGCGTCGATGAGGCGGTTTATTGCTTTCACGCTCTCGCCGGTGGTGAGGCCGTCGGCCGGAGTGTTGAGGCAATAGTCGACAAGGCGGTCGACGGTGGACTCGGCCACATGGAGGCGGGTGTCGGACGAGGCGTAGTAGATGAGTACACGGCCGTCTTCGTCGGCAATCCATCCGTTGGAGAAAAGCACGTTCATCACGTCGCCCATATATTCATCTCCGACAGGGGCCATGAAATATCCGCCGGGGGCGGCGATTTCTTTCCACGGCTCTTCGAGCGAGGTCATGTAGAGGTAAAGCACATAGCGCAGGCCTGAGGCGCATGCGCGCACGCCGTGGGCGAGGTGGAGCCAGCCTTTGGGGGTCTTGATGGGGTGCGGGCCTTCGCCGTTTTTCACTTCCTTGATTGTGTGATAGAACCGGCGGTTGATAATGGTTTCATCCTTCACCTCGGCATTTGTGATGTCGTCGACAAGCGCCCAGCCGATGCCGCCGCCCGAACCGGTGTCGATGAATCCGTCTTGCGGACGGGTGTAAAGGGCATATTTTCCGTCGACAAACTCGGGATGCAACACCACGTTGCGCTGCTGGCTCTTGCATTTGAGGTCGGGCAGACGCTCCCAGTTCACAAGGTCGCGTGTGCGGGCGATACCGCAGGTGGCGGTAGCCGCGCTGAGGTCGCCGGGCTGCGAGTCGTCGTGACGCTCCACGCAGAATAGGCCATATACCCATCCGTCTTCGTGACGGGTAAGTCGCATATCGTAGACATTGGTACCGGGAATTGTGTCCTCGGGCATGGTAATGGGCCGGGGCCAGAAGCGGAAATTGTCGATGCCGTTGGGACTTTCGGCCACAGCGAAGAATGATTTGCGGTCGGCACCCTCGACGCGCACCACCATCACATATTTGCCGTTCCATTTTATTGCTCCGGCATTGAGGGTGGCGTTAACGCCTATACGCTCCATAAAGTAAGGATTGGTGGCGGGGTTGAAGTCGTAGCGCCATTGGAGCGGGGCCATATCGGCGGTGACAACAGGATTTTTATAGCGGCGGTAGACGCCGTTGCCTTCGAGTGCGATATTCGGACGAGTTATAAGTTCTTCATGCCGGGCTTCGACAAGAGCCTTGCGTTGTTCGAAATTAAGCATTATTTCAAAATCTAAAATATAGGACAAGTATTAGTTATTTTCATTCAAATCGGAGCAGAACGCGATGCGCGGTTGAGCATGGAAATCGCGGAAATCCTGCTCGCCGGGGTGGCCGGGATAAGGCACATAGAAATGGCCGGGTTTTGTAGGGCTGTTGCGCCAAACGGTGACGAAAGCCACGGGCCAGCGTTCCAAAGCCGGAAGGAGCGACTGCATGTACCAGTTATCGACTTTAAGCCCTTCGCATCCTGTTTCAGACAGGGCGGCGATTTTGCCGTGTTCGCGGGCGGCGCGCACGGCAGAGCCGAGCGTGGCGTCGATCCAACGGTCGAATTCCTCCTCGTTGCCGAAATGATATACATCGGCGCCCATCACGTCGACATATTCATCGCCTGGGTAGCGGCTCATATAGTCGTCGTAGGTGTCGACATTGCTTTTGTCGGGAGAATAGACCCACACCACATTGTCGAGGCCGCGGTCGTCGAAGGCCTTGCGCGTGATTTCCCAAAGTTTCACATATTCCTCGGGGGTGCCGGAATTGATGCCCCACCAGAACCAGGTGCCGGTGTGCTCATGCCAGGGACGGAACATCACGGGTATGCGGCGTCCGTCGGCATCGCGCAGGCTCGCGACAAAATCGGCGGCACGTCCGGCCCATGCGGCAAGAGTGTCGACCATGGCAGAGTCGGCCATGATGCGTGTGAGTGTCGCTCCGGTGGATACATCCCATGAATTGCCTGCGGTCAAAGGATTGAGCGGGTGCCATGAGATTGAGTTGATGCCTCCGCGAGCGTGATGCTTCGCTATCTCGGCGCGCATGAAATCGAACGGCACGCCGTCGAGCTGCCGGGCGGAGTCGACTTCGACAAGTCCGAGGTCCCAGTTGATAATGGCGGGATAGTCGCCCGTTACGGCTTTTACGTCGGAGGAGTCAGCGACATATTCCCAGGAAATACCGTAGGCCGTGTCGTCGTGATGGCCGAAAGCGGTGAGGCCGCTGTCGACGAGCGCATGAAGGCGCGTCAAGAGCATTTCGGCCGGCACAGGCTCCTCGGCCGGAGTATTTTCAGTATTATTTTTTTGCGAGCATCCCGCGGTGGAGGCGGTGATTGCAAGCGCGACAAGAATCAGTGATATTTTTTTCATGGCTTGTGATTTTCAAAATGTTACGTTTACTATGTTTTCCGAACCGGACGGGCACACCGGCACCTTTTTGCCGGACAGCGGCTCGCCGTTCAAGGAAAGGGAGTATGCTCCTGCGGGCACGGCATTGATTATATATGTGGCTCCGCGGAAACGGCGACGGACGGTGAAAGCGCCCACGCCCGCAGGAAGTTTGGGGTCGATGACAAGGCCGTCGTAATCGGGGCGGATGCCAAGGATATATTGCGATATGGCAAGCCAATTCCATGCGGCGGTGCCGGTAAGCCATGAGTTTTTGCCCTCGCCGGGGCGGGCGGCATCCTTTCCGGCCGTCATCTGGCAGTAGACATACGGCTCAACTTTGTGAAGCCTCTGGTCGCCGCGCTCGATAAATGCGGGCGCGATTTTTGTGTAATAATCCCATGCGCGGTCACGGCTGCCGTAGAGAGCCTCGGCAATCATAATCCAGGGATTGTTGTGGGTGAAGATGCCGGCGTTTTCCTTGTAGCCTTGGGGATAAGTGGAGATTTCGCCGTAGTCGACGACATATTTTGTGAATGCCGGCTGGTTCAGCACCAGGCCGTGGGGGCTGTCGAGATGTTTTTTCACCGACAGCAGGCTTTTTTCCACCAGCCCCTTGTCGGCGCCTATTCCGGCCATGCCGCACCAGCCCTGGCTTTCGATGAAAATCTTGCCTTCGTCGTTGAGATGCGAGCCGACGGGGCGGCCGAAGAAATCGTAGGCGCGCAGGAACCACTCGCCGTCCCAGCCGTGGCGTTCGACGGCAAGACGCATTTTCGCGGCCTCATCGAGGGCAAATGCGGCTTCTTCATCCTTTCCGGCGAGCCGGCATATGCGGGCATATTCATCGGCGAGCATCACAAACTGCCCGGCTATCATAAGGCTTTCGGCTTGTGAGCCTTCCGAGCGGTTTTCGGTGGTCTGGAACGATTCGTTGGGGTCGTTCGAGAAGCAGTTGAGGTTGAGACAGTCGTTCCAGTCGGCACGACCGATAAGTGGCAGGCCGTGAGGGCCGAGATGCGATGTGACGAAGCGCACCGAGGCCGTGAGATGGTCGATGAGGGGCACTTCCGAGCCTTCCTTGTTGTCGAAAGGCACCGGCTCGGACAATATGGAGAAATCGCCTGTTTCTTTAAGATATACGCTTACAGCGAAGACGAGCCACATGGGGTCGTCGTTGAAGCCGGAACCGATGTCGTTGTTGCCGCGTTTCGACAGCGGCTGATATTGGTGATAGCAACTGCCGTCGGCCATCTGGGTGGCGGCAATGTCGAGTATTCGCGTACGGGCACGTGCCGGAATCTGGTGAACGAAGCCGGCAAGGTCCTGGCAAGAGTCGCGGAAACCCATTCCACGGCCTATTCCGCTCTCGAAGAACGAGGCTGAGCGAGAGAAGCAGAATGTGATCATGCACTGATACTGATTCCAGACATTGACCATGCGTTCGAGTTCCTTCGACTCGCTTTCAACCGTGTAATTGGCCAAGATGCTGTCCCAATAGCCGCGGAGGCCATCGAAAGCAGCATCGACCTTTTCCGCAGAGTCGAAGCGTGAAATGAGCGCACGGGCGGGTCGCTTGTTCACCACGCCCAGTGCTTCCCATTTCTCATCGTTCACAATTTCTATATAACCTAAGACAAATTCATATCGTTTAGTCTCGCCCGGAGCAAGGTCGAGCGAGATGTGGTGGGAGGCCACGGGGCTCCATCCGTGCGCCACGGAATTGCGGCTGCGCCCTTCGGCGGGCACCTGCGCCTGACCGAAGCTGTTGTAGAGGCCGACGAAAGCCTCACGGTCGGTGTCGAACCCGTCGACGGGAGCGTTCACCGAGAAAAATGCGTAATGGTCGCGGCGTTCGCGGAACTCGGTTTTGTGATATATCACCGGGCCGTCGACCTCGACCTCGCCGGTTGAAAAATTCCGCTGGAAATTTTCCATATCGGTCGACGCGTTCCAAAGGCACCATTCTACAAAAGAGAAAAGAGAAATATGCTTTGCCGAGCCGGAAAGGTTTGTAAGCCGCAGGCTCATCACCTCGGCCGGAGCATCGAGCGGAACAAAAAACAGCACCTCGGCGCGCAGGCCGTCCTTTTCGCCTACGACGCGTGTGTACCCACGTCCGTGGCGGCACTCGTAACGGTCGAGCGGGGTCTTGCAGGGCTTCCATCCGGGATTCCACGGGGCGGCGTCGCCATCTTTGATGTAGAAATACCGGCCTCCGTCGTCCATGGGCACGCCATTGTAGCGATAGCGGGTAAGACGGCGAAACTTGGCATCGCGAAAGAATGAGTATCCTCCCGCCGTGTTGGAAATGAGCGAGAAGAAATCTTCCGACCCGAGATAGTTGATCCAGGGCCACGGGGTGGCCGGTTCGGTGATGACATATTCCTTGGCGTTGTCGTCGAAATGTCCGAAGTGCATGATAATGACAGGTTAGTTTTTCATCGCAAATTTAGCCATAAATACGATGCAAAGATGTGTCTAAATTAGCAATTAATGATACTTTATTAACAAAATCGCCGGCACTCATCCAAAAGAGCGCCGGCGACGTTGCAAAAAACAATCTTTATACTATTATACTATTTCTATTTGAGAGACGGCATTTGCTCGCGGTTGATTACAAACGGGCTTTGCATCACCTCGCGGATAAGGGCCTTGGTATTGCCGAAGCCATCCATATCGGGATTTTCCAAAGTGGCGGGGTTGGAATACCAGAGCATGAACCATGCCCAGTTGGCGCCTTGGGCGATGCAGTCGGCGGGCATTTGCAGACGTCCGGTTTCGGAAAGAGCCACCATGCGCTTGCCTTCGGTCATGGCCAGGGCAGCGGCATAGGCTGCGGGCTGCGCGTCGTTGGTGTTTTCGTACATGTCGACGCCCACTATGTCGACATATTCGTTGCCGGGATATCCGCCGGCCATTTGAGCCTCATAGCCTTCGGCATATTGCGCGGTCCACACCCATATAAGGTTGTTGAGTCCGTGATGGTTGACGAGGCGGTCGTACATCAGCTTCCAGAGGTCTTTGGTTGCTTCTTCGCCGTGGCGTCCCCACCAGAACCAAGGATTGTTGTACTGATACGAACCGGCGGCTTCGTGGAGCGGGCGCCAGATTACAGGCACGCCTGCATCCTGCAATTTTTTCAGCACGGCAGCCACACGGTCGATGTCGGCCATGATGAATTCATGCTGCCATGTACCCTCTTTGAGAGCTTCGCGGATATCGAACTCGGAGGGGTTGTCGCCGCCGGGCACGTTGAAGCCGTAGCGGTCGAGGTCGCCGGCGCGGTAAGCAGCCTCATCGGTGGGTGCGGCCCAATGCCACATATAACCTACAAGGCCGTTGTTTTTCCATTGGCCGATACCGAGCGACACATCGCTGTAATCGATCCAGTCGGCGTTGATGTGGATAAAATCGTAGCAAGTCATAGCGGGATAGGCGTAAGATGCGCCGTAGACCCAGTTGGCAAAATCGTTGTTGAGGTTTACGTTTGCCATGGCGCCCGAGAGGATGCGTTTTCCACTCTGCTCAATAAGGAAGTTGAATACATTTTGCGCCTGGGCGGTAGCGTTGGCGTTGGAAAGCGAGGGGATGTAGTCGGCGGCAGAGGGGTCGGCCACGGCAAATTGCAGAGAATAGGCCTCGGCATACGAATTGCCTTTATTGCCTATCACCGCTCCGGCAGGCACGTCGAGGGTGTAGGCCTTTCCGGGTTCGAGAGCCACATACACTATAAGGGTTTTCTCCCATATAGAGGCATAGGCAGCGGAGCCGTTGAGGGTGATGTGCACGGCGGAGTTGAGCGAGATGAGGCCGTCGTAGGCTATTGAAATTTCTGTGACATCGGCGCTTATCACCGCGCCGGATTCTACCGACGCGCCCACGGCCTTGACGGCGCCGGTCGGTGTTTCGGGCACCTCGGGGAAGATAAGGTCGTCATCGTCGTCGCAGGCGGTGAAACCCATCGAGAGAGCAAGCACTGCGGCGGCTGCGATATATTTATATTGTTTCATTGTCGTAAAGTATCTGTAATTGAAAGAATCAATGTATTCATTGTGTAGGGACGCACGGCTCGTGCGTCCGCATCAAAAATCTTTTCGCATCGGACGCACGAGCCGTGCG
>VSPD01000051.1 GCA_009775125.1 Muribaculaceae bacterium | reverse complement strand
GGATTCCTTATAATTTTTTTAATCGGAATAAAAAAATGCTAAAATCGCTTGGATTTTAGCATAGAATACGCTTTTAATTATGTCTGCATCCCGCCCGCAAGCCCATATCGGACTTCGGCAGACGATATGCACGCCAAAATTAAGCAATTATTTTTTACTGTACAACAGTTTGCCTGAATTTTGAAATTTTTTTTGAGTTTTTTATAAAAGCCCGGCCATGTATAGCGGGAGGTAAATTATACCGTCTTTTATTTCCAGGTCTTTGGTATGAAGCACATAAGATGTGCCAAGATAATTTGAGAATTTCTTGCCGAACTTTTCAAGCGATGTGAGGCTGTATTGCGGTGATGATTTCACCTCTATTGGCGAAATGTTATGTTTGCTTGTTACGACTTTTTTTCGAATCAGGAAATCAATTTCCATTCTGTCGTCTGCATTGTCTTTGGAGTAGCGGCTGTAAAAATATAGCGGGTATCCGGCTGTGCTTAACAGCTGGGCTACGAGGTTCTCAATCAGCATGCCCTTGTTGAATTCAAGTTTGCCACGTAGAATTTTCTCGTAGATGCCGCCTTCTTCCAGGTCGCCCGAGTCAAAAGCCATAGACACCAATAGTCCGGTATCGGCCATATAAAGTTTTACTTTTGCATCGTCTCGGTTAAGTGCCAGACCGACAGAAGGTTCGGTTGTGGCATAACAGAAATTGACGACGCGGCTTTCATCAAGCCAGAACATTGACTCCAAAAAGTCTTTCATTCTTGCTCCGGGCTTTACTTTTGAAGGGCGAAACCGTTTCTCATGCTGCTGTAAAAGTCCCGGGATGTTGTCGAAAATCCGTGTGACATTTGGCGCGGATCTTCCTGCATATTTGCTTATGTCGTTTCGGTATAGTGCAAGTATGCTTCGCTTGATAGCATCAACATCTCTCATATCTTTCCGTTCAACATAACTCATTACGGCTTGTGGCATACCTCCGACGAGCATGTATGTTCTTAATGCTTCCATCATTTGTCGGTGGAGAGCCTGCCCGAGAGGGGCCAAACTCTCAAACCGGGTCTTGACAAAATCAAACAGCATATCCTGTCCGTTAGCCCACATGAACTCTTCCAGGTCCATAGGATACATATCAATCCTAATCTCCTCGCTTGGAATCACAATATCTTTCACATTGTGATTGATGCTTACCAATGAACCGGTTTCGATATAGTCGTATCGTCCGTCTTTGACAAGATATTTTATTGCGGCTCGGGCTCTTGGCCACATCTGCACTTCGTCAAATATAATCAATGATTCACGCGGATAAAGCCTTATTCCGGTATAAAGACTCAGCCGCATGAAAAATCCATCAAGGTCGTTCATGTGATTGTCAAACAGTTCCAATATGTTTGCCTGAACATTATTAAAGTCAATCAGGATATATGATTTGTACTCGTTGCGGGCAAATTCCTCCACAATCTAACTTTTGCCGATACGGCGAGCTCCGTCCACCAATAAGGCGGTACGTCCTCCCCAGCGGTCTTTCCACTGTTTTATATTGTCGTAAATTTTTCGTTTCATACTTTAAAACAAAATCAAGGGGTATTAAGTGTTTATAAAACCACGTTTCCAAGCGGTTATATTTTGTGTTAAACCCACGTTTCCAAGGCAAAGGTAATAGTTTTATATGAAATATCCAACATTATTTTACCTTAAAGCAGTTTGCCTGAATTTTGAATTTTTTTTGAGTATTGATGGAGCAATCGGCTGACGGGAGGGATAAAAAATTGGCGGGGGAGGAGATTGGAGGGGCGGGGGATGCGGAGATTCAAAAAAATTGCGTAATTTTGCAGTTCGGGGATAAATGACCCGTAACAGCATGTGATGTCAGTTTCTGAATTGCGACATATTTTCTTCCGTGCGGTCGTGGCTTGCGTGGCCGTGGCGGCGATGTGCTCGCTGCTGCCGGGCTGCGCGTCGACAAAGCATGTGCCCGACGGCGAGATGCTGCTCGAATCGGTGGATATTACTGTCGACAATGACACGATCGACACCGTAGAGCTTTATAATTTCTTGCGCCAGACGCCAAACCACAAGGTGCTCGGGTTTGCAAAATTGCAGCTTGGCACATACAGCCTCTCGGGGTCGGACACCACAAAATGGTATAACCGATGGCTGCGCAACATAGGACAGCCGCCGGTGATATTCGACGCCGAGCTCGCCGAGATGTCGCGCCGGCAGTTGCGCCAGGCTCTTATCAACCGCGGGTATATGGACGTGACGGTCGAAATTGACTCCACTGCCAGCCGCGAGAAGAAAAAAATCGAAATAGACTACCATATCTCCGCCGGTTCGCCCCACGTGATCTCGTCGCTGGCCTACAATATCCCCGACTCCGCGCTCCGCGCCGTGATTCTTGCCGACTCGGCATCGTTCGACATCCGTCCGGGCGACCTTTTCGACCGCAACCGTCTCGACAATTTCCGCACGCTCATCACCACGCGCATGCGCAACCTCGGATATTATTCCTTCAACAACGATTATATCACTTTCACCGCCGACACCGTGCGCGGCTCGAAAGCGGTGGCTCTCACCATGAACGTGAAGCCCGACAGCCGGACGGGAATCCCGGAAGTGTATAAGATAAACCGTGTGATTTTTGTCACCGACTACAATCCGGCTGTCGCCACCACCGAAGCGTCGGACACTGTCGACTACCGTGGCGTAATGGTGCTCTACGGCCCCGACCGCTATATCAAACCGTCGGCCCTCGAAGAGAAATGCTATCTGCGCTCGGGCATGCCCTATTCGGCCCGCGCCGTCGAGCGCACCTACGAAGCCTTGTCGCAACTCGGAATCCTCAAATTCATAAACATAGAGATGCGCCCGGCCGGGACGGTCGACGGCACGGAGTGGCTCGACGCCTACATCCTGCTGTCGCGCAACAAGAAGCAGGCCGTAACCGTAGAACTCGAAGGCACAAATTCCGAGGGCGACCTCGGATTCGGCGTAGGCCTCACCTATCAGCACCGCAACCTCGCCAAGGGGTCGGAACTGCTCACGGCCAAATTCCGTACCAACTACGAGAGCCTGTCGGGCAAGGTCGACGGACTTATCAACAACCGCTATTCGGAATACGCCGGCGAGGTGGGCATCACCTTCCCCAAATTCAAGGCTCCGTTCCTGTCGTCGGCCTTCAAGAAGCGTATGCGCGCTTCCACGGAATTCTCCGTTTCGGGCAACTATCAGGAGCGTCCCGAATATACGCGAGTGATATTCGGCGCAGCCTGGAAATATAAATGGAGCCGCAACAGCGGAGGCTACAACACCCGGCGCACGTTCGACCTCGTCGACGTGAATTATGTGCGCCTCCCCAAGAGCACGCTCAATTTCCTCGACTCGATAGCGCCGTCGAACCCGTTGCTGCGTTACAGTTACGAAGACCACTTCATAATGCGCATGGGCTACACCTTCTACCGCACCAACCGCCGCATCCCTACGGCCACGATGAACGCTTTCGTGATTCAGCCGTCGGTTACGACCTTCCGCGCCTCGGCGGAAATGGCCGGCAACCTCCTGTATGCCCTGTCGTCGGCCTTCGACCGCAAGAAAAGCGACGGGGCTTATAAAGTGTTTGGCATCCAGTATGCTCAATACGTGAAGGCCGAGGCCGATTTCACTTACACGCGCAATCTAAACTCGCGCAACGCCCTGTCGTTCCACATCGGAGCCGGTATCGGCGTGCCATACGGCAACTCGTCGATGATACCCTTCGAAAAGCGATTCTATGCCGGCGGCGCCAACGGCGTGCGTGGCTGGGGCGTGCGTACGCTCGGCCCCGGCGCCTACGACTCGCGCAACTCCGTAACCGACTTCATCAATCAATGCGGCGACATACGTCTCGACCTCTCGGTGGAATACCGTGCGCGACTATTCTGGGTGTTTGAGGGCGCGCTGTTTGTCGACGCCGGCAATATCTGGACCATACGCGACTACGAGAACCAGCCGGGCGGCGTGTTCAAATTCAACGAATTCTACAAGCAGATAGCCGCCGCCTACGGCGTTGGCCTGCGAATGGACTTTACTTATTTCCTCCTGCGCTTCGACCTTGGCATGAAGGCACACAACCCGGCCATGAACCAAGAACCCTGGCCGCTGATACATCCCCGCTGGGGCCGCGACGCCACCTTCCACTTCTCAGTCGGATACCCGTTCTAAAACTATTAACGACGAATGACTAATTTTAAGGTCTTTATAGTCCTTAAAGACCTTAACAAACAACTTCCCCAATGAAATCTTACGTAATATTCGACCTCGACGGCACACTCCTTAATACAATAGAAGACCTCGGCCACGCCGTGAACTACGCGCTGCGCAGCACGGGGCATCCCGAACATTCAATTCCGGCATACCAGGCTATGGTGGGCAACGGCGTGCGTCGCCTCATCGAGCGCGCTCTCCCTCCCGAAGCCCGCTCAACCACCGAAGTTGACCGTATCCTGGGCTTTTTCCGCGAATATTACGACGAGCATTGCTGCGATTTCACCAAGCCATATCCCGGCATCCCCGAACTGCTTGCCGACCTCACCGCGCGAGGCCTCAACCTTGCTGTCACGTCCAACAAATACCAGGCGGCTGTCACAAAAATCATAAATCACTATTTCCCCGACGCCGCGTGGCGCGCCGTACTCGGCAATGTCGAAGGAGTGCCCCGCAAACCCGACCCCTCGATAGTGTTCGCGGCTCTCAACGCCTGCCCCACACCCAAGGCACAGGTACTGTATGTGGGCGACTCCGGCGTGGATATGGAGACGGCGCGCCGGGCCTGCGTCGAGTCTGTCGGCGTCACCTGGGGATTCCGTCCGCCGTCGGAGCTGCGCAATGCCTACGCCGACCACGTAATCACCGACCCCGACGAGATTGTAACGATAATCCTCGAGTAGAAATCAATAGTGTAGGGACGCACGGCTCGTGCGTCCGTATCGAAGATGATATTTATATAATGTACAGGACACTTAAATATATACGTGTGGCCGCGGCGATGATTTTCGCCGTCGGGTTCTCTGCGCTTGCCCTCGCCCCGCATTTCGGCCGCACTGCTCTCGGCTCTTGGCTCGCCCACTTGCAGATTGTGCCGGCGATAATGGCCGGCGCGGCGTTCTGGGTGGTGTTCTGGGTGTTTGTCACCCTCACGTTCGGGCGAGTCTACTGCTCGGCCGTGTGCCCCCTGGGCACGGTGATGGATGCCGCCGCCCGCGCCGGACGCGCATGCCGGAAGAAGGGGGCGCGTCGCTATCGTTACGCGCCGCCGCTCAATGCCCTGCGGATTCCCGTCACCGTGGCCGTGTCGCTGGCCTTCTTCGCCGGATTTGCCGTGGTGCTCGCCGTGCTCGACCCCTCGCACCTCTACGGCAGCATAATACGTGCCGTGGCCCGTCCCGGACTCATAGCCACGGGTAGCGTGGTGGCAGGGTGGGGAGTCCTCGCCCTTGTGGGCGCTATTGCCGCCATGCGCGGACGCCTTTTCTGCAACACAATATGCCCTGTCGGCGGTATCCTCGCCTTTCTCAGCCGGGCTTCGGTATATAACGTCGACATCAACCCCGACAAATGCATCCACTGCGACCGGTGTGTCGATGTGTGTAAATCCCAATGTATTAAAATGCCCGACTGCACGGTCGACACTTCCCGTTGCGTCATGTGCCTCAACTGCGCGGCCGAGTGTCCCAACGACGCCATCACCGTGCGTCGCGGACACCACCGTCTGTCGTGGCCCATGCTCCGCCGCATAGCCCCGCAGGGAGGCGCCCCGGCAAGCATGTCGGCCCAATTGCCCAAACAATCATTCAACCGTCACAAAGATGAAACAATATCTTGACTTGCTCCGTCATATCCTCGACCACGGCACCGACAAAGGCGACCGCACCGGCACCGGCACACGGTCGGTATTCGGCTACCAGATGAGGTTCAACCTCGAAGAAGGATTTCCGCTGCTCACCACAAAAAAACTCCACCTCAAATCCATAATCTACGAGCTCCTTTGGTTTCTGCGCGGCGACACCAACGTGAAATATCTTCAAGACCACGGAGTGCGCATCTGGAACGAATGGGCCGGACCCGACGGCGACCTCGGCCATATCTACGGATACCAGTGGCGGTCGTGGCCCGACTATAAGGGCGGATTCATCGACCAGATCTCGCAGGCCGTCGACGATATTAAAAATAATCCCGACTCGCGCCGTATAATCGTGAGCGCATGGAACGTAGGCGACCTCGACAATATGAATCTTCCCCCGTGTCACGCCTTCTTCCAGTTCTACGTCGCCGACGGACGGCTCAGCCTGCAACTCTACCAACGCTCGGCCGACACATTCCTCGGCGTGCCCTTCAACATCGCCTCCTACGCCTTGCTGCTTATGATGATGGCTCAGGTCACCGGGCTTCGTGCCGGCGATTTTGTGCACACCCTCGGCGACACGCATATCTACCGCAACCATTTCGACCAGGTGCGCCTCCAGCTCACCCGCGAGCCGCGCCCGCTGCCGAAAATGACCATCAACCCCGACGTGAAATCAATCTTCGATTTCACCTACGACGATTTCACCCTCACCGGCTACGACCCGCATCCTCACATCCCCGGCATCGTCGCCGTATAATGCAGGAACACAAGCCTCCGGCTTGTGAAACATGCCACAATCCGGAGGATTGTGTTCCTGACAGAAAAAGAATTATGACACAACAAGATATAACCATAATAGCCGCTGTGGCCTCCGATGGAGCGATCGGACGCGGCGGCGACATGCTTTGGCATATTCGTGGCGACTTGCGCCGCTTCAAGTCGCTCACCCTCGGACACACCGTGGTGATGGGCCGGCGCACATTCGAGTCGCTTCCCAAAGGAGCCCTTCCCGGGCGTCGCAACATCGTGGTGACACGCAACAATTCCCTCTCGTTCCCCGGTGCGGAAACGGCCTCGGGCCTTGAAGCCGCTCTTGCCATGACGGCTCCCGACGAGAAAGTATTCATTATCGGAGGCGGCGAAATCTATCGTCAGGCAATGCCGCTGGCCGCCGAGCTCGACCTCACCGAAATCGACGGCACCGCTGCCGGCGCCGACACCTTCTTTCCCTCCATCCCCGCCGAGTTCGAGCTTGCCGAAGCCTCCGAAACCGTTCCTGCCGAAGGCTCTGTGCCGCCCTATCGCTTCGCCACCTACCGGAGAAAGTAAAAAAAGCCTGTGAGGTGCGCGGTTTTTGCAAAAATCTTTGTAAATTTGCAATTCCAAAACAGATAACAGACAACGCCCTTGGCTTTGAGAATAAAAAGACTGTACACGTTTATGCTGCAACGGTTCCTGCCGCTGCTGGCAATGACTTTTTTTATATGTCTTTTCATCGTGCTCATGCAATTCCTTTGGCGATATATCGACGATCTTGTCGGCAAAGGCTTGGCTGTGAGCGTTATAGGCGAATTGTTCTTTTATGCCGCACTCACCATGGTGCCCACGGCCCTGCCGTTGGCCGTGTTGCTGGCGTCGCTTATGACCTTTGGCAACCTTGGCGAGCGGTTTGAGCTTACGGCCATGAAAGCCGCCGGCATATCGCTCTTCAAGATAATGCGGCCGCTTATCGTGCTTATGGTGTTTGTGGCCATAGGCGCGTTCTTCTTTCAAAACAATGTGCTGCCCGTGGCGCAGACAAAGATGTGGACGCTGCTCTTTTCGATGCGCCAGAAATCGCCCGAGGTCGAAATCCCCGTGCGGTCGTTCTACGACCAGATTCCGGGCATGAACCTCTATGTCGAGCGCAAGAACCCCGACACGGGCATGCTCTACGACCTTATTATCTACGACCTTTCGCGCGGGCTCGACAATTCCCGCGTGATTCTTGCCGACTCCGGAAGCCTCAACTTCACCGAAGACAAGACGCGCCTCTTTCTACATCTCTACCGTGGCGAGATGTTCGAGAACCTGCGCGAGAACGCTATGGGCTCGTCCACGTCCAACTATCTTCCTTTCCGACGCGAGAGCTTCACCGACAAGCAAATATATTTCCTTTTCGACGCCAACTTCAACCGCATGGACGAAAGCACCATGCGCAGCCAGTATGTCGGCAAGAATATTACTGAACTGCGCGCCTCGATCGACTCCATAAGCGGCATTGTCGACTCCCTTGGCACAAGCTACGGCTCCGACCTGGTGACACGCTCATATGTCAACGTGCCATACTACGAATACATCCGCAACGACTCAAACGTGACCAAGGTGCACAAACCCCTGCCCGCCGTGGCCGAGCCCCTGGTGCTCGATTCCGTATTCTCGAAACCCGACTTGCCCAGGGCGCGAGGATATATAACACGCGCCATCAGCAAGACACGCCAGCAGATTCAAGACTTCGAATACCGCTCCACGCTCCTGCTCGAGCAGGAAAAGCTCATGCGCCGCCACGACATAGAGATGCAAAAGAAATTCACCCTGTCGTTTGCCTGCCTCATCTTTTTCTTCATCGGCGCGCCCCTGGGCGCCATCATCAAGAAAGGCGGCATCGGCACACCGCTCGTTATCTCGGTATTCCTGTTTATCGTCTACTTTATATTCGACAACATGGGCTACAAGATGGCGCGCGACGGCAAGACCGAGGTGTGGATGGGCATATGGCTCAGTTCGGCCGTGCTTCTGCCCTTGGGCATATTCTTCACCTACAAGGCCGTGGGCGACTCCGCCGTGTTCAATGTCGACGCCTATGCCGCTTTCTTCCGCCGCATCACCGGCCGCCGCCTCAAACGCTCGCTCGAATTGAAAGAAGTGATAATGAGCGATGTCGACCCCGACGAAGCTCTTGTCCGTCTGCGCGATTTCCGGCAGCGTGTGGCCGACGCGCAGGCCGAATTGAAAAAAATGAACATATTCGCCCGCCTGGCCGGGCACGGCCCGTGGCGAAGCCTCGAGCAGTCGCTCAACGACCTTATAGAGTATCTTTCCAACTCGCGCCGTCCGCGTGTGGTGCTCCTCCTCAACGAATACCCCTTTGCCATAGGCCGTCGCAACCTCGACGCCGTGGCTGCAAACACAGAAAAACTTATACAGCAATATACATCCGGGCCTTCCGGCTCCGACATCTAAATAATTAATTATGGCAGACATAAAACTGAATACTATCGAAGAAGCCCTCCGCGATTTCGCCGAAGGCAAGATGGTGATTGTGGTCGACGATGAAGACCGTGAAAATGAGGGCGACCTCATAGTGGCCGCCGAGAAAATTACCCCCGAACAGGTAAATTTCATGCTCAAAAACGCCCGTGGCGTGCTTTGTGCCCCGATTACCAACAGCCGCTGCCGCGAGCTCGATCTGCCTCACCAGGTAGAGGACAACACTTCGGTGCTCGGCACCCCGTTCACCGTCACCGTCGACAAACTCGAAGGCTGCTCAACCGGTGTGTCGATTCAGGACCGCGCCGCCACAATCCGCGCCCTTGCCGACCCCGAGTCGACACCCGCCACTTTTGGCCGTCCCGGTCATATCAATCCCCTCTATGCCCAGGATGCCGGGGTGCTCCGCCGTGCCGGCCACACCGAGGCCGCGGTCGACCTTGCCCGCCTTGCCGGCCTTCGTCCCGCCGCTGCCCTTATGGAGATAATGAGCGACGACGGCTCTATGGCTCGTTTGCCCGAACTCCGCCTCCGCGCCGACGAATGGGGCCTCAAACTCATATCAATACGCGACCTCATTGCCTACCGCCTCAATAAAGAGCAGATGGTGGAAGTGGGCGAAGAAGTGGATATGCCCACCGAATTCGGCCATTTCAAACTCATTCCTTTCCGCCAGATCAGCAACGGCCTCGAACACATCGCCCTCATCAAAGGCGACGTCACCGGCGACGAGCCCGTGCTCGTGCGCGTGCACTCGTCATGCGCCACAGGCGACATCTTCGGCTCCGAACGCTGCGACTGCGGTCAGCAGCTCCATCGGGCAATGCAGATGATCGAGAAGGAAGGCCGCGGCGCCATAATCTACCTCAGCCAGGAAGGCCGTGGAATCGGCCTGATGGATAAAATCCGCGCATACAAACTCCAGGAAGAAGGCATGGATACCGTAGACGCCAACCTCCACCTCGGGCACAAGGCCGACGAACGCGACTACGGCGTTGGCGCGCAGATTCTCAACCTCCTCGGCATCCGCAAGATGCGTCTGCTCACCAACAACCCCTGCAAGCGCATCGGCCTCGAAGGCTACGGCCTCACCATCGAGGAAAATGTGCCAATCGAAGTAGACCCCACGCCTTTCAACCGCCGGTATATGGCCACAAAGAAAGAGCGTATGGGCCACGACCTCCACAATATCTGATTTCCGACAGCAATTCGATGAAAGACAGTAAATTCATAGCCCGCGGCATCCTTGCGGGCGTGTGCATAAGCATGGGCGGCTGCATCTTCCTCAAAACGGGAGGTGTGGCCGGCGCCATCCTCTTCGCCTTCGGCCTTATCGCCGTGGTGTCGCTCGGGCTCAACCTCTTCACCGGCAAGGCCCGCTTCGTATGGGGCCCCGCTCCCGACCAAAGCGCGCAGGGAGGCTACGCATGGCTCCTTGCCATACTCATACTCAACATCATAGGCTGTATGCTTATGGGGCTGCTCATGTCCGACGCATCGATGCAGACTGCCGCCCAAGCCGTTATCGACAAACGCCTGGCATCGTCGCCCCTGCGCAACGGCATACTCGCCATAGGTTGCGGATTCATCATGACGCTTGCCGTGCAAGGCACCGACAAAGGCCGCTGGCTGCCGCTGCTGTTCGGCATCCCCGCCTTCATCCTCTGCGGCTTTCCCCACTGTATAGCCGACGCTTTCTACATAGCATCCCTGCCGCTCGACTACATCACCGCCCATGCCGCCGACCTTTCCGCCTTCTACTGCGCCATCGTGGCCGGCAACTTCCTGGGCTGCAACGCCTACCGCCTCACTTCTCAACTTCCCTCCTCCCAAACTTCCCAACTTCCCAACTCCCAATCTTCCCAACTTCCCGACTGACATGTCTCTCTCCGTAATTAAAGTGTACTCATCCGACGCCGCCGCCAACATTGCCCTCGGAGTGCTTCGCACCAACGGCATCCCGGCCGTGCTCAACAACGAAATCACCTCCAACGTCTTCGGCATACAGCTCGCCCCCTTCGACGGTATCCGCCTCCTCGTCAACGACGAAGACCGCGACATCGCCCTGCGCCTGCTCGACCATCCCGACGAAAATATAGAGGAAGAATAAAAAAATGGAATGAAACGCCTGTGGTTAGCTCTGATATTGCTCTTGGCTGTCTTTCAGGCCAACGCCTTGTCGCTTGCCCTCGACTCGATAAGAGAATGGGGCAAGTTCCCTAACTTTTGCGTCGACGTTTACCGCTGGGGCGACCGTTTCTTCAATACCTACGACTCGGCCTACGTCGTAGGCACCGGTCATAAATTCAACCTCAAGCTGCGCACCGAGTCGTGGGTCGACTACTACAATTTCGACCTCCCCAACGACATGCGCATGCGTATGCTCTCCGATCCGAGCACATCCACCGGCTTCTGGCTCACATATCTTGCCGTGTCTGTCGGCTACGACATGAACGTAAGCAAATACCTCGGCTTCACCTCCGGCGCGCGAAAGCGATTCACCTTCGGATTCAATTGCAGCCTCTTTGCCGTCGACTATTACAGCGTGTCAAACGATGTAGGCACACATATATCAAAGTTCGGCCCCCATGGCAACACCACCAATCCCAAAATCGACTTCAACGGCATCAACAACAATTCATGGGGCCTGAATTTCTACTATTTCTTCAACCACAAGAAATACTCCCAGGCCGCAGCGTTCAATTTCTCTAAAATACAGAAACGCAGCCAAGGCTCGCTCTATGCCGGATTTTCTTTCTGGCGTCAGAAATTCATCTTCGATTTCTCGTCTCTGCCCGACTATATGAAGGACGCCCTCCCGGCTACATGGCCCGACTATACCTATCGCGCCTCCAACAACAACTACGCCCTCAAAGTCGGCTACGGCTACAACTGGGTGTTTGCCCCGAAGTGGATTCTCGGAGTGTCGGAATCGCCCCTGCTCGGCATACAGACCGGATGGATCGACTTCCCCGACAAAAAAAAGACATCGTTTGCCTTCTACAACAATTTCCGCCTGTCGGTTGTCTGGAACAATAAGCAATGGTTTGCCGGGGCGCAGTGCGACGTAAACATTGGCCTCCTCTACGACAAAGAATACACCTTCACCAATTCCATCGTCACCGGCACCGTCTCCGTGGGCTATCGCTTCAACATCTGGTAAATAAGAGTAGGGACGCACGGCTCGTGCGTCCGCCAAAAACAATAAAACCGTGAATAATAAAAAAAACAATAAACGCCCCCGTTGGATGCGTCGCATCCTCATCGGCATTATAATAGCCCTCGTTGCCATATTCATCGGACTGGGCGTAATATGGATGCTCGCCACCAAGAAGTACGACAGGCAGGAGAGCGTCCGCATCTACATTCCGCGTGGAGCGACAACCACCGCCGTTGTCGATACGCTTGTCACGCGTCTCGGTCAGGACTTCGGACGACGCGTGGCCCGCTTGTGGGGCTTGCAAGGCGGCTCCCCCAAGGTTGCCGAAGGCTCATATGTTGTCGACCCCGGCGCACGTGCCATCGACATAAGCCGTCGCCTGCTCCACGGCCGCCAGACCCCCGTGCGCCTCACATTCAACAATATACGCACATTCGACCAACTCGCCGCCCGCCTGGCCTCGCGCATGGAGTTCACCGAAGACGAATTCGCCGCCGCCTGCGACTCCGTCCTCCCCACAATGGGATTCAACCGACCCGGCTACGTAGCCGCCTTCATTCCGGATACCTACGAATTCTATTGGAACGCCCCGGCCGTCGTAGTCGTGAGCCGTCTCGCCGACTTCCGCAACCGGTTTTGGACCGACGAGCGTCGCGCCCAAGCCTCATCGCTGGGGCTTACCCCCGTGGAAGTGGCCACCGTAGCCTCAATCGTCGAAGAAGAAACCGCCAAGGCCGACGAGCGACCAATGGTAGCCCGCCTCTACCTTAACCGCATTGCCCGGCGTATTCCCCTGCAAGCCGACCCCACCGTGAAATTCGCCGTCGGCGACTTCTCCCTGCGCCGCATCACCGGCAAGCACCTGCGCACCCCCTCGCCCTACAACACCTACCTCAATCCCGGCCTCCCTCCCGGCCCAATCCGTGTCCCCGAACGCGCCACCCTCGAAGCCGTACTCTCCGCCCCGGCCCACGGCTACATATATATGTGCGCCAAAGAAGACTTCTCCGGCCGCCACAACTTCGCCACCGACTACGCCACCCACCTCGCCAACGCCCGCCGCTACCAACAAGCCCTCGACCGCCGCAACATCCATTAGCCGGCACCGCGCATATGCAGGAACGCGCATATGCAGGAACGCGAGCCTCCGGCTTGCGCTGTAAAAAAACATAAATTATGATGAATTTTGATTCCGTATATCATGAGCCAAATGCAGAGACTCTTGCCGCTATGGAAGAGGCTGAAAGTGGAGTTTTGCGAGACACACCGGCCTTAGATCTGTCCTCAATCGAAGCAATGGAAAAATCCATGGGTATAGATTAGCACCGCGAGCCTCCGGCTTGCGCAATTTCGCATCGCCCGCATGGCTTTCGAGCTTTGCGAGAAAAAGGTAGTTGGAGCTTCTTTACCGGCAAATCTTTGCAAAAAGATACTCTCGCAATGGTTCGTTCATGGTTCGGGATAGTTCCGGCCCGGCGTAGCCACGCGGATGTGCGAGCGGCTTCTGCATTCAAAAACACCGGCATGCAAAAATATCACGGACTGTTTTTTGTTTTTTACAGGTTAATTTGTAAATTTGCGTTTGCAAGCGGCGCGATGCCGCGGGGCGGTTACACTACCTTGGCAATTCGGCCCGCAGGCTGAAAGTAGTGGGACGGCTCACCGCCCTGTAATTCGTTTATAAACAAGTCGATTTCCCGTCGGTTGGCAGAATAATTCCCAAAATATGGGACTTTTTGATTCTCTTAAAAAGAAAGCGAAACAGTTTGGCCTCGATGAAGCGGTCGACGCCTTAGACGCCATTGATTCTGTCAAGAAAACCCTTGGTGACCTCAAAGGCGACGGTCTCAAAAAGAAGGCTCGTGAACTCGGGCTGTCATCCGAAGCTCTCGAAGACCTTGGTCTCGACGATATCACCTCGACTGTCAAGTCATTTTTTTCCAAGCAGACACAAAGTGAGACTGAGGCAGAAGAGCATCGAGAGAGTGATGAAGACGTGCGTCGCCGTTTCGAGCAAGAACGCCTCCGCCACATGTCACCCGAAGCTCGTCGCCGCTACATGCAGGTTCGCCGCAGCCAAGCCGAGGTAGCAGAACGAGAAGAAGCCGAGCAGGCACGCCGCGCCGAGGAAGCGGAGCGCGAGGAGGCCGGAAACGAACGTCGTCGCGGACTCAAACAGAGCTTCACATATGAACTGAGCGACAGCGGCACCATACGCGATCTCCAAGAAGCCTTCACCGAGGACTATCCTTATCTTCGTATCGGCGTGTACATGGTAAAGACCGGGCAGGGCGCCGACAGGGATGGAGGCAAAATTTCGAGTATAGACAGCGATACTGCCTTTGGCGACATCCGTTCGTTCAAAGGCGAGTGCGAGGTTGAGATTTGCGGCGGCGACTCGCCCAAAGATCTCGAGGCCCACTTCCGCAAGGTGTCGGGACTTGTAATAAAGATATGTTACAACGATGAGGACAATCACCGTTACTACATAAGCAAAGACTCTGATTGGTACACCGAGCCGATTTACGACATCAATTGCGCGTTCCGCGACCAAGGCTACGAAAAGGCCGACATATCATAAATCTGAATTATCAAGCATAAATCGATAAATATAATCATTGAGTGTAGGGACGCACGGCTCGTGCGTCCGTCGCACATTTAGTACCTGCGATGGAGGAATATAAGGAAATCGAGGCCCGTGGAGGCCGCCGGCCATTTACGTTCGACCGCGTGGTCAGGCTCATCATCACGCTGGGCATGGTCGTGGCCGCGATGTGGCTCATCAACCGCCTCAGCGGCGTGCTTCTGCCATTTCTGGTGGCCTGGCTCATGGCCTATCTGCTCGAGCCTTTCGTGCAGCGCAACCGCCGTATGCTCCGGCTCAAAGGGCGCATTGTGGCCATCACCATCACGTTGATCGAAGCCCTTCTGCTGTTCACGCTCCTTGGCGTTGTGTTCTTGCCGTCGATTTTCGACGAATTGCATCAGGTGGCCGCAATGGTGAAAAACTACGCCTCATCGGCTGCTGATGTAAAGTTCATTCCCGCCGGAGTGCACGATTTCCTGCGCGAGCATATCGATTTCAACCATATCTCCGACCAGATGACACGCCAGGACTTCAAGTCGATATTCGAATACCTTTGGCGCATGATTTCCGGAGGCGTGAGCATGGTGCTGAGCCTGCTCAACTGGTTCCTGGTAATACTCTATCTTGTGTTTATAATGCTCGACTACGAGAAGCTGCTCGACGGCTTCCGCCATATGGTGCCGCCGCGCTACCGCTCGCGTGTCTTCGCCGTGGCCGACGATGTGAAACGCTCGATGAACCATTATTTCCGCGGCCAGTCGCTCGTGGCCCTTTGCGTGGGCGTGCTGTTCAGCATCGGATTCCTCATCATAGGCATGCCCCTGGCCGTGGTGCTCGGCATGTTCATCGGCCTGCTCAACATGGTGCCCTATCTTCAATTGATTTCCATAATACCCACGACCATCCTCTGCCTCGTGTGCTCGATTCAGGGCGACGTGGCTTTCTGGACCATCTGGTGGGAGTGCATGGCCGTGTATATCGTGGTGCAGGCCATCCAGGACCTTTTCCTCACGCCCAAAATCATGGGCAAGGCCATGGGCCTGAATCCCGCCATAATCCTGCTGTCGCTGTCGGTATGGGGCTCGCTGCTCGGCTTCATCGGCCTTATCATAGCCCTGCCGCTCACCACACTTGTGCTCGCCTACTACAACCGTTATATCATTCATCGCAACAGAATACACCAATGACAGTCGATTTCAACAAATATACATTCCACACCGAGATGGACGTCCGCGACTATGAGGTCGACATCGAGGGCATCGTAAACAATGCCGTCTACCTCAATTACATGGAGCATACACGCCATCTTTTCTGCCGCGAGGCCGGGTTCCCGTTCAACGAGATGCACGACCGTGGCATCGACCCCGTGGCCGCCCGCATCGAGATTGACTACCGCACCCCTCTGCGCATGACCGACCGCTTTGTCTCATGCCTCGACATTGGCCGCGAAGGCCCCCTTTTCCTATTCGACCAGTGGATATACCGGGCCGACGGCGTGCTCGCCGCCCATGGCCGCGTTAAAATAGCCACCTTGCGCGATGGCCGCCTCACTCGCGGCGAAGACCTGATGCCCGTATTCGAAAAATATCTCAAATGAACGCGGACGCTATCAGCAGGCAGATGAAGATTGCCCTGTCGATGTTCAAAAAACTGAACCTGTCGACAGCTCGGGAAGCCATTGCCCGGGCCGGAGGGCTCGATCGCTTCTTCTCCATGTCTGATACGGAAATGGCCGTGGCCGGCATAGGCGCCGATGCCTTCGGCATGAGTCGCCGCCGGGCTCTCATGAAAGACGCCGGAGCAGAAATGGCCTTTGCCTGCAATTCGCATATCGACACGCTGTTTTGTCTCGACGAAGACTATCCGCGCCGTCTCGCCCTGTGCGACGACGCGCCGGTTTTGCTCTACCGCCTCGGCTCCTGCTGCCTCGACTCGGCCCACATGGTGGCTATCGTAGGCACACGCCATGCCACGGCGCAAGGCGTCGACTTCACCCGCCGTTTTGTCGCCGACCTGGCCGCGAAAATCCCCGATTTGGTCATAGTGAGCGGCTTGGCCTACGGCATCGACATAGCCGCCCATCGCGCCGCCCTCGACGCAGGCGTGCCCACGGTGGCCGTCGTGGCCCACGGCCTCGACTCCATCTACCCCTCGGCCCACCGCCAGTCTGCCGCCGAGATTGTGCGCAGCGGGGGAGCCATCGTCACCGAGTACCCTTCGGGCACCGCGATAATGAAACCATATTTCCTGGCCCGCAACCGCATCGTGGCCGGATTGTGCGACTGCACCGTCGTGGTAGAGTCGGCTGCTCATGGCGGTGCGCTTGCCACAGCCCGCATTGCCTCCGACTACAACCGCGACGTATTTGCCGTGCCCGGACGCCTGTCCGACCCTTACAGCGCAGGCACCAACCGCCTCATAGCCTCTCGCACGGCATCCCTGCTCCCCGATGCCGATTTCCTCATCCAAGCCATGGGCTGGACCCCGGCCGCAGCTCCCGCCAATGAGGAGCCGCGCCTTTTTCGCCCCGTATCCGACGAGGAGCAACGCCTGCTCGACATCGTCGCCGCCAACCCTACATTCACATCTGCCGACATCGCCGCGGCACTCGCCCTGCCATATGCCCGCGTGGCCGACATGCTGTTCCACATGGAAATGGACGACATGCTCATATCAATACCTGGCGGACGCTACGCCCTGCCCAACTATTGACTCCTCCGCGACGTTTAATATACACAACCTAAAAAGCAACTGCCATGATTAAAAGAATCATCCCGGAATCGGAACTCATCATCAACCCCGACGGCTCGGTGTTCCACCTCCACCTCCGTCCCGACCAACTCACCGACAATATAATCCTCGTAGGCGACCCCGGACGCGTCGACATGGTGGCCGAATTTTTCGACGCCAAGACTTTTGAAGTATCGGCCCGAGAGTTCCACACCATCGGCGGCACCTACAACGGCCGGCCCATCATGTGCATAAGCCACGGCATCGGACCCGACAATATCGACATCGTAATCACCGAACTCGACGCCCTGGCAAATGTCGACTTCGACACGCGCGAAATACGCGACACACACCGCACCCTCACAATGGTGCGCATCGGCACATCCGGAGCACTCCAGCCCGAACTCTCGATCGGCACACCCGTCATCGCCGAAAAGTCAATAGGTTTCGACGGCGTGCTCAACTACTATGCCGGACGCAACTCCGTGGCCGACCTCGAATTCGAACACGCCCTCTGCCGCCACACCGACTGGAATCCCCTTTGGGCAAAACCCTACGTCGTCGACGCCGACGCCGAACTCGTCGAGCGCATCGGAGGCACCGACATGGTGCGCGGCAACACCATCTCCGCCGTCGGATTCTACGGTCCCCAAGGACGCCGCGTGCGCCTCGACCTGGCCAACCCCGACCTCAACCATCGCATCGAGGAATTCCGCTTCAACGGACGCAAAATCACCAACTACGAGATGGAATCCGCTCCCCTCCAAGGCCTCGGACGCCTCATGGGACACAAGTGCATGACCGTATGCTCCATCATCGCCAACCGATTCAACACCGAAGCCAACCCCAACTACAAATCCGGTGTCCGCGACCTCATCGCCACAGTTCTCGACCGCCTCTGAAATCGGCCTCCCTCGACATAATTCGATTTAAATCGAAATTCTTCGATTTATCTCGATTTAAGTCGAAATATCTCGAAAATAAATCGATTAGATTAAATGCTGGAAACAATCTTAGCCGCCGTGGTGGCTGCCGCAGCCGCGGCGGCCGCCACTTTTTGGGCAGTAAGCCGCGCCCAAAGCCGCAGCCGCGACGACATGCGCCGCCTCGCCGAAGAAATATTCAATGCCAACTCGCGCCAATTTCGCGCCGACTCTGAGCAGCGCATCGGCGAGCTCCTCGACCCCATACGCCGCGACTTCACCCGCTTCGAGACAGCCTTCACCGAATCATTCAGCCGCGAAGCCCGCGAGCGATACTCACTCAAAGAGCAGATACGCTCGCTCATCGACCTCAACGACACAATAGGGCGCGAGGCGCGCCAGCTCACATCCGCTCTCAAAGGCAACACCCTCGTGCAAGGCCAATGGGGAGAAATGATTCTACGCACCATCCTCGAGAAATCCGGCCTCCGCCCCGGCGAAGAATTCACAATGCAAGAAGCCGCCGCATCTGCCGACGGCGACCGCCTCCGTGCCGACGCCGTCGTTACATACCCCGACGGACGCCGCATCGTTATCGACTCAAAGGTCTCGATAAAAGCCTACCTCGAAATGGCCGAGGCCGTCGACCCCGCCGCACGTTCGGCGCTCGCCCGCCGGCATGTCGACTCCGTGCGCCGGCACATCAACGAACTGCGCGACAAATCATACCAAGACTACATCGGCGACGCCCGCGCCGACTTCGTCCTCATGTTCATCCCCAACGAAGGAGCCTACATGGCCGCCATGCAGACCGATCCCCGCCTGTGGGAATACGCCTACGACTGCCGCGTCGTCGTCGTATCACCCACCCACCTCATGTCCGTGCTGAAACTCGTCGAACAGACATGGCAGACCGACCGCCAGAACGCCAACGCCCGCGAGATAGCCCTCGAAGGCGGCCGCCTCATCGACAAACTCGCCGCCTTCCTCGCCGACATGGACCGCATCTCCTCATCCATCGACGCCACCCGTCGCGCCTACGACGCCGCCCTCACCAAGCTCAACGGCCGCGGCGGCATCCGCTCCAAAGCCGAGACCCTCCGCCGCCTCGGCGCCAAA
>VSPD01000050.1 GCA_009775125.1 Muribaculaceae bacterium | reverse complement strand
CTTCTTACCTTAAATCTAATACCATGAAAAACTTATGCAAAGTTATTATTTTTATGTTATAAAACATAATTTTCCAACAATAAATTTTAAAATTTAACATAAATTAACCCAACAGACATTAATTCCACTTTTTTTAAAAATATTTCGCACAAAAACCGTTATATTAAAAAATTTGCCTTACCTTTGCAACATATTTTTGCATTTGACAGCGAGAAGTTAAGTTAAATTAATGTAAACAAGTATTAATTTAAGTTAAATCGCATTGATTATTAAAAAATCTTTAATAAATTAGCCGTCGGAAACAATCTGTTTTCACGGCTTTTAACCAAAAATTTTCAAAGCCTATGTTCCCTATTGTTTCCCTCAAAATGTCACTGACAGCCAAATCGCCTTAAATCAACCACGAACGAAAGAAAAACTGAAAAAAAATTCCCTAAAACCAACATTCCGCTATTTTTTAAATTCGAATTTTCAAGAGCATCGCTCATAAAGACCAAATTCTTTCTGTTCCGAGGTTCTTAAAACAAAAAAATCATCAATCACCTAATTTTTTATGAGAAAACAGCTATTTGTCACTTTGATGCTGTCGGCAGCCATGTCGGTGGGCGGTTCTTTCGCCGCTTTCGCTGAACAGGCCCCGCAGACTCAGAGCCAGGGCGCTACTACCATTACCGGTACCGTCCTCGACGAAAACAACGAGCCGGTTATCGGCGCCAACGTTGCTCTCAAGGGTGCCAAAGGCACTGCCGTCAACACCGACTTCAACGGTAACTTCACCATCCGCGTCACCCCGGGCGCTCCCCTGCTGGTGAACTACGTCGGCTATAAAACAGCCGAAGTGAAGGCCGCACCCAGCATGACCGTTTATCTCCAGCCCACCACCGAACAGCTCGAGCAGCTCGTAGTTGTAGGTTACGGCACACAGAAAAAAGCAAACCTCACCGGCGCCGTGGCCACTGTCGACGTGGCCCGCGTAATGGATTCCCGCCCCCAGACCGATGTCGTTAAGGCTCTGCAAGGCGCAGTCCCCGGTCTTACCATCACAACAGGTGACGGTGGTGTCGACGTTACCTCCACAATCAAAATCCGCGGTACAGGTACGCTCTCCAACGACCAGACCTCTAACCCGCTTATCGTGGTCGACGGTGTGCCCGTCGACGACCTGTCGTTTGTCAACCCCGACGACATCGCCGACATCTCCGTCCTCAAAGATGCTTCATCCGCAGCAATCTACGGTACACGCGCTGCCTTCGGTGTGATTCTCATCACCACCAAGACTCCGAGCACTCAGGATCGCGTTTCCGTAAAATATACCAACAACTTCGGCTGGAGCCAGGCTACCAAGCTCCCCGACTTCGCCGACGTGCCCTCGCAGCTTCGCGCCGGCATCCAGGTTACCGACCGCGACGGTGGCGAAGCCGGATTCTTCGGCATGAACTTCGCTCCCCTGCTCCCCTACGCCGAGGCTTGGGCAAAGCAGAACACAGGCAAGGCCGGCCACCGCGTGATGCGTCCCTTCAAGAGCTGGGACGATGTGGGCGACTACTACTGGGACGCCGACAATAAAGTCAACCTCTACTATGCCGACTGGGACGTTGCAGGCATCCTCTACAACGACGCCGCTCCCTCGCAGAAGCATAATGTAAGCCTTGAAGGCCGCTCGGGCAAAACTTCCTACCGCACCTCTTTCGGTTACGACGACCGTCAGGACCTCATGGAATTTAACCCCGACAAAATGAAACGCTACACCGCCAACGTGATGATCAACACCGAGATTTTCGACTGGCTGCGTGCAGGCGTACGTTTCAACTACGCAAAACGCGACTACCAGACACACTACACACCCGCTGCCGGCCGCTACAACAACATCTGGCGCTGGGGTTCGTTCTGGACAGTTCTCGGTCAGCGCGTCGACAACGAAGGCGACACCTACGAATACCGCACAATCGCTTCCCGCGAACAGGCCGGTAACGACCGCCGAATCACCGACGACACCAAACTCCAGGCATGGTTAGACGCCGACATTATCCCCGGCCTCACCCTCCACGCCGACTTCACATACGATACACAGTCGTTCAACCGCACACGTGTCTACAACCCCATCTACTCATGGGATACATGGACACAGATCACCAACCCCTATCCCCTTGGCTACTTCGTCGCTAATCAGAGCAACACCGAAGTTTACCAGTACAACACCAAAATGAACATGTGGAACACCAACGTCTACGCTACCTACGCCAAGACGTTTGCCAATGCCCACAACCTCAAGGTGATGGTCGGTGGAACAGCCGAAAAGCACGACTACGACAACTTCTGGGTTGGCCGCGACATCATGATGAACAACGACCTTCCCTACCTGGGCCTCACCACCGGTGGCGACGACGGCACAGCCGTATATCTCGACAACACGCTTACCCACCGCGCAACAGCCGGTTTCTTCGGACGTGTCAACTACGACTACAAAGGCATCTACCTCTTTGAAGCCAATATCCGCCGCGACGGTTCGTCGAGCTTCCCCGCCGACGACCAATGGGCATGGTTCCCCTCGTTCTCCGCAGGCTACCGCTTCACCGAAGAACCCTACTTCCAACCTATCAAGGCTACAAACATCATCACGAACGGTAAGATTCGCGCTTCCTATGGCCATATCGGTAACGAAGCCGTGGGCGACTACCGTTTCCTCTCCACTATCAACAACCTCGTAAGCTCCAACGTACACTGGCTCAACTCCGGCGGTACAAAAGTCGGCATGATGACAACTCCGACTCTCGTATCCAGCAACCTCACTTGGGAACGTGTAATCACCACCGACGTAGGTCTTGACCTCGGTTTCTTCAACAACTCGCTCAACCTCACATTCGACTGGTTCCAGCGCGACACCAAAGACATGCTTGCTCCTGCTAACGAAATGCCCGCTACCCTTGGTGCAAACGCTCCCTATGTAAACGCCGGTCATCTCCGCACACGCGGTTGGGAAATCGGTATTGGCTGGAATCACTCCTTCGGCGACGCTGACGTATATGCCAACTTCAACATCTACGACGGCAAGACCAAAGTTGAAAACTACAATACCCGCACCAACCTCATTTCCGACTTCTACACCGGTCAAACCTACGGCGAAATCTGGGGCTTCGAAACAGACCGCTATTTCGAGGAATCCGACTTCACCAGTTACGATTCAAAAAATAAGACATGGACATATGCACCCGGCGTAGCTGATCAGAGCGGTCTTACCAACGACGGCTTCCACTACGGCCCCGGCGACATCAAATTCCGCGACCTCGACGGTGACGGACGCATATCCGGAGGCTTCGACAACATGTATATGCTTAACGGTAAATATTATATTCCCCGTTCGTCCGTACCCGCCGGTTATACAGCCGACCGCGTAGGCAATGTGCTCATCGTTGACAACGAAACATTCAACTCTATCAAAAACGACAAAAACGCTGTTTCAATCAGCAAGGGCACAGCCGAAAACCACGGTGACCTTAAAGTGATTGGTAACGCTACTCCTCGCTACGAATACTCCTTCCGTATCGGCGGCGCATGGAAAGGCTTCGACCTCGACATGTTCTTCCAAGGCGTGGGCAAACGCGACATGTGGACAACCGGTGGCTTCATCATCCCCTACGCCAACAACGACGACGTAATCTACGCCAACCAGATGGACTACAACCAGCAGATCTACAACGCCGACGGTTCTGTAACTTGCATCGTTAACCAAAACGCCGCATATCCTGCCCTCTATGGCTCCAACGCCGGCGCAGGTACTGTTTCCGGCCTCGACACCGGTCGCCACAACTTCTATCCCCAGAGCAAATATCTGATGAACATGGCTTACCTGCGCTTCAAGACCCTCACCGTGGGCTACACCCTCCCCGTTGAGCTCACACGCAAGGCCCTCATTCAGAAAGCCCGCATCTACTTCTCGGCCGACAACCTCTGCTTCCTCTACGACGGTATGCGCAAATACCCCCTCGACCCCGAAATCGGTTCACAGTGGGCAAAAGGCATCAACCAGACAGGCGCACAAGGCGAAGCTAACGGCAACTCTAACGGTTACTTTGGCCGTCGTGCCCCGATCAGCCGCACATTCTCGTTCGGTCTTCAGGTTACATTCTAAACTCTTAAACAGACTAATATGAAAAAATCAATTATATTCGGATCGTTGGCATTGGCCGGCATCGCATTCACCGGTTGCGATGACTTCCTTGACGACAACCGTAATCCGTTGACCAGCGAAGTAAACACTCCGGCTTTCTGGAACAACGAAACAAACGTGCAGAACGAGGCAAACCTCTTCTACAATTCCATCATAGGCTACGGCAACTATTGCTCGAGAGTATCCTCGACAACCACTTCCGGCCAAGGCGAATTCTACTTCAAGACCCTTTCCGACGACCAGGTAGGCCGTACATGGGGCCTGCAAAACTGGGCTAATACCAATGTGCCGGCATCAGCCGCTTCGTGGTCAGACCCTTACTACAACATCCGTCAGGCCATGTATATCATCGAAGGCATGAAAACCTCAACCCTTGATGAAGCCACAAAGAACCACTACACCGCTATCGCACGTCTCAACCGCGCATTGCAGACATTCGACCTCGTAAAGAAATACGGAAACGTATTCTGGGTTGACCAGTTGCTCACAATCAACGACGACGGCTTCCTGTACAGCGCACCCACCGACCGCGACATCGTAATGGATAATGTTCTCGCCGACCTCGACTTCGCCATCGCAAATATCAAGAACGAATCCGGCAAATTCGAATTCAGCAAGGATATGGCCCGCGCAGCAAAGGCTGAAATCTGCCTCTTTGAAGGTACTTATTGCAAATACCGCACCGAAGCAGAAAACGGCAAAAAGGCCGATGAAACCCGTGCTAAAAAATATCTCGAAGAATGTGTAAAGGCTTGCGAACCCCTTATGACCCGCTATACCCTTACACCCAACTACCTCGACATCTACCAGACAACCGATGTTGGCGCGTTTGGCAAAGTAAGCGAAATCATCTTCGGCAAGGCGTTCAAGGTGAATATCATGATGCACCAGCTCGTGGCCTACACCTGCTCGTCGACCGAAATCATGGGTATCTCCAAAGATGCTTTCGACTCTTATCTTTTCAAAGACGGCAAACCCCTCGCCCTTACATCATGTGACAAAACCGACCTTGGCGTGCTCAACACCGTCGACTCCGTGCTCTCGATTCAAAACCTTCTCGATGTACGCGACGAACGTCTTGCCAAGACAACCGACCCCTACGCCTATGTCAACCACCTGAAATGGTCTCGCGCCGGAGCAGCTGAAATGGTTTCGACAACAGGTTACGGTGTAGCCAAGTACGACAACATTACCGTACCTCTCTACAACCGTCAGACAATCGGTCAGAACTATACTTGCGGCCCGATTTATTGGCTCTCTGCCGTATATTGCGAATTTGCCGAAGCAAAGGCTGAACTCGGAACACTCTCCGATGCCGACCTCAACAACTCGCTCAACAAACTTTACGAACGTGCAGGTCTTCCCGCTCAGACCGTGGCTTCGCTCTCTTCGATGAACGACCCGGCCAACAACATGGGTGTAAATTCTCTTATTTGGGAGGTACGTCGCTGCCGCCGTTGCGAACTTATCATGGACCGCGACTTCCGCTATTGGGACCTTATCCGCTGGCATCAGCTTGACAAACTTGACAACACCAGATACCCCAATGTGTTCCTCGGCGCTAATTTCAGCAACACGTTCCTCTTCACCGAAGACAAGTTCATAAACGAAGAAGACGCTGTGAAACTCAACTCCGAAGGTTATAAAGACGGTGGTCTTGGCGACCGTGTATACGACAAGAAGTACTACTTCTATCCCATCCCCTCCGGACAGATTGCCCTCAACGACAAAATCAAACAGAACCCCGGATGGTAATCATCTGACAACTGTCTGAAATAATATCGCCGCCGATGCTCGATTGCATCGGCGGCGTTTATTTTTGCAGGAACACAAGCCTCCGGCTTGTGAATATTATTTTTAGGGATATCAAAATATTGTAGGCACGCACGGCTTGCGCAATGCGGTTCAAATAAGCCCCATCATCCGTGGCTTGTAGGGGAGTGATAAATCACGCCCTAATCAAAGCTGGCGCGATTTATCGCGCCCCTACCTCATGCCGGCATAATCGAACGCTCCGGCCGGCCTACGCTCCAATACCTTAATAAATAACGTCAACGCCCCCGGGGCTGTCGCCCCGCGCTACAATATTTGTCTCCTAACGGAGACACAAATGCACCGCAAGCCTCCGGCTTGTGAATATAATGTCACAAGCCGGAGGGTTCTTTGCCGAAGCAAAGCGCTTTGCGGTTAATGTTCCTGCACTATTGACGATTGAGTCTCCTACTTGTAGATGTAGATGCCGCGAAGGCGGAAGGCTTCGATGAGGTTGTATTCCATGGCTTCACGGTAGTAGCCGATCATGTGGCCAATCCAGTCGTTGTCGGTGGTGGCTCCTGAGCGTGTGGCGTTGTAACGTTGCACTTCGAGGTCGTAGCCCAAGAGATCGGTAGCTACGTCGGGATTGTAGCCGTTGCGGTGGATAAGAAGAGAAAGGGGCTGCTTGGGCTTGTGGTCGTTATGCTCTCGCGGCACGCCTACGGCCAGGCCGCATATCACGATGACTCGGTCGGGCAGACCGAGCAATTCGGAGATAGCCTTGGGATTGACCGTACGGGCATATCCAATTGGGCATGTGCCGAGGCCGAGGGACTCTGCGGCGGTGATGGCGTTCATCATGGCCAGAGCAGCATCCACGGCGCCAACGGTGTAGCCGTCGAGCGTGTTATAGAAAGCGGGCATCTCAATGCCTTTGGCTTTTGCTCCTTCGCAAATCTTGTAATAGTCGAGACAGAACACGAAAAAGTGGGAGCATGTCTTTATTTGTTTCTGGCCCGTAAGGGCATAGAGCTGCTCTTTGAGTTTTTGGTCGTCGACATCGATTACGGAGAACTGCTGTCCGTTGTAACTTGTGGGGGTGTTGGCAATTGCCTGACAGATGAATTCCACCTGCTCGGGCGTGAGCTGTTCGCGCTCGTATCTGCGACACGACACGCGGTCGAGAATTGTATCTTTTACTGATTTCATAAGTAGATTGCTGAAACGTTGATTTTCTTATGAAACAGCGACGGGCGCGAAAAAGTTTATTCCGCACCCGAAATCACCTTGCAGGGACGCATTGCAAGCATTTTCCGTGACGCTGCGCTTGGCTCGAACCATCATGAACTATGAAAGAACCAAAAAGAACCATCTTTTTATCTCGCTAAATTAGATTTTTGTGATTGTCTCTCCACAAAAAACAGATATTCCCCCGATGGTTCGTTCATGGGTCTTGATGGTTGCGGCACGGCGCAGCCCGGCGGACGCGCGTGCTGTGCTATTCTTTTTTGGGGGCGAGGAGGGCGCGGTAGCGGGCGGGATCGAGGAGGGCGGCAGTGGCGGCGTCGAGGTCGGGGTCGGTGCGGAGGGCTCGCATCACGCGGGCGCCGTCGTCGTAGTAACGGGCGGAGATTTCGTCGTCGAGCAGGTCGCGGAGGTCGGTGGCGTTAAAGTCGAGATCGCGGCTGAGGTCGTGTTTAAGCATGGATTCGAGCAGGTCGAACTGGGCGGCGACTGAATCGGTCATGTATCCTTCGAGTTCGGCAGCCTCGCGAAGGTATTTCATGCCTGACTCGCACATACGGTCGTATTTGAATCGGTCGGGGTCGATAAAATTTTTGAAATCGGCATATATTGAGTCGCTGATTTCGAAACGGTCGGCCGGGGCGATGGTGTCGCCTTGACGGGCACGGAAACGATTGGCGTAGTCATAGGCCCAGAAGTCGGCAATCACGTTGTACATAAGGCGGTTCATCTCCTTGGCTTTCACGGTGATGTCGGGTGTGATGCCGCCTCCGTCGCGCACTTCACGTCCAGCCATTGTGTGATAGACGTTGGTGAGGGAGTCGGGTATGCGTGTGACGCGGCCGTTTTCGTCGCGGTGACTGTAATCAATGGCTTGAATGAGACGGCCGGAGGGGATGTAATAGCGCGCGACGGTGACTTTCAGCAGGCCGTTGTAGGGCAACGGACGCGACGACTGCACGAGGCCTTTTCCATATGAGCGGTTGCCCACTACGATGGCGCGGTCGAGGTCTTGCAAGGCACCGGCCACGATTTCGGAGGACGAGGCCGTGTTTTCGTTGATGAGCACGGCAAGAGGGATGTCGGTATCGACGGGCTGCTGTGTGGTCTTGTATATTTTTTCATTGTTCTTGCCACGATAGCGCGTGCGCACCACTTCTGTGCCTTTTGGCACGAACAGCCCAACGATTTGCGTTGCGCTTTCGAGGAGTCCGCCGCCATTGTCGCGGAGGTCGAGCACGATGGCGCGCAGACGCGGGTCTTTTTTAAGAGCGACAACGGCGTTTTTCACTTCGGAGGCGCTGTTGGTGTCGAACGTGGTGAGGCGGATGTAGCCGATGGAGTCGCGCACGATGCCGTAGTAAGGCACGGAATTGGTGCGTATCTGGCCGCGCGTGATTTCGAAGTCGAGAATTGAGTCGGCGACGTAGGGACGCTCGATGGTGAGGCGCACTTTTGAGCCGGCCTGCCCTTTGAGGCGGGCGGAAGCCTGCTGGGTGGTGTAACCTTTGGGGAGAGTGTCGCCGTCGATGGCCACAATGCGGTCGCCGAAACGGAGGCCGGCTTTGCGAGCCGGAGAGTTCCACTGCGGTTCGGACAGCTCGACACGGCCGTTGCGCTGCATTATCACCGAACCGATGCCGCTGTATTCGCCTGTTGAGAGCACGCGCAGATTGTCGAGCTCATCTTCGGGATAGTATTCCGTGTACGGGTCGATTTGACCGAGCATGGCGTCGATGGCGTTGCGTATCGATTTTGTGGCGTCGATGGAGTCGACATAGTTTGTCTGCAACTCCTTGTAGAGGGAATTGAATATGTTGAGGTTCTGTTTAATCTCGGTTTTGTTGCTCGCAGCCTGGGCAGCGGCTCCGGCCATCATGGAAGCCGCCATGGCACCGAGCAATATGGCTAAAATGCGTTTCATCGTCGTTTTTATATTTTTCGAACGGCTAAGTTACGACATTTCGGGGATGTTGCCAACATTCATAGCGTTAAAAAATAAAAAACCCGCGTCGACTGGCGGCGCGGGCAGAACAGACTTCCAGGTTTAAAGGGAACCCAAATGTCTTTTCTTTTTTTATTTCATTCCAAGGGAGTTGATATAGGCGGTGTCGGGCACGCAGTTTTCGAAGCGGGCGCTGTCGAGGAATGCGTTGAGAAGGCCGCGAGAGAGAGCCTGGTCGGGACGAGCCGCGCGGATAGCGAAGTAGTCGCCGCGGTCGGCCTCGGAGAAGTTGACGATGCTATCCCACTGTGCGGGGCGGTTGATGCCGACAAATGAGGAGTTGTCGATTTTCTTGTAAGGCCAGAATGTGTAGCCGATGTTGTTGTCGCGCATAGCCTTGCAGAAATCGGCTTGCCACTCGGGGGTGTTGTGGCCGATTTCGCCCATATACATCGGCAGGCCTGTGGAGTCGCGGAAAGCGATGAACGAGCCGATGGCCTCGGCAGACGCGGGGCCGCCGTAGCGGTGGCATGTGTACATGATTTTGTCGTCAAATTTCCAGTCGGAGAAGGGCTTGAAGTTGCTGTTCCACTGCGAGCCTCCGAGAAGGATTATGTGGTTGTTGTCGACCTCGCGGATTGCGGCTGTGGCGCGCTTGTAGGTGGGCTCGAGCATGGCGTTGAGGGAGTCGACGTTGGCGAAATAGGGAGCGATGGGCTCGTTGCAGAGTTCGTAGCCAAGGATTACGGTTTCGTTTTTGTAGCGGTCGGCAATCTTGCGCCAAAGGTCAGCGAACTGCTTCTGCGATGCTTCCGACTCGAAGAGCCAGGGGTAGCCGTAGGAGTCGTCGATATTGTCGCCGGTCTGTCCGCCGGGGGTGTCGTGCATGTCGAGGATAAGGTAGAGGTTGTTGTCGCGGCACCATTCAACCACGGAGTCGACGCGGCGGAAACCTTCGTTCTCGTCGTTGAGGCCCATGAAGTCCTCGTTTGTGAATATTTTGTAGTTGAAGGGCAGACGGATTGTGTTGGCGCCTGTGGAAGCGATGAATTCGATGTCCTTGCGGGTGATATAGTTGTCTTTGAATCCGGCCCAGAATTCACGGGCGGCATCGGGACCTACGAGCTGGCATATCATTTCGTTGATGAAATGGCCGGAGTTGGTCTTTTTAAATCCAAACATGTAGCCTTCGGGGTTTAGCCAGTTGCCAAGGTTGGTGCCCATAATGAAAAGTTTGGACCCGTCGGGCTTGATAAGGTCATGGCCTTCGATACGGACAAAGCCATCTGCTGCGGGAGCTTCCTCGGATGCCTGCTGACGGCAAGCGGCCATGGCCACAAGCGCTAAGGCAAAAACAAGAAGTTTCTTCATGGATAAATGTGAATGAATTAGGTAAATAGACAGGATTATAACGGTTTTTGCAAATTTACATTTTTTCGCCGTATTCTGCAAAAAAATCAGGCGATTTTTTTTGTAATTCGGGTTTATGAACTTAAATTTGCACAATATATATCACCCATGGAAGAACTGATGCAATATGTATGGCAATACCGTCTCTGGCCTGTGCAGGAGATGGTGGCGGTGGACGGCTCGCGCATCAACGTGCTTGATCCCGGCATACATAACCGCGACGCGGGGCCTGATTTTTTCAACGCCAAAGTGCAAATCGGCGACCGCATATGGGCGGGCAATGTCGAGATACACGTGCGGGCTTCCGACTGGCACCGCCACGGACACGACTCCGACGCGGCCTACGACACGGTGGTGCTTCATGTCGTGGCAGTGGACGACATGAGGATAACGCGCAAAAGCGGCGGCGAGATTCCGCAGATGGTGATGCGGTGCGCTCCCGACTTCTCCGAGCGCTACAACAAGATTGTGAACAGTCCTTTCCGCGAGCTGCCCTGCGCGGGCACGGTGGCAGAGCTGCCGGAGGTGATGCTTTCCGACTGGCTCACGGCTCTGGGATTCGAACGCCTGTATGCAAAGGCCGACCGTATCGCTCAAATAACGGAGCAATATAACGGCGACGTGGCCTCGGCGCTGTATATCACTATTGCACGCGCCATGGGATTCGGCACCAACGCAGAGCCTTTTGAGCAGCTTGCACGAGCCACGCCATTGAAAATAATGTACCGCTACCGCGACTCGCTCACCAGGCTCGAAGCCCTGCTGTTCGGCCAAGCCGGGCTCTTGGAAGACACGCACGGATGCGAATATGCCGAACGGCTGCGCTCGGAATACGATTTCTTGCGCGTAAAACACTCGCTCACGCAATCGCCGAACACGATGTGGAAAATGTCACGCATGCGCCCTCAGAATTTCCCGCACCGTCGCATCTCGGCGCTTGCCCATCTCATATACCACGGCATCCTTTATTCCTATTATGATATAATAAAGGCTACCGACATTGACTCTCTGCGAAATCTGTTCCGGATATATCTTGAAGGGTTTTTCAGCACACACTATAATTTCACCTCGGAAGCAAGGACACCGTCGAGCACCGCGCTTTCGGAAGCCTCCATCGACACGCTGATAATAAACGTGGCCATCCCGCTTATACATGCCAACAGCCGCACCGACGGCGACGACAGCGCCCAACGTGCCGTGGAAATGCTTTCCGCTATCCGCGCCGAAAACAATAATGTGGTGCGCACCTTCCGCGACGCCGGATTCAAAATAGAAGACGCATTCATATCCCTGGCAGCCATCCAGCTGCGCCGCTGCTACTGCGAGCCACGCAAATGCCTGTATTGCCGCATCGGTCACCGACTGCTCTCACAAAGAGTAAAAGCGTGATTCTATATGATACACTTTTTAACAAGTTTTAATAACATTTCGCAGTAATTTGTCTTAAATTTCACCTTTATTCAACCTAAATTCCAATTTTATCAAGTATATTTGCACCACGAAATTATCACCATTTGTTTAAATATCTACTCTCCTTGCACACATTTTGTATGTTGTTATTTCTAAATGGAGATTATTCTGTAAGATTTAATTAACATTTTGACACTTTATAACAAGATGACAGAACCAAAACCAAGGCGTCAGCGAAGGTCCAAGGCAAATATCGTGGCTGCAATCCAACAGGCTGCCGAAGATGAAATCCTGGAAAACGGATTCACATCGTCGTTGGTCACGGGCATAATCAAACGTGCACGAATTGAACCGCAGGTATTTTACAACCGATACCGCGACCTCGACGAGTTTTACGATGCGTATGTAAAAAAATATGACTACTGGCTTTCAGAGCTCTTCAAACAGGTTGAAGCCAAACTTGTTTCAGAAGAAGGCCTGACTCAACTGCTGTCGGAATTCGTATCAAAAATAGCTTCCGACGATATGATGCGCGAGATACTCCGTTGGGAAATCGCGCAAAAGAACGCCACAACCCTGCGCACATCGGCGCTTCGAGAACTCCATGCCACTCCCGTGACAAAAGGATACACCAAGGAATTTGAAGGCACCGACGTGGATATAATGTGCACAATGGCGCTGATGATCGGCGGCGTGTACTATATAGCCCTGCATCAGAAACTCAGCCCGTTCTACGGCATCGACCTTTCGAACGAAGAAGGCCGTCGCCGTCTCAAAGCGGTGCTCAACCGTATTATCCGCCACATCTATGCCGTGCGCAACGAGGCCGATGAAAAGGCCGGAATCGCACGCCGTCTGCGCGAGCACGGCGTGTCGGAAGAAATAATCGCCGAATGTGTCTTTTGATATAGGCTAAACTTTTGCATTTCTCATAGCTGCAAGGCCATCCCGCACGGGATGGCCTTATTTGTTTTTATTACGGTTCAGCGGGTATGTCAGAAAGGCTGTTTATGCCGAGATTGTAGGGACGCACGGCTCGTGCGTCCGCAGATGAATAATTGATTATCAATAAAACCAATATGATTTCCCGGACGCACGGGCCGTACGTCCCTACTGTTTGGTATCTTTTCCCGATTGTTATTCGTCTTCTTTCTTTTTGTGGCGGAGGAAGTTGAACATGTTGTCGAAATCGCGACGGTACATGATGCCCACGCCTTGGGTTGTGGCGGCTGTACGAAGGTAGTAGTTTTGGTCGTTGTAGCGGTTGTAGGCTTTCAATCGCCACGAGCCTTTGCGGTTGAGGAGATATTCAATGTCGAAGTCGCCCACAAACTGGTTGGTGTTGAGAGTCTTGTCGCGGTAGCCGAAATTGCCGTTGAACAGGAGGCGATTGTTGAGCAAGGTGGATTGAAGGGTGAGGTCTACCTCCACGTCGGAGAAGTCGCCGCGGTCGGAGCGCAGGTTTGGAGCTATCGACCAGTTTTCCGACAGCTTGCCGAGCATCGACGAAAGCTGCGACGCAATGGTCGACGACGCCACGGAAAACAGCTCATTGCCCTTGGTGGTCGACGCCATATAGTCGGGCGTGTAGAATCGGTTGAGAGCCAGCAGGTAGATAATCTGGCGGTTCATCATCTCCTCGGTGGAGACGATGGAGCGCACCTTGCGGTAGGTGTCGGATGTCAGGGTCGGGAATTCGAGGTCGAACGTTATGTCGGGCTGGCGCATGTCGCCTGTCACTTGCAGCAAGGCGTTGACGGGCACGTTTGTGCGGTTAAGGTCCTTGTCCTGCAAGAAAGATTCGTCGAGGTCGGACAGATTGGCGTTAACGGAATATACGGCGTTGATGGCAAGATTGGCGGAATAAGGATCGCCGGTGAAAGTTATAGACGACCCTTCACGGATGGTGAAGTCTTTTAATATGATATCCTGAAGGGTAAAGTTGTAAGAACCCCGGTCGAGCGTGTATGTGCCGTACATGCGCAGGTCGTTGTTGACAGAGCCGTAAGTGAGGCGCAGATTTCCGCTGCCGTTGGCCTTAATGCGGTCGCCGCCGATCGGGTCCATCACGATTGTCATCTGCGCGTCGGGGGTTATATCCATCTGCAAGTCCATATTATAGGCTGTCGGAGTCTCCACCACGAGCGAATCGGCGCGAGCGAGCAGGGCTACGTCGGGGTCGATTTCCGTTATCGAATCCGTTACGGTCACAGGCGTTACATCGCGGAAGGTAATAAACGAGTACTCGCCGGCCTCCTCGGTATCGGAAAGGACGAATGTAAATGATGAGCTTGGCGCGGATGACATGTTCACGCCTATGTCGACTACGCCGGGACGGCCGACGACATGTGCCGAGCCGTTTCCAAATATCCGGCCGTACCAGTCGGGCGACAATTTGGAGTTGACGTCGTAGGCAAGGAAATTGCGGGCATCGGTCACCGCAAACTCAAAAGTGGGGTCGTGGAAGAAAACGTGGTCGACATATCCGTTGAGACGGGCCGAATTGCCGTATATGTCGCGTATGGCTATGTCTTTGAGGGCGATGTGGCCGGGGGTGATGTGCAGGGAATCGGACGCTGTGTACCAGGTGTTGGTAAAGTCGAGTTTCAGCTGCAAGGAGTCGGCATAAATGTCGCCTTCGAGATCGATATACTTGAATGTGCCAAAAAGATGGGCGCGGCCCGAGGCATATCCACGTACATCGGAAGCAAAGGCCTCCATGAACGGCTTCATAAAGCCTACTTTCACACGGTCGGCCTCAAAGGTGATGTCGAGTTCTTCCGATGCCGGCGTGATAGTGCCGAAGATGTGGGACTGCCGGCCGTCGCTTTGGTGCACGTCGGCATCGAGCGAGAAAGCCTTTTTTTCGGGGAGGAACTCAACAGCCACGTCGGCATCGCCGAGGGTGCAACGGTTGTAGCCGATGTCGCGCACATGCAGGCTTGTAGCCGAAATCTGCGGAGCTTCCGAAAACAATGCCCGGGCCGTAAGGCTGCCTGTGGCCGAGCCGGAGATAAGGGCCTTGTCGATTTGAAGCGTCTCGAATATATCGAGCAAGTGAATATCTTTGAGGTCGACATTAAGCACATCGTCGGGCGAAGCGGAAGCGCGCCCGTCGACCAATATATTTTGGTCGTCGGTAGATAGTGCAAAGCGGTCGACAGCGAGCAATCCGGGACGCCATGAGATGACCGACGGCTTTATCTCCCATGTGTCAGACCCGAAGTTTATCTCTCCGGGATAGAAATTTACGGTGGCGGCTATGCCTCCGTTAGGGTCGGGAAGCACTGTGGAGCCGAAACTGATTTTCCCGTTGATGGGAATCTTACGGCGTATCTCCCAATCGATGCCGGTGTTGCCGACCGAACCTTCGGCTATATGGTTGGCCACAATGGTCATGGGTCCTTTCTGGGTGGGAAATTCGGTTGTGGCATAGACATAGGCTTTGCCGCTGTCGCCGGAATTGAGCGACGCCGACACGAGGGTGTTCTCTATATGCTTCTTTCCCTGGAGCAGCCACGGGGCATCGGCCATGACCGAGGCCGTGCGTCTCGGGTATGAGAAGTCGCCTGCTATGGCAACGGGTACGGCCGGTTTTACCGGAAGCCCGAAAAAGTCGCACAGACGCGCCGCCTTCTCAATCTCGAAATCGAAAGAGAAATCATTGCGCACGGCGTGTTCTTTCTTACGGGCCGGCATATTCTGACGCTGATAAGGCATGTCGATGCACACATCGGCTATTTCATTAAAATCGTCGACAATGCTCAATGGGTTGAAATCGCCGTCGATAGACCCGGTGATGTAATCGGACGCGATATGAATGTCGCCGGGAATAGCCGTAAGGTCGAAGTTTTTCATATCTATCCCCTCGCCTGCCGAATCGAAGAAAGTGATGTCGGAAAAGTCGAGTATGGTTTTCACCGGCACACCTTGCTCTGAGGCAAATTCCCCGGCAAAATGTCCCGACGCCGTGAAATCGGCATAACGGTCGGAGACGAAACCCATGTCGTGGAGCGCGGCACGGTGCAGGTCTATGTTAAAATCGAGCGCGGAAGGGATGCGGGCAAAGCAATCAGAGACACCCGCCGCTATGTCGACGGAGAGCAGCGGGTCGCCGACACATGCCGATACTTGCGCCAAACCGCGATCGAGATGCCCGTCGACAGCAATATTTTCGTAGCGATGACCGCGGAACACAACAGTGCCGCGATCGAGACGCACACCTGCCGTAGAATTGGTGATTCCCGACACCGGAATCCGGCCATGAGCCTCGACAAAACCCGAGGCATCGCCTAATTCGGCAGAGCGTGTCAAGTGCCCCAACGCCACAGATGCGACGTCGACCGTAGCATCGAAATCGAAGAAGGACGCAGTTTTTTGGAATGTGCCGTCGAAACCGGCTTCGGCCCAGCGGGAACGCACATTTCCGGAGACCAAGGCTTGGGCAAGGGTTCCTCTCACGGCAATATCGGCCTTTGCCGGCGCAAAAGAAAGCGGGACAAAAGGCAAATCGGCATCGGCGTTTACATTTACATCAAAATCGAAATCGGCCTCTGAAAGGTGGAATATGTCCGACACCTTTCCCGCCGCCGAAGCGTTTAGGCGGCATTTGGCGGCTACGACGTTGAAACGGCGCAAGTCGAGCGCGCCGCCGGCGACAGACGCCTCGGCATCGAATTTCAATGTTTCTCCGGCGGGAATATTACCGGGCAATTTTACAAATGGCGCGATGTCGGCCAATGCGAGTGTCGACTGCTCCAAGGCCACAGACACGGGTGTGGCGCGGCCTGCGGTAGACAGTTCTTTGATGCCGACGGGCAACGACAGCGGCCGGAGGGAGATATGCGACGACGGCAACGATACGGAAAGCCGCTCGACAGCCACACTGTCGGACGACAGAATCGCCTTGGCTTCAAGATTGGAAAGAACAAATCCTGACCTTTCGACAAATCCGAACCGGCGCACAGTGAAGTCGATTCGGTCGGCCGACACTCTCGGAGCAAAGGCTTGCAGGTTCAGCTCCTCGACAAGAATATGTCCGGGACAGAACCGCCCGGCCACGGCTGCGGAATCGGATAGCACATCGTAGGAAAGCACCCCGTCGGCAATTTCCACAGAATTGAGGCGCACAACCACCGTCGACGGCTCTTTCTTTGGCCGCGGACGGTTAAGCCGGGCGATGATTCCGGCAATATTCAGGGGAGCGCCGGCACTGTCGCGGCTCAGCCTTACGACGGGGCGTTGCAAACGCACATAGTCGGTGATGAGTTTTTTGTGAAAGATGAAATCGGACGTTTCGAAGCGCGCCTCGGCACAGTCGATGGCAAGCGCAGTGTCGCTGCGGGCGTCAAGCACGGCAATATCGCATATTTCAAGCCGGTTGAAAGGCCTGAACGAAAGACGCCCGACGCTCACATCGGCGCCGAGCAGGTCGGAAAGCTCCGTTTCCACAGCGCTGCGAAGACGCTCCTGCGCGGGGTCGGACGAGAGCACAAGATATAACGTTGCCGGCACTGCCACAAGCAGCACCAGCAACACTACCATTATGCCTCGGAGGAGTTTCAATTTATCAATTATGAATGACGAACGACAAATGACAAATTGTTTGCTATTGATAGAGATAGCGTTTTATCGAGCGTTTGGGCGTTTTCTCAAATTCCTCGCTCATGAGGCGGAATTTGGAAATCTGGGAATATGCCGGCAATTCGGAGTTGAGCTGCTTCACATTCTGCGACATAAGTTCCTCTATTTCCTTTCCGGTCATGCCCTGGCGCGTCGCGTTCTCTATATCGGGATATATCAGGGCCACAAGCTTGTTGTCCTCCGAGATTACGAGCGATTCGGCCACATACGGCAGGTTGTTGAGAATCTGCTCTATTTCCTCGGGGTAGATATTTTGGCCCGACGGACCGAGAATCATGTTTTTGTCGCGGCCACGTATATAGAGGAAGCCGTCGCTGTCCATAGTGCAGATGTCGCCGGTCGACATCCATCCGTCGCGGAAGGTCGACTCGGTAGCCTCGGGATTCTTGTAATAACCGAGCATCACGTTGGCGCCTCTCACCCAAAGCACGCCGGGCACGTTTTCGGGGTCGGGACTGTCGATGCGGGCCTCCATACGGTCGACGATGCGGCCGCACGACGCCGGACGAGCCTCATACCAGGGCGCATAAGAGATGAGCGGGGCACATTCGGTCATGCCGTAGCCCACGGTGTAGGGAAATTTGATGCGGCGAAGAAATTCCTCCACATCCTTGTTGAGGCCCGCGCCGCCGATAATCAGTTCTTCAAGGCGTCCGCCGAAAGTATCGGTGAGTTTGGTCTTGATTTTGTTCAGCAGACGGTCGTCGACAAACGGCACCATCATCAGCAGCTTCATCAACGGCTTGTCGAGAAGCGGGAACACACGTGTCTTTATAATCTTTTCGATAATAAGAGGCACGGCCACAATCACCTTGGGGCGAACGGTGGCAAAAGCGTCCATGATGATTTTCGGCGACGGCAGTCGCGTGAGGAACGAAATGTGGCATCCCTTGGCCATGCAGTGAATCAGGTCGATCATCAGGCCATACATATGTGCCAAGGGGAGCATGCACACTATCTCGTCGCCGGGTTCGAGGAAATTGAGATGGTCGATGCAATATTGCAGGTTCGACCACAATGCGCGGTAAGGCAGCATCACGCCCTTGGAAAAACCGGTCGAGCCCGACGTATAGTTGATGAGCGCAAGCTCGTCGGGGCTGTCGACATGATACACCACATCTTCCTGAGTGAAGCGTTCGGGATAGCGGCGTCCGAACAGCTCGTTGAGGTGGGCTCGGGCATCCGCTATCACATCGAAGCGGCTGAGAAGCAAGCCGAAGTCGGATATGCGGAACGCGCCTTCGAGAGCGTGCATGGCGTCAGGGTCGAGATTCTCCCATATTGCCTCGTCGCAGAAAAAGAGACGGGCCTCGCTGTGATTTACGAGATGATGGATATTGTCGGCCTTGAAATCGTGTAGAATCGGCACCACCACCGCCCCGTAAGTAAGGACCGAGAGGAATGCCACCGACCATTGCGCCGAATTCTTTCCGCAAAGCGCAATCTTGTCGCCTTTGCGTATACCGGCCTGTTCGTAAAGAATATGAAGTTTGGCTATTTTGCGGGCAATGTCGCGGTATTGGAGCGATAGCGAGTTAAAATCAGTGAGCGCCAACCGCTCCCAGTTTTCGCGCACCGAATCCTGAAAATATAAATTGAGACTGTCGCGTTGTTGCATTTCTATAAAATTTGGCTACAAAGTTAAGCATAAATTCCCGATAAACCGCCACCTGCTAAAACATTTGCTGAAATTTTCAAATATACAAGCCTGCTGTAAGAGCGCGCGAGCAAATGCTTTAAGCTCAGGGACGCCCGGCCCGCACGTCCGCTGCGCAACAACATTAATTCATCCAACTTTCGCAAGCAAGCCACGGCGAAGCCGTGATTCCTTGGATAACCGGGTTTGGAGGCAAGCACTGCGAAGCTGTGCCTCGCAGCATGTCGCTCTGCGAAAAAATTTTAACGTTAATTGCCGCGAATTATTCATTAATCCAAATTAATGGCCGATTAACGGCAATTAACGTAAAAAAACTCCGAAATGCGGCGATGATTTCACATTGATACGTTAATTTCTTTTATAGCATGATTATTTTCTTTGCCATGTAAAAAATATTTACTATTTTTGTCGCGCAGACCGTCTCAGCAGAAGCCCGGTCCGGGGTAAAGCGAGGCGGGATGTTATAACAACATAATTAAAAAGCGTATTCTATGCTAAAATCCAAGCGATTTTAGCATTTTTTTATTCCGATTAAAAAAATTATAA
>VSPD01000005.1 GCA_009775125.1 Muribaculaceae bacterium | reverse complement strand
AATTTTTTATTTGCCTGCTCTTTTCCGCTAGCTTTGTAGTCTCTTGGTTGGTGGCCCGGGTCTTGTGTTACCCTTGTATGGGGCGGGGGGATGGGATCAGGGGATGAGCGAGGCGCCTTTGATTATGGCTTCGTTGTTGAGGGGGATGAGGTGGTGGTGACGCTCGGGGAGGGTCTTGCGCAGGCCGCGCTCCACGGCTTCGGGCGAGAGGAGGTCGCGGGCTTTGAGCATGGCGCCGAGGAGTATCATGTTGTAGGTCTTGGCATTGCCGAGTTCGATTGCCGCTGTCATGGCGTCGACGGATATTACTTTTATGTCGGTGCGCGTGGGCAGGCGGTGTATGCCCGAGGGGTCGTAGATGAGTGTGCCGCCGGGTTTTACTTTTGGCTCGAATTTGTCGAGGCTCTGCTGGTTGAGCACTACTGCTGTGTCGAATTTGTCGAGAACGGGCGACGATATTGGGCGGTCGGAGAGTATCACGGTGACGTTGGCTGTGCCGCCGCGCTGCTCGGGGCCGTAGGCGGGCATCCATGTCACTTCGAGACCGTCCATCAGGCCGGCATATGCGAGTATCTTGCCCATCGAGAGAACGCCTTGTCCGCCGAATCCGGCTATAACTATTTCTTCTTTCATGGTGTTGGTCTTAAATGTTTTTAAGGTCGCCGAGTGGATATTTTTCTGTCATGTTGGCCACGAGCCATTCGTTGGCTTTTTCCGGGGGCATTTTCCAGCCGGACGGGCAGTTGGAGACGATTTCCACCACGGATGTTCCGCGTTTGTCGATTGTGTTCTGGAATGCTTTTTTGAGGGCGGCTTTTGTCTTGCGCACGGCGGCGGGGGAGTAAACGGCCTGGCGTGTCACGTAGCATGTGCCGTCGAGCTGGGCGAGGAGGTCGGACATTTTCAGCGGGAATCCGTTGAGGTCGGCGCGGCGTCCGTAGGGCGATGTGGCGGTTTTCTGGCCAAGGAGCGTGGTGGGCGCCATTTGGCCGCCTGTCATGCCGTAGATGGCGTTGTTGATGAATATGATGGTGATGTTTTCGCCACGGTTGGCGGCATGTATTGTCTCGGCTGTGCCGATGGCGGCGAGGTCGCCGTCGCCTTGGTAGGTGAACACCATGTTTTCGGGGTTGAGGCGCGAGAGGGCGGTGGCTACGGCGGGCGCGCGTCCGTGAGCGGCTTCGACCCAGTCGACGTCGATGTAGTTGTAAGCAAACACGGCGCAGCCTACGGGAGCTACGGCTACGGTGCGGTCTTCGAGGCCCATTTCGTCGATGAGTTCGGCCACAAGGCGGTGTACCACGCCATGTCCGCATCCGGGGCAGTAGTGTGTGATGTTGTCGGTGAGGAGTCGCGGCCGGGAGTATATCTTAGTGCCTTGGGCAATAATTTCTTCAGGTGTCATATTGAAGGGTGGTGTAAATTTGTGATGAAGTAATTTTTGCTGTCGATCACTTATTTTATGATATTTTTGAGCACTTCGCGGATTTCGTCGGGGTTGGGGACGATGCCGCCCATACGGCCGAAGTGGTGCACGGGCAGTTGGCTTCCGGCTGCAAGACGCACGTCTTCTATCATCTGGCCGGCGTTGAGCTCGACCACGAGTATGCCCTTGACTTTGCGGGCGAGTTCGGCAATAGCTTTCTTGGGGAAAGGCCACAGGGTGATGGGACGGATGAGGCCGACCTTGATTCCTTGCTCGCGGGCGTCTTCGATGGCTTTGAGGCATATGCGGGCCACGGAACCGAATGCCACGATAAGGTATTTGGCGTCGTCGGTGAAATGTTCTTCGAAACGCACTTCGTTGGCTTCGATGAGGTCGTATTTTTCTTGGAGACGATGGTTGTTTACTTCCATTTTCTCGGGCTCCATTTCAAGGGAGGTAACGATGTTGCGGTGGCTGCGGCCGTGTTTGCCGGTAGCCGCCCAGGGGCATTGCTCTGCGATTTCGGCTTCGGTGCGGCGCGGACGCTGCTCGGGAAGAATCACTTTTTCCATCATCTGGCCTACGACGCCGTCGGCAAGAATCATAGACGGTGTGCGATATTTGAAGGCGAGGTCGATGCCCAGGCCGACGAAATCGGCCATTTCCTGCACGGTCGAGGGTGAGAGCACGATGAGGTGATAGTCGCCGTGTCCGCCGCCTTTGGTGGCCTGGAAATAGTCGGACTGCGACGGCTGTATGGTGCCAAGGCCGGGGCCGCCGCGCATCACGTTTACAATCAAGGCCGGCAGCTCGGCTGCCGCAATATATGATATGCCTTCTTGCTTGAGGCTCACGCCGGGGCTCGACGAGGAGGTCATCACGGCTTTACCGGCTGCCGCGCCTCCATATACCATGTTGATGGCGGCCACTTCGCTTTCTGCCTGGAGCACTACCATTCCGGTTGTTTCCCAGGGCATTTCTGCCTCGAGGGTCTCGAGCACTTCAGACTGTGGGGTAATCGGATAGCCGAAATAGCCGTCGATACCGAAGCGGATGGCGGCGTGCGCTATCGCTTCGTTTCCCTTCATCAATTTAATTTCTTCCATAGGTTTTTGATGGTGGTAAGGTTACTTTTGACAGGGGTTAGTTGAGGGCGACACGATACACCTCGATGCATCCGTCGGGGCATACCGCCGCGCACGAGGCGCAGCCTATGCAGGCATCGGGATTATTTGTGAAGGCATAGTGGTATCCTCGGTCGTTTACTTCTTTGGGCTGAAGCGCGAGCACATCGGTCGGGCACGCCACTACGCATAAATCGCAACCTTTGCACCGATTGAGGTCGATTGTTACGGCTCCTTTAACTTTTGCCATGTTTTTTATGATTCAGATATGTTGGTTATTCGATTACAAAAGTAATGAATAATTTAAATAAAACAACATTTTAACATACGTTTAACTTTTTGCACATATGAAAACAAAATGTGCCGTTTTTTGGACGGCACATTTTGCTGAATTATTTGTCAGAACGGGTAGCCTATGGCGAGGTGGAACGCCAGGGATTTGCCGAACGATTCCATGTTGTAGTAGCCGCGTTTGCCCGTGTCGTAGGGGGCGTGGATGCCGATGCCGAGGTCGCCGCGCACAACGAGCATGCCTATGTCGAAACGAAGCCCGACGCCGGTGCCCAGGGCAAGGTCGCGGAAGAATGATTTGGCGCGGAGTGTGCCGCCGGGGCGGGAGGGGTCGTTTTTCAGGAGCCATACGTTGCCGGCATCTATGAAGGCGGCTCCGTGGAGCGGGCCGAAAATGGGGAAGCGGTACTCGAGGTTGGCCTCAAACTTGAATGTACCGGTCTGGTCGAAATAGTCGTTGTCTTTGTCGGCCGGGTCGTGGTAGCTGCCGGGGCCTATCGAGCGCACCGTGAAGGCGCGCACGGAGTTGGCGCCGCCGCAGTAGAATTGCTCGGAGTAGGGCACTTGCGCCGAGTTGCCATAGGCGTGGGCCGCGCCTATGGCGATGCGGCTCCACAGCCAGTTGTTGCCCGAAACGCGCCGGCCCCACACGGCCTGTGCCTGGCCCTTGACGAATTGTGAGAAGGGAGTGCCAAACAGTTTCTTCTCGCCGTGTTTGCCGCATAGCTCGTAGATGCTCCAGAATATATTTCCGGCTTCTTGAACAGTGAACTGAACATTGATGGTGTTGTCGCGGTCGATACGGCGGTCGTAGACAAATGTATAGGATATCTGGGGGATGTATTGGCTTTGGAAACTGAGGGCCACGGCCGGATTGGCTGTCATGATAGAGTCGAAGTCGGCGGTGGTGTGCATCAGTTTTGTGTAGGTGAGCTTGAAGAGCGTGAGAGAGTTGTTGATGTAGCGCGACGAACGCCAGTCGTAGGCAAATGAGGTGTTGAACTGCGCCATCTTGAAATAGTGGGGGCGGTTGAGCATATTGGCGTTCAGCGTGATTGTGGTCCAGTTGAGCTGGCGGTGGCGCGAGGGTATAAACCGTGGCGCGAGAAGGCGGGGGAAGGCCAGCGAGCCGGTGATGCCCAGTTCGTAGGAGTTGAAGATGGATTTGTGGCCGGAGCCTGTCTGCCATTCGTATGAGCCGTTGACTTGCACGCCAAGCTGCTCTCCGCCGCCGAAGGCGTTGTGATTTTTCACGCCGAAGATAAGGCCCGGGCCGATGTAGCTGTTCGACTTCGACGAGGCGTTTACCTCGAGCATCGCTTCGAGCGGCACGTCGAATGTGCATCCTACGGTTACGTCGAGCGTGGGCTCGGCTGCCGTGGTGTCGGGGTAAGCCTCGATGTTGATGGCATTGAAGATGCCGAGGCGCGACAGGTAGGTCTGGGTGCGGTTGATGTCGCGCACGGAGAATGTCTTGCCTTCGCGGAAAAGGACATTTTCGGTGATAAGTTTCTTGCGCAGGCGCGACGGTTTCATCTCCACAAGCGTGATGCCGTGGGAAAGCTCGGTGGTGTCGGGCGTTCCGCCGCCGTTGCTGCGGAATGTGTAGACGTTGATTTTTCCGGTCTTGTATCGGAGAGTGCCGGCGTGAGGAATGTTCGACGCCACGGTCATTTGCAGGGCGATATGGCCGGGATTCATGAGCGAGTCGGCGAGATATTCTATGTATTCGGGGCGGAAGAAATAGTATCCGCGGTTTTGCAGTCGAGTGGCGATGCGTGTGCGTGCCGACGAGAGCGAATCCATGCAGAACCGTTCGCCCGGACGCAGATACGGGTCGCGTCGTGCGATGGAGTCGATTAGATGGTTGAGCCGGCATGTGTCGGGAAGCAGGCGCAGCGTGTCGATCGTATATACCGGACCGGGGTTTACGGTATATAGAATAGCGGCCTTTTTCTTGTTTTTGGGCTGCACGAGCTCGTAGGTGGCCGTGCCGCGGAAATAGCCGTTGTTGTCGAGAATTTCGTCGAGCATCTTTGTGCGCAGGGCCGGGCGCACATCGGATACAAGCACCGGTTCTTTCACCAGTTTATTATATATCCAGCCTTTTATGCCTTTGGCCGAGTCGCTCCAATTATTATACACCCACAGCCCTACGGGCAGCACAAACAGAGTCTTGGGCGTAGGCTCTACGTCGACGGCCTCTTGGAGCACTTCTTTTACGCCGGGCGCAAGGCGCATCGAGTCGGTTGTCTCCACTTTAAGGCCTTTCAGCCCGGTGTAAAGCAATTCGCCCTCGGGGATGCGGCGTGTAGTGGAGCATCCGGCCGCGGCCAAAAGTATTATGGCCGTCGTGAAAGATAATATGATTCTGGCAGGTTTCATTCTTGTTCGGTTTTGCTGTTGGCCGACGTTTCTGTCGCGCGTAGTTCGGGTTTGTCGGCGGGCATGTCTTCGGTTGTTTTTTTCTTTCTTTTCGGACGCATGAATTTAGGCAGCATCTGGCTGAGGCGTTGCAGGCGACGCTTGTAGACGAAACCGACGCCGGTCTGTGTCACCTCGCCTTCGAGAATCGACTCGTATCCCGTGTGGCGGAACAATTTCACGAGCATTGTCTGCTGTTTGTTGAGATAATATTCAAATGAAATGTCGTTGATGAGATTTTGCGAGAAGTTTTCGTCGGCATTGGCGTCGGTGGTGTAGTTGCCGCCCACCACAACGCGGAATCGGTCGTTGAACAGCGATTTCGACACTTGATATGAATACGACATAGTCGTTGACGACGCTCCGTCGACAGTGCGGTCGTATTTGTCGATTCCGAATTGCAGGTCGACGCCCTTGATGTTGTTTGCCGCCCAGTTGTTGATTTGCGATGTGAGGAACGAGAACAGCGGGTTGGCGCTGAGGTTGGCGTTGCCCTTGGTGCCCGGGCCGGTGTACATATTATATAGGAGCATGTTCATGGCCTGGTTGGCGCGCTGCTCGGCGCTCATCGATTGCAGCTCGTTGGCGATGGTTATGTCGTCGTTGGTGGCGAGGTCGAATTTCACGTCCATTCGGGCCAGCGTGCCTGTCACGCCGAGCATTATGTCGAAGTTGACAAGGCGCGAGTTCTGTCCCTGCTGTGTCACGTTGGCTTTGACCACATCGGTGGCGTGGATGTTGAGCACGGGGTTGAACATGTCGCCGTTGAAGGCTACATACGACCCGTTGTTGAATTTGAACTCTTTTTCCGACCCGATAACAGGGATTGTGTATCGGGCAAAACCGCCGTCGATGTTGATTCTTCCGGTCACACGGCCGTCGGAAACGGGAGTCTGGGTGTATTGCACCGAGCCGTTGGGGATAATCTGCACTTTGTCGCGCGCGCTTGTGGGCAGGTCCACGTTTATCGTGGTGCCGTTCTGTATCGTGAGCAGGGCGTCGATGTTGAGGAGCATCTCGGCCTGTGCGATCGAGTCGGCGGCGATTACGGCGGTGGTGTCGTTGAAGTTTACAAATTTAACCATGTCCGACTGCTGACGCGAAGTGATTTCAGATGCTTCCTCGGTCATGACATAGGTCACGTTCGTGCCCGACATCACCGTCACGTCGGCGTCGATATTCAACAATCGGGTCGAGCCTTTCACCCGGGCATCAAGTCCGAGATAAGCCTTGCCGTAGATGTCGGCTCCGCGGGCGGCGCGGGTGGTGTTCACCACCATCATGTTGTTGGCGTCGAATTTCAGGTCGAGCTTGGGCGAGGTCATGTCCGACATGTCGACACGGCCATTTATCGTGAGCGGATTCTCGTTCACGCCCGATATGGCGAAGTTGTTGAATGTGACCACATTGTCGACAACCGGGATGTCGACATCGGAGAATGTGTATTCCGTTCCGGTCATGGCCACTTTCACAGCCGTGGAGTCGAAGTCGATGTTGCCGTTGAGGAGCGGATGGTCGCTGTTGCCCGACACTTGCATCGACCCGTTGAGAGTGCCTCGCAGGCGCATCATGTCGGCGGGCAGGAAGGGGTTGACGGTGGCCAAGGGGAAATGAATCACCGAAAGGTCGAGGTTGAATGGCGACGTGGTGGTGGAATCGTTGAGGGCGCCGGCAAGTGTTATGCTTTTTTTGCCGTCGACCATCAGGTCGGCGCTTGCGCGCACGGTTCCGCTTGTGTTTGTCGACACGTCCACGTCGGCCAGAAGTGTGGCTACACGCTGGTTGTCGTAGAAAAAGTTGTCGAGGCCGACGGTGCCCGAGCCGTTGATGTTGGTCGCGCCGTCCCAGTTGATGCGCATGTTGGCCGACAGGTCGCCCCTCATAGGCGGAGCGAATGGGTTTATGGCAATCCAGTCCTGAATGTGTATGTCGCTGATTTTGAGGATAATATCCTCTTGCCCGTGGTCGATGGAGTCGGTGTGGGCATGCAGGGCGTTGTGCTCGGTGTAGAGGTCGAGAGCGGAGTTCTCGCCTTTCATGCGCAGGTTGGCGTCGATATGCCGGGTATAAAAGTTATAGGAAATGAAATTGTTGAGGTTCACCTGCCATTTCTTGTAGCCGATAGTTGGCTGGAGCGGGAACAGGCGGGCGTTCACCACAGAATCGGAAAGCATGGCTATGGCACCGATGTCGAAGCCGGTCTTGCCCAGGTTGTTCTGCTGCGACAGGCGCAGGCCGAGGCGGTCGGTGTTGATGAGGGCGTCGGCACGGACGTGGGCCCATTCGTCGAGGTTGCCGGGGCGGTTGTCGACCTTTGCGAGGAGGCGGAGCTTGTCGCCGGCCTGGTCGATATTCATGCTTATCGTGTCGAGGCGAGCCGACCCGGTGTTAAATTCATATATGTGTCCTGCGAGGCCGAGCACAGAATCGTTGGAGGCCGACAGGTCGATGGCGCGAAGCCCCATGCGGCTTTCCGAGAGGATATCGTTGATAAGGTTGTCGTGTCCGCCTTTTATGTCGATGTCGAATCCGGGAAGCGCGCGTTGGATTTCGTCGAAATTTACTTTGCGCCGGGCAATCTGGGAGTCGATTATCGTAGAGGCGTTTGCAAACTTCGCTCCGAGTGAGTCGAGCGGGCCATAAACGAAAGCGTTGGCATGCAGGTCGCGGTTGTCGATTACCAGGTGCGAGAGCGTGTCGTTGGCCGAGAACACGGCCTTGATATCGGTTATGTCGATATCGCCGACATCTTCTTTAAGATAGAGCTGCGGTATATAGAGGTCGGCAGAGAGTGAGTGCATGTCTGCCGCAATCTTGGCATTGCCCGACATTTTGGTGGTGAGCACAGCCGGATTAGCCATCAGATTCAGGGCGTGAAGGTCGATATGACGGCCGTCGAGCGAGTAGTCCCAGTCGTATTCATTGCCGGTGAGGTTGCCGTTGGCTTTGAGGTTGAAGTTGAGATTTGTAGTGTTGCTTCCGAGATTTACGTCGGCCATGCCTCCGTTGAGATTGGCGTCGAGATCTATGCCCTGATAGTCATATTTATTGTAAACAGCGCTTTTCACGTTGGCCGAAGCAGTGAGCGATGTTTCGGGCTTGAAGAAGTCAAATCCTTTGCCCGAGGCCGAGGCCTGCATCGTCACCTTGCCAACTCCGAGGTCGGGCATAAAGGCTTCGACCGGGAAGTCGGTGGCGGTCATTTCAAGGCTGTATCCGTCGGAGTGCCGCAGATAGTCGGCGTCGAGCGCAAGTTTGCCGTCGAGGGTGCGGGCATCGAGCGTAGCGGTCATTTCCACGGGATTCATAAGCATACGGGCGCGAAGGGTCATTGGCGGAATACGGATTCCGGAGCCCGGTTCCATCACGGCGTCCACGATGCTCTTTACGTCGAAGATTTGTCCGCGCATGTCGATGTTGCCGCCGAAATTGTCCGGTGAAAAGATGTTGGCGATATAGCCCGAGCCGGAGAGTGAGACACAGCGGTTCAGGCCAAACTGCAAGTCGGCGATGTTCAGCCGCGAGGGAGTGCCCTCTGTGTCGACTTTCAACGCGGCGGTCTGTGAATTTGAGAACCCGGCGAGATATGGAATGAACGCGGGGAACATTTTTCGCAAGTCGGCCACCGATATGTCGCCGGAAGCTGCCAGTTTCATCGGCAGCGACGGGTCGGTGGTCATGTCGCCGATGCCAAGCATCCCGTCGGCATTCAGGTCGGTGCCGGCGGGGGTGCTTACTTCAAAGCGGCGGAAATACATGCCCGTGGAGTCCATGGCAAATGTGCCCTTTGCATCGAGGCGCACTCCGCAGCGCTCTGTCGCGCTGAGCGTGAGCGGCAGGGAAATTGTCGTGGCCTGATTGTAGAAATGAGACACGGCAAGCGTCATGCTGTCGGCCTGTATATATGCGAAGTCGAGTCCGGGAAGAGGGGCGACGCCTTGCGTGGTGTAAAGCCCCGACGAGCGGTCGAATCTTATGGAGTCGATCTCCACTGTCCATGGCGCGGACGCCGACGTCGATTCCGGAACGACCGGCACCGAAGCGATCGTGGCGGAATCCGGCGTGATGTATTTGGCGTCGAGACCTGTGCCGGTGAAGGTGCGCAGCCCTATGGTCTGGGCCTTCATGTCGATGCGTCCGTCGGCGAGCACGGCTTCCTTGATATTGGTGCCAAGAGAGTCGATCGACGGGAGCAGATGCAGTTTATATGTGAAATTGCGTAAGGAAAGCCGGCCCAGGTCGATTGTCATGTCGGTCGGCTCCGATGCGGGAGCGGCAGTGGTCGTAGTAGTGTCGGGGCGGATGGTCATGTCTACGCATCCGTCGTTGATGCTGCCGTTCTCAATGTTTATAGCCATCGAGGCCAGGCCCACCGATGCGGGGCGTAATTCCAGCTCGCGTGCGCGTATGGTCATTTCCATAAGCGAGTCGGCATTTCCCATCTTATAAAAAGCGTCGCAAAGGGAAGCCCGGCTCACCTCGGCTGTGCCGTAAAGCAAGCCCCACGGCTTTATTTCCAACTGTGCTTTTCGGGCGGCAACAAGAGTGTCGCCGCCGGAGGCAAGCATCAGGCCCGCGAGTTTAACATCCAAGGGAAAACGGATGTCGAGCGTGTCGAGCCGCGCCTCCATGCCGGGTTCTTTATTCAGCCGCGTGAGCAGCTCGGTGCGGATTGTGTCCTGAATACGGGGCGAATATAGCAGGAAAATAAACCCTGTAAGCAACAAGACAATGCCCAGCAGGATGAAGCCGAGCACTTTAATTGTCTTTCCTAATATTTTAAATATCCTCTTCACTCTCCAAATGTTAAATAAATAAGTTGAAACTACAATTTTAACAATTAGTAGTTAAAAAAGTTGAAACGGCTACAAAAATACTAACTTTTTCAAGACCGTGAACATTAAAACGGTTAAAAACGTTGATTATGCAGATTAACAAAATTTCAACTATGGCACAAAATCAAAAATCAATCAAAGGCACCCGCACTGAGAAAAACCTCGTGCTCGCCTATCTGTCGGAATCCACGGCATATTCCCGTTACACATATTATGCCCAGCAGGCCGTAAAGGAATCTTACTTCCCCGTATCGGAAATCTTCAACGAAACAGCGGCAAACGAACTCCACCACGCGAAAGTATTCTTCAAAATGCTTGAAGGCGGACATATCACTGTCGAAATCGGCGCCGACGCCGGCGTTATCGGCACAACAGCCGAAAATCTCGCCACAGCAATCGCCGAAGAGCACTCCGAAGGCGTAGAGCAGTACAAACACGCCGCAGAAGTGGCCCGCGAAGAAGGCTTCGACGAAATCGCCGAGCATTTCGAGGCTATCGCCACCGTCGAACACCACCATATGATGCGTTTCGAACGCTATCTCAAAATGGTAAAAGAAGGCACACTCTGGAAACGTGAGAAACCCGTGCGCTGGCGCTGTCTCGTGTGCGGATATGAATTCACAGGCACAGAGCCGCCAAAAACCTGCCCCGCATGCGACCACCCCTATCAGCACTACATGGCAATCGACGACGCATATTAACTTATAAAATAAACGGAGGAGGCTGTTTATTGCAAACGGCCTCCTTTTAAAATAATTCAAGTATGTTGCAAATATGGGTTAATGTAAAGAATGTAGGGACGCACGGCTCGTGCGTCCGGCATCGGATGTATTGGCCCGTTATGCATAATTAGTGCTTATAATAATTTAAAAATAGAAACTAATGAACTGGATTAAAGCAACAATAATAGCCGGAGCCGGCGGTTTTGTCGGCACCTGTATGCGTTTTCTCTCGGAAAAATTCGGAGCGGCTGTCTACGGCGGCGCTTTCCCGTTGGGAACGTTCATTGCCAACATTCTCGGTTGCCTTTTGATAGGCATTTTCTACGGCTGGGCCTCCAACCGCGCATGGTTCAATAAAAAATGGAACCTCTTCCTCATCACCGGCCTGTGTGGCGGCTTCACCACCTTCTCGTCGCTGTCCGATGAATGTACATCCCTTATCGACGCCGGCAACGATGCCACATTTTGGCTCTACCTCCTTGCATCGCTCGTGCTCGGTGTACTGGCAGTGGCCGCCGGCATAGCCATGGTGCCCAAGAAAGCCGCAGGCGAAACTGCATAACAATTGTTGAACTCAAAAAGACACAATTATGATAGAATCAATGATAATAGCAGGCATTGGCGGATTTTTCGGCACCTGCGGAAGATATCTCACAGGCGTGGCCGCCAAACGCATGTTCAGCGGATCGTTTCCCGCCGGCACTTTCATCGTCAACATCGTAGGCTGTTTCCTTATCGGCATATTCTTCGGCCTGTGGGGCCGCCACGAGATGGACGCGGAAGTCAAGGCATTGCTCATCACCGGCTTCTGCGGCGGCTTCACCACCTTCTCCTCGTTCAGCCACGACCAGCTCAAACTTCTGCGCGAAGGCAAATACCTCACCTGGGGCCTCTACCTCGTCCTCACCGTTGTCCTCGGCCTCGCCGCCGTCTACGCCGGCATGGCCTGCATCGGCTAACACAATAAAAACCGTTAATTTCGGGAATTAAAAAGATTCCGCAAAAACCACCACATTAATTCCCGACAATAGTCCATTAATCGAGATTAAGTAAGTATCATTCAGAATAGAATTAATGTATTGTATGCAATTCTGCTGTGGCAGAGCCACAGTCATTCAGGTAACCCCCGGCTTCAGCCGTGGGGAAATTCAAGGACACTAATCACGGTGTGGCGGAGCCTCATTCTATATATGCCTGCACAAGCAAGAGTGTGGCGCAGCCACACCGTCCGTTGAGATATTCATACCCCCACGGCTGAAGCCGGGGGTTACCTAAGAGATTGTCGCTCTGCGACAATTTTCAATACACTAATTCATTTTTGTCATATACTTAATGGTTGATTCACGGCAATTAACGTGAAAAATCTTCGGATTTAATGTATATTTTAGAGGTTTTGGACGAGCCATTGTTCAAAACTTCTTTTTTGATATATATGCCGGGTTGAAATGTTTTGTCCGAAAAATCTGCGGGCGTACCCTCAAAAACGATATGGCCGTCGATGGCATAAAGTTGAATAGCCGTAGTTATTGCCGATAATGGCGTGCCGGCAATATCGGCGTTGCCGTATGATGGCGCAAACTCCAATGTCCTGATGTCTAAACCATATTCGTTTTTGACCGTGACATAAACCCAACTATAATATAGGTTGCTGATATTTCCGGTTTTTACATGGGCGAAATCCGGTTGTTCAAAGCTATAATTTCGAAGCGTGGTATCGTATTCTTCCTCGATTTCGACAGTAAGGTAATCGGCGCCTGAATATCTTACGTCAAACGTAAGATAAAAAGCATAATCGCCATCGTTTATGACAGATAGATTCTCAATGGCGATAATCGACGGCTTTAAATCTTGGTCATTTGACGCGTGAAGATTAATAATCCCCAATAATATAATCGCAGTGAATGTCGAAAAAAATCTCATATAGCTACCGAATTATTTTTACTATTGTGCAAATATAATATCGATAATGTATAAAAATAGAATAATCAGTGCAAAAAAATGTTAAAACACACTTATTGCAGCCTCCTGATGTTCGGGTGCTGCAATAAGTGTGTTTGATGTCTGTGTGATGGCGGGCGTTATTGCTCTCCGGTCGGTATGCCGTGCATGTTTACCTGTATGCGGTTTTTACCGTCGTAGAGGGTGCGCATGAAGGCATTGAAATTGTCGAGTGTAAGGTTCTCGATGGCGGCTCGTTGTTCGGTGATAAAGTCGTAACCGAGCAATTCATGAATTTGGATGTTTTTGTGCCAGTATGAATTTGTGCGGATGGAATTTTCGTATTGCGAAAGCATCGCGCTTTTCATGCGGTTGAATTGCTCGGGTGTGGCGCCATCTATCAGCAAGCCGGTAAATAATTCATCGGCCAGTTGAAGCATCCTTGGCGATTGCTCTCCGTTGGTTTGAAGAAAGTAGACAAGGTTCCATTTTCCCGTGCCAATTTTATAAGTCGACAATACGTGCGGACTGTAAACTCCACCTTCTTTCTCTCGCAATATATCATGGTATAAGATGCCAAGGATGTCGCCCACAAGCGATACTTTTACTTCATTTTGTATGGTGGCTTCAAGATTGTCTCCGCTGTAAAGTCCGTAAAGCCAATCGGCGGGGGCCGACATCTCGAGGGTAAAGTTATCGGCAATCTGTCCGGTTGGATTGTCGATTGAGGTTTGTGCTTTTTCTTCCTTTGTAGCAGCGGTTTGAGGAATGGATGCTATATACTGTTCAAGGAGAGGTTTTAATGTGTCAATGTCGACATTTCCCGTGAAAATGAAAGTGTAGTCGGCCGGATTTGTCACCGATTCTTTGTAAAGGCGCAACATTTGATTGTAATCGGCTTTTCGCATCACATTAGCTGTCGCAACTTGTGTCATCGGGTTATTGCCATAGATGGCGTTTGTCTTATGCTGTTCGAAGATAAATTCGGGAGATTTTTCGGCAGCTTCGAGCTGAGGCATAATTCTTGCCACAAAACTATCATAGGCTTCTTCGTTGCCTTGAATATTAGTAAATGAGGTATAGATTAATTCCATAAGTGTCGGGAGGTCTTTCACCGACGAACTACCGTTGAAGTTATTTGAAAATTGACCTACGCCATAACCGAATTCCACATTCTTGCCGGTGAGATAGCGTGACAGCTTTTTTCTGTCAAATTTGCCCATGTCGGATAATTGGAACGCGTTTCCTATTAGGATTAAATTATTGGCTTCATCGGCCGGATATGAGGAGAGACCACCTTTTTTAAACGCTTGAAACAGAATCTCATCTTCCTTGTAATCGGTTGGCTTGACTATTGCCTTTGCTCCATTAGAGAGCGTGAATTCTGTCGTTCCGAATTTTCCGGCCGTGCAACGTGTTATTTTCCCTTTTTCCGGGAGGTGCTCAATCAGCGGTTCTGAGATGGTTTCATCAACATATGCCTCGTATTTCCGGCCCAATACATCGTCGACCACAGCAAAGGCAGAATCTTGTGTTGGCAAGGTCTTGCCTTCTTTTTTCTGCTGCTGAATGAGCAGCACTTGATTGTTGGGCGTGATTGCTTGCGATATTGCCTGATTATACGCCATAAGAGGTATTTGAGTGATGAAATTGTTGAAGAACGACCGTTCGGCCTCGATTCCCATTGCCGGAGTGAAGTCCTTGAAAGCATTGATTAGCTCTTGGGCCACAACAGACGTGTTTGTGTTGTTACGCTCGTTGTATCTGCGGTCGTAATCGGCCTGCAAATCGGCAATGACGCGGTCTAGTTCCGATTGGGTGAAACCGGTGCGACAGGCGCGTACCACTATCGCAAAAGCGTCTTCAAAGCCATCCATCTCGTCATCTTTGGCAATAACGGCCACATTGAATACGGCTTTTGTCTTGGAGGGGTACATATCCGCAAAATACACGCCCGCATCGGCGTAGCGGCAATCGGATTCCTGTTTGTGCTCGTAAAGGCGGTTGTTTATCATGGCTGCCATTATATCCTGTACAATGGTGTTGATAAACGCTATGTCTGTATTCTGATATTCCAGAGGAATTTTGTCAAATTTTATTTGAAAGTCGACGCGTCCGGTATTGAGTTCCGGGTCTTCAAACGCGAAGAAAAGCGGGGTTTCATTATCGCTTACGTGGACATATTCGCGCGAGGCGGCATTTTCCGGCATCTTTATATCGGAGAAGGTGTCTATAACTTTGCGTTCCATTTCCTCGGCATCGAAATCGCCGACAATGATTATCCCTTGTTGGTCGGGACGATACCATTTGTGGTAATAGTCGCGCAAGGCACTGTACGGGAAGTTCATAACCACATCCATGGTGCCGATAAGCGTAAGCTGATACTGTGGTTCGGTGAAAATTACGGGAGCCATGGCCACGCGGAATCTATGTCTCGGGTCATTTCTCATGCGCCATTCTTCCTGAATAACTTTGCGCTCGGCATCTATCTCTTCATCTTCAAGAAGAAGGTCGCAACTCCAATCCCGCAGGCACAGGAGGACGCTGTCCATGAGCGCGACATTTGTGGTGGGCACGTTATCGATGTTGTAAACCGTTTCTTCATAATCGGTATATGCGTTCACGTCCTCGCCAAAACGAATGCCCTTTGATTCGAGGTAGCGCAACATCGAGTTGCCGGGGTAATGCCTTGTGCCGTTAAAAGCCATATGCTCGAGAAAGTGGGCAAGGCCATACTGTTCGGGTGTTTCGAGAGCGGAGCCTACTTTTTGCGCTATATAGAAATTGGCACGGTTTTGCGGATGCTCGTTATGAAGGATATAATAGGTAAGCCCGTTTGGCAGCACGCCATGTTTCACTTCCGGGTTGAGGGGCAGCGGTTGCTGCGAGTTGGCGATACAGACGCTCGCAAGCATCAGAGCCAATGTAAGTAATCGTTTTAACATATCGCTTGAATTTTGTTTGCAAATTTCGCAAACAATGTGATATGTCGCAACTACATGATATTACAAATGTTGTTCTAACTAATTGATTTATAATACTGTCTGTCAAAATAATCTAACATCGTCCGACATATCGGGCGGATTAATTGAAATAGGACAGGTAAAGGTCTTTTCGAGATGAACTGCTTTTAGAAATAGTGGCTTTGAGCCGAGATTTATACACGTAGATGTTGCGCAAATCGGCCCCTTGAAAAATACTTATCGATTGCAGCGACAATCCGCAGAATATGTAAAGCGCAAGTTTGCGTTGCGACACCGAAAGTCGGGGATAGTCTTCGTCGAAGCGCGACATAAGGTTGTCGTTGGCGGTATTTACTATTTCTTCCAATTCGTGAATGGATGAGTCGGAGCAAAACGCGTCTATTGCTGATTTTGTCTCGGCGAAAAGACGTTTTTGCTCTTGTCCCGTAGCTCGACATTCGAAATATGCTGTGGCAAGGCGGTCGATTGTGTTAAAACGGGATTTAAACAGCATTGATACTTTTTCCGCAGTTTCACTTCTTTGCCGTTCTTCTGCAAAAAGATTATTCTCGATATTTCGAAGCCGAAGCAGATTGTTTTCATGCTCAATCCTTAACAGTTGATTCTTCTTCCGGTAGAAAAGAATACCGCCGAGCATTAAAAGCGAAAAGACAGCGAAAACGGATATAAGAATAATCCGTTGTTGCTTGTTTTTCTGTATTTCGTTCCAGGCTGATTGTGTCGCTGAATCATATTTTTTATTTAACGCAAGACTGGACTCGGCTATCTTGCGTCTGTCGTAGTCGATATTTGCAGCCCGGTTGCGCAGGCTGTCGATAAGAGGCAATTCTGATTTTCGACCGAGGCGTTCGGCTATATCATATTGCACATTTCGGCAAAGAAATTCATCGGCATTGTTGTGAGGAACCGCAATAGCCTTGTTTATTATGATTTCGGCACTGTCAAGCCGGCCGTTATGTATGTAAGCCCTTGCCAAGTGTGCGAGTGTATTGGCGGAAGCGTTGTTAATGTCTATTATGCTGTGCCATAGTTCTATGGCCTCATCGCTTCTGCCGTTTTCATCGAGGGTACGTGCGAGTGTGTCGAGAAAATAGCGTTTATAGCTGTCGGTGGAATAAGCCATCACATTGCTTTTCATCGACAGCAGGGAATCAAGCGCGGCAGTATAGTCCCTTTTGACGACTAATGCCCCTACTATTGCCATACGGGCATCAATGCTGTGTTTCCGGTATCCTCCTTCGTTGAAAAGAGATAAAGCCTTGTTGGCATAATGCTCGCTGACAACTCCATTGAATCCATCGGAATATACATTCGATAGATTGAGGTAAACAAATGCCAAATCCAGCCTGTCGCCAAGTTGCAAGGCAAGAAACTCGGCATCTTTCAATATTTCAAGGCGCATTACCGGATTGTTGTCGGCTTTTGCGAAAAGCGACTTGATAATGAGTGATTTTACTTCGTCCGATGTGCATTTTCCATCGAAAGCACAGACCGCCCGTTCTAAATCCATTGGAGCCATGTCGACAGGCGCGGAATTAATCGCTGCTGTATAAGCCAGCAGCAAAGCTCTGCGCGCTTTTTGCGTCTCCGACATCGATAGTGTGTCCATCTCGGAGAGTATGACATACGCTTCTTGGGGATTATCCATTAATTTACTCTCCGCGTTCTGTAAACTCTTGTCTGTTTCCGAGCAAGAATACAGAATCATGGAGAGTAATAATAAGATAAGTGTACGGCCGTGCATCCTTTGGGAGTAGTGTTTATTTTGTGATGCGGATGTTGCGGAGGAGGATGTCGGCTTCGTACATGGCGGAGAATTGAACCACGATGGGGTCGCCGGAGGCTACGGAGGAGGTGTCGAGGCGCACGGAGCCTTTCGTCCATTTGCCGGGAACGAGGCGCACGGCGGTGCCGTCGGCCATGTATTCTTCGTCGGTGTTTCCGGCCATGATCACGAGGTCGTCGGTGCCGTTGATTTTTGATGCCGGTTTCACCTCAAATTCGACGGTGACGGCGTCGGTGTCGAAAAATTCGGGAGTTTGCAGGAAGCCGTCGCCAATCTCGAAGCCTACGAAAATGGCGCCGTTGGCTTGTTTGAGGCCTTCGCCGCCGAAGCCTTCCTTGCCGCCCATCATCTCGGCCGGAGCCACCATGTTGTCGTCGACCTCGATGGCGATGGGTGCGCTTTCCGATCCTTTGCAGAATGAGAATGTCTCGTCGAGAATCACTTCGCCGCCCGATGTGGCGTTGGCCTTGAAGTCGCGCACGTTGTCGTGGCTTTTCTTGCCGGGAGCCAGTTCTTTCTTCTCCACATTTACGTTGCCTTCGGCGGCGTAAGCGGCGAAAGCTCCGCAAGATACAAGAGCCGCGGCCAGAATAGTTATAAATTTTTTCATAATGTGATAAATATTTCTATTTGTTTAGAATTTAAATCTTGCAAGTTCGGCACGGTTGCGTAAGGGAATTGTAGAACGCTCCGACAGGCTCCGCTCCAATACCGCGATTGACATCCATCTGTTTTACCCCGCATGTCGGCTTTGCCTCCATACGGGGTTACCCAAGGAGCCACGGCTTCGCCGTGATTATGTCGGGGCGCATTGTTTATCGGATGTATATATGCGATAGTTGTGTTTTAGAATTTGAGTGCAAAATTATGAAATAATTCATATACTGCAAAAAAATATAGCGGGGCCTGCCGTGGCAGGCCCCGCTTTTGGGAAGTGGGGGTCGGGGATTATTGGGCGAGGAGCGAGTTTACGCGGTCGAAGCCGGCGTACATTTCGTTTGTCTTCTCGGTGTCGCCTTGGGCCTTGTAGTAGTTGCCGAGGATGAGGTATGTCTCTTTGTAGAGGTTGAGCTTGTTTTTGGGGTTGGCAGCGTCGGCGTTGGCGGGGTCGCTGTCGAGCATGGCAAGCACTTCGGTGTAGGCGTCGAATGTTTCTTTCGAGGGGTTGGCCATATCGTTGCCGCCTTTTGCGAGGAAGAAGCGGCCGCGACGCTGGAGGTATTCGGGCATTACTTCCGATGTGCCGGCGATAACCTTGTTGATTGCTTCGAGGCCACGGTCGGCATCGGCTTTCTGCTGGTCGCCTTCCGAGCGGTTGGCGGCGTTGAGCCAACGGCCGGATGCCTGGAGATAGTCGGTGAGCGAGGGGCTGTCGCTGTGGGCGATATACTGGTCGAACGCTTCGGCTGCTTCCTGGTATTTACCGGCCTTGGTGTAGGCGTTGGAAAGCGACTTGTAGTTGTCGGGACGGGTGGGGTCGAGGTTCACGGCAGCCTGATATTGGATGAGGGCTACGGAATCCTGTCCTAATTTTTCGAGCACATCGGCATATGTGGTGTAGTCGTTGGGCTGGAATTTTGCGGGAGGGGTGGGGGTTACGGCAAAGAATTTCTCGGCTGCTTTCACTGCTTCTTCGTTCTGGTCGAGAGCTGCGAGGTCGAGGAGCTCGATACGGAGCATCTGGAAGTCGTTGGGGGTCTGGGCGAGAAGTTCGCGGGCTACATCAAGCGATTTCTGATATTCGCTGTTGGCGTAGAGAAGCACTGAGTAGCGCGATTTGTCGGCGGGGAAGTGGTTGGGGTTCTGGATGTAGTTGCCATATTGCTGGGCGGCTTTCGTCCACTGCGAAGTCTCGTAGTATTTTTCAGCGAGTTCGCGTTGAGCAAGTGCCGAGTTGGGCTGCTTGGCAAGGAGTTCTTCGAGTTTGGAAACAGAGTACTGGGGGTTTACGCCGATGTATGCGTTGGCATATTTTACGTAGCCTTCGGGGTTGTCGAGGTCGTAGGTTGTGGCCATTTCGTATTTGCCGGCTGCGCCGCCGAGGTCTTTCTGGTCGAAGAGCATGTCACCTTCGAGGATGTAGATGGCGGGTTCGGCGTGTTTGGAGTCTTTGTGAGCTTTGGCGAGGAATTTTTCAATTTCCTTAGCATAAGCCACGGGGTCGGCTTTGTAGTAGGCGCGGGCAATGTCGACAGTGATTTCATTGTTTTTCTTGCCATATTTCTGGGCAAGTTTGAAATTGTCTTCGGCGGCCGATTTTGCTCCGTTGAGCAGGTCGATAGCGCCGAGGCCTACATAGTTGTAGGGGTTTTCGGCATTTGCGGCCACACCGTTTTTAAAAGCGGCTTGTGCAGCTGCCTTGTCGCCGTGGGCAAGGGCGGTCTGGCCTATGTAGTAGTAGGCGAGGGCCTTGTCGGTGCCGGGATCGTTGAGTGTGCGCTGGAGTATTTCAGCGGCATTATCATACTGTCCGGCCTTGTAGTACTCAATACCGTCTTGGTATCCGTCGGCTGCGGCCGAGAAAGCCACACCGAGCATCAGGGGAATCAGATACTTACATTTCATGTCAGTAGAGGTGAAATTGGTTTATTATTTGTTTTTATTTATTTTTTGATTGTTTTTGTCGGTTTCGAAATATTAGTCGATGAGTTCCACCACATTTATTTGCATACGTGCGGGAAGAACGCCGGTCTTCATGATTATTTTCTGGCCGGAATAAGAGGTGACGAAGGAATAGAATCCTCCGGCAGGGCTTCCGGAATGGGCGAGCGTAATCATGTAGATTGAGCGGGTGAGGGGATAGGAACCATCGTAGATGTTTTGCTGATAGGGACGATAGGCGCGGCGGTCGTCGTTGCGCATCAGGGCGAGCACTTTCACGCCGGAGCCTTCTACGCGGGCGTTGATGTCGTCCATTTTTACGGCGGCGGTCTCATCGGTCACTTCCGCTGCGATAGAGTCGACCGACTCGATTTTGCGCAGGTCGGTGGTGAGCCAGCTCACGCCGATTACTCCGATTGCCGAGCGGTCTTTTTTCACGGCGTCGAGCACGCCTGCGATAGAGCCTTGCGCATATACGTTAGGCCCGAGTTCCTTGCCGTTGATAAGGGAGTCGCGCATGTATTTCACCATCGACGAGCCGGCATCGTCGAACACGATGGCTATTGGCTTGTCTGGATAGTCGGGATGGAGGTCTTGCCATGTCTTGATTTCGCCGGAAAGAATCTCGCCCACCTCGCGCAGCGACATGGCGTCGGCGGGGTTGGCAGGGTTCACAACAAGGGCCACGGCATCGACGGCAATGCGCGACGAGCGCGGGGTGCGCCTCTTGTCTTTAAGCCGCTTTACCTCGGCCTGGGTGAGGTCGCGGGGGATAACGATGGTGCGCGTGTTGAGCGACATGAGCGAGTCGAGAGCCTCGGCTTCGGTGCCGTATCGGGCCAGCACATGCGCTTCGGGATATATGTATTCAAACACGTCGATTTCCTGCTCCATGATGTTTTCGAACGAATTGTCACAGAACAAGGTCGACGACCCCGAAGTGGAGGTGTTGGTCTTTTTTTCAGGATGCACGCAGCTTCCCATCGCTATTGCGAGGGAAGCCACGGCTATAAGTTTCAGAAATCGCGTCGTTTTCATCTGCTGTAATAGTCTTTACCTGATATTTGACGATATGCGCGGAAAATACCGTAGATTATGAATACCACGCCGAGCATCCAGCGCACCCAGGTCCAGCTTTCGTCCCAACGGAAGAAGTTGATGATCATGAGTATGCCCATGCCCACGAAAATGACAATCATGAAGATTCCGAAAATCGTGCGCAGTATTTTATTGGGGGTGGGCACCACAGGGCGGCCCTCGTCCTCGTTATATTCTTCGGGGTGCATCTTGCGGCGATATTCCTCGAAGTTGCTGTTGTCTTGGTCAAACTTACTCATAATAAATAATTTTAGCGGGTTCTTTTTTTATAAAAGAAACACACTGTGGCTACGAAAGTTCATAACCGACCGCTAAGTTACACAAAAATGTTGATATTGTGGCAAAAATAACCAAAAATATTGTTGAGAATCGCCCTGCGGAGCCTGTCAGTCCTCGCAATAGTGGCGGAGAACGCGACGATAGGAGTTGAAAATCTTCGATTTGGATACGAATCCCACATATTTGCCGTTTTCCACCACGGGAAGATTCCAGGCGCCTGTCTGGTCGAATGTTTTCATAACTTTCTCCATTGACTCGCCCACCTCGATTTTGGCGGCGGGAGTAGACATGAATGTGCTCACGCGCATCTTGCGGTAAAGGTCGGGGCGGAACATAATGTTGCGTATCTCGTCGAGGAGCACCACGCCAAGGAGCATGCCGTCGTCGGACAGCACGGGGAAGAGGTTGCGGTTTGACTGCGATATCACTTCCACCATTTCCTTCAATGTCATTTCCGGCTTTACCGGCAGGAATCCGGTCTCAATCACAGAGTCGATTTTTAGAAGCCGGAGCACGGCCTTGTCCTTGTGGTGGGTGAGCAGCTGTCCGCGTTTTGCCAGACGCATTGTGTAGATGCTGTAAGGCTCGAATATCTTAATAGTGCCATACGAGATTGTAGACACGATAAGCAGCGGCAGGAAAAGCTGGTAGCCGCCGGTAAGCTCGGCCGTGAGGAAGATGGCCATGAGCGGGGCGTGCATTACCCCCGACATGACTCCCGCCATGCCTATCAGGGCGAAATTCTTTGTGGATACGCCGGGTCCTATTCCGAAATAATTCACTATGAACGCGAAGAGGAAGCCGGTGAGGCATCCGACATAAAGCGAGGGCGCGAATGTACCGCCCACGCCGCCGGCGCCGTTTGTCGATGAAGTGGCAAACGCTTTCGTGGCTATAACCACGGCAATGAAGAGCATTATGAAAATCACCGACGAGCCTTCGCCGTGGAAAAGCGACCCTTGGAGGATAGACTCCACATCGCCGCGGAGCAGGCCGTTGATCGACCCGTAGCCTTCGCCGTATAGCGGCGGAAAGAGGAATACGAGCAGCGACAGTATGGAGCAGCCCACGGCGGTCTTGTTCCACCGGTTTTTGAAGCGGCCGAAGAAATTTTCCATCATGTTCATCACTCGGGTGAAATAAAGCGACACAAGGCCGCAGGCCACGCCTAAGATTAGAGCGTAGGGCACGCGCGCTATCGTGAAATTCTCGCTTTGCACGAAGAAAAATTCGAAATCATAGCCTGTATAGGCATAAGCGATGGTACAGCTCGTTATCGACGCTATGAGCAGAGGCATCACCGACACTGTGGTGAGGTCGAGCATCAGCACTTCAAGCGTGAAAAGCATGCCCGCGATAGGGGCCTTGAAAATGCCGGCTATGCCTGCCGCGGCTCCGCATCCCACAAGTATCATCAAAATTCTGGGCGAGAGTCTGAACAGCGAACCGAGATTCGAGCCTATCGACGCGCCGGTGTAGACAATAGGGCCTTCCGCGCCGACAGAGCCGCCGAACCCGATTGTGACCGACGAGGCCACGATAGATGTGTAGATGTTGTGGCGTTTGAGCCGGCTTTTTTTCTGGGATATGGCATATAGCACGCGAGTCACGCCGTGTGATATGTCGTCTTTCACGATATATCTTACGTATAGCGCCACTATCACCACGCCTATGGCCGGGCAAAGGATGTAGACCCAATGGATGCCGCTGCCGGCGTTGGCCAGGGAGAGCACGAAACCGCCGATTGTGTGGATAAGCCATTTCAGCACCATAGCGGCCAGGCCGCCGAAAATTCCCACTACGAACGAAAGAAAAATCACAAAATTCTTCTCTTTGACGTGATGCTCGCGCCAAAGAATGAATTTCTGGAACCATTGCGGCATTCCGGAGGCGGTTTCTGTCTGCGGTGCTGCCATATATCAAACTCCTTTCCCCGTAATAACGGTATTGAATGTGTAGAAAATAATCTTTATGTCGACCCCGAACGACAGGTTCTCGATGTAGAGCAAATCATACTTCATGCGTTCGATCATCTGCTCGACAGAAGAGGCGTAGCCGTATTTCACCATGCCCCACGATGTGATGCCCGGCCGTACCTGATGGATGAGGCTGTAATACGGAGCGCGTTCGAGAATCCGTCGGATATAGAATTCCCGTTCGGGCCGCGGGCCCACGAGCGACATGTCGCCGCGGAACACGTTCCAGAATTGCGGGAGTTCGTCGATACGGTATTTGCGCATAAACCGTCCGACGGGCGTGACGCGCGGGTCGTCGACGGTCGACAGCGACGGCCCGTTGGTCTCGGCATCGACACGCATCGACCGGAACTTCAAAATCTTGAAAGGCCGTTTATGGCGTCCGATGCGCGTCTGCCGGTAAATTACCGGCCCAGGCGACTGTCGCTTTATAATAATGGCCATGATCGCGAACACCGGGAGAAGCAAAAGCAGGGCCACCGACGCCACGGTGATGTCGCCGAGCCGTTTGAGATTGGCCGTGGCAGCCGGAATCCGCGAGCGCGTTATGTCGATAAACGGCTCTCCGCCCACCATCGACGTGCGCGGGCGCGATGTGATCATATCGTATGAGCCGGGGGTGATGTAAACCGACTTTTCGAGAGGGAAAAGAGCGTTCACTATCGTGAGCACCTGCTCCGGGGCGAGTCCTGGCGCGATGATGAATGTCTGGATGTTTTTTTGTTCGCACAGGTCTTTTATCGCGGAGATGGAAAAATCCGGCGATATATGTCCCACGATTTTTCGGCCCACTTTTCTCAGGGAACTTGCTATCGTGCTTGTAAACCCGGCGATATCATCGTCGTTGCCTATGATTATAGTATTGAATGTTACGGCTCCGCTGCGGATATGCCGCGCTGTGGCGGTGGATAAAAACACGCGTGGCACCGACGGAAACACGGTGAGCAGGAGCCACAGCACGGCCACAAGCTCATAGTTGGTCATGCGGTCGGGCACGGCATCGTTGAACAAGGCGGCAAAGTAGATGAGGATGGTGCCAAACAGCGCGGTGACGGCCGCGTTCAGCACATCGTCGAGGCGCGATTTCAGAAACACGTCCTCGTAATAGCCGCTCATCCAATAGAGGGCCGACATGCCGATTGGAAACACGATCAAGCCCACCGGCACCATATCCATGCACAGAAATTCCTTGAAATGAATTTCGTAATCGAAATCGAGGTTGAGAAAGCGGATTATGGTGAAGACAAACCACGCCACGCTCACCGATATATAGTCGGCAAGGACATATGAGAAGCGAAGGCGCAGCTGTCGTTGTAACATTCTGTTATTTCCGCAATATTTTAAATACTCCGTTGTCTGAAATCTTGATCACAAGCGATGGACGCGCCACGGTGCGGTCGGTTTGCCGCGAGAGGCAGGCGTAGTCCACGGCCGATTTTATCTCATCGGAAATCTCGTCGAAGAATGCGGCTGCCGGTGCGCCGCTGATATTGGCGGATGTCGACACAAGCGGACGTCCGAGCCCCCGGATTATAGCCGACGATATGCGCTCGGCGGTGACGCGCACGGCAAGCGAGCCGTCGGCGGCAATCATTGCCGGCGCCACGCCGACACCGCGGTCGTAGACAATGGTGGCGGGGCGGTCGGAAGCCTCTATCAGCTGGTATGCCACTTCCGGCACGTTGTCGACCGTGCGCTCGAGCATCGCCAAAGAGTTGACGAGGGCAATGAGAGCCTTGGAGTCGGCACGGCGCTTTATTTCGAACACGCGCTTCACCGCCGCCTCGTTTGTGGCGTCGCAACCGATGCCCCACACCGTGTCGGTGGGGTAGAGTATCACTCCTCCGCGGCGAAGGGTGTCGACGGCCGCGCGGACATCGGCCAATTCTTCCTGTGAGAGTCTCATTTTTTTATACGTTGAAACGGAAGTGCATTATGTCGCCGTCCTGCACTACATATTCCTTGCCTTCAACGCCCATCTTGCCGGCTTCCTTCACGGCGGTTTCGCCACCGAGGCTTACATAGTCGTCGTATTTTATTACTTCGGCACGGATGAAGCCTTTTTCAAAGTCGGTGTGGATAATTCCGGCGCACTGGGGAGCTTTCGAGCCGCGGCGGAATGTCCAGGCGCGCACTTCGTCCTCGCCGGCGGTGAAGTAGGTCTGCAAGTCGAGCAGGGCGTAGGCGGCGCGGATGAGGCGCGACACGCCCGATTCTTCAAGGCCTATCTCGTTGAGGAATTCCTGACGTTCTTCCCAAGTGTCGAGTTCTGCGATTTCGCTTTCGGTCTGCGCGGCCACAACCATGAGCGATGCGCCCTCGTCGGCTATTGCCTTGCGCACGGCCTCGACGTAGGCATTGCCTGTGGCGGCAGATGCGTCGTCGACATTGCAGACATAGAGCACGGGCTTGCTGGTGAGCAGGAACAGGTCGCGGGCAAAACGCTGCTCGTCGGCAGTCTCGAACTCGACGGAGCGGGCGGGGCGGCCCTGGTCGAGCGCGTCTTTATAGCGTTGGAGCACGTCGGCTTGGAGTTTTGCGGTCTTGTCGCCTGTGGCCGCGGCTTTCAATGTCTTGGCAAGACGCGACTCGATGGTCTCCAAGTCCTTGATTTGCAATTCGTAGTCGATTATCTCCTTGTCGCGCACGGGGTCGACCGTGCCGTCGACGTGAGTTATATTGTCGTCGTCGAAGCAGCGGAGCACATGCAATATGGCGTCGGTCTCGCGGATGTTGGCAAGAAATTTGTTGCCGAGGCCTTCTCCTTTCGACGCGCCTTTTACAAGGCCGGCGATATCGACGATTTCCACCGTGGCAGGCACTGTGGAACGGGGATGGCACATCTCCACGAGTTTGTTAAGACGCTCGTCGGGTACGGTGATTACGCCCACATTGGGCTCGATTGTGCAAAAAGGAAAGTTTGCCGACTGCGCCTTGGCGTTCGACAGACAGTTGAAAAGAGTGGATTTGCCTACGTTGGGCAGTCCTACTATGCCGCATTTTAATGCCATGTCAATATACTGTTATTATCATTGCCGGCCATAGGGGGGGCGGAATGCAATGTTTGTGGTGGTTTATGAATATAGGAAACGCTTGATGGAGCGTTTGGGAGTTTTCTCAAATTCTTCCGGGATGAGTTGTATCTTCTCAATTTGCTCATATGGAGCAAGCAGGCGGTTGAGTTCGACGCGGGTTTGCGCCATGATGGGCTCGAGGCTGTCAACGGTGAGCTTGTCGCGGTCGAGAGCCTCCATGTCGGGATATACAAGAGCCGTGAGACGCCCGTTGCGCTCCACCACAAGGCTTTCGCCCACATAAGGCATGTTGTTGAGCTTGGCCTCGATTTCCTCGGGGTAGATGTTCTGGCCGTTGGCGCTGAGCAACATAGTCTTGTATCGGCCGCGTATGAATATCGTCGTGTCGCCGGGGCCGCCTATGAAGCCCATGTCGCCGGTGCGGAGCCATCCTTCGGCGTCGAGCACGTCGGCCGTGGCCTCCGGGTTCTTGTAGTAGCCCTTCATCACGTTTTGGCCTTTTACAAGTATCTCGCCCGGCGCATCTTCGGGAGCGTCTTCGGGCCGAACGGTCCGTGCCTGCATAATGCCGGGAAGCGTGGCGCCCGACGAGCCGGGGATGAATTCCTGCCAGGGAGTGTAGCTTATCAGCGGGCCGCATTCGGTCATGCCGTAGCCCACGGTAAACGGAAATTTGATTTTGTGAAGAAAATCTTCCACCTCGGGATTGAGCGGGGCGCCTCCCACGATTACTTCCTCGAACTCTCCGCCAAATGCCTCTACAAGTCTCGCCTTTATGCGCATATATATGGCGCGGTCGAGTCCCGGCACGGCAAGTACCCAGCGCATGGCGCGCGTTGTAATCATGGGCACAATGAGCTTGCGGTAGATTTTTTCAAGGATAAGCGGAACACAAATGATAAGCGACGGTTTCACCCGGGCAAACGCGCGCATCAATATCTGCGGCGACGGTATCTTGCCAAGCAGCGTCACATGGCTGCCCACGGCCAGAGGCACGAGCATGTCGAAGGCGCACCCGTAGGCATGGGCCAGCGGCAGGAACGACAACGCGCGCGAACCTTGATAATGGAGCCCCGACTCTATGCCGAACATCACGTTGCCAAGCAGATTGCCGTATGTGAGCATCACGCCCTTGGAAAATCCGGTAGTGCCCGACGTGTAGTTTATCACGGCCACGTCGTCGAGGTCCATGTCGGCATAGACAATGTCGTTGCCGGCAAAGCCGGTGGGATATTTATTGTTGATGCGGCGGGTGAGCCCGCGGAGCGACGAACTGAAAATGCCCTTGCGCTTGCCGTCGCTGATTTCGTCGAGCACCACGCGGCGGTCGAGCGACACAGCCGCTTTCACGTTCGGCAACTCGTTGAAATCCATATGCTCGTAGATATGCTCGCTTATAAAGAGAAGCACGGCATCGGAGTGGTTGATAATGTGCTGGGCGTCGCGCGGATTGAAATCCTGAAGCACCGGCACTATCACGGCGCCATAAGTGATTGTGGCCATGAACACGGCCACCCAGTCGGGCGTATTCTTGCCCATAAGGGCAATTTTGTCGCCCTTTTTCACGCCGCAGGATTCATACAGCAGATGTATCCTTGCGATTTTTTTGGCGAACTCGCCGTAAGTCAATGTCGTGTCCGAGCCGTAATCCGTTACGGCAGGCAACATAAAGTTGGTGCGGAACGAGTTCTGGTATATTTTTGTAAGTGATGCCATTGCTGTATGAAAAACTGTTTATTTTTAGCCTTCGGGCTATGCCTGCTATGGGTGACCGGTTGTCAGATCAGGTCGAGATACGAACAGATAGTCGTGAAAATATCGTCGACTGTCCCTTCGCCGTTGATTTTGGTGTATCGGCCCGATGTCGTGTAGTGGTCTTTAAGCGGAGCCGTCTGTTTGTGGTATACGGCGATGCGCTGCTTGATAGTGCGTTCATTGTCGTCGGCGCGTCCTGTCTGTTGGCCGCGGAGTATCATGCGCTCGGTGAGCATCTCGTCGGGCACTTCAAGTCCGATTACCGAACTGATTTTTGTGCCGCGGTCGGCAAGCATGCGGTCGAGCTCCTCGGCCTGCGCTATCGTGCGCGGGAAACCGTCGAAAATCACGCCGCGCGACGTCTCGCCCGGATGGGTGTCGAGCACATGCTGAAGCACCTTTATCATCAGTTTGTCGGGTATGAGCATACCCTGCGATATGTAACTGTTGGCCAGTTTTCCCAGGTCGGTCTTGCGCGCGATATGGTCGCGGAGCACTTCGCCGGTAGAGATATGGAACAAGCCGTAGCGTTCGGCTATTCTTTCGCTTTGCGTGCCCTTGCCGGAGCCGGGGCCACCGAAAATCACAACATTCAACATTTCTATATATGTTTTTAAATTTTGTACCGAGGAGAGGACAATTCTGTTTTACCGTTATTTCATAAAAATGCAGGGACGCACTGCGCGTGCGTCCGTCAAAAAATGACGACTATCCGTCATTAGCCGTTGCTACGCTTTCTCGTCCTTCAAGGAATAGATATCGTTGAGATTGCGGGCCTGTCCGTCAATGTCGAGGCCGAAACCGATGATAAACTTCTTCGGAATCTCGAAACCAACATAGTCGGGCTTGACCGGACGCACAAGAGCCTCAGGCTTGAAAAGCAGCGTGGCTACCTTTATGTCGGCCGGCTTTTTCTCTTTCAGGTCGTTGAGAACCTTGAAAATAGTGTGGCCGGTGTCTACGATATCCTCAACCACAATCACCGTGCGGCCTTCGATATTTTCCGACAGCCCGATCATCTCCTTCACGGTGCCCGTCGACTCGGTGCCGCTGTAACTTTTCAGGCGGATAAACGTAATCTCAGCATCCGGAAGGTCGACAGCCCGGAAAAGATCGCTCGCAAAAGGAAACGCCCCGTTGAGCACGCATATAAACAGTGGCCGTTTTCCGGCGCACTCCTCTGTTATGGTTTTGCCCAATTCAGCCACGCGGGCGTCGATTTCGGCGCGTGTGATATACGGCTCGAACGCAAGACCATGATATGTTACTTCTTTCATTTGTCTCTTAACAAATAATTGGAAATATTGAAAATGATGCGCAAATTTAGCAAAAAAAGCCAAAACCCCCAATTAAACCCGAAAAAAATTAAAATCCTGTCTGTCGCAAAAATAAAAAACAAGGGGTCAAGCCGAATTTACGGTGCATGTCTTTTCAGCAGAAGCGGCGGAGCCGCTTAATATGGTAGGCATGGGCGAAAGCCCATGTTATGTTGAGATGTTGTTATTCGACTGCGGCCGCAGTCGAACCTTCGTGATGCGTTAGAAACACGGGCTTTCGCCCGTGCCTACCGTATTCGACCGCCTTGCGGTCGACCTGTTTTAATCATTAATGCACCGCAATTACGACTTGTACCATGGATTGTCGTACGCACGAGCCGTACGTCCCTACTGCTTGCAATATTGATACGCCCTCTTCCCGCTGCCTTTCGGGATTGCCCGGTGTTTCACCTGATTTGCCGGAATCTGCCGAAACATAGGTGAAACATAGGTGAAACATTTTGGAAAAATCAGATGTTTTTAGGGTATTTATTGGAGTTTTTCGCTGCTATTTTGTCGGATAGACAATACGCTGAAATCGTAAATACAAAGAAAGACACGCTGAAATCAACTGTTGTAAACTATTGATAATCAGCGTGTTGTCTGCGGAGAGACCGGGATTCGAACCCGGGATAGGCTTTTGACCTATACACGCTTTCCAGGCGTGCCTCTTCAGCCACTCGAGCATCTCTCCTTGGGGCTTGTGGCAAATGGCTTGCTGCCGTTTGCGAGTGCAAAGGTAAGCGTTATTTTGGAATCTGCAAAATTTTTGACGTTTTTTTTCTGCAAAATTGCAATTATTTGATAAATTTCGGGTTTCGTTTGGCTGTTTTGAAGTTTTTTCGTATCTTTGCACCGCTGAATTTCAGCGCCCCCGTGTGATGGGAAATTATTCACATAATTTTGAGTAACACATTTAATTATTATTTCAATGCAATTATTTGCTCTTAAAGCCGAGGCTCGTGAAAACCTTGGCAAAAAAGCCACTAAGGCTCTCCGCGCTCAGGGTCTCATCCCCGTTGTCCTCAATGGTGGAAGCATCGTAGAACTTCCTTTCAACGGCACTCTCGCCGCAGGTGAGAAACTTGTTGAAATCGGCAACAACAAAGGCCTTATCACTACCGACCTCGTTGTGTCGCAGGAAGCTGTCCGCAAACTCATCTACACTCCCGACATCTTCGCAGTTGAACTCGAATTCAACGGCGGCAAGAAAATGGCTGTCCTCAAAGACATCCAGTTCGATCCCGTTAAGGACACCGTGATGCACATCGACTTCCTCGAAGTGAACGACACCAAGCCCGTAGTGGTTGAGGTTCCCGTTAAGCTCGAAGGTCACGCCGAAGGTGTGAAAGCCGGTGGTAAGCTCACTCTTTCGATGAAGAAGCTCAAAGTGAAGGCTGTCTACACCGAAATCCCCGAACGTGTGGTTGTCAATGTCGACAATCTCGCTCTCGGCAAAACTCTTCAGGTTGGCGACCTCCACTTCGAAGGCCTCGAACTGATGAACGCCAAGAATGCCGTAGTATGCGCCGTACAGCTCACCCGTGCCGCTCGTGGTGCCGCTGCCGCTGCTGAAAAGTAATCTGAATGAAACATCTTATTGTTGGGCTCGGTAATATCGGCGATGAATATCGCGGTACGCGCCACAACATAGGCTTTACGATATTGGATGCCTTTGCCGAGGCATCCAATATCGCTTTTTCCACCGAACGCTACGGCGACGTGGGGCGGGGGAGAGTGAAGAACCAGCAGGTGGTCTTGCTCAAGCCGTCGACCTACATGAATCTCAGCGGCAATGCCGTGCGCTACTGGAAAGAGCAGGAAAAAATAGACATTAACAATATTCTTGTGCTTGTCGACGACATCGCGCTGCCTTTCGGGGCCATACGCATAAAACCTTCCGGCTCTGACGCCGGCCACAATGGCTTGAAAAATATTGCCCAGATGCTTGGCACGCAGGCTTATCCGCGTCTGCGCTTCGGCGTGGGCAACGACTTTCCGCGCGGATGCCAGGTCGACTATGTGCTGGGGCATTTCTCTCTTGACCAGCGCCAGCAGCTGCCCACGCGCGTCGACGTGGCCGTGGAAGCTATACGCGACTGTGTCCTTGCCGGCATCCAGGACGCTATGTGCAAATTCAACAACAAATAATACTATTGATTTTTACGTGGCATCAGAAGTAAGGATTGACAAATGGCTGTGGGCGATGCGTGTGTTCAAGACGCGCACCGTGGCAACCGAAGCGTGCAAGAAAGGGCGCGTGCTTTTAGGCGACAGCGACTCTCCGGTGAAACCGTCGCGGACCATCAAGGCCGGCGACATCGTAAGGGTGCGTAAGCCGCCGGTTACGTATTCGTTTCGTGTGCTTGCCGTCACTGAAAACCGTCTTGGCGCGAAACTTGTGCCGGAATATATGGAAAATATCACTCCCAAGGAGCAATATGACTTATTGGAGGTGGTGAAGATTTCCGGATTTATCGACCGCCGCAAGGGTCTCGGCCGCCCCACCAAGCGCGAGGGACGCGAGCTGGAGCGTTTCACATCCGACATATACGACACCGACGGATGGGATTTCGATTTCGACGATTTCGACGACGAGGAATAAAGAAAGACGAGGAATAAAGAAAAAGGAATATAAGTATGAAACTTAACCGCAGATTTTCCGGCTCGGACCGTATGGCCGACCTCATTAACCGCGATTACAATATCATTCCGATTCTGAGCCGCTTCGGTATTCCGCTCGGTTTCGGCCACCAGACTATCAGCGAGGTGTGCACACGCATGGAGATTAACGAGGAAGTTTTCCTCCTGGTGGTGAATTTTCTGCTTACGGGCAAGATTGATTCCGCGACATTCGACCGTGTCACGGCCACGCAGGTTGTCGACTTCCTGCACAACAGCCATGAATATTTCCTCAATTTCAAATTTCCGCATATCCGCAAAAATCTGCTTGAAGCCTTCGACGACAGCAACCCGTGGATAAACCCGGCTATTCTTAGTTTCTTCGACAACTTTATCGAGAAGGTAAAGACGCATTTTGCCAACGAGGAACGCACCGTATTCCCATATGTCCGCCGTCTTGATGCCGGCGAACTCGACCCCTCCGAGGATTATTCCATCGATACTTTCCGCCGAAGCCACGACGACGAGATAGAAACGAGCCTCAACGAGCTTAAAAACATAATCATGCGGTTCTATGTCACCGACCGCCCTGATTTGATGTACGACGTGCTTGTCGACCTTTACAATGTGGAGGAGGATCTTGAGAAACATTCCAGTATCGAAAATCATATCCTCGTGCCTATGGTTACGGCGATAGAAAACAAAAAGCTATGAAAACCACGTCGTTAGCCGTTATATCCCCGTCGCCATTGATTGTAGAGGGACTGAAATCGATTATTTCCGACATGTCAGACGTTGATGTCGATTTCAACGAGCTTGACTTGACGGAAGTCAATTCATGGCTTGCCGGACGATGCCGCGCCGTCGTGATTTTCGACACGACATATTGCCCGCCTTCCTCATGGGAGGAAATAATTGATGCAAATGGCAAGTCGGCAAAGTTTATTTCAGCAGGCATGCTGCCTGTGCCGGATGCTTTGCAAAAAAAGGCCGATGCGGCGATATCGCTTCTCGACAGCCGGAAGGCTATCGAGTCGACACTCCGCAAATATCTTGTCACCGACACCGCCGACGACTATCCCGAGCTTACTATGCGCGAGCGCGAGATTGTGGTTGGCATTGCCAAGGGCCTGTCGAACAAGGAAATAGCCGAAGTGCTTCATGTGTCGGTAAATACCGTGATGACACATCGGCGCAATATCGCTTCCAAGCTCGAAATACATTCTCCGGCCGGTCTCACAATCTATGCTATCGTGACCAAACTTGTCGATATAACCGAAGTGCAGATGTCGTAACTCCCCGCTTGTATTCAAATCGAGATGCCGATAAACAGCTCGAAATTGATGCCCGGCATAGGGCGCGACAGCACAGAGAGATAGTCCTCGTTGAACAAATTATTGACAGCAAGTTTGAAGTCGAGCCCTACGTTTCGCAGGGCTATTTTTTTACCCAACACGATGTTGCTCATGTAGTAGGGGGGCAGGTGTCCTGTCAATGTAGACTCGTTGCTGCTCATGGTGAATCGGCGGGAATAGTGCGCCCATTTGTAAAGAAAACTCCATGTGCGCCATGTAAGCCGGCCTGTCAGCGAAGCCGATGTGCGAGGCACGTATGGCAGCTGTTTGCCGACAGACTTGTCGGCCTCGGTCATGGGCTCGCCACGGTTTACCGACGGTGTCCACGACAGCGAGCCGTTGAGGTCGAGAAGCAAGTCGCTGCGCAGTTGCACCGACAGCTCTGCCTTAGTCTCGATGCCGTAGGCATGCACTTCCTTTACATTTCGAGGCGAGAAAAACCCTTTTGTGGTGGGAAGCCACAGAATCCAGTCGTCGATATACGAATCAAACCATGTCACCGACCCCGACAAGGCATATACATGCGACCGGCCGATGTCGAAACTGATGCCGGCGTCGTAGGAGAAACCGCTTTCGCTTTTCAGGTCTGGATTACCTCCGGGCATAAAATACATGTCGTTGAGCGATGGAAAACGGTAGTTTCGGCTTACCGAAGCCCGGGCCATTACATTGCCCTTGCGCGAAATCACCCCGTCGATGAAAAACGCTGGAATAATCGGCGCCCATTTCGTGCCCGACATTTCCCGGCGAAGCACCACCGACATGCCAAGACGCGAGTTTGGCTGCCACTTGGCCGACACGGCGCCGGATAAGTCGATGCGCCCTTTGTCGTAGCCTACGATAGCATCGTTTCCGTCGGTCGTCACTATATTTTTATCATGGGCCCGCACCAGATTTTGGTGGGCCGATATGTTGGCGGTGAAAAGCCAGCGGCGGTCGCGGGTATAAATATTTCCCTCGGCCCTGCCAAAAAACGTGTTGACATACGAGCGCGAGCGCGTCATCACAGCCATTGGGCCTTCGCCGCCCACAGCCCGCTTGTAGTCGTAGGCCAACGCGGTGTAGACATATCCGCCGCGTATGTCGGTATTCCAGCCCCGGCCCCGGTTGTGCCCCCACGACAATACCGTGCGGAGGGTCTGCTCGCGCTGGCGGTTGTCGAAGTCGGTGTCGGCATAGTCGGTGGTGAGTATCGGCAGCTCGCGGTTGGAATTGATATACCAGGCGTTAAGTCCGAGGCGGTTGCCGTTTTGGTCGTCGTAGTACACCTCCTGCAAAGCGTGAAAATCCTTGAACGCCCCCGACACATTGCGCTCCGTCGGGTGATATTGCCCGACGATATTATGGTTGTCGTCGTAGATATTCACTTTTTTGTCGTGGTTGGTATATTTATAGTCGTTTGGCGACGAAGAATAGACCACACGCGTCGACGACGTCCATCTCTCGTTGTGGAACGTGAGCCGGAGATATTCGTCAAAAGTGGAGAAAGACCCTATCCCTTGCACATATTGGCCGTGAAACCCGTCGGGCGCGTCGGCTGCTGTGCCAAGGCGCACAAGTCCGCCGAGGCCTCCGCCGGTCTCTCCCACCGACGATGAGCCGTGAAGCAGCGAGGCATTATCCACAAAATAACTTGGGATAGTCGAAAAATCAGTCATGCCAAGCATCGGGCTGTTGATATTAAGCCCGTTCCATGTCACCTGCGTGTGGCTGGGGCTTGTGCCGCGGAATGCCACGGTGGAGAGCGTGGCTCGTCCGTAGCTCTTCACAAAAATTCCCGAATTATATGTAAGCACGTCGGCCATCGACAGAGCCACATTCTCTTTCAGCGCAAGCGAGTCGAACCGTGTCTTCTGCACGCCAATCTCCCTCATCGGCCTGCGCCCGATTACCGTCACCTCGCGCAACGACCGTTGCGCAATGCACGATGCACAATGCACGATGCACAAAAATATAAGGCATAATTTTAGAGTGTAGGGACGCACGGCTCGTGCGTCCTGTGAAACTCTTTGTGTTATTTGCGGACGCACGAGCCGTGCGTCCCTACATATATCATATGTTTTCATGAATTCGTGCATCGTGCATTTATTTAAAGGCGAAGGCTCCGGGGGTGATTCCGGCGTAGAATTCGTCGAGGAGGCGTGCGTGGCTGTCGTAGCGGTAGATTTTGCCGGGCTGCTGATAGTCGATGGCGTCGGCAATGTAAATGTCGCCGCAGGCAGGGTCGACGGTAAGGCCGTAGTAAATCGTTCCGCGCGACTCGATAAGAGGAGTGAAGGGTAGGCGAGGAGCCGAGGCGGCCATCTGCCAAAGGTCGTCATTGAGCCAGAACAAACGTGTGCCGTCGCCGTTTGTACAAAGTTCCGAAGGGTTGTCGCCCAGGGCAAATTCAAATTTCGCCTCTACTGAAAATGTCTGCGGGTCGATACGGTAAAGAGCAGGTGTCTCATAGCCATAGGGCGAATCCTCGAATCCGCCGTTGCATATCGTCCATAACTTGCCGTAGGCGTCGGCCACGAGCGACTGAGGCTGGATGCCTACTGTGAGCGATGCCACGACACGGTCGGTGGCGGTATCGATTTTGATAATGCGGTTTTGGTAGCTGAAACAGTTGCAATATACATATTGCCCTATCTGCACCATTTGCTCGGTCGATCCGGAAGCCATGGCCATGTCGGGTACTTCGATATACCCCGTTATTTCATATCGGCGAGGGTCGACAATGGCAATACGGTTGTCCCATATCTGCGACACATAAGCCTTGTCGTCGGACACGAAATGGATATAGCGTGGCGACGTGAACCCCTCGATGCGGCCGGTTTCGCGGCAGTTGTCGGCATCTATTGCGAAAATTACATGGCTGTTGTTCACCACAATCCATCCGCGTCCGTCGCGCACGGTCATCGACTGGGCCACGTCGCCGAGCTTGAAGCCGTTGGCACGGAGGAAAATCTCGGTTTGCACCTCCTTCGTGGCCGGGTCGTAGTAGCACAGCGAGGCATTGCCGTATTGGAAATTGCCCTCGTTTATTATAAACAGGCCGTGTCCGTCGGTTTGGATTTCCTCCGGGTCGACATAATCCCATTTCATGCACGATGCCAAAGCCGAGACCATGAATAAAAATGCCAAAGTCCTGTGTAACATTATGGTTTAATTCTACTGTGGTTCTGTAAAAATATATTTCGAATCAAAATCAATATCGTATCGGGTAAGAAATTCCATATATTCATCAAGCAACCCTTTTTTCAAATGGTGTTGGGGCTGATTGGCTATATATGCTTTTGTTGCCTGAACCACAGATGCTGAAACACTGAAACAGCCGTAGCCTTCCTGCCAATAAAACCGACATGGTATGAGATGGTTATCTTTAATCCACGCAGATGAAGACAGTTTAATGTCTTTTACCAAGTCGGATACCGCGCATGATGGGTTTAGCCCCATTAGTATATGAATATGATCGGGCATCCCCCCAATTTGAATAGGTGTGCACCCTTTGTTCGTAATTACAGTACCGATATATGAATAAAGGCGATTGGCCCATGAAGGATGTATAGCGGCTCCACGGCTTTTAATCGCAAAGATTAAATGAATGTATATCTGAGTATAAGTATTTGCCATATATCGGGGATATGTGTGTCTCCGTAGGAGACGAATAGTGTAGCGCGGGGCGACAGCCCCGGGATTCGAATTGACGTTTTGGAAGCGACCGGTTTACCGGTCGAACTCGGTTAAATAATATGTTCGACCGGTAAACCGGTCGGCCTGCATCTGCAAAAAATACCCGGGGCTATCGCCCCGCGTTACAATCTTTGTCTCCTACGGAGACATTATGTGCAAATATACGCATAATTACGCAATTAAGTAGATGTTAAAAATTAATTCATATTTACAAGCAGATGTTGTTTCATTTCAACAGCCATATCTTCGGATGCTTTTTGGCCGCTTTCTTTCTCATCGTCAGTCACGTAGCTCGCTACGCTCCTTCCTCCTCGGAAGAAATCGCCTCAAAAATCATCTCGAATATATTGTCTGTTAATTTTTAACATCTACTTATTGAAAAATCCCCGGTGCCACCGTTGGGGGCGGCATCGGGGAAAGGGCAGAAAATTTGAATTAAATGTTGTCGATCAAGGCAAAATCTATAAAGGATAATACTTCACACGAATTTTCCCCGATCCAGCCGGATTGAGCCATGACCGCACTTTGCACTTTTATGAAGTCGATGGCTTTGAGTGTCACGGGCTTGCCGTCGGCATCTATGGCGTTGTCGATTTCGAAGCCGGTGAACTGTCCGAAGAGTTGCTCGGTTATGGCCGATACGTAGGCGTCGGAGCCGATATTATCGGCATATCCCCAAGCAAAAGGCGGGTTCGCCCAGTTGCCTGCCTCGTTGCGATAGTTCCGAGCCGGCAGGCGTGTACCTGTGAGGGTATAGGTGTCGGCTTCGATCCATGCCGGGTAATACGACGGCTGGTTGTGCTGTGATTTCAGATATTTCACTGCTCCCGTCTCGCCGTCGGAGCCAATCCATTCCACATCGTGTCCGTCCTCTGGGCGCGTATAGGTCACGGAATAGTTTTCAAGAGTGGTGGCCGGGCCGGTTTCCGATCCGGCAAGTTGATACCACGTGTCGTCGGGTAGGCCGTTGCCGTTGGTATCCTGCATCACCCATACCACGCCGGGTTCGTTGGATGAATCACGGTTGTTGTCGAAGGCATTTCCTTCAATGATGAAGTCCCATTCGGCGTCGGTGTTGCGTATGCTGTGGTCGAATCCCACCACAATATATCCTCCGAAGGCTCCGAGCGATACGAAGCGCCGGTTTTTCAATCGGTCGAGGGCGTAAGCGGCAGCCTCGGCCGGGGTGAACTCGTTGCCGGAGAAACCACCCGTCTTAGTCTCGTTGATAAACTGGCCCGGCGCAGGCGTGTATTCAAACACGGATGTCTGCCAAGGAGAACCTTTCGCATCGGGGGTGTCGGGTCCGGGTCCGGCTCCGTTGTCGATAATCACCTCATCCTTGTTGCATGCGGCAAACGCAAGGGCGATAAGAGGTATGCAGTGTCTGATTTTCATTTAGAGTGTGTCTCATAACAAATGTTAAAACGAGGGCGGCTTATCTTTGAGGGATTTTTGCGTAACGATGAGGGAGTGTGGCAGTAGCCACATGACCGAAGAGTTACACAAAAAGCGCCAAAGAGAAGCCGCCAGAATAAAGATTTGTTAATTGACATATTTTAAGTTTTTAAATAAGTTGAAAATATCATTTACACTTTTCCATTCAATGTGCCTAAAATGCAGTGAAGTTACCTTTCAGCCGGTCTTTCGGGCGTCTTTTCCACTTTGTTTCAGTCGTGTACATCCAGTACACTCCTGAAACTGCACTGAAAAATCCGCACCGAAAGACCGGACCCTCATTTTAACATTTGTTATGAGACACACTCTTATTCTTTGGGAAAGCGTACGGCAATGTCGTCGTAGAGAATATAGCCGGGGAATGTCATGCCGTATGTTCCTGTCATCGACGATGTAATGTTGAAGTCGAGGCGCACGATGTCGCCAAGCTCGGCAAGGTCCCAACGCACCCAGTCGGTAATGAATTTGCCGTTTTCGCACATGGTGATTTCAACTTGCTTGGTGTTGCCGTCGGCATCGGTGCCTATGGCGATAAATTTCACCCAGTCGGTGGCCGATGCTGCCGGGGAGAATGCCGTGCCTAAGATGCCGGAGGAAAGCTGGTATGCGCTGAGCGACACATACATATGGTCGATGGTGCGCGCTACTCCGTCGGCAAACTCGATGCCGCCCGACGGTACGCCATACGACACGCCGTCGAAATATCCGTTATGTACGCAGAAATTGGCCGAACCGTTGTGGCCGCCATGGGGCGAGGCAAGTTGCTGGGTATAGTCGATAGTTTCGGTGGCGTAGTTGGAGTTTACGTAGTTGGACACGGCTTCGCCACCGCTCCAATACACGTTTCCTTCGCCGGCAGGGTCGACGGCGGCAAAGAGCTCGGTATTGTTCTCGTCATACCAGAAATAGGGCGAATTCTCGTATCCGTCCGGGCCGTAGAGTTGCGGACCGCCGTATTGGGGCGAGTCCACGAGCGACGTCCAGTCGTCGTTGCCAAGATAGTTGGTGTTTTTGCAGTCGGCATCCTCAAATGTGAGGTAACGGAGAGTATAGTCGGCTTCGGCCGAAAGGTCGTCTTCGGTGAACGAGATTTTGCCTACGCGGTTTACGGGATAGGACACCACGCGGTCGCCCAGGTCGATGGTTATGTAATTGTATGTCTTTGCTCCTGCGGCAATTGCAGAAAGCGCGCATATGGCGAGTATATATTTTTTCATTGCAAATATTGCAGTTTGGAATTAGCGGATTAGAATTTTGTGTGCGGATTGTCCGATGGCCACGATATAGAGGCCGGGAGCAAGCTCAAACGTGCAAGTTTCGGCACGTTGCGAGCCAACGACGGTGCCGTTGACGGCATATACCGTCACTGTAGCTGCATTGGGGTTTGTCACTGTTGCGGTGCGGCCGTCGATGGAGATACGGGCCGTGGCCTTTTCCACGGTTTCGACAGCGTTTGTCACTTCGGTGCGGAAATCCCAGTAGTCGATGTCGTCGAGGGGAAAAGATTCCGAAGCTGCCTTGTCGGTGATTTTGGCGTTTCCGGCCTCGAAAGTCACAACGGGCTCATTGTCGAGGAGATATTCAATCTCCGTGCCGTCGAGGGCGTGAAGCACCAATTTCTGCACCGTTTCGCCGCGGCTTATGCCGGCTGCGGCCAAGAGCATGATTGAGAGTAGAAATCGGTTCATTAAAACGATGGTTTATTATATATATTATAATGTGCAATGCGCAATTAATCTGCGTCCCCGCAGGCTAACTGTGCATCGTGCATCGTACATTGTGAATAGAACGAGGTGCATCGCTGCCCAATTTTCCCGTCGGGCTTACAATGAATCAAAACAGCGGGTCTTCTGACTTATTCCGTGGCGGACGCCTTCTCGGCCTGTGGGGCCAATGGCTCTGTATGTCCGTCACTTTTTGTGGAAATTACAGCAGCGGGAACTGTGCCGGATTCTCACCGGCTTCCGAGTCGCGTGTTTGACACCGCAAAGTTACAATCCTTTTACGAATTTGGCAAATAAAAATACTAATAAATGTATCGGCTTAACCTTTCGTGAAAGATAACATTTTGATAATAAGCGTATTGTGGCGCATGTATTAAATAACTATGTTGTAAAACATGGTTATTTTTTGACTCCATTCTACTTATTTGCCTACCTTTGCGAGTACGAACTATTAATGCCGGATTTTCCGGAATGCTTCTTCTGCTTTCTCTCCCCGATGGCTTGAATCTTGATACCGCGAGCCCGCTTTTGTTGAAAAATCTTATGTTCCTCGGACCTGTGAGTCTGAGGCATCTCAATTTTTTATTTATGTCTTTCAAATCCTTTTTACTTTCGCTCCTTGTCGTTGTGTCGGCCGTGCCGGCGGCAATGGCACAGGAGAACCTCGCGCTCGGAGGCACTGCCACGGCTACAAGTGGCGGCAATTCGGCTAACGCGGCTATCGACGGCAATGTCGGCACTCGTTTTGAATCGGTCCATGGCATCGATGCCGTGGAGTGGATTCTCGACATGGGCAGCGCCAAGGCTTTCAACACCATTCAAATCTGTTGGGAAGGCGCTTACTCAAAATCGTTCACTCTCGCCGTGTCCAACGATGGCGTCGTCTATACCACTGTATATGCCGAGACCGACAAAACTCTTGCCGGGTTCCCCGTCGACGCTGCCTATAATGTAGGCGACCAAAACGCCCGATATATTAAATTCACCAACATTGCACGAGGCACGCAATACGGCGTATCGTTCTGGGAATTCCGGGTATTTAAAATGGAGAATACGGTTCTTTCGTCGATTTTGCTTTCAGCCGACAAGACTTGGGCCAAAGTGGGCGAGTCTGTCGCCCTCACGGCGCAGGGAAAAGACCAGATTGGAGCCGACATCAGCGCCGGCGATGTGGCCTATGAAGTGATTCCAGCCGAGGCCGGGACGGTGGCCGACGGCATCTTTACTCCTGCCAAGGGCGGGGAGGTAGAGATTGTGGCAAAATCCGGTGCCATCGAGTCCAATCCGATTAAAATCAAGGCTTATTCCGGCGAGAAAATAAATATTTACTCCAACTGGCAAAGAATGGTCACTCCGCTCAACGACCCAACCGATACCGGCTCGATGGTCGGCGCTTTCGACGACAATATGGGCAGCTTGTGGGCTATGCACGGCGATACCGGAATCGATGAAGCATCGCGTACATACACCGTCGGATTTATCGTGGACTTTGCCGCCCTTTACGACATCACCGCCATTTCAATCAGCTTTGAAGCAGCATCTGCCGCCGATTATCAGGTTATCGCCATCGACAACGATGGAGCGGAAAATGTGCTGTTTACGGAAACCGGCCACAGCAGCAAAAAATACACTGAAAACATACTCGCGTCGGCGAAGGATGTGCGCAAAATTAAGTTTGTAAGCACAAAAGCCTCCACCCAATACGGCGTCAAGATTTTCGACTTCTCCGTTTATGCCGACAGTAGCCATGACTTGCCCGACATTCAGGAGCCTTCTTCTCTCGATTTCGGCGTGGAAGGCGCATCTCTTATTTGGGCAAATATGGAGTCGAACCGCGGTTTGAAGCCTTATGTGGCACGCGCCTTCGACGGCGACAACTCTACGGTGACAGATTTCTTCGGCCTTGCCGGCCTCCAATGGGTAGGAGCATCGTTCGACACTCCGAAAGTGATAACGAGCATTTCTTATGTCGTGCCCGAGGGCGTGGCCAAGAGCGAATATAATCTCGGCGTGTTCCAGGGCGCGAACGACCCTTCGTTTATAGATGCCGTGCCCCTGTATATGCTCAACGAGCTCGACCATGACTTCACCCCCGGCCGGTGGCAGAGCGTCGCCGTTTCCTGCAATCAGGCGTTCAAATATGTGCGCTATGCCGGCCCCGGCTCCAAATACGATTGCAATGTCACTACTTGCCGCATTGCCGGCATCCGCTTTGAGGCGGCATCCGACGAGGCTTTGGCTCGTGCGACAAACGAGACGGTCTACTATCGCCCCACTTCGCTTCCGCTTGTGATTGTCAACACTGTCGGCGACACGTTCTTCGACGAGTCGCAGTCCAACAAGAGCGAACGTAACACTCTCGAAGGCTCGCGTGTAATCATTATCGACGAGAACGGCGAGGTAAATGTCGATGACGCTAAAACACAAATACGTGGACGCGGCAACTCGTCATGGAATCTGTTCCACAAAAAGCCGTTCCGCATGAAGTTCAACAAATCCACAAAAGTACTCGGCTCCACGGCAAAGGGTAAAAAGTGGACTATGATCAACAATCAGAGCGACAAAACTTTGCTCCGCAACAACATAGGTTTCGAGATGGGACGCCGCCTCGGCATGGAGTTTGTGCCTCAGGCTTCGATGGTCGACCTTATATTCAACGGCCAGTATATGGGCACTTACCAGCTGTCTGACCAAATCGACGTGCGTCCCGGCCGTGTCGACATTACAGAAATCGACCGCGAGGACAGCGCCGCGCCCGCCGACGGCGGTTTTCTTGTCGAAGTCGACGCATACGCCTATCAGGAACCCGCCGGAGAATGGATGGTGGCAACTGCCGAAGACGCAGCCGGCAAGAAATACGATTTCCCCCTCACGATAAAATCGCCCGACCCCCTCACCGTAAATGTAGCCGACGACGTGGTATTCTCCAACCTTAAATCAAGTTTCGAGCAGATGATGAAATCGGTCTACGATTTCGGCCTGGGCATGGAAACGGATTACCGCGACCGTCTCGACGTCGATTCCTTCCTCCGCTATCTCATCGCCGAGGAATATGTGGGAAATCCCGACGCATTCTGGAGCATATATATGTATAAGGACACGGGCAGCGATATGTGGCATGTAGGCCCGATGTGGGACCTTGACCTTGCTTTCTACAACGACAATCGTCTGCAATTCACCGAAATGATGTATCATCCGTTTGATTCCCAAGGCAATTTTACCAATATCTACAAAGGAATGTATGCCGGCGACATGCCCCTCAACCAATGGTGGGACTCGCCCGAACGCCAATATCCCAACGGCGACGGTGCCGTTCAGCGTTTCATCCGTATCCTCCTCGAAGACCCGGCCAACAAAGCCCGCCTTACCGAATTGTGGTCGCTCGCCCACAAATACAACGGCCTCGATGCTAATTCTGTCAATGAATATATTCAGGAACAGTCGGAAAAAATCGACCTTTCGCAGCAACTCAATTTCCAACGCTGGCCTGTCCTTTCCGATGTAATCCACCAGAACCCGTCGCCCCAGTATGCCACATATGCCGAGCATGTAGCCAAGATGCAGGACTATGTTGCCGCCAAGGCCAATCTTATAAACCAAACCTATGGTCTGGATCTTAGCGTCACCGGCATCGACGATATAGAATTACCCGTCGACACCGACGCCCCCGTCCATTACTTCAACATCCAGGGACAGCGCATCGCCAATCCCGCTCCCGGACAATTAGTAATTCGCCGCCAAGACTCCAAAGTCGCCAAAATCGTCTTCTGACACCAATACCTTCAATAACAATAAACGCCGCCCGACGACTCGGGCGGCGTTTCTGTTATAATACTATTGAGTAAATTACATTGAGTTGCGAGGGCGGGAGCCGTCGTGGTTTGCCGGTGGATGTAGTGGGGATTCTATCCACAGCATAGATGCGTTTGAGCATATGGCCGGGGATAAGCCTGTTTATTTCACGGCCTGTTTCCGCGGCCTCGTCAGCCCGACATTCGATTACAAGCACAAGCCTTTCGCCCCATTTCTCGTCGGCTTCGCCTGTGAAATAGAAGGGATAGGCAAAATCGGAGGGGATGGCGCGTTCGAGCATCTCGGGGTGAATCTTTATCCCGCCGGAGTTTATTGCATTGTCGATGCGTCCGTGCATACGGAATCGACGATTGTCGATCAGCGTCACAATATCATTGGTCGTAACGCTGCGATAGTCGAAATCCGGCGCGTCTATCACAAGGCAGCCACGGCTGTCGGTGGAAAAAACTATCCCGGGCAACGCCTCGAAAGGCGCATCCTCTGCCGCGATGTCGGCAAGAGCGACATGGCTCGCCGTCTCGGTCATGCCATATGTCACGGCTCCCTTGAACCCCCTGTCGCGCAGCCGTGCAATCATGTCGGCGCGGGGAGCCGCCCCGCCTATGAGCAACGCGCCAATATCGGCAGGGATATAACTGTTGAGGACATTCTCAATTTGCGACGGCACGATGCTGAGCAGGTCGACGCGCTCGGGCAGAACGAATCCGTTCGACGGTTCAATTACGACAAGACGGCAACCGGCCTCCCATGCCCTCACCGCCATCATCTTGCCGGCGACATAATCCATTGAAAGCGGGATGCCAAGCACGGAGGAAGACGTTATGCCAAAATGCGCGTTGGTGGCGCGGGCCGACCGGGCCATGTCGGCCTTCGACATCCTTATCGTCTTCGGAGTGCCTGTCGACCCCGACGTTTTCATTTCGACAAAACGGTGTCCGTCATTCCACACCTTTGCAAATTCCAGATAATCCATAGTCATATAAATATGCAGGAACACAAGCCTCCGGCTTGTGAAATAAATCACAAGCCGGAGGCTTGTGTTCCTGCAACTGTGCAAAGTTAGGCAAAAAATGCGAATTAGAAAAGCTCCGAGATTCGTATTAGTTGCACGTTGCAGTCGCGCAGGGCTTGGCGCACGCGTGGGCTTTTGAGCATGTCGGTCACTCCTTGACGGTCGGCGCCCACATTCTCGTTGCCGATATGGAATATGGGCGACATCTCGGAATCGTCGTAGGCGGGATGTTCCAGGAACATGTAATTGTGGCCGGAACGGAGTGAACGCAGCATGTTGATAAATGATTCCTCTTTTTCCGCCAAGGAGCCGTGCGGTCCTTTGTTTCCGTCGGGCGATGTGTAATTTACGCGCGAGAATCCCATGATTTTCTTGTCGGGAGCGTCGACAAACGGCAAATTGTATTCGCGGGCCAGGACGTGGATGAGCGAGTCGATTTCCGGAAAAGCGGCCGCGCTGCCCATGTGGTTGGAAAGATGCGACAGGGAGGGCACATCTTTCCGCGCCCTCTCGATTTGGGCGCGGAACTCCCGTTCCACCTCGCCTATGTCGTAGCCGGCTTCTTTCACCGACAGCCCCGGATAGGCGGCGTTAGGTTTCATCATGGGCCGGAAATAGCCCATGCTGTCGACAAGCGAAGGACAATGGGTGAGAGGACGCCATCTGGCGTTTTCCCACTCGGATGTTATGGCAAGATGCACGCCTGCGTCGATGCCCGGAGCCTCGGCGAGCATCTTCACCGCCTCGGGATACCATTGTCCTACGGGCATTATCTCCACGCTTTGCGAGATTCCGTCGGCATATACGTCCATTATGGCGCGGTTTACAGAATGGAAGGCTCCCATGTCGTCCATGCGCACTGCCAGTCGTGCCGGAGCCTGCGCAGGGGCAATGATTGAAAGAAGCAATGAAATTGCCGATAATATAAAGCGGCGTATCATTGCTCTTTTGCTTTGGCGTTCCACACCGTGAGCACGCACAACACTGAAACGACAGCGGCAGAAATCCAGAATATAGCGATGCCCGAAAAATCGTAAACGGTCTCGCCTGCGCCGCCGCTGCGCCCGGAGCCTATCATCATGCCGCTGACAAAATCCTGAATGGCGGCTCCGAGATACGATGCTATGCCCACCACGCCGAGCGCGGCTCCCGAAGCCTTCTTCGATGCTATGTCTATGGCCATGAGACCGCCGAGATAGCATATCAGGGCTCCGATGGCGATGCCGAATATAACCATGGCGGCTATGTCAATGGCCGCCGGACCGTCGACAAGCAGGAACAGACACAATCCCGTTATGTTCATAAGTCCGAAAATTAGCGCGGGCAGGTTGCGTCGGCCTCCGAAAAAACGGTCGGATACCCAGCCCGACATTACTGTGCCTATGATACCGCACACCGAGCTTACAGATATGATCGAACTGGCTTCCAAAGTAGTGTAGCCCTTGTTGGCTTCGAGGAAAAACACGCCCCATGAGTTCACGGCGTAGCGGCTAATGTACATAAACGCGCTGCCAAGGGCAAGCATCCATATGGCCGGATTGCGGAGCACGGCTTTTTGCATCCGTGATATTTCGTTTTGGTCGGCGACATTGCCCGCGACTGCATCGTTGCTGACCGGGGGCAGGCCGCACGATTGGGGCGTATCGCGCATAAACACGGCCACAATCACAAACCCGAGCAGTCCGAGCAAGGCGGCTCCGCGGAAGCCCCATTGCCAGCCGGCCACGCTCACGATAGCGGCTGTGGCTATAAAGGTGATGGCCTCGCCTATATTGTGGCTCGACGACCAGAAGCCATAGACCGACCCGCGGTCCTTGTCGGAAAACCAGCGGCTCAACGCCACAACGCAGGGTGCCGCGCCCATCGACTGCGCCCAGCCGTTCAATGCCCACAAGGCCACAAACGCGCCGAACCCAACGCCGAACCCAAGCGCGAGATTGATAAGTGCCGTTATCAACAGGCCGGCCGACATAAATCGCCGCACATTGGCGCGGTCGGCAAGGAAGCCGTTGGTAAATTTCCCCACGGCATAGGTTATGAACAAGCCCGAACCGATGATGCCAAGTTCGGTCTCCGACACCACGCCGGCGTCGACAAGCGGTTTCTTTATCACGTTCAGGCTCAAACGGCACACGTAAAAAAGCCCGTAGCCCAGTGTGGCCGACAGAAAAATCTGCCATCTCAGCCGCTTGTAGCGAGCCTCCACCTCGGCTGCGTCGGTGATGCGACGCGTGGGCGATGATATTGAAAAATATTTAAGGAAATTCATTTGATATATTTTTTCAGGGATTTCTTAGCCACGGCTTCCATTATGTCATAGCCGGCCAATGTGGGGTGCACGCCGTCGGCCGACACGTTTGTGTCCATATGTCCGGTGCCGTTGTCTAAGGCTGTGTAATAATCGACATATATAAATTTGTTCTCGGCGGCATAGTCGCGAAGCATTTGGTTGAGACGGCGCACGGAGTCGCCTGCCTTCACCGACTTGTTCCACCTTATCGAGTCCGACGGAAGCAGCGAAGCCACGGCCGGCTCGATGCCGTTGGCCTTGGCAAGTTGGCACATTGATTTTATGTTGCCGAAAATGTTTTCGACGGAGATGGTGCCGTTGTTCTGCGCAAGGTCGTTTATTCCGGCGAGAATCACCACGGCTTTCGGATGCAGGGCTATCACGTCTTCCTGGAAGCGGACAAGCATATGGCTCGATGTCTGCCCCGAGATGCCTCGGCCTGTGAAATTGTTGGCAGAGAAAAATCCGGGACGGTGCTTGGCCCATGCGTCGGTTATGGAGTTGCCCATAAACACTACTTCCGGGCGTGTTCCTGTTGCGATGAGCGAATCGTTCTTTTCGGCATATCGGCTGAACTTTGCCCAGTCGCGTGCCCGTTCGCGCGCACGGTCTTTCTCGCGGAGCGAATCTTTCAGCCGGCGGTCTTTCAGATATTTGATAAGCGGGGCGGGCTGGTCGGTCTGCATTATGGAGCAGCCGAGCGAGTCGATGAGATAGCCCCAGCCGTCGGCCGGACGCTTCATTGATGCGAAATCGTCGCGTCCGCCGCAAAGCGAGCCCCACAGCGAATTGTACCAAACGCGGCTGCGGCCTTTCAGCATTTCGGCAAGTTCCACTCCCGTGGTGCATGTCGAGTCGGCATATGTGAATTCGAAAGCAGGCGGAGCCAGCACGTCGAGATATTCTTTCACCTTCTCCACGGCTCCGGGGCGGTCGATTCGCACGATAGGCATGTAGATCACGCGGTCGAGATATTTGCCGTATTTTTCTTTAACTTCACCGGCAGGAGCTTCCGATTTCATTATCACTTGCGATGTGGTGCCTGTCCGGTCGAGTATTTCCATCACTTGGTCGAAATAGTCGAAGGCTTTGTCGAGATTGAACAGCACACGGCCTTTGTTAGCCACGAGTGCTTCTTCGAGTGTGGGGATGCGGTAGGGTGTGCGTGCACGCACGCCGTTGCGCAGCTGCACGCCGCGTATTGAGTCGAGAGTGAGGTCGGCCACCTTGCCCTTGCCCGTAGATGTGCGGTCGATGGTGCGGTCGTGCATCAGCACGAGTTCGCCGTCGGCTGTGCGCCAAAGGTCGATTTCGACAATATCAGCACCCATTTTCACCGCGCTCTCGATGCCTTCGAGGCAGTTTTCGGCATAGTTGCGCCAGTCGCCGCGATGCACTGCCACCAGCACTTCATCGTGATGCGGATTCAGAAAATTCATCCGCATAGTGTCGGCCGGTGTCTGTGCCGACGCGCCGATAGCTGTGGCTGCAAGCGCAGAAAGGAATAATATCTTCTTCATTTTATTTAATTTTGAAATTTTTGCGTTGTGGGCCAACACCTTTGATTGTGAGCCCCGTCCATTGGCTTGGTACGGCACTTTTATCGCCGACAATGCCCTTGTCGGTGAACCGCAGCCCGCCGAATCCCATTATCACCGATTGCAGAGTGCCGCCCGCTCCGGTGATGAAGTAAGGATTTGTGCCGCCGTCGAACTCGGCAATCACACGGAAAGGCGGATTGAGGTTGGGAACATAAGAATCGACAAAATATTCCCATGCTTTGTCGGGCCGGCCAAGCCGCGAGTATAGGATTGAATAAACGGATTTCGACATGGCCGGGGTGCGTTTGCGCGGCACTGTGGCCAGATAATATTCGAGGTTGGAGCGAATCTGCTCCGTGTCGGTGAGTATGCCGAGCGGATAGGCGAGCAGGCTCACGTCGGCCTGTTTTGTCTTTTCGCCGCGGTAGGTCGAGTGCTCGCGGATGAGGCCCGGAGCCACGTCGTCCATTTTCAGCAGTTCGAGGCCGTCGTTCACCTTCACCCAGTCGGGGTTGGCGGTTTTGCCCAAAATCTTTGCGGCTTTCTCGGCTATGCCGAGGTTTGTCTTTGCGGCTCCGATAGTGTAGGCATTGTCGATTACGTTCTTGCCGCCTCCGGGATTCACGTTCCATTCGTCGGCGCCGATTACATTCACAAGCGAGTAGCCTCCACGGTCGTTGGGTTCCACGCGCGACGTCCAGAAGTCGGCTGTCTCCTTGATAATAGGCCAGCCACGTTCGGCGAGCCAATCGCGGTCGCCTGTCACTTGGAAATATTGCCATGCGGCTATGGCAATGTCGGCCGAGATATGCACCTCCAACGCTCCGTAGAGATTGTGCGCCGGAGTGTCCTCGTTGCCGAGGCCCGAACTTTCCCAGGGGTAGAGCGCGCCCTCGTAGCCGTAGGTGTAGGCATTTGTCTTGGCTTCGGCAAGGCGGTCGTAGCGATAGTCGAGCATCGACTTGGCAAGCTCGGGGCGGAGCATGAGCAGGGCAGGATAGACCCATGTCTCGGCATCCCAGAAGATGTGGCCGTTGTAGCCGAATCCCGACAGGCCCATCGGCGACATCGACAGCCCCGAGTTCTCGCGGATAAACGAATACATGTGATAGATCATGTTGTGCACATCCTGTTGGCTTTGGGCGTCGCCTTCGATTATGATGTCGCTTTCCCAAAGGTCGTCCCAAAGGTCGCGGTGGCGTTTGATAAGCCGCCCGGGTGTCTCCACGGCGGCTACGAAAGCAAGACGTTCCACGGCGTTGCGTATGTCATGATGCGTTGCTTCGCTCAAAGTGGCCCCGATGATGTGGAATGTATATGGATGCCCTTTTTTAAGTTCTACGGCGAAATTCTGCGAGTGGTTGTTATAGTCGCGTGTCGAGGCATGGCCGATTTTCGGCAACGGATAGCTTTCGTCGGGCATTATTATCGACGAGGCTCCCGTGAGGATGCCTCGTGTGGGAGTTTGCGCCACGGTGGTGCATATATTATATGTGTAAGGCGGGTTTTTCACCTCGCCGAAATATTCCATGGGATTTTTAAGCGATTCGTCGGCCGAGACGATGTTTTCCACATTCATCGTCATGTCGCGCTCGGGCGTTACGGTCACCTCGGTTAGCACGCAGAATGGCAGCTGGCGCAAGGCCATGGTACGCTGCTCCACCCGGGCTTTGCCCGGGACGTCGAACTCCGAGCGGAATTCGGCGTTGCGCATGTCGAGAGTCTGGCGGAAGTTGTCGATATTGCCCCGGCCTACGGTTGCGCCGTCGAGTTTCATCTCCATGTCGAGCATGTTGATTCCGTGGACGAAATTGGATACGCGTCCGCGTCCGTAAATATCGTAGAGGCCGCCGAGGATTATGCGCTCCACTTTCAGCGGACGCGCCGACGAGAACACACCCGTCTGTCCGTTGGCCACCGTCACGCCGAAATACTCGCTTTTGTGGGGATTGTCGACCGAAATCAGCCACGGATCTTGTCCTTGCATGCCGAGGGAGGAGGAAAGCAAGATGGCTGTGATAAGTTTTTTCATTGCTTTGATTGGTTCGGTAAAAGTGTTGAAAATCTATGGAGAGCGACCCGGCGGACCGTATTGTCCGCCGGCTGCTTCCGTATAAAAACCTAAAAAATCTATCCTTATCCTATAACATCATTTTCCCAAAGTATATTAAGACAAGGTTTTATCAATCGGGAAATCAATTTGGTTATGAAATGGCTATTTTCTTATCTTTGAGGCGGCTTTCCTCGGCCTTGAAGCCCATGAGGTGACTTTCGATAGACACGTCGATCGACGAGGTGAGATATGAAGTGTCGTTGTTGCCGACGGCGTTCACAAAGTCGCGGGCAAGGCTAAGGTCGCCGCCGCCGTGGCCGTGGGCCGCGTATTTCGCCACTTCCTTCACATGGCGCGAATCCCAGTTGGTCTTTTCGCCGGTGCGGAAGTCGGTTATGGTAAATGTTTTCATGTCGCCCTCTACCGAGCCGTGCGTGCCCATCAGGCGTGTGCGTCGGCCGCCCTTGGCAAAGAAGGCTTCCATGGCAAATGAGGCTGTGACGCCGTTGTCAAATTCCATCGACATCACATAGTGGTCGCATTGGTCATTGTCCATGGCAAAGACGCAGCGGCCATAGTCGGTGGTGGCGAGCCGGCGAAGGAGCTCGCGGCGGCGTTCTTCGCCCGATGCCGGCAGGTCGTCGAACACATAGGTGTGCTGGTTTTTGTTGCAGTAGATGTCGATTGCCGAGTAGGGGCATTTTGATTCGTGAGGGCAGCCGTCGGTGCATCGGGCGGTCGCGCCTTCGGGGCGGTTGGCAGGGGTGAAGAACGTGAGGTCGCCGTAGGCCGCCACCGACTTGCATGGCGAGTCGACAAGCCAGCGGATTATATCGAGGTCGTGGCACGATTTGGCAAGTATTATAGGCGTGCAGTTTTTCGAGTTGTGCCAGTTGCCGCGCACATAGGAGTGGGCCATGTGGGCATACTGGATTGGTTCGAAATGTTGTACAGACACCAGTTGGCCTATCATGCCCGAATCTATCACGTTTTTCAATGCCACGAAATAGGGGGCGTAGCGCAGCACATGGCACACGCCCACGATTGCGCCTTTTTCGTTGGCGCGGTCGCGGATAGCCACACATTCCGCTTCGGTGGGCGCCACGGGCTTTTCAAGCAACATATGATAGCCCATGTCGAGAGCTTTCATGGCAGGCTCGTAGTGCATGTTGTCGGGAAGGGCTATTACCACGGCGTCGGCAAATTTGGGGCGGGCCAAAGCGTCTTTCCAGTCGGAGAACCGGCAGTCGGCGGGCACATTGTGCGTGTCCGACATCTTTTTCAAGCGGCCGGGGTTGATGTCGGCCACTCCCACCACTTTCATGCAGTCGGGGTACTGTTCGGCATAACTTGCATATACGTCGCCGCGCTGACCCGCGCCGAGGATAAGCACCGTCACGGCCTGCGGTACTTTGGCTTTGAGGTCGATGGCCTTGTTGCCGAGTATGCGTTTTGAGGCTTCTGCCGAGGTTGCTTCGTCGGCCACTTTTTCTGCACGGGCCAACGCGGAAGGTGCCACGGCCGCCGATGCTATGCCAAGCCCCATTATCTTGAGAAATTCTGCGCGAGTCATACTAAATGTATTATAATGTGTATTGGTGTGAAATATGAAAATCGGTTTATTTGATGAATATTTTCGAGGAGCCTTTTGGTGTGTGGCGTATGTACAGTCCGGTTGTGGGACGAGCGGTCGATATGCCGTCGATGGTGTAATAGCGGGCGGGGCCATCGGCTTCGGCATCAGTGCCGATGTCGGTCAATGCCGATGATTCGCTCAACTCTACGGCTCCGGGCATCGACTTGGCCAGACGCTTCTCGCCGCGCTGGTCGACGGTGAGATAGCCCACGCCTTCGAGGCCGGGCACTTCGCAGCCGAACGACGATTTGAGGATACGGTCGAAATTGATGAGCGTGTTCACGGCCTTGTCGCCAAAGAGGCCGGAACGCACCTTTATTGTCGGCGTCGGGCCGCCGTTGTATGCGAGATTTGGCGTGAATTTTGCGTCCATGGCTGTGCCGTCGAGCATCGCGGCAAGATTTGCGGCGGCGGTCGCGGCATCGGCGGCATATGTTGTCTTTGCCGACAGCTCGATATTGGTAGCTATATAAGTAGAATAGATATTGTTGGATTCTTTTGCCAGTTCCGACTTGTCGACTGCGGCGTCGGCATATTCGGCCTCCGAGGCGTTGCCGGCTATGATATTGTTCATCAGGCAGTAGGAGCCGCCGTAGATATTGACGGCTGCGGCGAGGAAGTTCGATTTGTTGCTTCCGGCAAATGTGGCGTCATTGCCCGCGATGGTGCAGTGGGCCATGTTGAATCGCGCATTGTCGCCGAGCGACGCGCTCACCGCCGAGCCTCCGTAGGCTTTAACCACGGCGGCGAGGGCCGACTTGCCCGCAAGACGGTTGGAAGCGAATGTGCAGTTTACGAGGTTGTAATAATTGGCCGACGCGCATTTCTCGAAGCAGATGCCTCCGCCCGATGCCGTGACGCTGTTTTCGGCAAATGTAGAGCCGTAGATAAGTGCCGCGTCGCAATTCTTTACATATAGTCCGCCGCCGCTCTTGGCATTGTTGCCCGAAAAATAGCAGTCGGCGACATCGACATCGGCGAAGGCGTTGACATATACCGCGCCTCCAAAGTTTGTGGCCGTGTTGCCGGAGAACGTGCAGTTGGAGAATTGCGCGGTGTGGCATGTGGCGTTCACGGCCGCGCCATATGCGGCGGCGCAGCCTGTGAACGAGCAGTTGTCGATGGCAAGTGCCGATCCGTTGAACTGTACCGCGCCTTCGTTGGCGTCCTCGAAAGCGAAGTCGCCAAGGCTAAGGCTGTAATAATTCGGCACTTTTACCGATCCGCGGAGGGTCGTTTTTCCTGTCACGGATGAAAATGTGCTCTCGTAGCCGCCAAGCAGCGTCAAGGTGAACGGCGCGGTGATTGATTCATGGTAAGTGCCTTCGGTCACGAATATGGTGCCTCCTAAGGAGCTTGCGGCCACAGCCTCGGAGATGGTGCGGAAAGGTGCGGAAGCAGAGCCGTCGCCCCCGGCCTCGGCCGAGGCGTCGACATATGCCGATGTCGACGCTTGGTCGGTTGTATCGTCGAGGGTACATTGCACCAGGGTGGGGAAGTGGTCTGACGGATTCACGCCTCGGCCATAGTTCTCGGTTATCACGTAGCGGTGCTCCACGGTCATGCGGCGATAGAAAACAAAGTCGAATTCCGAGCCGGAGCATCCGCTGTCGGTAGCGGGTAGCCAATTGTTGGACGTGAACGCCACCTGACCGTTTTCTTCGGGGATGCACATGCTTTCCTTGGCAGTGAGCGCGGCGTCGGCAAAAGCGCAGGCATAGTTGCGGTAGGCTTCCTCATGGTCGGTGCGCCGCATATTGAAGTCGCCCACGAGTATCACGGGCAGTGTGCCGGCTATTTTCCCAAGACGGTCCGACACGACGATTCCGCTGTTCTTGCCGTCGAGGCTCGGGCCATAGTTCACGTGGGTCACGGCAAACACAAATTCGCGTCCCGTCTCGTTGTCCTTCATCCTGGCCCAGCCGCATGTGCGCCACAGTCCGGCATAACCGGGGTCGGTGTCCCAACCGGTGCCGGGGCTGTCGGGGGTGGGGCGCAGCCAGAAGCATCCGTCGTCGAGCACGGTGTATTTGTCTTTCTTGTAGGCAATCACGTTGTAGGAATAGTCCTTGGAATTGTTGTCGCCTGAGCGTTCGTAGCAAAGGAAGGAATATTCGTTGAGGGTGGCCTGCATGTCTTCGAGTTGCGAACGGCCGGTGTTGGGGTTGATGCAATATTTGCCGTTTCGTCCGGTCACTTCCTGCATGCCCACCACATCGAAATCGTAGTCGCGGATAAGGCGCATCACATATTCGCCGCGCACTGCCCAGCTGCGGCCGTTGGCGTCTGTATCGTCGGCTGAGTTTGTGTAGCGCACGTTGAATGTGGCGAAATTGTGCAATGGCTTGTCTTCTGCTTGCGCGCTGAGAGCGAGGGCGGCGAGCGCCGAGGCAATAAATGCTTTGAATTTAAACTTCATCAGTGTTTTGTTTTGTACTGATTGGAATAAAAAAGTTGCCGGCTGTAAAGCACGGGCCCTACGGCCGACAACTTTCTGCTGGTTATGAGAATTTATTTCACGAGTACCTTGCGTGCGCCAAGGTTGGTGCGGATGATGTAGAGACCGGGAGCTGCGTTGGAAGATACGGCGCGGCCTGTCATGTCGTAGATGCCGAGCACTGTTTCTTCTTCTTCGACTTTATTTATGTCGGTGATGCTCTGGGTGGCGCCGGCTTTGGGATCGTAAGCGCCGGGATAGGTGATGTCGGCGCGTTTGTTGCCACGGATATCGACAGCGAGGTCGAGACACTCGGGGAGGTTCCATTCCGATTTCAGTTTGGTGATGTCGGCCAGGGGAGTGCCGGCGAAAGATTCCTGGGGCAGGCGCACGTTGTAGCCGTCGATTTCGGTGCGGGCGTTAGAGCCGAATACAGATTCGATGGTGTTGTTCTCGCCCACTTTGTCGGTGGAGGCAAACGGAGTCTCGGTGTTGTTTGATGTAGAGCCGAGTACGTTGTAGCCGCCGGTAGCAAATGTGCAGGTGTTGGTTTGAATCTGAATCATGCCGAAATTGAAAAGGTCCTTGCCGTTGAGCTCGTCGGCGGCTTTGTTCACAACCACGGAGTTGGCGGTGTAAAATTTGCCGGCTGTGCCGATCGACAGGATTTTGCCCTGTGCGCGGCCTGTGTAGTCGGTGGTGCAGTCGTACCAAGTGTTGTGGATGTTGTAGAACGAAGCGTTGCCGCCTACACGGATGCCGCCGCCGGCCACCCAGATGTGCGAGCCGGAGATAGTGCAGTTCACCATGTAGAGCTCGCCGCCGCCGTCGGAGAGGGCGAGTGTGCCGCCATAGTTGGCGCCGTCTTTGTTGCCCTTGTCGGGGTTGAGGCGGGAGTCAACGTCGGTAAATTCGGCACGTTCGAGGATGTGGGTGCCTCCGAGGTGGGTGTTGGCTGCTGCGGAATTGCCGTCGTACTGGCGGTACTGTATGCCCATGCCGGCGCCGAACGATTCGCAGTTGCGCATTGTGAAATCGTGGATGTAGGATTTGCCGCCCTGTATCACGATGATGCCGCCTTTGGTTTCGGTCATGCGGCAATTCTCGATAGCCACATGGCCGAGTTCTACGTTGGCGCGAGAGATAATCATGGCTGCGCCTTTGTATTGGCCGGTGCCGTCGGCATTGCATATTTTGATGCCCGAGAGGAGTATCAAGGGAAGCTGCTTGCATTCGGAAGCTCCGGGATCGGCTATGTTGTCGCGATCGTTGACATATTCATAGCCACAGCCGACATATACGAATGGCTTGCCGCCGTTGTCGGCCTTGCCGTCGCCGTCGATGTCGGCATCCCATACCGAGTAATCGCCCCATGCGGGCATGGCGGTGTCGGTGCCGGTCATTGAGGCGGGATAGCCGCCGCAGATTTTAACGCCGTTGGTGGGGATGTTCCAGTAGCCCATGTTGATGTCGGGGCGGTAGTTGCCTGCCATCATATACACTTCGTCGCCTTCCTGGAGGCCGGCGATAGTAGAGCCGAGGTATTCGCCGGGGGCTGCGTTTTCCCAGTTTGTTCCGTCCTGGTCGCCGGCTCCTTCGGGGCTGAAGAAGTAGGTTTCGGCATTAGCGTTGACTGCGCAGAGCATGGCTGCCGCAGACAAGGTTAAGGTAATTTTTTTCATAAAAAATGAATTGGTTAATAAAAGGTTAGATTTCGATTTATTTCGATTTATTTCGATTTAATCCAATCGATTTATCTCGATTTATATCGAATTAAATCGAGATAAATCGATCGGGATTTTTTAGAAGTTGAGGCCGTCTTTCCAGCCGGGATTTTGGGTGAGCGCGCCGCCGGTGAGAAGGCGTTCGTTTATGGGGATGGCGTAGAGATAGTCGCGGCCTTCGTTCCACACGCGCTGCAAGGCTTCGTCGCCGTGGACTATCATGTAGCCTTTGTCGCCTTCCGAAAGCTCGATGTCGGTGCCTATTTTCAGGAATGTGAGGCCGAGGCCGCCCGGTTTCTTGTCGGTATAGAGGCACACGTTGGCACGGCCGTCGCCGGTGAGGTCGTATTTGCCTTCGCCCGGAAAATATTGCCCGTAGAAAGGCTTGGTGTAGGCCTGGCCTTCGCGCCAGCGCAAGATGTCGTTGTAATGCACGCCTTCGAGTGGCATCTCCACCATGCGCTCGCGGCGTATTTCAAGAATCACGCCCGTGTTGCCGTCCTTGCTCACGTTGGGATAGCCTGTCTCGGCCGAAAGGAGCACGGGATCGGGGTTGGCGTTGGCATCGGCAAGTTTGAGGTGAGGCATGCCCACGCGGTCGCGGAGTTTGTTTACGCTTATGTCGAGGTCGGCCTGGGTGAGGGTTCCAAGTTCTGCAAGACATTCGGCATAGTTGAGATAAATCTCGCCGAGGCGGAAGATTGGAAGGGGCACGAGCGAGGCATCCCACACGTTATATTTTGCCTCCATCACATATTTGATATATTTGTAGCCTGTGGGGCATTTTGCCAGGTCGGTGGCATAGGTGCGTGTCTCGCCGCGCTGGATATAGCCGGGGCAATACACGGTCTGCGCCATGCGCGGGTCGCGGTCCTTGCACTCGTCGGCATAAGTCATGGTCTCGTATCCGGGGCGGTCGGTAAATCGCGAGCCGTCGGAGTTGAGGTAGAGGTTGACAAAACGTTTGGTGAATCCCACAGCTCGGGTGTTGGCCCAGCCGTTGGCGTTGTTTTTGATGGCGCTCTGTTCCGACATCAGACGCACCCATATCATCTCGTCCTCGCGTATCTCGAGTGAAGCGAAAAGGTCGCGGTAAGGCTCGGAGCCTTCTGTATAGAGCTTGTAGCCGCCTTCGTCCATAAGTTTGAGCGAAGCCTCGGCTCCTTTTTTGAGAATTTCCTTCCATTCGAGCGACGAGGGGTTGAACGCATCGCCGGCATGGTATTTGCGGAACGTGCCCTCAAACAGGCAGGCGCGCGATTTCAGAGCAAGAGCAGTCCAGGCATTCACCGTGGCGTAATTATGGGCTGTGGGCAGATACTTGAACGCCGAGTCGCAGTCGGCAATAATATGTCCTATTATCACATCGCGGCTGTCGCGGGGCTTTTTCAGCAAATCTTCCTGGTCGGAGCCCAAGGGCTGGTCGTACCAGGGCACCTCGCCGAATTTTGTGAGCATATTGTAATAGAAATATGCGCGGAAGAAATAGGCCACGCCCTCGTAGCGGAGGCGTACATCCTTGTTGTCGCAGCGGTAGGAGTTTTGCAGGAAATAGTTGATTTTGCGCAGTGTCGTCCATGTCCAGCCCACTTCCGAGGCCTTGGTGGGGATAGTGCGCGCGCCAAGTATCTCGCGGCTCGGGGTGGGTATCACGATGTGCTCTCCTTCTTCAAGATAGTAGTTGAAGGAGGTCGACACCGAGGGCATAAGAGAGTAAAATTGGTTGGTGTAGAGCTCGAGCTCGGTTTCCGACTTGAAGTAGCTCTCAGGACTTACCTTGTCCTTGGGAAACTCGTCAAGGTCGTCGCACGAGCACAAGGCGGCCAATGAGATGGCTAACGCATATATGAATTTTGACTTTTTCATCTTTAAATGTGTGAGGGAGGTGTTAGAATACTACATTGAGGCCGAAGGTGCAGGTCTTGGCAAAGCCGTAGTTCTTGCCGTTGCTTACTGTCGCGGCAGTCTCCGGGTCGATCGACTTGCAGTGTTTCTTGAATGGCGACCAATAGAACAGGTTCTCGCCCGAGAAGTAGACGCGCACTTCCTCGATATACTTTTTCAGCACCGGAATCTTGTAGCCCACGGTGAGATTTTTCAGACGCAGGTAGGCAAGGTTTTGGATATAGCGGTCGTTGACCGGGCCAAGCTGGTTGGTGGCTCCGAGAGCTTCGTAGCCGCGCCAGCGCGGGAAGTAGCCGTTGGGGTTGTCCTCGGTCCATACCTGCGAGAGGAAGTCCTTTTCGATGAAGGATTCGTAAGGGCGTGAGTACGGGCCCCAGAATGTGGTGGCCTCGGTGTCAGGATACCAGTCGCGGCGGCCGATGCCTTGGAAGAAAGCCGACACGTCGAAGCCTTTCCACTCGGCCGAGAGGCGGAAGTTGTAATTGTAGCGCGGACGGTTGTTGCCTATGATGCGGCGGTCGCCGGGATTGTCGGCAGTGTTCTCGCCGATGGAAATCACTTTGTCGCCGTCGAGGTCGGCATATTTCATGTCGCCCCCGTGCAGGCCTTTCGACGGGCCCACGGCCATGATGTCGGAGTTTACCGATGTCTGGTCCACATCGTAGGCTGCGGCAGTGGCGTCGTCGGGGAAGAGGCCGTCGATATGGTAGCCCCATATTTCGCCGAGGGTCTCGCCAACATAGTGGTCATTGAGCAGTTTGGTCGGGTTGTCGTATCTGGTGATTTTCGACGTGTAGTCGCCAAGGCCGAAGCCGACGGAGTAGCGAAGCGGGCTGCCGAGCACTGCCACGTCGTCGGTCCACGAAAGAGCCAGCTCATAGCCCTTGGTGCGCAGGTCGGCGCAGTTGGAGCGAGGCACGGAAGCTCCGTACACAGCCGGGAGCGACGCGCCGTTGGCGAGCATGTCCTTGGTGTCGCGGATATAGAGGTCGCCGGTGAAGTTGAGGCGCGAGTTGAAGAACGACAGGTCGAGGCCAAGGTCGTAGGTTGTCACTTTCTCCCATGTCAGGTCAGACGCCACGGGCGACGACTCGGTGGCATATGGCAGTTGCGTCTTGCCGTCGAGGGTGGTGCCGGTGTTTTTGAGTGCCGAGTTGATGGTCTGGATATAGTCGTAGTAGCCGACTTGCTGGTTGCCGAGCGTACCCACCGACAGGCGGAGCTTGGCATTGTTGAACCAGTCGCGCATCGGTTCCCAGAATTTCTCCTGGCTCATGCGCCAGCCTGCCGATGCCGAGGGGAAGAAGCCCCAGCGATGGTTTTTGGCGAAACGCGACGAGCCGTCGTAGCGTCCCGACACTTCGATGAGATATTTGCCGTCGTAGTCGTAGTTAACACGGCCGAAGAAACCGCGGGTGTTGGAGTTGTAGATATCCTCGACAAGTTCGGTCACTTCGCCGGTGGCGAGATTAAACGAGTTCAGCTCCGTAGAAAGCAGGTCGAGGCGAGTGGCCTTCAACGAGTTCTGGTGGAATATCTCGCCGTTCATGCCGGCCATGATTTTGATGTTGTTGTCGCCGAACGAAGGCGCCCATGTCGAGAACACATTGTAGGTGTGGCGCGATACACGGGTCAAGCGGCGTGCATATTGGTCGCGGGCCATTACCTGTTGCGACGGGTCCATCCACGACACTATGCCCTCATACTGGCCAAACGACACGGGCACACGGCGTGAGTCGAACTCATATGTGCGGTAGACATAGGAATAGTCGGCATTGATGGTCCAGCCTTTTATCGGCTCGATTTCGATATTGTGCTTGAACACAAATTCGCGGTTTCGCTCATTGTTGGAATGTTTGTCTTGGTTGAGTACGGCGTTGCAACCGTTGCCCACCGAAACAGCCCCGTTGTAATTATACTGGTTGAGGTAGACCGATGAGCCATCGGGGTTGGTCGACGGGATGTAAGGCAGGGAGTGGAGGCCGATAGCCTTGAAAGTCCATGCTATATCGTTGCCGCCGGGATAGAAATAGTCCGACGAGAATAGCGACGAGTTCACGCCGTAGCGCAGCCAGTCGGTAATCTGCACGTTGAGTTTGGCGCGTGTCGAAAACGATTTGAACCGGTCGTTGTGCTGGCGGAACATGCCGTCTTCCTGATAGAAACGTCCCGATACGAAATAGTTTACCTTCTTCGAACCGCCCGTTATCGAAATGTTATATTCCTGCATGGGGCGCGTTTTCTTGAAATAGTGGTTGTACCAGTCGAAGTTGGCGTAGTATTTATACGATTTGTCGTTCTGCACCACGGTCCAGGGGCGCTCGGGATTCTCAGAGCTTTCGCCAAGGCGCATCCACAGCTCGGCATAGTCGGCATCGGTGTAGGTGGTGAAGCCGAAGCCGCCATGCTCGTACATAAACATATCGTTGATTTGCACCGACCAGAAACCGGATGTGAGGAAGTCGGTCGACGCTGTCGGAGTTTTCCATCCGGCTTTGATGTCGACGCTCACCTTGGCTTTCTGCTCGTTGGCGCCCTGCTTGGTGGTGACGAGCACTACGCCCGACGATGCCTTCGCGCCATAGATTGCGGCGGCCGACGCGTCTTTGAGAATCGACACCGACTCGATGTCGTTGGCGTTGACACGCGTGAGGCTCATCTCGATGCCGTCGACAAGAATCAGGGGCGAGCCGCCGTTGATGGAGGCAACGCCGCGTATGTCGATATTGTAGCCGGCATTGGGGCCGCCGGAGCCCATCGTGAGGTTAAGCGAGGGGTCGGCGCCGAGCAGGGCGGTGGCGGCGTTAGATGTGGGGCGTCCGCCTATGTCTTCGGCTTTCACCACCGACACCGCGCCGGTGAGGTTTACTTTTTTCTGTGTGCCATAGCCCACTACCACCACGTCGTTAAGAGCCGTGGATGTTTCGGTGAGCACTATCTCGTAGCCGGTCTTCGCGCCGTTGGCCGTGAAGGTCTTGGGTGCGAAGCCGATATATGTCACTTCGATTTTGTCGCCTTTGTGTACGTCGCCCAGCGCGTAGTTGCCGTCGAAATCGGTCACCACGGCCTTGCCGGTTGTCGTGTTGCGTACGGTGGCGCCCACAAGGGGTTCGCCCTGGCTGTCATTGATTGTGCCGCTTACCCTGAAACCGGCGGGCGAGTGTGCGGCCACTTCGTTTTTTGGTGCGTCTTTCTTGTGTAGCACCACAGTGGCTCCGTTATCTTTCAGCGTGTAGCTCAAATCGGTGCCTTTGAGCAGGGCTCGGAGCGCTTCCTCTACGGAGGCGTCTTTGAAATTGCCCGACACCTCGGTGGCAAGCTGCGGAAGCGACGATTCGTAGAAGAATCTCACATCCGACACTTTTTCAATCTCCTCGAGGGCGCGGTTCAAGGGCTGCCGCGAAATTTTCACTGTTATCCCCGAGGCAAGGGCCGACAGGGAGAACACGGCGGCGGCCATGGCCGCCACAGAGCGACGGAGCATTTGGTTGTGATTGGTGTGCATAGACTGTTGATTGGTTGATTATTCGATAGTTGAAGACGCTTGCGGCGTTTCGGCCACTTTCACTGTTTTGGCTATCTCCACTTTGCGCCAGTCGAAATTCGGAAACTCGACGCGGCCGAAGAAATAAAGGTTTACGTCGCCGGCCTCGGTGAGCGTGATGGGCGACGACACGCATTTACCATCGTTGAACTCGCTGAAATCGGCAGTGAGCTCAGGATTGGAAAACCACCACGAAGCATACCACCACCATGTCGCTTTTTTCATCTCGGGGCCGGCCTCCGATGTCATCGTAATGGTGCATACCACTTCATCGCCCACTTGGTACACGTCTTTTTCCGGACTTATCGTTATGGCTCCGAATTGAGGCATTTGAGGCTCGTCATCGTCGCTGCATCCCGTAAATCCGAGAATCACCGCCACCATGAGCAGCATTGTCAGGTACTTGGATTTTGTCATAAGAGTTATTATTAGATTAGAATTATGGAATACTCGATTGTTCGATTGTTCGAAAATTCGAATAGTCGAATGTTCGATTAGTCGTTGGTCGTTATATACACCACGCTTTCGTCGGGCAGGTAGCGGCAATTGAGGTCGGAGGCCGAGACAAGGGTGGCCAAGGCAGAGTCGATCGACCCTCGCGCAAGTGTGCCTGTATAGTGTTGCGAGCCAAGCCCCGGAGTCTCAATTACCACTTTCACGCCGTAGGTGCGCGAGATGGCGCGCGCTATGTTGTCGAGAGGCTCATCGTTGAAGCGGAGCTGGCCGTGGGTCCACGCATTGTAGTGTTCCGGCGAGACACGGCTCTTGCGAAGCTGTCCGGTCACTTTATTATATGTAGCCTTCATGCCGGGTTGCAGTTTGTGCGTGGTGTATTTCGATGCCACTGTCACAAGGCCGTCGCTAAGAGTCACGTCCACAAATTCGTCGTCGGCATAAGCGCGCACGTTAAACTCTGTGCCCACGCAATGCACTTTCACCTCATCGGCCACAACGATAAACGGATGTTCTTTGTCAGCCGCTATCTCAAAATAGGCCTCGCCGTCGATGTGCGCCACACGTTGTCCGAGCGCGCTGTCGTATTCATAGCCCAAAGTGGAGCAGGCATTGAGCGTCACCACCGACCCGTCGGGAAGCGTTATCTCCGAGCGGTTGCCGGCCTCGGTGGCAAGCAGCATAGGCTGTGTGGCGGGCACGTCGTTTCGGGTAATCGACAAGGTGGCGCCTACGGCTATTGCCGCCGCAGATATTGCCGCCGCCAGCGACAGGAAAAAAGCCCTGTTCCGGGGCGTTTTTTCCATCGGTGCCGCATCCTCGCAATGCTTGTGGATAATGGAGGCGTAAATGCGCTGCTGCACGTCGTCGTCCATGGCCATGCCGGAGTTGCGGAGCTCCTGTTCCCACCATTCGCCGAAAGCAGGGTCTATTTCGTACCACGACTTGATCAGTTCGCGCTCTTGAAGCGTGGCATCGCCCCGCAGGTATTTCTCGATCAATTGTTTCATGTCATCCATAGCGGCAGTCGGTATCAAAATAGCGGTGAGACAATATTTGCAAACAAAAGGCACAGCGTGGTCAATATATTGTAGCGGCTGCGCAACTGTTCGCGGATATAGCGCAGGGCAAGCATCATGTGTATTTCCACGGTGTTGACAGAAATGCCAAGTTCGTCGGCAATCTGGCGATATGTGAGATGCTCGTCGCGGTGCTTGCGGAAGACTGTGCGCCGCACGGGCGGCAATTCTTCCACGATTTTGAGGATGTAGCCCATAAGGAAATTGTAGTCGACGGTTTCCTCGGTTACATTGTCGTGGCTCTTTTGATTTTTTAATATATAGTTGAAATATGAGTATTCTACCGCTTCATGCTCTATGATGTTGAGGAAGGTGTTGCGCGCTATCACATACATAAGCGACTGCATCGATTCCATGTCGGTGATTTCATCACGTTTGGTCCACAACTTCATGAAAGCTATCTGTGTCACCTCCTCGGCCTTGTATCTGTCGCCACCCGACAGGTGCAGCACATAGTTGTAAATGCGTCCGGAGTAAGCCTTGAACAAGGCTTCGAAGCATTTGCCAAATTCGGCGTCGGTCAGTTTTTTCATGGATTTTGGCTGGTTATGTTGCGGCCGAAAACCGCGCTTTTTAACGATTTTTGGGTTAAACTGAACTTAACACAGCCAAAACCCACCCATGCCACTAATGGCACAGATGGGTTTTAAGATATTTTAACAGAAAAAAGATTTATCTTGCCTCGGCAAGCCAATCGAGCATCTTCTCGATGCGGGGGGCGGCCGGTGCGAAATGTGTGCCCGGAACGGGGACGAATGTGCAGGCGATGCCTTTGGATTTGAGTATGGTCACTGTCTCGCGGGTCTGCTCCTGAATACGGCTGAACGGCTTCGGCCCGCGCGGCCCGCCTTCTTTTGTGCCGAGCGAGAAGTAGGCGCGTCCGGCCTTGGCGCGGGCGTTGGCTTCGAGCCAAGGCATGAATCCTTCGTACCAGAACGACCCCGAAAGGCTGCCGATATTGGCAAATGTGTCTGTTTGCATCCACGCCCAAAGCGTGAACAGCCCCGAAAGGGATATGCCGCACAGGGTGCGCGTGTATCGGCCGTCGCCCTCTATGGCCGGAATAACATCTGTTTCGAGCCGTTGGAGGAACTCGGCGGCATGTCCCTCGAAGGGAGGGTCGGATGGCGGCACATTCTGCGCCGGCCAGGGCGTGAGGTCGTTGTCCCAGTCCATGCCGGTGATTACAGCCAACGTGATGCCATATTCACGGCTCCACAGCTCCACTTGCCGGGAGTCCGGCTCCATGGGCGACAGAATGTAGCATATATGCTCCGAGGCACATCGTGCCACGATGCAGCGCAGATTCCCGATGTCTGTTTTCTCAATCATTTCAATATCATCATTTCTTCAAGTTTGCCGAATCCCATGCCGGCATATAGCTTGCGGCCGCATTCCGATGTTTCGAGATATATTTTTCCAGCGCCTTTGTCCAGGGCTGTTTCTACAAGTTGGGTCACAATGGCGCGAGCCACCCCATTGCGGCGATATTTCGGGTCGACATATATATTCATCAGGTATGCGTCGATGCCCGAGGGATTGTCGGGCGAGGGCATCTCTCTTTGGAAGCACACGCCTCCGCAACCGGCCGTGATGTCGCCGATGCGGGCAAACACCGCAACGTGGGAGCCGTCGGCGAGCGCGCGAAGGTAATAGTCCTGGTTTGCCTCGGCAAGTGCTTCGGAGTCGTTGCCGGGGTTGCCGGAAAACACCTCCGCGAGTACTGTCATGCGCCAGCGCATGAGCATGTCGATGTCGGCCGATGTGGCCCGATATATTGAGATGTGGCCCGTTGTCATAATATTTTCTTTGTCGGTGGCAGCGCGCGGGTGTCAACTTTGCCGTTGGGGGTGAGCGGAATCGATTGCAAAGGTATGAAAAATTCCGGCAACATATAGTCGGGGAGAAATTTCCGCATCCGTTCCTTTATGCGGGCAAGGCTGAATTTGCATTTGTGTCCCGGCACAAGATACGCTACAAGATAAGCCAGTCCGCGGCTGTCGGTGCCCGACCGCACCACGCCGCTTTCCACTTCGGGGCATCGGCACAGCACGTTTTCCACCTCGCATGTCTCGACGCGCCGTCCCATAATCATCACTTGCGAGTCGATGCGGTGGTGAAACAGCACGGTGCCGTCGGCAAGCATCGTGCCCAGGTCGCCGCTGCGGTAGATTCGCCGTCCGCCTTCTTCTGTTACAAAAGCGCGGTTTTCTATCTCGCGGTCGCCGATGTATCCGAGTGTCACGCCGTTGCCGCTTATGCAGATTTCTCCGGGAGTGCCGTTGGCCACGGGGTTCATGTCGCTGTCGCGTATCTCTATTTTAACGCCTTTCACGGCCTTGCCGATCGGGTAAGTGCCGTCGGCAAGCGCGTGGGTGCCGTTGCAGCGGTAGTAGCTTGCGCATACTGTCGTCTCCGACGGGCCGTAGGTATTGTAAATCTCCACATGCGGGAGCAGTCGGTCGATATAGCCGGCGCGCAACACGTCGCCGCCGCTTATCAGAAGCCGCAACGACTGCGGGATGCTGTCGAGATGGTTCATTTCAAGCAGCAGATAAGGGAATCCGCTTATTATTGTAACATTGTTGTCGGCTACAAATTGCATCAGCGCGCCGATATTGTCTCTTGTCTTTTTGTCGGGGATGGCGAGCGCGGCTCCCGACAGCAGGGTGGCAAACACCTCTTCTACAAAAATATCGAATGTGCACACCGAGTATTGCAGCATACGGTCGCCGCGGCCGATACCGAACTCGTTGCGGAAGGCATCGGCATAGTGGCACACATTGGCATTTGTGGCTACTACGCCCTTGGGCAGCCCTGTCGACCCCGACGTGTAGAGCACATAGGCCGGGTCGGCGGCCCGCGATTTATCTTCGGAATGTGGCGCATCCCCTTTTGGCGCCGAGTCTAAGGCAAGCACGGGCAAACCTTTCAGCATCCGGCGGTAACGGCTGTTGGCAAGCACAAGGTTCACTTTGCACTCGTCCATGATAAAACGTATGCGCTCGCGCGGAAACGACGGTTCGACCGGCACATATGCCGCTCCCGATTTCAGCACGGCCAGCAGCGATGCTATCATAAGCACGCCATGCTCCATCACCACGCCTATATATCTGGCGTCGGGCGGGAGCATAGCCGCGATGCGCCCGGCCATGCTGTCGAGTTCGGAGTAGGTGTATCGCCGCCGGCCTTCGATCACGGCCGGGGCATCGGGATTGGTTTCTGTTTGTTGTCGGAATCGTCCATATATCGTGTTTGTATTCTCCATAATAAATTTTGTTATTGATGACATATTAACACAAAACTCGGGCGAAATGTCGCTCCGACATTCAAAATAATTGTTATATTTGTAAAAAAATAAAGATTATGGAAAAGCATTTGGTGGCCACGGCCGCAGTTATATATCTGGCCGGAGGCTGTTTTTGGGGCACTCAGCGTCTTTTCACGTCGCTGCCCGGCGTGATCGGCACCCAAACGGGATATGCCAATTCCGCAGTGCCCTCGCCCTCTTACAAGCAAGTGTGCACAGGCGCGACAGATGCCGCGGAGGCTGTGAAGGTAACTTACGACGCCGACGTGATTTCGCTGCCGGAGATTCTGGATTTTTACTGGAAGTCGGTCGACCCGTACTCGCTCAACCGTCAGGGCGGTGACCGGGGCACGCAGTACCGCACGGGCATTTATTATACCGACCCTGTGTCGGGGCAGGTGGCCGAGGATTTCATCGGTCGCAAGCAGATGGAGGCCGACCGCGAGATTATGATAGAAGTGCTTCCGCTTGCCAATTTTTATCCCGCCGAGGAGTATCATCAGGATTATCTGCTGAAAAACCCCGGAGGATATTGTCACGTAAACCCCGCGCTTTTTGCCGAGGCCCGCGACTATATTCCCAAGTCGGTGACAGAAGCCATGACTGCCTCCGAGGCCGACAGCTCAGACTTGCGCGGCCGTCTCACGCCCATGCAATATGCCGTGACGCGCCACGGAGCCACAGAGCCGCCGTTCCGCAACGAATATTGGGATAATTTCGAACCGGGCATATATGTCGACATCATTTCGGGCGAACCGCTGTTTGTGTCGTCCGACAAATTCGAGTCGGGATGCGGATGGCCCGCTTTCTCGCGTCCTGTCTCGGCCGATGTAGTCACTTCTCACGAAGACACAAGCCACAATATGGTGCGTACCGAAATCCGCGCTGCCGGCACAGATTCTCATCTTGGCCATGTCTTCCCCGACGGCCCGCGCGAAAGCGGTGGCCTGCGTTATTGCATAAACTCGGCGGCGCTTCGCTTCGTCCCCCTCTCAAAAATGGAGGCGGAAGGCTACGGTAAATACATTCCCCTGGTAGGAAAGTAGGAACACAATCCTCCGGATTGTGAAAAAGAGTAATCACCCGGCAGGAACACAATCCTCCGGATTGTGAGAATAATTCACAATCCGGAGGATTGTGTTCCTACCTGCCTAATCGCTTTTTAGTTTGTCGTTTTTGGGATTGTTGCGCAGGCGGTTGGCCTTGCGGCGGTGGAGCTTGGCATTGTCGTCATCGCCGGCCGCTTCGTATCCGTTGGCAAGCGCGGAGTGTACGGCGGGATTCTCCCCGTCGATGTCGAGAGCGCGGAGCAGATAGTCCATGCCTCCGATGGTGTCGCCCGACTGCACGAGCAGGTCGCCGGCTTCGATGAGCGGCCGGCTGTCGTCGGGATCGGCGTCGATGGCTGTGTTCAGGCATACGAGAGCGCCGTCGATGTCGGATTGCGCCGAATACACGTCGGCTTTGCCAAGAAGAGCGTCGACATTGTCGGGCGAGAGCGACAGGGCCTTGTCGAAATTGCGCATGGCCGCGTCGGCATCCCAGCCTCCGTTCAAGGTTTCACGGCCGAGGGCTATGTATTCTTCGGCGAGAGAGTCGAAGCGTTGGCGGTCGTCGTCGAGGCGGGCGCGCAGGGTTTCCACTTCTCTTTTCAATGAGTCGATTATGCCGAGTTTACGGCGGATAAGGCGTTGCACGGTCTCGGACCCGAGTTCCGACCGGGCCTCTACGGCACGGAAAAAGTTGTCGAGCGCGCCGGCAATGTCGCCGCGGTCGAAAAGGCTCGCGGCCTGGCGGTAGCAAAGGTCGGCGCGGGCGTTGTCGAGGGCTCCGCGAATGAGCGAACCGTTGTTGAACCGTCGGCTGAACTCCACGATGCGAGGGTTTACAAAAATGTCGCGTGCGTTGATAGTGGATCGCAGCGTGATGCCTTCGAGCGATCGGCAGCGGCTCAATGCCACATAGCTCTGGCCCGACGAGAATGCGCCTTGGCCTATGTCTATGATTACGCTGTCGAACGTAAGCCCCTGGCTCTTGTGTATCGTTATGGCCCACGCCGGTTTGAGCGGGTATTGCGTGAAACTGCCCAGTTCTTCCTCCTCGATTTCTTTTTTCTCCTCGTTGTAGGTGTATTTCATGTTGGTCCACGCCTCGACGTCGACAACATGCTTCACGCCGTCGGCGAGCTCGACGCGGATGCCGTCGTCCAAAAATTCGTCGATGCGTCCGATGGTGCCGTTGACCCAGCGGTGCTCCATGTCGTTTTTCACAAACACCACCTGCGCCCCTTCTTTCAGCACCAGTTCAAGGTCGGTTGGCAACGAGTTTTGTGGGAAGTCGCCGTGGAGTTGCCCTGTAAACCGTCGTTCGGGCCGCTCGATAGCCGCCATGTGCCGCTCGTTGATGGCGTCGACAATGTCGCGGCGTGTGGCAATGGTCATCGTGAACGATTCGCCTTTGGTGCCGTCGGCGTTTGGGTTTACCTTGGCGTTGAGCAAAGCAATGTCCTGTCCTGAGGGGTTTCCGGTACGGATGCGGTCGAGCATGGCGATAAATTCGGTATTGCTCTGGCGGAACACTTTCGACAGTTCGATAGGCACGAGTTCGAGCGCCGAGAACGCCCTTGCGTTGAAGAAATATGACCCCGACGGATATGAGAATGAGAGAGCATCGCGCATATCCGATTTTATCACGGGTTCCAGTTGGAATATGTCGCCCACGAGCAGGAGCTGTTTGCCGGCAAACGGTCGGCGCATGTCGGAGCAATACACCCGGAGGATGCGGTCGATAAGGTCGATCGTGTCGGCGCGTACCATCGACACCTCGTCGATTATAATCAGGTCGACGGCTTGCAGCAAGTCGACCATCTCCTTGTTATACTTGAAGCGTTGGCGCAGACGGCGGCCCGAACGTATTTCGGGGTCGTCGACAGTGAGTGGCGCGAACGGGAGTTTGAAAAAAGAGTGTATTGTCTGGCCGCCGGCATTCACCGCCGCGATTCCCGTAGGCGCGAGAATCACATATTTTTTCCGTGTGGTGGCGGTGAGATATTTCAAGAATGTGGATTTGCCCGTGCCCGCCTTGCCGGTGAGAAACACGCTTTGGTTGGTGTAGGTCATGAGCGAGAGGGCATCCTGAAATTCTTTTGAAGAAGTGTCTACGTCGTCGGGGTTGAACATGCGAGGGGTTGAGAAGTTGGGGAGATTGGAAGTTGGGAAGTTTGGAAGTTTGGCGGAGCAGAGAATCGCGTAGCGATTCAAGACGATAGCCGGGGGTGAAGCGGCAGCGAAACCCCCGGTATGCAGTTTGGCATCATCCGTGGTATTGGAGCGGAGCGCGAGCGTAGCGTTCTACATCACGGTTGGCACTGTCGAACGCTCCGGCAGGCTCCGCTCCAATACCGGAATGCTTATCCATTGATAAACCGTGGGTTACGCTGCGCTCCACCCACGGCTACTTTCGGAAATCGCTACGCGATTATGTGGCAATCTGTCTGTCAGAGGGTGTTTTCGGCTTCGGCGAGGGTGGAGAGTTTGCCTATGTCGTGCCAGCGGTAGGGAGCTGTGGGTGTGTAGGGTGTGATATACAGGTCGGTGTTTTGCTTGTAGAAGTCGACGATGGAGAAGGGGCCGTCGGGGCGGTCGAGTGTGCCGGCATATTCGGCAAGGGCGTCGAGCGCTTTCGGCGAGACGATATGCACGCCGCCGAAAGCAAGCAGCGTGAAGCCGTATTCTTCAAGTTTCTGTCGAGCGTCGGGTGCCTCGTTTTTGAGGTTGACGTGGCCGCTTAGCGCGCAGCCGATTGGGCCGAAAAGGAAATAACGAGATGTGTCGCGTCGGTCGACAAGCAGTGTTACGTCGGCTTCGTTGTCGAGGAAACAATGTTCCATTTCCTTGATGGGGAAGTCGGTGAGGATGTCGGCGTTGTGTATCAAAACAGGCTCGTCGGTGCCGTCGTCGAGCAACGGGCGGGCTTTAAGCAAGCCACCACCTGTGTCGAGCAGTTCCGGCTCGAAGGAGATGTCTATGTCGCAACCGAAATTGTCGTTGTCGGCAAGATAGTCGGCTATCTGGTCGGCGAAATGGTGGGTGTTTATCACCATGCGCGTGATGCCGCTGTCGCGCAGTTTCTCGATTACGCGCCGCAGCATCGGTTTCCCTCCCACAGGCACAAGTGCCTTGGGATGCTCGAGGGTGAAAGGGCGCAGCCGGGTTCCGAGCCCGGCTGCGAATATCATTGCCTTCATTATTTCGGTTTGAAGAGTTGCTCGATGTTTTGCTCGCGGTGGAAAAGCTCTACTTTTACGTTGAACTGCGAGTGAATGTGCTCGGCCATGTGCTGGGCGCAGTAGACCGAACGGTGCTGGCCGCCGGTGCAGCCGAAGCACACCATCAGGTTGGAAAATCCGCGGTCGATATACCGGCGCACCGATGCGTCCACCAATGCCCGGCAGTGGTCGAGGAAGGTGGTTATCTCGCCGTCGTCTTCAAGGAATTTTATCACTTCCTTGTCGAGCCCGGTAAAGGGCTTGTAGCGTTCGTATTTGCCGGGGTTGTTCACGGCGCGGCAGTCGAAGACAAATCCGCCGCCGTTGCCCGATGTGTCGTTGGGGATGCCTTTCTTGTAGGCAAACGACATGACTTTCACGGTGAGCGTGCGCTTTTGAAGCTCGTCGGAGAACTGCTTCATGTCTACAAGCTGGCGGAGCATGGAGTCGAGATAGGGATACTCTACGAAAGGCTTGTCGAGTATGGCGCGGAGGTTGGCCAGGGCGAAGGGCACGCTTTGGAGGAAGTGGGGCTTCTTCTCGAAGTAGCCACGGTAGCCGTAAGCGCCGAGCACCTGCAAGGTGCGGAACAGCACGAAATGCCGCAGCTGCTCGAGGAAATATTCTTCGTCGACGGGCTTGTATTTTTTAAGCGCGTCGATGTATTCCTTTATCAGCTCATGACGCAGGCCGTCGGGGAAATTGGCTTTTGCCTGCCACAGGAACGAGGCCACGTCGTAGAAGTAGGGGCCTTTGCGGCCGCCCTGGAAGTCGATAAACCAAGGCTGCCCGTCTTTTATCATCACGTTGCGCGATTGGAAGTCGCGGTACATGAATGTCGACGATTTCGACCGCATGAGCACTTCGGCCAGGGCCTGGAAATCGTCTTCGAGGCGATCTTCGGAAAATTCGAGGCCGGTGGCTTTGAGAAAGCAGTATTTGAAATAGTTGAGGTCCCACATTATCGAGCGGGTGTCGAATTCCGCCGCCGGGTAGCATTTGGAGAAGTCCATGCCCACGGCTCCCATAAACTGTATGTCGGGGAGCAGGCGGATAGTGTCGGCAAGAAGCCGGCGTTCGTCGGTGGAGAACGAGCGGGTGAGTCGTCCTTTCTCGATGGCGCCGAACAGCAGCGTGTCGCCAAGGTCTTCTTGAAGATACGACATGCGGTCGTCGGCTACGGCCACCACGCGCGGCACGGGTATGTTGTGCTTGAGGAAATGGTCGGCCATGTAGAGGAACGCTTCGTTTTCCTCGAGGCATGTGCCCACCACGCCGATAAGCGTGGGGGAGCCTTCGAGACGGAAATAACGGCGGTTTGAACCCGATGCCGGCAGTTCCGTCACTTTATCGGGCGCGGTGCCCGTGTAAGCCTGGTAGAGTGATGCGAGCTGTTCCATCAATAGCCGAGTTCAGAAAGGAATTTGATACGTATCAGGCGGATTTCTTCTTCCGAGAACTCGTCGCCAAGCTCGTCGATAGCCTTTTTAAGGTCGTCGGAGTCGCTTTCCTTGAAGTATTGGAAGATTTCGTCTTGAAGGTCTTCGTCCATCACGTCATCTATATAATACGAGATGTTGATTTTGCTTCCTGAGTAGACGATTGACTCGATTTCGTCGAGGAGCTCGCCAAATTCAAGTCCTTTCGATTCTGCGAATTCGTCGAGGGGCGCGCGATGGTCGATAGCCTGGATTATGGCGATTTTTTGTTTGCTCTTGTTAGCTACGGAGCGCACGCGAAGGTCCTCGGGACGTTCGATTTCGTTCTCGTCGACATATTTCTTAATCATGGCTATGAACTCCTCGCCGTAGCGTTTGGCCTTTCCGGCGCCCACGCCTGCAATGTTCTGGAGCTCCTCGATGGTCACGGGATAGGTCGTGGCCATGGCTTCGAGAGAAAAATCCTGGAATATGACATACGGAGGCAAATCGAGGCGTTTGGCCACTTTCTTGCGCATGTCCTTGAGGATGTTGTAAAGCGTCGGGTCTACGGCGCAAGCCGCTCCGCCCTTCACTACCGGTTCTTCCTCTTCCTCGGAAAAGTCGGTGTCTTCCACAATCTTGAACGATACGGGGTGTTTGGCATATTTTTTGCCATCGGCCGTTATGCGCAGAATTCCGAATTTCTCGATGTCACGGTCGAGGTAGCCTGAAATCACGGCCTGACGCAGCAGGGCCGTGAGATAGCGTTCGTCGGCCGATTCGGCGCAGCCGAACACATCGAGCTGGTCATGTCCGTAAGACACTACGTCGTTGGTGGCTTTGCCACGCATGACGTTGATTACATGGTCGGGTTTGAATTTTTCTTTCAGAGCCGCAATGGTTTCTAATGCGGCAAGTAAATCTTCTTTTGCTTCCACACGTTTCTTGGGGTTTAAACAATTGTCGCAGTTGCCACAATTTTCTTCGTTGTATACTTCACCGAAATAGTGAAGGAGAGAACGGCGGCGGCACATCGACGTTTCGGCATAGGATGCCGTCTCGGCGAGCAGCTGCCGCCCTATTTCTTGTTCGGCGACGGGTTTGCCCTGCATGAATTTTTCCATTTTCTTCAAGTCGCGGGCAGAGTAAAATGTGAGACACTGACCTTCGCCGCCGTCGCGTCCGGCACGTCCGGTCTCCTGGTAGTATCCTTCGAGGGATTTAGGCATGTCGTAATGTATCACAAACCTCACGTCGGGCTTGTCGATGCCCATGCCGAATGCTATCGTGGCCACAATCACGTCGACATTTTCGAGAAGGAAAGCGTCTTGGTTGGCCGAGCGGGTGGCGGCGTCCATGCCGGCGTGGTAGGGGAGCGCCGGTATGTTGTTGACGCGCAGCAGTTCGGCCAGTTCCTCCACCTTCTTGCGGCTCAGGCAGTAGATTATTCCGGACTTGCCGGGGTTCTGCTTTATGAACCGGATTATGTCCTTGTCGATGTTTGCCGTCTTCTGCTTTACCTCGTAATAGAGGTTGGGGCGGTTGAACGACGATTTGAACACCGCGCAGTCGGTCATGCCGAGATTTTTCTGTATGTCGTGCTGCACCTTCGGGGTGGCTGTGGCCGTGAGGGCTATAACCGGACGTGTGCCGATTTCGTTGATAATCGGACGTATCCGGCGGTATTCCGGACGGAAGTCGTGTCCCCATTCCGAGATGCAGTGTGCCTCGTCGATGGCATAGAAAGAGATGTCGACAGTTTTCAGGAACTCGATGTTCTCCTCCTTTGTAAGCGATTCCGGCGCCACATACAGCAGTTTGGTTTTCCCGGCTATGATGTCGGCTTTTACAGCGTCGATGGCGGCGCGGTTGAGCGACGAGTTCAGGAAATGTGCCACATTGTCGTCTTCGCTGAAATTGCGCATGGCATCCACCTGATTTTTCATCAAGGCTATCAATGGCGAGATTACGATCGCAGTGCCGGGCATCAGCAGGGCGGGCAGTTGGTAGCACAGCGATTTGCCTCCGCCGGTGGGCATGAGCACGAAAGTGTCACGGCCTTCCATCAGGTTGGTCATGATCTGCTCTTGATTGCCTTTGAACGTGTCAAAGCCGAAATGGCGTTTGAGCGCGTCGGTGAGTGATAAGGTGGTTGTCATGGTCGATCAGGAATTATAATGATAGGGAGTGGTGTCTGCTTCTTGCTTTGTTTATTGATTCGAGATTATATTTAAATGTACGGAACAAATAATTAATGTATCGTTTATTTGTCAAGAGTGTAGGGACGCACGGCTCGTGCGTCCGCGTAGAATCCTGTAAACAGCCGGGAGTTGCATCTCTTGATACCGGACGCACGAGCCGTGCGTCCCTACAATCGTTACATTGATTTTTGTTTGATTCATACTTGTGTTTGTTGCGTTTTATTACACCGCGGGGGCGTCGAATCCGGCTTCGTCGAGCTTGCGACGGCAGTAATCGGCCGTGACGGTGAATGTCTTTTCGTCGGCCGAGGGCACTTCAAACATTGCGTCGATCATTATGGTCTCTACAATTGAGCGAAGGCCGCGGGCGCCGAGTTTGAATTCGATAGCCTTGTCGACAATGAAATCGAGGGCGTCGTCGGCAAATTCGAGCGTTACGCCGTCCATGGCGAAAAGTTTCACATATTGGCGGGTGATGGCGTTCTTGGGCTCGGTGAGCACGCGGCGCAGGGCGTCGCGGTCGAGGCGGTCGAGCGCGGTCACGATTGGCAATCGGCCGATAATCTCGGGGATGAGGCCAAACGATTTGAGGTCCTGCGGGGCAACATGGCGCATGAAGTCGTCCTTGTTAATATGCCGGCGGCGCGAGTCGGTGGAGTATCCCACGACATGCGAGTTCATGCGGTGGGCAATCTTCTGCTCGATGCCGTCGAAGGCTCCTCCACATATAAATAATATGTTTTTGGTGTCGACGGGTATCATCTTCTGCTCCGGGTGCTTGCGTCCGCCTTGCGGGGGCACGTTCACGATGGAGCCTTCGAGGAGCTTGAGCAAGCCTTGCTGCACGCCTTCGCCCGACACGTCGCGCGTAATCGACGGGTTGTCGCCCTTTCGCGCTATCTTGTCTATCTCGTCGATGAACACAATGCCGCGCTCGGCTTTCTCCACGTCGTAGTCGGCTACTTGCAGCAGGCGGGTGAGGAGGCTCTCGATGTCCTCACCCACATATCCGGCCTGGGTAAGCACCGTGGCGTCGACAATGGTGAAGGGCACGTCGAGCAGCTTGGCTATTGTCTTGGCCAGCAGAGTCTTGCCGGTGCCGGTGGGGCCGACAAGGATTATATTGCTCTTTTCGATATCCACATCATCGTCGCCGTGCTCTTGGGCAAGACGCTTGTAGTGGTTGTACACGGCCACCGACAGGTAGCGTTTGGCGGCGTCCTGGCCAATCACATATTGGTCGAGGAAAGCCTTTATTTCCTTGGGCTTCGGCACCTTGTTCAGGTCGATGCCGGCGTCTTTCGCTTTCTTGGCCTTGGCTCCGGATGCTATGTCGCCCATATATTGCACGATCATGTCATGGAGCTGGTTGATACAGTCGGGGCACACGGCAGCCGAGCCATTGTGGTTGGGCACAAGGAACTCGACGGCATCGCCGCCGCGGCCGCAGTAGGAACATTTATTAGTGTTCTTGGCCATTATTTCTTGGCTTTGGTGAGGATATTGTCGATCATGCCGTAGTCGAGGGCTTCCTGAGCGGTCATCCAGTAGTCGCGGTCGGAGTCGCGTTCCACTTTTTCAAACGGCTGGCCGGAATGGTCGGCTATGATGGTGTAAAGCTCCTTTTTGAGTTTTTGAATCTCGCGGGCAGTGATTTCGATGTCGGAAGCCTGGCCCTGAGCGCCGCCCATGGGCTGGTGAATCATCACGCGCGAGTGGGGCAGGGCGAAGCGTTTGCCTTTCTCGCCGGCCACGAGCAGCACTGCGGCCATGGATGCGGCCATGCCTGTGCATATAGTGGCCACGTCAGACGAGATATACTGCATCGTGTCGTAGATGCCGAGGCCGGCGTAAACCGAGCCGCCGGGCGAGTTGATGTAGATAGACACATCCTTGCCGGGATCCGACGAGTCGAGGAAAAGCAGCTGGGCTTGAATCACGTTGGCCGAATAGTCGTCGACCTGCGTGCCGAGGAAAATGATGCGGTCCATCATCAGGCGCGAGAACACGTCCATTTGCGCCACATTGAGCTGACGCTCCTCGATGATGGTCGGGGATATATAGGATGCGGCCACGGAATTTACCGAGGCGGCGTATTGGTCGAGCGCAAGGCCGTTCATGCCGAGGTGACGGACGGCGTAATTGCGGAAATCGTTATTGTTCATAATGGGTTGTTGTTACTGATTTTATTCTGGAAACTTGTCTTTCTATTGTGTTTATAATTCAAAGTTATAATTTTTTTCGCAATCCCACAAAATATTTTTTTAATTTGCCGAAAATTTTCATGGAAAAAATGTTCTGAAAGAGGCCGGTGCTCGGCATCGGACGCGTTTTTACGTCAAAACGACGTGTTTTTTGTTTGGTTTGTGGAATTTTTGTTGTAATTTTGTGAATTAATCATTCAAGTGTATAACGATAGGTACAAATGGAACGATATTTTGACGAAAACGAAGTTGTGAAGGCGCCGGCTCTTGTGCGCGACCTTATGCGCGAGGTGGCCGGCATAATCCGCGACGGCGATTTCGGGCTTGTCAAGACGATGATTTCCGATGCCATCGGAAAAGGGCATTACCGCCGCGACCGCTACGGCATAAATCCTGTGATTCACAGCCTGGAAACCTCGCTTGCCCTCTGCCGTATGGTAAGCCCCGACCGCAACATGGTGTTGGCCGTGATGCTCTATAACCTTACCGGCACCGACTTTATCTCCGACGATGAATTGCTTCGCCTTTGGGGCGACGACGTGATGACGCTCCTCGGCGGCCTTCGCAAGGTGGCTCGACTTTACAGCAAGCAGGCTGCCATGGAAAGCGACAATTTCCGAAAGCTCCTCCTCACTTTCGCCAAGGATATTCGCGTGATAATAATAATGATTGTCGACCGTCTGGTGCTGATGCGGGCTATCAATCACCATCCCGACGAAAAATTTGTGCACGATGTGGCCTACGAGGCCAACTATCTTTACGCCCCGCTCGCCCACCGTCTTGGCCTCTACAAGATAAAAGGCGAGCTCGAAGACATGTCGCTCAAATACACCGACCGCGAGAAATATTCCGAGATTGCCCGCAAGCTCAACCAGACAAAGGTGGCCCGCGAGGCATATATCGCCGAGTTTATCGCGCCGATACGCGAGCGTCTCGAACGCGAAGGCTTGGCGTTTGAGCTGAAAGGACGCACCAAGAGCATATATTCGATATGGAACAAGATGCGCAAGCAGAAAAACGATGTCGAGGATATCTACGACCTCTTCGCCATACGCATCATACTCGACGTGCCGCCCGAGCGCGAGAAGCCCGACTGCTGGCTCGTGTACTCGATCGTCACCGACATGTACGCTCCAAATCCCGCCCGCCTCAAAGACTGGCTTTCAATACCGAAAAGCAACGGCTACGAGTCGCTCCACATCACCGTGCACGGTCCCGGCGGCCGCTGGGTGGAGGTGCAGATACGCACGCGCCGCATGGACGAGATTGCCGAGAAGGGCCTTGCCGCCCACTGGAAATACAAGGGCATAAAGAGCGAGAACAATCTCGACAAGTGGATGAACAATGTGCGCGACATCCTCGAGACTGCCGAGACAGGCCCCATGGAGCTGATGAAAAACTTCAAGATGGACGTCTACGACAAGGAGGTGTTTGTGTTCACCCCACGCGGCGACCTCTACAAGATGCCCATGGGCGCGTCGCTGCTCGACTTCGCCTTCAATATCCACTCCGGCTTGGGTTGCCAGTGCACCGGCGGCCGTGTCAACGGGCGCAACCAGAAATTGAACTATAAGCTGCGCACCGGCGACACCGTGGAGATTCTTACATCGCCCAACCAGCGGCCTAAGCTCGACTGGCTCGCCTTCACCGTCACATCCAAGGCCCGCAACAAAATCCGCGTGGCCATCAAGGAGCAGGAAAGCCGCGGCGCCGACCTGGGCAAGGAGTTGCTCCAGCGGCGTTTCAAAAACCGTAAGATTGAGCTTGATGAGTCGACACTCGCCAAACTTGTCAAGAAACTGAATTTCAAGACGGCCACCGAGTTTTATACCGCCATCGATGCCGAACAGCTCGATATCAACACCATAATCGAGAAATATCTCGAAATAGAGCACCGCGCCGCCGAAACATCGGAAAGGGTGTCGGCCGAGGAATATGTGATGCAGCCGCGCATCGACGATGATGATTCGTTCAACCACGATATTCTTGTGATTGACAATAACATCAAAGGGCTCAATTATAAATTCTCGAAATGCTGCAACCCGATCTACGGCGACGATGTGTTCGGCTTCGTATCGTCGGAAGGCGTGGTAAAGATTCACCGTTGCGACTGCCCCAACGCCGCCCATATCCGCGCGCGCTATCCCGAGCGGCTCATCCGCACGCAATGGTCGGGACGCGTGGGGGCGCAATTCGCGGCCACGCTCCGCATCCTTGGTCACGACGACATAGGCATCGTAACCAACATCACTTCCATTATAACAAAAGAAAAGGATGTGACGCTGCGCAGCATCTCGATTGATTCCAACGACGGCCTGTTCCAGGGCTTCCTCGTGGTGGGCGTCAACGACACCTCATCGTTGAAAAACCTTATCAAGAAACTCCGCACCGTCAAAGGCGTAAAAGAAGTCGACAGAAGCAACTAAAATAATGACTAATGACTAATGACGAATGACTAATTACAAATTAATCATTCGTCATTTGTCATTAATTATTCGTCATTCTTCATTCGTCATTACTCTCGCCTGTTGTTCGCGGGTGAGCTGGAGCTGGCGGTCGAGCTTTTCGCGGACGACGGCTCCCGAGGCGCGACGCTGATGCGCCGTGGCGAAACGGTAGGCGGCGGCGTAGGCTTCGGCCTGAGCGGCGTTTAGTTTAATGTTTATACTTCCTTTCGGCCCAGTGAGCGACACCGACGCAAGGCTTTCAGGACGCTCAGCGCACCAGCGGCCAAGCGAATCCACCTCCTCTGGCAGGAACGAGGCCATTTCCGCGCCCTCGATATTCACCAAGCGCGCGCTCGACGCCGGAATCGCCTCCGAACGGCAAGTCGCTCCCGAGCGGTCGGTGATGGCTATGGCGTTAAGTCCGGTAGCCTTTCCTCGATTTTGCGCGGCGATGTAGAACATGAAATTGGCATCGTTGACGCGAGGCTCCACGGCCTGCGCGGCATTTACAAAGTTGGGATTATAAGCCTTGGCATACACATAGTAGCCTTCGAGGCCGTTGCCGGGAATGTGCTTGAATTCGGGCGAAAGACGTTCGATTTCGGCCTGTGCGGCGAGCAGTATGCTGTCGGTGGCGGCTATCTGCGCAATTGTAATTTGTTCCATAGCCTTGGGGCGAAGCGACATGGCCTCGCGGCGCACTGCGGTCTCGGCCGGATAGGCGTGGTCGAGGCTGTCGAGCAATTCGATGGCGCGCTCCGGACGGTTGTCGTTGATATTGGCCTCGGCTTGCGCCATAAGGGCGCGCGCGGCCTTTTCGTCTTCGTTGTTTTGTGAGCAGCCGGCAAGACAGAGCGCTCCGGCCAAAAATAAAATGCGGTATTTCATTGTTTTATCCTTTATGTTTTTGGCGGACGCACGAGCCGTGCGTCCCTACATTATTATACTTTCATTAGGTGGGGTCGACATCGTAGTGGATTTCGAGTGCGAGAAAATCGCGGTGGGTGTAGGCCGGATTCGACGGGAACGCGTCGGGATGCTGCAAGGCGCGTTGGAGGTCGCGGAGTATTTCCTTGATTTTCGACATGGAGGCGTTTAGCTCCACTTTCAGCATGATGCGACGCAGGAAAAGATTCTGAATCTTGCTGATTGGCGGCTTGGCAGGGCCGGCCACACGGTTGCCGAACAGCTCGCGCAGACGTCCGGCATATGCTCCGGCGAGCAGGTCGAGTTTGAATTCGTCGCGGTGTTTCAGCGTGATATATATCAGGCGGGCGAAAGGCGGATAGTTGAAAGCCTCGCGTTCGGCAATCTCATGGTCGTAAAAAGCCCGGTAGTCGCCGCGCGCCACCATAGGGATGATCGGATGGTTCACATCCGCCACTTGCAGGAGCATGCGGCCGGCCACGTCGGCGCGTCGGCCGGCGCGTCCGCGCAGCTGGGTGAAAAGGTTGAAGGCTCGCTCGGCCGAACGGAAATCGGGCATGTGCACGATAGAGTCGGCATTTACCACGGCCACGGTGGCCACACGGTCGAAGTCGAGGCCTTTCGTCACCATCTGCGTGCCTACGAGTATGTCGGCGGCATGGCCCGAGAAATCGTCGATAATGCGTTGGTGAGCAGTCTTGCGGCGTGTGGTGTCGGTGTCCATGCGCAGGATTTTGGCATCCGGAAATATTTCCTCCACCTCGTCTTCGACGCGCTCGGTGCCGTAGCCTACAATTTCTATTGCCGGCTCTTTGCAGGCCGGGCACACGTCGGGCATCGGATACTGGGTGCCGCAGTAGTGGCATATCAGCGCGTCGGCTCGCCGATGGTAGGTGAGCGACACGTCGCAATATTTGCATTTGGGTATATATTGGCATTTGGTGCAACGGGCCATTGGTGCAAATCCGCGGCGGTTGTGAAACACGATGGCCTGGTTGCCGCCCTCGACGGTGCGCCTTATCGCCCCGATTGTCTCGGCGGCGAAGGAGCCGTGTACCTGCTTCTGGCGTCGGGCGTTGGCAAGGTCGACGATAGAGATGGCCGGCGGCTCGGAGTTGCCGTATCGCTCGGAAAGAGTGACGAGTCCGAATTTGCCGGTAAGGGCCTTGTAATATGTCTCTACCGACGGTGTGGCCGAGCCCAGCAGGGTCTTGGCTCCGTGAAGACGCGCGAGCACCATGGCCGTGTCACGCGCGTTATAACGCGGAGCGGGGTCGAATTGCTTGAATGACGTGTCGTGCTCCTCGTCTACAACAACAAGTCCAAGAGTGGCAAACGGCAGGAACACGGCGGCGCGGGTACCCACCACTACAAGCGGCTCGGATGTGTGGAGCAGCCGGAGCCAAAGCTCTACGCGCTCGTTGTTGGAGAATTTGGAATGGTACACCACCACGCGCTCGCCGAACATGGCTTGCAGCCGCTGTGTGAGCTGAGTGGTGAGTGCGATTTCGGGCACGAGATACAGCACCTGCTTGCCCTCGCGCAGGGCGCGGTCGATGATATGGGCGTAGACTTCGGTTTTGCCCGACGACGACACCCCGTGGAGGAGCACCGTGGCTTTCTCGATAAAAGTCTTGTGTATGGCGTTGGCGGCAGTCTGCTGCGCTTCCGACAGGGTTGGCAGTCCGGTGGGTGTTCCGGCGTATTTGAATCGTGAGATTTCGCGGCTGTAACGCTCTACGATGCCTTTGTCGACAAGGGCTTTGATTGTGGCCGATGAGGTTTTCGATGTCTCGACCAATGCCGCCGGGGTCACTTCCTTCACCTCGCGGTCGCGCATGTTGAAATCCGACAGATGGATCAGGCTCAGGAGCATTTGCTCTTGTTTTGGGGCCCCTTTTACCTTGGCAAAGGCCACGGCGGCGGCTTCGGAGTCGAAGCGCGGATAGGCTATGCGCACAAATTTCTCTGTCTTGGGCCTGAACCGCTCGGAGATAGTTTCCGACAGAATCACCGACCCGCGGGTCGACATCGTGGTCATGAGTTTGGCTATGTTGGTGAAGCCTGTCGCTTTCTCGATTTCTCGCGCCGACAGCCGTCCCTGCGATGTGAGAAGCTCCACGACGGCCACCTCGCGGTCGGAAACTCTTGTGTCGGGGTCGGCCTCAAAGTCGGGGTTCAGCTCAAATTTGGTGTCGCTCTCGATTTTCAGCCCCGGGGGCAGGGCAGCTCGGAGTATGTCGCCGAGCGAACAAAGATAGTATTCGGCCACCCATTCCCAGAGTTTGAGCTGTGGATGGCGCAGCACGGGCGCGGTGTCGGGCACATGCACTATGTCCTTCACCTCATATTCGGTGGGTGCCACGGGCTGGTAGGCGGCCACGATGCCGGTGTAGAAATTGCGCCGGCGACCGAAAGTCACCACCACGCGGCTGCCGATGGTGAGGTTGCGACGCATGTCCTCGGGCACATGGTAGGTGAATGTGCCTTGAATCGGCACCGGCAGCGCCACTTCGATATATTCGGTAGGAAGCATGTTTATTATCGGTTGCAGGAACACAAGCCTCCGGCTTGTGGTAAATTTTCACTAGCCGGAGGCTTGTGTTCCTATCTATAATGAATTTAATAATGAGAAGGCCTCTGCCCGCGATGCGTCGATGGCATGCGGGTCGTGTGCGTCGGAATTTACGACGATGGTCACTCCGGCGTCGCGCAGCCGGCGCCACAGGCGCGGAGCGGGATAGAAGATGCCGTCGGAGGCGTAGTGCTTGGTGTTTATCTCTACGGCCACGCCCGATGCAATGATAAGGTCGGTGAGGCGGTCGAGACGTTCACGGTACCAAGGCCGCGACTCGATGTCGGGGTCGACGGCGGATGCGTTGCGCTTCACCTTGTCGAAATGCCCGATAATGTCGAACCCGCCCGTGGCGAGCATCTGCTCGGAGCGGTCGAAATATGTGTCGACAACATATCGCAGGTCGTCGCGGAAAAATTCGTGCAAGTGGGCGCAGAAGCGGTCGGGGCGTCCGTCGATGTCGACGAGCCGGCCGTCCTGGTTGGGAATGAAATGCACGGAACTTATCTTGAAATCGAGAGGAAGCGAGGTGAATAAATCAGAGGCGGCGTTGAGCTCGCCGTCGATATAGTCTATCTCCATGCCTGCGAGGAAATGCACCTGCGGATATAGGCGGCGGATGCGCTCCACCTCGGCGAAATATGCCGGCAGGCTGTCGGCCGGCATGTTGCAGCCGTTGGGCTCGCGCACGGGCGAATGGGGCGTGAAAGCGTACACCTTGAAGCCGCGCGATGCCGCCTCGCGGGCAAAATCCTCCATAGGCGCATGGCCGTCGCAGAATTGTGTATGGCTGTGGAGGTTGTAAAGCGTGTCCGCGCCTATTTCTTTTATGATTTCGGAAAACATGTCAATGTTTGATGAGTTTTTTCTTTTTTGCTGCAAAAAGGATGAGCAGCCCCACGGCTACGGCGCACCCTATGCCTGTTGCGAGGCCCCAGGGAAGCCCGAAGCCTTCGGGGCGGCGTGCAAAAAGCAAATAAGACACCGACACGGCGGTCATAAACATGGCCGGAAGCAGCGTCACGATATATGCCTTGCCGTGGCGCGCGAGCCACACGGTTATGGCCCAGAGCGTGAACACGGCGAGCGTCTGGTTGCACCAGGCGAAATACCGCCAAAGCACGTTGAAGTCGATGCACATCACCAGGAAGCATAACACGAATATAGGCAGCGACACCAGCAGGCGTTTTATTATTTTTTTCTGGTCGATATGCAGGAAGTCGGCCACAATCAGGCGCGACGAGCGCAGAGCCGTGTCGCCGGTGGTGATCGGGGCCATCACCACGCCAAGCAGGGCGAGGATGCCGCCGAATGTGCCGAGCCATGTCATGGATATTTCATTCACGAGTTCGCCGGCGTTGGCGCCATGGTCGGCCATATATGCCTGCAAGTGGGGGTAGCCGCCGGTAAACGCTATCGCGGCTGCGGCCCAGATAAGGGCTACCAGTCCTTCGGCCACCATTGCTCCGTAAAAAATCGGACGGGCCAGCCGCTCGTTTTTGAGGCAGCGCGCCATCATGGGCGATTGCGTGGCGTGGAAGCCGGAGATGGCTCCGCAGGCTATCGACACAAACATCATGGGGAATATGGGATGGGCTCCGTCGCTTTGGCGCGATGCCAGTCCGTCGGAAAAGCCTGTCGGGATGTCGTGGCCTCCGAATACGAGGATTGCAAACAGTCCGGCCGCCATAAAGAGCAGGGCGAGGCCGAAAATGGGGTAGAGGTTGCCGATGAGCTTGTCGATGGGCAGGAGTGTGGCAAGAATGTAATAACCGAATATCGCGGCAATCCAGAATGTCTTGTCAAGGGCAGCGGGCGTCATGCCGTCGAGCAGTCCGGCCGGACTCACTACAAACACCGCGCCCACAAGGATGAGCAATATCACCGACCAGAAGCGCATCACCTGTTTCACTCCGTTGCCGAGCTCTCGCCCCACAACCTCGGGAAGCGACGCGCCGCCGGAACGCAACGATATCATGCCCGAGAAATAGTCGTGGACGGCACCGGCGAAAATCGTGCCGAATACAATCCACAGGAATGCCGCCGGGCCGAACATCACGCCCATTATGGCACCGAAAATAGGACCAAGACCTGCAATGTTGAGAAACTGTATGAGGAACACCTTCCATGTGGGCAGCGCGATATAGTCCACACCGTCGGCTTTTGAGTAGGCCGGCGTAATGTTTTTCGGCCTTATGCCGAAGATTCTCTCCATAAGGGCGCCGTAGACGAAATATCCGCCTATGAGCACAGCCGCCGCAATTAGAAATTCAGTCATGGTAATTTCGGTTTTATCTACAAAATTACGAAAAAGCCACCGTCTCAAATGCGGGCCGGATATGAATTAAGAAATTTTAACACAGGCGTCTCTAAGCCGTGGCCGCGGCGCCTGTATCGCGGCCGTAGTATTGCCCCGGCATTTGCTTGTGCCGTGGCAGGGCGGCATGGCCGGGCCGGGCCGCAGCTGTCGCGGCGGTCTTGGCCTCGGTCGTGTCGGTGTCCGCCTCGGCTTCCGGTTGTCCGTCGGCCTGCGCCTTTTCCAAGTCGGCTTTCAGGAAAAGGAAGAGTGCCATTTTCATGCCTTTGAAATCGGGCATTACGCCCTCCGATTGCCAGCGCACTATTGCCGAAATTATATCCATTTGCACTTTTGCTGAACATGCGCTGAGGGCGTCGAGCCACTCGGGGCGAAAATTTACCGTGTCTTTCATAGTTGGGAAGTTGAGAAGTTAGAAATTTTTTTGCGACATAAGCGACATTAACGACATAAGCGATATAAGCGACAATTTGTCATTAGTAATTTGTCATTATCCGTTCGTATTGTGCTGTGTCGTGGCGCACATAGGAGCAGATCATCGAGAAAAGCATATTCTCGATCGGGGAGAGAGCCGATGAGGCGTCGGCGCCGAGAATGAGTTGTGCCGAGATTGCGCTTGCCACGGCGATGCGTTCGGTTTCGGGCAGAGAGTTGATGGTGTCGATCACACGTGAAGAAAGGATAACAGGGTTGTTCATGACAGAAGAGATATTAAGTTTATGTCTTGGTTTTGTTTGCAACGCAAAGTTCGGTGTTTTTATGGGCGAATATATTGCATATGTGTGTTAGTAAATGTTAATTTTATGGTGAAATTTAGCAATTTTAAGATAAAAAGCCAAAAAGTAGCGGCAAAATTTGTATCTTTGCACAAAATTTAATTTAGGATTATTTAGGATTATGTTATTTTCAGGCTCCAAAGGCCATATAACGCATATGACAAATGGATTTTATATTATTTGCCGGCTTTACGGTCGATAATTGATAATATAAATAAAAGAAATAACATAATGGATCGATAGGTTCGCCGCGAAGGCGCGCCTATTTTTCTTTATAATAGGAATATTTGTCAAATTTTTTACCTGTGATGTGTGGGCTATTATCGAAATTATTTCGTACTTTTGCACCCTATATGCCGGGGACTGTCCGGCTGTGCAAAACTGATAAATTATGGATTTGATGATTCCGCTGGCTCTTTTCGATGCCACTACGTTTTTTAACTGGTTTGTAGAGAACGCCAACTATTGGTTCGTGTTCATATTCATGGTGATTGAAAGTTCGTTCATACCCTTTCCGTCGGAGCTGGTGGTGCCGCCGGCCGCTTATCTTGCGGCCCAACGTGGCGACATGAATGTATTCATGGTGGTGGTAGTGGCCACAGCCGGCGCTCTTGTCGGCGCTTTGGTCAATTACTTCCTCTCGCTGTGGATCGGACGCCCCGTGGTGTATGCTTTCGCTAATTCCCGCGTTGGCCATGCGTGTCTTATCAATCAGCAGAAAGTGGAAAAAGCCGAACGTTATTTCGACGACCACGGCGCAATATCCACATTCGTGGGCCGGTTGATTCCTGCCGTGCGCCAGCTTATATCCATTCCCGCCGGTCTGGCGAAAATGAACATCGGCACATTCTGCGTGTTTACGTCTCTCGGCGCGTTGGTGTGGAACGGTATTCTTGCCGCTCTCGGATGGTGGCTGGCACAGTTCGTGCCCCTCGACCACCTCATCGAGCAGGTTGAGCATTACAATACCTACCTCACATATGCCGGCCTCGCAATCCTTTTGATATGTGTCGGCGTAATCCTCTACAATGCTTTCAAAAAACACGAGATAAAGGACTGATTACTAATATTCGAGTAATCGAGTAATCGAATATTCAATTATTCGAAATCTTCCCAACTTCCAAACTACACAACTCAAAACTAAAATAATGATTGTCGCTCCCTCACTTCTCTCCGCCGATTTCCTCCACCTCGACCGCGATGTGGAGATGGTAAACCGCTCACGCGCCGGATATTTCCATCTCGATGTGATGGACGGCGTGTTTGTTCCGAATATATCGTTCGGGTTCCCGGTAATAAAGGCCGTGGCTTCGAAGGCTGAGAAGCCTCTCGACGTGCATCTTATGATTGTGCACCCCGAAAACTATATCTCGCAGTGCCGCGACGCCGGCGCGGCTATAATGAACGTGCATCAGGAGGCCTGCCTCCATCTCGACCGCACGATTCACGCAATACGCGATGCCGGAATGTTGCCTGCCGTTACGCTCAACCCGTCGACACCCGTGGAAATGCTCCGCGACGTGATTGCAGATGTGCATATGGTGCTCCTTATGAGTGTCAATCCCGGTTTCGGAGGGCAGAAATTCATCCCCAACACTCTTGCCAAGGTGGCGCGTCTTCGTGCCCTTATCGAAGAAACGGGCTCGCAGGCTCTTATCGAAGTGGATGGCGGCGTGAATATCGACACCGCTCCGGCTCTTGCCGCCGCCGGCGTGGATATTGTGGTGGCGGGAAGCGCGGTGTTTGGCGCGCCCGATCCCGAAGATATGATATCGCGCCTCACCGACATATGATTTAATCGGCAGACAATCAACACCCAACGACGAACTTAAACTCTAAAATCTCCTCACAATATGCAGCAAGACGACGAAATGGATATTATGCTCGACGGCTACGATCCCGACAGGGAAATGCGTCGCCGTCAGCGACGGATGCGTGACAACGACACGGTCCGAGAGAAACAGACCATAACAATTCTTAACCGCGACTCGGGCACGGAGGCTCAGGCCGACACTCGGCGCAAAGACTCTGAGCAACGTGCCGGAGAGGGTTCGGCAAAGCCCCGTCAACCCCGCGAGCCGTTAAATTTCACAGACAATGCCGTGGTGCGCTTTTTCAAAAACCGAGGCACACGAGTGTTTATCGGCGGCGCGCTCCTGCTTATATCCGTATTTGTGCTTATCGCCTTTGCCTCGTTTTACAAAAACGGAGCAATCGACCAAAGCGAGGTGATAAATTCGCCCGTAGGCATCCTTGGCTCGGAAGCTGCTCCGGTTGAAAATGTGGCAGGAGGGTGGGGCGCATGGCTGTCGCAGGTCCTGTTTGCCGACACTCTCGGATTGGGAGTTCTCGTAGTCTTTGTATATCTTTGGCTGATAGCCTTTTCGCTGTTCGGCATAAAAAAATGCCGGTTTTGGTCGCTTACGTTCAAGACACTGCTTGTAGCCATCACGGTCTCCACCGTAGCCGGCCTTGTGACTTACACGGCCGCCACCGAAATATGCTGGGGCGGTGTGCATGGACGCTATCTCAACAAGTTCCTTATTGAACATGCCACGGTGCTCGGCGCATTGATTGTGTCGGCTCTGCTTGTGCTTGCCGTGGTGTGCGTCTACCTCAACGAGTTGATTGTGGCCTGGCGCAAAGGACGCTCCGCTGTGGCGCGTATCCGTGCCCGACAGGAGCTTGCCACGCGTCGCAGCCGCACGCTCGACACCGTGAGCGGCGAACCGGAAGCTGCCGCCACGCCTGATTCCGACGAAGCGGCCACGCCCGCGCCGGAGCAACAGCCCGCGGCAGCCGGACAATCCGCACATATCGACCTTACGGCTGCCACTCTCGACGAATCTTTCATGATCGACGAGCCCGACGACCAAGCCATGTCGCCCGCCCGCAAGGCTGAGAAAACCGACCGGCCCGAGACAAGCGACTTTATTGTGGCCGCGCCCGAGATTGAAGCCGCGGCATCTACGGAGACGCGGCTTCCCGAGGTGGAAAAAGGCCTTTTCGACCATCGCGCCGAGTTGAGCTATTACCGCATGCCGTCGACCGACCTCCTTGTCGAATCTACCGACCAGCGCGAGATAAACCGCGAGGAGCTCGAAGAAAACAAAGACCGCATTATCCGCACCCTGCGCGAATACAAAATTGAGATTGTGCGTATCGAGGCCACAGTCGGCCCCACTGTCACGCTCTACGAGATTGTGCCCGCCGAAGGCATCCGCATCGCCCAGATCAAGCGGCTCGAAGAAGATATCGCCATGAAACTTGCCGCCACCGGTATCCGCATCATCGCGCCTATCCCCGGAAAGGGCACGATAGGCATCGAGGTGCCAAACGGCAAGCCCCGTATGGTGTCGATGCATTCGGTGATAACCTCGCGCCAGTTCCAGGAATGTGACGCCGAACTGCCCATGGCTATCGGCCTGACTATTTCCAACGACGTGTTTATCGTCGACCTTGCCAAGATTCCGCACATGCTCGTGGCCGGTACCACAGGTACAGGTAAGTCGGTAGGCCTTAACGCCATAATAGCCTCGTTGCTTTATAAAAAGCATCCGTCGGAACTCAAATTCGTGATGATCGACCCCAAGATGGTAGAGTTCAGCCACTACAAGCGTCTCGAACGCCATTACATAGCCATGCTGTCGACAGAATATGAGAACGAGACCGACCCGCAGCCTATCATCACCGACATGTCGAAGGCCGTGGCCACGCTCAACTCGCTTGTCGTCGAGATGGAAAACCGCTACAAACTCCTGCAATCGGCCGGCGTGGTGAAAATCACCGACTACAACGCCATGTTCTCGCGCCGCGAGCTCAACCCCAACGACGGGCATTTCTTCATGCCTTACATCGTTGTCGTCATTGATGAGTTTGCCGACCTTATCATGCAGGTGAAGGAAGTGGAGCAGCCAATCCAGCGTCTTGTGCAGAAAGCGCGTGCCGTGGGCATCCACCTCATCATAGCCACACAACGCCCGTCGGCGCAGGTGCTCACAGGCGGTATCAAAACCAACTGCCCCGGCCGTATGGCATTCAAGGTGGCAGGCCGCATGGACTCGATGATTATCCTCGACCAGCCCGGCGCGCACCGTCTTATCGGCCGCGGCGACATGCTGTTTAAGGAAAATGACAAGATGGAGCGCATGCAGTGCCCGTTCATATCCACCCCCGAGGTAAAGGCCATTACCGAAAGCATCAACGACCAGGCCGGATTCGCCGAGCCTTACCTGCTGCCCGAAGTGCCTATGGCCGAGGGCGACGCGCCGATAGCCGGCCCATCGGGCGAGCGCGACCCGAAGTTCGACGAGGTGGCACGTTTCGTTGTCGGACGTCAGGTAGGCTCCACGTCGTCGATACAGCGCCAGTTCAACCTCGGCTACAACCGTGCGGGTCGCCTCATGGACCAGCTGGAAGCCGCCGGCATCGTCGGCCCCGTCAACGGCTCCAAGCCTCGCACCATCCTCGTCGACATCATGACCCTCGAGCAAATGCTCGGCCAAGGCTAATTAAACGGCATCTCATAAAAAACAACGAGCGGATGACCCCGACGGTCATCCGCTCGTTGTTTTGTACTGTTTATAAAACTTTTCGCAAGTTAGCCACGGTGAAGCCGTGATTCCTTGGGTAACCGGGTTTGGAGGCAGAATGCCGACAAGCCCGGTCTGTTATGTGTATAAAAAAGCACTGCGAAGCTGTGCCTCGTATTAAGTTTGGTATTATCGAACGCTACGCTGCCGCTCGCTCCAATACCGCGAATGATTCCAATGCTCATACCGGGGGTTCCGCTACCGCTCCACCTCCGGCTACTGTCTTGAAGCGCATACGCGCTTCCATGCCCGCATTTTCGGCTTGTGCCCTTAGTCGAATATTTTTTGAAATACAGATATTGCAACCATCATTATGTTGGCGATAGTAAATGCAAACGCAATATACTCCACCAATCGATACTTGCTTTCACAAATAGACGCCAATACTCCTGAAAGTATAATAAGAATAGATGCTGTGCCCAATTCCGTATAACCGCATTTATTGGGGGACGGATTTAAGAAATAAATAGCACAACGTTGTATAAGCCAAGATACAAACGCGGCACCGGCAACCGCAAAGCCAAATATGAGATGGTTGTCATCTATGTCGAGCCAACTCTTATTGGTGTCCGTACTGTCGTTGCTACACTTGGATTCACATGCCACAGCGTTATCTTTACATGTGTTTTCTTGGGCGTTTTCCAGCGGTTTCGGTATGTAGTTGTGCAATTTGTCGTGGCAGTCTTCGTCCATTTTGATTTATTGATGTGAAGAACGTTTGATTAATTCATAGATGTAAGCCGGACTTTTTGAGGTTAAATCTTCCTCGGGGTCTTGTAGCCATTTTATGACCGGTGATTGATATAATATAGACAGGGCTGATGTAATGTCGCAACCTGTGTCTTCTATTATATATTCCGTAACTTTATTAATAATATCTGATATGAGGTATTTACGAATTTCATCTTTACTCATGGCGTATGCGTTTCAAGTGTTTGATTGCTTTTTCGGTGGCAAACATATATTGGCTGTTGAGATGAGAAAACTGCAATTCGCGTACAACGTCTGCTATTGAAAAAGATCCCTCAATGTAACGACTGAGTACATAGGCAACACCATCGTCTGCAACAGGACCAATTACAATATCATAACAGTGTTCAAAAGGGGGGATGCGTCTTTCTCTATTTGCTATAATGAACCTTGCCCAATCCTCGGAAGGTGAATCGAATTTAAGGATATTGCAATCCGATAATTCTGTAAAGATTGAATCTTCGATTTCGTATTCTTGAACGATTGGATTTCCTCCATGGCGGGCTTTTCTTAAAGCCATATTATGAGCCTGTTCCCGAATGTCGGTCAAATAGAAACCTTGTCCGAAATCTTTATAAGGGAGACATTTGTCGAAACATATTTCACCAAAATCTATGTTGGTGCCGTGGAAAAGTCGCATTACAAGGCTCCTCCTGCATCCCGGCAAGTGAGAACCAATTCATCGATTGTGTCATCGACAGGAAGAAGGTGCTCGGTATTATAATAGTCTACAAGGTATTTTATTCCGCCATGTCTGAACAGATAGTCGAATGTTTTATCGAGCGAAAGATTGTATCGCTCGGCAAATTTTCGAATTATCATATTTAAATATGGGATTTTATATTTGTCCATGGGGGCTTAGATTTTGGTGACGCGGAGGAGGAGGAGGCGGTTGGCCGATTTTTTGAGGATGTGGAAGGAGTATTGGCCGAGGAGCACGTCGTCGCCCTCGGCGGGGATGGCGCCGGTGGCGTTGAGGATGTAGCCTGCAATGGTCTGGTAGTCTTCGCTTTCGGGAAGGTCAAGGTCGAATTTTTCGTTGATGGAGGTGATTTCGCATCGGCCGGAGAATTCGTATGTGTTTTCGTCGATAGAGCGCATCACAAGGCGTGTCTTGTCGTGCTCGTCCTGGATGTCGCCGAATATTTCCTCCACAAGGTCTTCGAGGGTCACGAGGCCTGCCATGCCGCCGAATTCGTCGACAACGACGGCGATGGAGCGTTTTTCGTTGAGCAGACGCTTCATCATTTTGTTGGCAAGGAGGGTTTCGGGAGCGAATACCACGGGTTTTATTTTCTGACGCCAATTTGTGGCGGGGTCGAAAAGCTCCGACACGTGGATATATCCGGCGATGTTGTCGATTTCTCCGTCGTAAACGATGATTTTGGAGCGGCCTGTGCGGGTGAACAGGTCGGAGAGTTCTTTGTAGGAGGTGTCGTTGATGTCGACGGCCACTATTTCGTTGCGCGGCGTCATGCAATCGCGCAGATGGGTCGACGAGAAGTCGAGGGCGTTTTGGAAAAGTTTAACTTCCGTCTCGACTGTTTCCTTTTTGTCTTCGAGGCTGTCGATAGTTTCTTCGAGATAGTCGTTGAGGTCGCCGATGGAAATGAGGCCGAGGCGAACGTTCTTGTCCTTAATGCCTGCAAGGCGCATAAGCATTTTCGAGAGCCATGTGGCAAAAAGCGAGAGGGGATAGAACAGGATATAAAAGATATAGATGGGCACGGCCATCACTTTTATGGAACTGTTGGGGTTGATTCTAAAAATGGTCTTTGGAATGAACTCTCCGGCAAGGAGGATTATGCCTGTGGATATGAGGGTCTGCACAAGAAGCACTACGGCCTCGCTGTCGGTCCAGGTTTTTATCCAAGGCTCGAGCAATGCGGCTGTGCCCATACCGTAGATTACGAGCACGACATTGTTGCCGACAAGAATCGATGATATGAAAAACTCAGAGTGGCTGTAAAAGCGGTTGAGTATGGATCCGATTATGCCGCCGCGTTTCATGTCGATTTCCACGCGGACACGGTCGGCTGTGACATATGCTATTTCAGTACCTGAGAACAGGGCGCTGAGTATAAGCGAGACAAGGGATATGATTAACCAGGAGGTCATTAACTAAGTGCTAAGTATAAGTTATAAGTTATAAAGTAAGCCGGCGCATATTTTCATTTTAGCCTGCTTGCTTCTATTGATTTGCGGGCGTGAGTGCGGCCGGGGCCGATTGAGGAGTTGCCGATGCCGGGCGGCGGCTTACGGCGCGGCGGCGTCGGGCGGGAGCCGACAGCGAGTCGGGTGTATTTTGAACAGTGTCGGGTGCGGCGGCCGGTTTGGCGGCGCGTTCCACCGGGAAGATGCCTGTGGGGCGGTTTACGGTGTAGGCTGTGATTTGTTCGTTTGACGAGAATCCGTAGCCTTCGATAATTCGGTCGGAGCGCACGATGTGAACAAACGAGTCGGAATATACCTCGCGTTTCATTTGGTCCCAGAATACTTGCTGGGTGAGGAAACTGTCGCGTTGGGTGTTGACCATCACGACGTTGCCGTCGAGCCTCCATATGCGTTTCTGGCTGAGGTAGCGCGCGGAGTCGCAACGCATGGTGGCGGCCACTTGCAGCGAGCGGTCGTACTGTTCGAGCTCGATACCGTCGGGAAAGAGCCAGAACGGCTCGGGAGCGTCCTCATACATGCTCCACAGGGGGGCGGTGATGAAATAGCGAGTGTAGCCGGAGTCGGAGATGAAGGTGTTCACGTCGAGCGTGTTCATCGTTGGCGTGGCGGTGCCGTCGCCGATATTTTTAACATATCGGCGCACTTCTTCCTTGCATCCGCCAAGCGACGCGGACGCTACGACAGCCACAGCGAATATGAGCAACGACCGGAGCATTACGATGCCTTATCGGTGAACGTATTAGTAAATCTTGGCCTTGCGGAACCACATTTCATTGAAGTTGATTCCGATGGTGATGTTGAGGTATTGCTCTTTGATGAGCGGGTTGGGGTTGGCCTGACGGTGCTTGTACTCGATGCCGAGGTTCACAACCGATTTGAAGCCGGGCACGGGGAAGCCGAAACCTACCGACGCTCCGTATTCGCGGATGTTGTTGCCGAGAATCATAAGGTAGTCGTGGTTGTAGTATCCGCCGAGACGGTACTGCACACGCTGGAAGTAGCTGCCGCGGGGCGAGGGAGTGTATTGCACGCCGGCGCCGATTTTCCAACGGTTGGAAAATTCCGTCACCTCGAAGTTTTCAATGGGGGCGTATTTTGCGTCTTTCCAAGGCTGGTAGGTGAAGTCGGCCTCTATCATGAGGCGGTTGCGCCATTGGTAGTTGATACCGGCTCCGTATGATGCCGGAATGGAATACAGTCCGTTGAGTTTGGTGAATCCTACGGTGTCGGGCTTGGAGTCGAGGTTGGTGTCGTAGTACACGCCGTAGGTCTCGCCGTGGAGGCTTTTGCCGGGGCTGTATGTCACGCCGAGTGTTACGCGGTTTTCGGGCTTGATGTCGAACGAGTATTGCAAGCCGATGTCGAGATGCCAGTCGCGCACCTTCATCTCGCGTTGGAAAAGCGAGGTGGACCCGGTGATAGTGTAGGCATATACGTCGTTGACAGTGTTGCCGAACAGGTAGCTGAAATTGAAGCCGGCGTAGAAATTCTTGAACGGCGTGGCACCCCAGCCCACATAAGCCTGGTTGATGCTGCCTGAACCCTGACGGGCCGTTGCGCCGTTGTCGATTTCAGAGCCGAAAGAATAGCCCACCGACGAATAGGGGAGGATACCAAGGCTCACGCCCATATATTTCGTGACGGGGAAAAGCATGGTGATGTAGTCGAGGCCTCCGCCGAAATTGTTTTCGGATGTGGTGCCTTCCTTGCTCCACAGCGAGGTGAAGTCGACGCCCATGTCGAAAAGGAAGGTGAGGGAGTCGACGGCGGCATACGAAGCCGGGTTCATTACGTTGATTTGGCGACCGGAGTTCATAGCGTAGCCCACGCCGCCCATTGCGCGCTGGGCAGATGTGGCATTATCAGAGAGGATGCCGTAGCCATAGCGGCTGTAAGGCGTTAAAGTGGAGTTCTGTGCTCCGGCGGCAAGGCCTGTGATGATGGTTGCGGCCACGAAGGCAAAGAGGCCTGAGAATTTAAATTTCATTATTGTTATAATCGATTATTCTTTTTAGGCCGATATGCACCAGGTTCGGTTCATAGCGGGGAACAGGTTTGGAGGCAGGGAGATATTTGAGGAAATCGGGCGCGTCGCCGCCTGTGATAAATACCGACGGGCAAAGCGAGGCGTAGATATCGTATTCGGCGAGGATGCCAAGCATCACGCCTGAAAGGATTGCCTCGGATGTCGACAGCGACGAAAGGCGCAGTGCGCCCTCGGTCTCGACGCGGGGCAACAAAGCCGTGTCCTGACGCAACGAAATAAATCGGGTGGTGATTCCCGGGGCAATGTTGCCGCCGGCAAATCGAGCTCCGGCGTCGAGGCGGTCGTAAGTCACGGCGGTGCCGTAGTCGATTACCATCTTGGCAGAGCCGGGCTCCAAAGCCTCGGCGCCCGCCATGGCGGCGATGCGGTCGGCTCCAAGCCCCGGGGCGTATTCTGAAATATCGATTGGCAGCGGGGTGGATGCCGATAGAATCAGAGCGCCTTCGATAGCCGGAATACGCTCGGCGCTGCCCACACACGACACAGCCACAGCGTCGATGACGCCGTATTTGGCAGTGATGGACTCCACCGTCGACTCCGAGAGGGCCGGCACACGGCCGAGGGCTACAATCTCGTCGCCGGACCAGACAGCCCATTTAGTGGAGGAGTTGCCGATATCGACTGTAAGACACGTTTTTTCCATTTCGCCGACAAAATTAATTAAAACCAACGAAAAAACACCAAAAAATAGTTAACATTTAACGATTATTATGCTACAATATCAATTTTTGCAGATAATTTACTAATTTTGTGTCATAAAACCCAAATACTCCATGGAACAGAAACCCAAGATTGCCTTGCTTGGCATGACGCCCGACGCCCTCGCCGAAGTGGCGGCAGAAGCCGGATTGCGGCGTTTTGCCGCCGGCCAGATGGCAAAATGGATTTACGATAAGCGGGTGTCGGAAATTGATGAGATGACCGACTTGCCCAAGCAGGCCCGAGCCCTTCTCTCGGAAAAATATTGTATAGGAACATATGCGCCCAAGCTGGTGACGGAAAGCTCCGACGGCACTCGCAAGTATCTTTTTGAAGGTGCGGGAGGCCGCGACGTGGAGGCCGTCTATATTCCCGACGGCGACCGCGCCACGCTGTGTGTGTCGTCGCAGGCAGGATGCAAGATGGGATGCACCTTTTGCATGACCGGCCGGCAGGGCTTCCACGGCAATCTTGCCGCCTCGCAGATTCTGAACCAGATATTTTCGATACCCGAATCGCGCTCGCTCACCAATATCGTGTTTATGGGCATGGGCGAGCCTATGGATAATCTCGACGAGGTGCTTCGCGCCATCGATGTCCTCACCGCGAAATGGGGACTGGGCTGGAGCCCGACGCGCATCACGGTGAGCACTATCGGCAAACTCGCCGAAATGAAACGCCTGATAGAGACCACGAAGGTGCATTTGGCCGTGAGCGTGCACTCTCCGCTGCCTTCGCAGCGCGCCGAGCTTATGCCCGTTGAGCGCGCCTTCCCGATGGTGAAGATTGTAGACCTGCTTCGCAAATACGATTTCGCCCATCAGCGTCGCCTCACCATGGAATATATAATGTGGCACGGCGTGAACGACACAATCCGTCATGCCGAGGCGCTCGCCCGTCTTATCAAAGGCACAGGGGCGCGCGTAAACCTTATTCGATTCCATGCCATACCCGACAGCCCGCTGGCTCCAGCCACGCGCGAGGCCATGGAAGCCTTCCGCGACCGGCTCAATGCCATAGGCGTAACGGCCACTATCCGCGCATCGCGCGGCGAAGACATAATGGCGGCATGCGGCATGCTTGCCGGAAAGCAAAAAGACAAGTAAAAACAATCGGCTTAAATCGAAATATCTCGACATATATCGAAATATATCGATTTAAATCGACATAAATCGACCTAACTCGAAATAACTCGAAAAAAATGACAACCAGACAAATACGCGTGGGAATAACCCACGGCGACATCAACGGCATAGGTTACGAAGTGATACTCAAAACACTCGAGGACAACCGAATCCTTGAATTGTGCACTCCGGTAATCTACGGCTCCGCCAAGATTGCCGCGCACTACCGCAAACTGCTCGAAATGCCCAACGTGCCTCTTGTGCAGATAGAATCGGCCGACGAGGCCAAGGATGCCGCCAATAATATAATAAATGTGGTGGGCGAGGACGTGAAGGTAGAGCCGGGCATGTCGTCGGCAGTGGCCGGCGAGGCAGCTTTCATATCGCTCGAACGTGCCGTGGCCGACCTGCGCGAGGGCAAAATCGACGTGCTCGTGACATCGCCGATCAATAAAGCCAACATACAGAGCGAAACTTTTACTTTCCCCGGCCACACCGAATATCTCGAATCGGCTGTCGGCGACGGCGCGAAAGCTCTTATGGTGCTTTGCTCCGATAATATGCGTGTCGCGCTTGTCACCACCCATATGCCCCTTTCGGAAGTGCCGGCGCATATCACAAAAGAAGCTGTGGTGGAAAAGCTGAAAACCTTCAACCGCTCGCTTGTGGCCGACTTCGGAATCCACTCTCCGCGTATAGCCGTGCTGTCGCTCAACCCTCATGCAGGCGAGGGCGGTATGCTCGGCCATGAAGAAAACGACGAGATAATCCCGGCCATCGAAGAAGCCAAGCAGGCCGGCATCTGGGCGTTTGGCCCGTATGCCGCCGACGGATTTTTCGGAGCGGGACGCTTCGTGAAATTCGACGGCATCCTCGCCATGTATCACGATCAGGGACTTGCCCCTTTCAAGGCCATGGCTATGGATACGGGTGTGAACTTCACAGCCGGGCTTCCGTTTGTGCGCACATCGCCCGACCATGGCACAGGCTATGATATTGTAGGCACCGGCGAGGCTTCGTCGGAGTCGCTCCGCCAGGCCATATATTCGGCTATCGACATATTCCGTTGCCGCGAACGCGAGGCTGAGGCCACCGCGCGCCCTCTGAAAAAGCAAAGCCTCAAACCCGAGAAAAAGCAGCGTCCGAAGAATGACAAGCCTGAACGCGAGGCAACGTCACAGGCTCCGGCCGAAGAAAAAGAACCGGCTGCCGAGCAGAAGGCGGAAGAAAACAACCCCGCACAAGAAAATTGACGGAAGCCATGAAATTTGCAATAATAGCTGCCGGAGAAGGCTCCCGGCTTGTGCAGGAAGGCGTGGCTTTGCCCAAGCCGCTTGTCGACCTCGACGGGCGTCCGATGATACGACGCCTTATTGATATTTTCCTTGCCTGCGATGCCGAGGAAATATCTGTGATTGTGAATGAGCATATGACCGAGGTGCGCCGCTATCTCGAAGGGCTCGACTTGCCCGTGCCGCTGCATCTCACGGTGAAGACTACGCCCAGCTCGATGCACAGCTTTTATGAGGTGTCGCGCCGGTTCTCGCCGGGCAAGTTTATATTGACGACTGTCGACACCGTGTTCCGCGAGGAAGACTTCGCCGCATATGCGCGTGCGTTTGCCGCCGACACCGAGGCCGACGGAATGATGGCCGTAACGCCATATGTCGATGATGAGAAGCCGCTTTACGTGGTCACCGACGCCGATATGCGCATCACCGGATTTCTCGACAGCATGGCTCCCGGCGTGAAATATATCTCGGGCGGTATCTACGGCCTGACAGACCGCGCCTTGCCCGTGCTCGAATCATGCTTCGAAAAGGGCGTGAGCCGGATGCGCAACTATCAGCGCGCGCTTGTCGACGCCGGACTTCGTCTCAAAGCCTATCCCATTGAAAAAATAGTAGATGTCGACCATGCCTCGGATATTGCCGTGGCGCGTGAATTTATCAAATCATGAAGAAAGTATTATATTCAGCCGCCTTGGCATTGCTCCTTGGAGCATGTACCGCGCCTTCGGGCAAAGAAATTGCGAAAGAAGAGAAAACGCCTGTCGTGGCCGTGGCAGGTAACTCTATCGCCGATTTCTGGATTGACTACGACTCGACATTCTTTGCCACCGAAGGATATATCGACTTTGCCGTGTCGGGCGAGACCTCGCGTCAGGTGCTCCGCCGTTTTCCAAACTCTGTCTTGAAATCGAATCCCGATGTGGTGGTGATAGTATCGGCCAACAGCAACGATGTGGCTGCTAACGAAGGTCCTGTGACCGACGAGCAGATGGTGGCCAACATTGAAAAGATGATTGAGCTGAGCCGCGAGGCGGGAGCCGTACCGGTGGTTACATCCAATCTGCCGTCGAATTATTTCTTCTGGCGTACGGAGATGCGCCCGGCTGCCGACATAATCCGCGTAAATGGCAAGGTAAAGGCTCTCGCCGACAGCCTTGGCGTGGCTTACGTCGACCTCCACACTCCGCTGGCCGATGCCGACGGCGCATTTGCCGAGCAATATACCCTCGACGGCGCGCATCCCAATGCGGCAGGTTATGCCGTGATGGGCCCGCTGATCAAGGCCGCCGTTGACTCGGTGCTTCAATAAAGCACGATGCGCGATGCACAATGCACATTTGGCATTCAGCGTGTTGCAAATTATATATCGTGATTGAATGATTAAATATGAATAAGTTAGGATATATTTTATTTGCGTGTGTTTTTGCCATTCTCTGCGGATGCGCGGGAGGCGATGCCGGAAAATTTACGGAGCGGGCATATGAGCCGGCTTATGCGTCGGGGTTCGGAATTTTGCGGGCGCCCGACGGCGAAAGCATGCTTATTGAGACGCGCAGCCCCTGGCAAGGAGCCGATTCGTCGGCAGTGACACGGCTTCTCGTGCTTGCAGAGGGCGAGGATGCTCCGGCCGGCTTCGACGGGCAAGTGCTCGCGGCTCCGGCACGGCGCGTGGTGTGCATGTCGTCGAGCCATGTGGCAATGCTCGATGCGCTCGGAGCCGCCGACCGTATTGTAGGCGTGTCGGGGATTGGGTTTATAACAAACGAATATATCCGCGCCCATGCCGACAGCGTGGCCGATGTGGGCTATGATGGAAACATCGATTATGAGGCTCTCGTAGGGGCGCGTCCCGACCTTGTGCTGCTCTACGGCGTGGCCGGAGCGAGCGCGCTCGAACCTAAGTTGAAGGAGCTCGGCATCCCGTTTGCATATGTCGGTGAATATCTTGAAGATTCGCCTGTGGGCAAGGCCGAGTGGATTGTGCCTGTGGGCGAGATGACGGGTCTTGGCCGGGAAGCGCGTGAATATTTTGCCGGTGTGCCTGAGCGATACGACGAGATAAAGAAGATAGCCGCCGAGGCCGACGATGCTCCCGCGGTGATGATAAACACTCCGTATGCCGACCAGTGGGTTATGGCTTCGGCCGACAGTTATGTGGCCCGGCTCATTGCCGATGCCGGAGGACGATATGTATATGCCGGCCATCCGGGCAACCGCTCGTTGCCTGTCGACATGGAAGAGGCTCTGCGCATGGCGTCGGAGGCCGACGTGTGGATCAACACCGGAATTTACGACACGCTCGACGGGCTGCGCTCGGCGGTGCCGAATCTGACGGAAACGCCCCCGTTGAGAAACGGCAATGTGTGGAACTCGTCGCTGCGCGCCACCGCCGGCGGTGGCAACGACTACTGGGAGAGCGGCGTGGTGAACCCCGACGCCGTGCTCCACGACCTTGTGAACATATTCCATCCCGGGTTGCTTCCCGATTCCGCAATGATTTATTACCGTCGGTTGAGATGAGGGGCCGGGGACGGGAATACAGGCTGTTTGCCTTGCTGTTGGCGGTGACGGCCGCGCTGTTTGTCGTAGACATGACGGTGGGGTCGACATCGCTGTCGATTGGCCGGGTATGGGATGCCCTGTGGGGCAACGCCGATCCCACGACAGTGAAAATCGTGCGGTCGATACGTCTGATGAAAGCCCTTGTGGCCGTGTTGGCCGGAGCCGCGCTGTCGGTGAGCGGTATGCAGATGCAGACGCTGTTTCGCAATCCGCTTGCCGGGCCATATGTGCTCGGCATATCGTCGGGAGCCTCGTTGGGCGTGGCGCTCTTTATACTCGGCGCCCCCCTTGTCGGCGCTTCGATGGCACAGGTGCAGCAGCTTGGCGTGGCCGGAGCGGCATGGGCCGGAGCGGCAGCCGTGCTCATGGTCATTGCCGCCGTGAGCGCAAGGATGAAAGATATTATGGTGGTGCTTATCCTCGGCATGATGTTCTCGTCGGGGGTGGGCGCTGTGGTGCAAGTGCTCCAATACCTGAGCCGTGAGGAGGCCTTGAAGAGTTTCGTGGTGTGGACCATGGGCTCGCTTGGCGATGTCACTGCTCCGCAACTTGTGATACTCGCCGTGGCCGTGGGCGCAGGGCTTTTAATCGGTATTGCGGCATTGAAACCGTTGAACCTTCTCATGCTCGGAGAGCAATATGCCGCGACGATGGGCGTGGACCTGCGCCGGTCGCGTGCGGTGATATTTATATCGACAACTCTGCTTGCCGGCACGGTCACTGCCTTTTGCGGCCCGATAGGCTTTGTAGGCTTGGCTGTGCCGCATGTGGTGCGCACCATGTTCGGCAACGCCGACTGTCGAGTGGTGATGCCCGGCTGCGTCGTGCTCGGAGCGTGCACCATGCTTGTTTGCGACATACTGTCGAAAGCCGGTGGAATCCCTGTTAATGCCGTTACGGCTTTGCTGGGCATACCTGTGGTTGTATGGATTGTATTGAAAAACAGGAATTGATTATGGTCGAGATTGAAAATCTAAGTGTCGGGCACGGGCGAAAAATCTTGGTGGAAAATGCCGAAGGGGTATTTGCCGCCGGAGCCTGCACGGCTTTGATCGGACGCAACGGCGCGGGCAAATCGTCGTTGCTGCGCGTGCTTGCCGGCATCGATCGCCCGATGTCGGGCGTGGTTCGCGTCGGCGGCAAGAACCTCGCGTCGATGTCGGCCGCGGAACGGGCGCGTACTGTGGCTTTCGTCACCACACAGCGTGTGCGCATTTCCAATCTGTCGTGCGCCTCTGTCGTGGGCATGGGACGCGCGCCGTACACCGACTGGATAGGGCGGCTCTCGGAAGCCGACCGTCGGGCCGTAGAAGCGGCACTCGCCGCAGTGGGAATGTCGGACTATGCCACGCGCACCATGGATACGATGAGCGACGGCGAGTGTCAGCGCGTGATGATAGCGCGGGCCTTGGCGCAGGACACGCCGGTGATATTGCTCGATGAGCCCACGTCGTTTCTCGACTTGCCGGGCCGTTACGAGCTTGCCGACCTGCTTTCCGGCATAGCCCGCGAAGGAGGCAAGACCGTGGTGTATTCAACCCACGAGCTCGATATAGCGCGCGACCGTTGCGACGCCATCGCCCTTGTCGACCCTCCACGGCTGGTGATGCGCCCGTCGACCGACACGATATGCCGAATTTTTCATATTAAGTATGTTTTATTAAAGAATTAATGCAATGAAATCCATTTTCAAACGTTATTGTCTTACATATACTTATCTCT
>VSPD01000049.1 GCA_009775125.1 Muribaculaceae bacterium | reverse complement strand
TGAAGGGAGAAAGGATTGAGGCCGGCAAATGCAAGAGTGTGGCGCCGCCACACCGCCTGAGCATATTCTCGAGCCCCACGGCTGAAGCCGGAGGTTACCTAAGAGATTGTCGCCCTGCGACAATTTTAATGCAAAGCGACAAGGACTAAGGATGGGGGATGAGGAGGGGTGCAAAAAAATCCCGGCTCGGGGGAGCCGGGATTGAGACGGGGGCTATTCTATATAGTTTATTGAATTGTGACTATATTATATAGGTGGATTAAATATTATATAGGTGGATTAGCATACGCCTTGGCCCATCATGGCATTGGCGACTTTCATGAAGCCGGCAATGTTGGCGCCTTTCATATAGTTGATGTAACCGTCGGCTTCGCGGCCATAACGGAGGCATTGTTCGTGGATGGCGTGCATGATGCCGTGGAGTTTTTCGTCGACTTCTTCGGCGCTCCATTGGAGGTGCATGGCGTTCTGGCTCATTTCAAGACCGGATGTGGCCACACCGCCGGCATTAACGGCTTTGCCGGGAGCGTATGTGGTGCGCGATTCGATGAATGTGTCGATAGCTTCGGGTGTGCAGCCCATGTTGGATACTTCGGCCACGAGTTCGACGTGGTTTGCAACGAGCTGACGGGCGTCGTCGCCATTTACTTCGTTTTGCGTAGCGCAAGGAAGGGCAATGTCGACTTTCTGTTCCCACGGTTTTTTGCCGGCGAAGAATGTGGAGCCGGGGAATTTTTCGGCATAGGGAGCGACAATGTCGTTGCCGGAAGCACGAAGTTCGAGCATGTAGTCGATTTTTTCTGCATCGAGACCGGCGGGATCGTAAACATATCCGTCGGGACCGGAGATGGTAACGACTTTTGCTCCGAGTTCGGTAGCTTTCAAGGCTGCGCCCCAAGCTACGTTACCGAAGCCGGATATTGCCACGGTCTTGCCTTTGATGGTGTCGCCTTTTTCTTTGAGCATGCTTTGCACGAAATAGAGGGCGCCGAAACCGGTTGCTTCGGGACGGATACGGCTGCCGCCGAAGTCGAGGCCTTTACCGGTGAATGTGCCGTCGTGTTGGTTGACAAGGCGTTTGTACATGCCATACATGTAACCTACTTCGCGGCCGCCTACGCCGATATCGCCGGCAGGCACGTCGCGGTCGGGACCAAGGTTTTTCCAAAGGCCGAGCATGAAAGCCTGGCAGAAACGCATGATTTCACGGTCGGATTTTCCACGGGGTGAGAAGTCGGAACCGCCTTTTGCGCCGCCCATGGGGAGGGTGGTGAGGGCGTTTTTAAATGTTTGCTCGAAGCCGAGGAATTTCAGGATAGAGAGGTTGACCGATGCGTGGAAACGGATACCGCCTTTGTACGGGCCAATGGCGTTGTTGAACTGCACACGGTAACCGATGTTGTTTTGAACTTCGCCTTTGTCGTCGAGCCAAGTCACACGGAAAGTAACGATACGGTCGGGTTCGACCATACGTTCGATAATTTTGTTGTGTTCAAACTCGGGGTGCTGGTTGTAGATGTCGGCAACAGACATGAGCACTTCGCGGACAGCCTGAAGGTACTCTTTTTCGCCCGGGTGCTTAGCCTCAAGGGCGGCCATGATTTGATTAATTTCCATGATTACAGAAATTTTTTGCGGTTTAGCGCGGTATAAAGATTTTGGTTGGTTAAGCCTGTGAACTATGAGTCCGATGCAAACTTACATAATATTTCCATTACTTGCAAGCAAAATGCAACTAAAAAATGTGAAAAAATTTTATCGCCTCCCTGCTCTCAATTTTGACATTTTTGCACAAGAAAAGATATAAAGGCATTGTAAAATTCAACCAAAGCATCAAAAATTTGGCCATAACGACTAAAATATGGCGTTTTTTTGAGCAAATATTATGTATTTTGTACGCAGTTTGATAAAAAAACAGTATATTTGCATGCTTTAAAACATATTTTAAAAACACTATTCATCATAATCTTTCCCCAAACCAATATTCCGGTGAGTTCACAACTGATTAAACGGTCCATAGAAAAGGTTTTGGCCGAAGACATAAATGGAGTATGGCCGATTCTCTCAAATGAAGAGAAACGACTCATTGTCGAAAATTTTGAAATCCATCATTTCAAGAAAAATCAGATAATATATGCCGAAAATGAAGAACCAGAATATCTCTGGTGCCTGCTGAAAGGCAAGGTAAAAAAATATAAGGACGGCGTAGGCGGCCGGCAGCAGATTCTGAGGCTGATTCGTCCGGTGCAGTATTTCGGTTACCGGGCATATTTTGCCAACGAGCCTTATGTGTCGACATCGGCGGCATTCGAGCCATCGGTGCTCGGGTCGCTGCCCATGGGCATTGTGTCTGATCTTATTACAGCCAACAACCAGATCGCCTGGTTTTTTATTCACGACCTGTCACGCAATCTCGGCAACTCCGACTCGCGTATCGTAAACCTTACCCAAAAGCATATCCGCGGACGCCTGGCCGAAGCCTTGATGGTGCTACGCGACAATTATGGCTATGAGGACGACAATATGACATTAAAGATATATATGTCGCGCGAAGACCTCGCCAACCTCTCGAACATGACTACGTCAAATGCAATACGCACCCTGTCGGGGTTTGTAAACGAGCACTTGATTGTGGTGGACGGCCGCAGCATAAAGATTATAAATGAGCCTCAGCTTCGCAAAATAAGTAAATTCGGCTGACAAGAGGCTCCAAACCACATAATATAATACGCGCATCGCAAAGTCTTATAGCTGATTTTGCGATGCGCGTATTTTTTGGCTTGAATAAACATTACGAGCGAAACAAATGTTAAATTAATTAAAACAAATGCTTGAAAATCATGATTCTTGACATTGCAAAAGATAAGCTGAAAGGTTATTTCGACCTGTCGCCATATATGGAAAGCGAAGCGTCGGCGAGGAAGACCATACTCGACGGCGTGTCGTTTCGCGGCCCTAACATTGTGATTCTGATTCTGGCCATATTCATAGCCTCGCTCGGACTGAACACCAACTCGCCCGCCGTGATAATCGGCGCGATGCTTATTTCACCGCTGATGGGGCCCATTATAGGCGTGGGACTTGGCGCAGGCACATACGATTTCGCGCTTATCAAGCGTTCGGCCCGCAACCTTGCCGCCGCGGCTCTGTTCTCGGTGATAGCGTCAACGCTTTTCTTCCTCATCTCGCCTGTAAGCGAAGGCCGGTCGGAACTGCTTGCCCGCACATCTCCAACGATATATGACGTGCTGATAGGCTTCTTCGGCGGCGGAGCCGGAATCGTGGCTGCCGCATGCCGGCAAAAAGGCAATGTGATACCCGGCGTGGCCATTGCCACGGCGCTCATGCCTCCTTTGTGCACAGCAGGATACGGATTGGCGACATGGCAGCTGCAATATTTCACCGGCGCTTTTTATCTTTTCCTCATAAACTCAATATTTATAGCCTTCGCAACCCTCGTGGGCGTGAAGCTGTTTAAATTCACGCCTGTAAATTTTGTCGACGAGCTTCGCCGCCGCAAGGTGCAAAGGATAGTGCTGAGCATTGTGGTGGTGACGTTGCTTCCGAGCGTATATCTTACATTTCTGATGATACGCGACAGTTACTTCATAAATGACGCAAATAATTTCGTCGACAACAATTTTGTATTTTCCAACACTCAGGTATTCAGCAAAAAGGCCTACATTTCACATTGGAAGAAACACATAGACGTGACTCTTATTGGCGAGAGCGTCGACATTGACTCGCTTCAAGTGGCCATGGCTCGGCAATTGCAAGAATCGCCGATATTACGAGGGTCTACACTTCATATCACACAAGGGTTCGGCGCCGGATCTGCCAATATATCACAAGCTCCGCGTGAAAGCATCGGCGAGGTATTCACAGCGGCCATGAACCAGATTGATGGTCAAAAGGCAGAAATAGACTCCCTGCGCTCGCAGATTCTACGACGCGAGGCTTTCGACTCACTTTCGTACACGATAGCTCCCGAAATAAAAGTGCTGTATCCGCAAATTGCCGACATAGCCATATGCCGCACCCTTGTATGCAACACGGCAACACGTTCGCTCGACACCGTGAACTTAGCCATAATAAAACATACTTCGCCGATTACCGACCAAACACGCCTCACCCGCTATCTCGAGACCCGCACCGGACTTGGCAACATACGCATAATTGATTCGGGGAAATAGTCCGATGAACTTTCGACGCGGCAAAATTGTTTGAATATCAAAGGTTTAATCAATAATTAAGCGTGTATGAAAAAGTTATCCGGATTTATAATAATGGCCGTACTGCTCGCGCTATCAGGATGCAGCCCCTATTCCTTGACATCGAGCGAGACTTACAACGGAGCGAATTTGCGCGATTTCTCCACATTCCGCATCGTCACTCCTGATGAAGGCACGTTGCCCCCGGGAATGGAAATGGTGACGTATTACAACATCGCCGCCGCCATCCGCGAGCAAATGGTCGACCGCGGCTACACCGAGAGCCCTACTTCGCCGATGCTTATCAACATTGGCCTTACCGTCCGTAAAGAGATAGCCACAGCTCCGCTGGTGCAACCCATGGGGCCTCCCCCACCCCCACCTGTCGGACCTTATTATAATGGTATGTATCCGTGGTTTATGTACCCGCGTGCCAACTACTGGCCGGCCTACTATTCCAACGCGCAGGTTATCACAGGCATTTACCGCGAGGGTGTGCTCACGATGGATATTGTCGATATGCAGCGGAAAATACCGATGTACTCCTCTTCGGTGGCCACGATTATGGATAACGGCGACTCTCAATTCCGCAATCTCTCGGGCATTGCCAAAGCTGTCGATGTACTGTTCTCGAAATTCCCTGTCCCCCTCCTGCCTCAATATAAGAAATAGTCATATACATACAAAAACGCCGGCGAAAATTTTCGCCGGCGTTTTTATTTGTATGGACTTGAAGTATCAAGCCTTGTAATAGTCGAGTTGCTCGGGTTTTACACGGGCGATGAAATCGGCATGCTTGGTGATTTCGGCCTGTGCGAGGTTTACATATACGTGGAGCGATTTCGTGAACGACTCGTTGCGCTGTGCATCGAGGAGCAAGAGGTAGCCCATGACGGTGAAACCTGCCATCTCGACGAGGCGGCGAGCCATAAGGTCGGTGTATTCCTGATTGTTGGCGGCGGAAACATCGGCTGCGGCGGCATAGTATGCCTCTGCCATATTGGCAAGGGTGTCTTTTACGGCCTGGAGCTCGGGACGCACTTCCGTAGCGGCATATCCGTCGATAAGCGTACGGTATGTGGCGGTGAGGACGTGGCGGATAGCAGCCACAACTTGCAGCTGGGTGGTGCCTTCGTAGATTGATGTGATGCGTGCGTCGCGGTAGATGCGCTCGCAGGCATAATCTTTCATAAAGCCCGAGCCGCCGTGAATCTGGATGCAGTCGTAGGCGTTCTGGTTGCAATATTCCGACGAAAGGCCTTTTGCCATGGGGGTGAGGGCGTCGGCAAGTTTCTTGTAATTTTTGAGTTCCTTGCGTTCGTCGGCTGTGAGAGGACGCTCACGGGCTATGTCTTCGAGCACCTTGTAGAGGTCGACATAGCGGGCGCACTCGTAGAGAAGCGAGCGGGAAGCGTCGAGCTTGGCTTTCATCACGGCAAGCATTTCAGACACAGCCGGGAATTCGATGATAGCCTTGCCAAACTGGCGGCGATCCTTAGCATATGCAAGAGCCTCGCGGTAGGCGATTTCACTTACGCCGACGCTTTGTGCGGCGATGCCGAGGCGGGCGCCGTTCATAAGAGCCATTACATATTTGATAAGGCCCATGCGTGTGTCGCCAACGAGTTCGGCGGGAGCGTTCTTGTAGACGAGCTCGCATGTGGGAGAGCCTTTGATACCCATTTTGTTCTCGATGCGACGGACGTTGACGCCGCCGTTACGTTTGTCGTAGATAAACATCGAGAGGCCGCGGCCATCGGTGGTGCCTTCTTCCGAACGGGCAAGCACGAGGTGGATGTCGGAGTCACCGTTGGTGATGAAACGCTTCACACCGTTGAGCACCCAAGAGCCGTCTTCTTTCTGAGTGGCTTTGAGCATTACCGACTGGAGGTCGGAACCGGCATCGGGCTCGGTAAGGTCCATCGACATGGTCTCGCCTTCGCATACGCGGGGGATGAAACGCGAGCGTTGGTCGTCGTTGCCGAATTCATAAAGGGTTTCGGCGCAGTCTTGAAGACCCCAGAGGTTTTCAAAACCGGTATCGGCGCGGCTCACGATGTCGGCAGCCATGATATAGGGGGTGATGGGGAAATTGAGACCACCGAAACGGCGGGGCATAGCCATACCCATCAGACCGGCCTTGCGGCAAAGGTCGAGGTTTACTTGTGTGCCGGGGGCATAAGTCACGCGGCCGTCGGCCACTGTGGGGCCGTCATGGTCGACAGACTCAGCGTTTTCGGCAATAGTTGTGCCGCATATTTCGCCCACGATTTCGAGCACGCGCTGATAGTTGTCCATAGCGTCCTCAAAATTGAGAGGAGCGTAATCGAATTTGTCGGCGTCGGAGAAGTTGCGTTCTTTGAGTTCAACAATCTTGCGCATCATCGGATGTTCCAGATGATGTCTCAGGTCGGGATTGTCTGTATAGAAATTAGCCATGGCGGGGTCTACTTGGAATTTTTCTTATAATATTTGATGAGTTTGGGCACGACATCCTCCATGTTGCCGGTGATAACATAATCGGCGATTGTGTTGATCGGGGCGTTGGGGTCGTTGTTGATGGAGATGATGATCGAGCTTTCCTGCATGCCGGCGATGTGCTGGATTTGGCCGGATATACCGCAGGCGATGTAAAGTTTGGGGCGCACGGTCACACCGGTTTGGCCAATCTGGCGTTCGTGTTCGATGTATCCGGCATCGACAGCGGCACGCGAGGCGCCAACTTCGGCACCAAGGGTATTGGCAAGGTCGAAGAGCAACTGGAAGTTTTCTTTCGAGCCAACGCCGTAGCCGCCGGCAACGATGATGGGAGAGTTCTTGATGTTTACTTTCGACTTTTCGATATGGCGGTCGATGATTTCAACCACGAAATCGGCGTCGGAAACATATTTCTTGGCGTCGAGGTTTACGACAGTGCCTTTATGGTCGGGGTTGAGGATTTCTTTTTTCATCACGCCCTCGCGCACGGTGGCCATCTGAGGTCGACATTCGGGGTTGACGATCGTAGCCACGATGTTGCCGCCGAATGCAGGACGGATTTGAAGGAGAAGGTCCTTGTATTCCTTGCCTGATTTAGCGTCGGTGTGGTCGCCGATTTCGAGCGATGTGCAGTCGGCGGTAAGGCCGGAGTGGAGACACGACGAAACACGGGGGCCAAGGTCGCGTCCAATGCAAGTGGCGCCCATAAGGCAAATCTGCGGCTTGATTTCGCGGAACAGGTTGATGAGCACGGCAGCGTGCGGGTTGGATGTGTAGGGGAAAAGACGGGGATCTTCGACCTTATATACCACGTCGGCACCATAGGGGAAAATCTGGTCTTCCACTCCATTGAGATTGTCGCCGACAACAAGCGCCTCGAGTTTCACGCCGAGACGGTCGGCAAGCACACGGCCTTTGGTGAGGAGTTCGAGGCTCACATCAGCAATGCGACCTTCGTCGAACTCGCAATATACTACCAAATTGTTATTGTCCTTTGTAACATCGCCGGCTACCGCCTCGGTCGATGTCGTTGAATTTAATTTGTCTGACATATTATTAGAGGGCATTAGCCGATTGTGTGGTTGGCGATGAGGTCCTTCACGAGCGCTTCGATTTGCTCGTCGTTATTTTCGAGACGCAGGCTTTCCTTGGCGGTGAACACCACGTTTTCGATTTGCTTCACTTTTGTAGGCGAGCCGGGAAGACCGATTTGTTCGGGATCGGCCTCTACGAAAGCGGCACCCCACTCCTGGAGGTTGAGATAGGGACGTGCCTCGACAAAAGCCTGCATTTCTTCCGACAGCTTGGCTTTTTCCGAAGGAGACACGGCATATTTGTATTTCATCACGCGCTTGGCATTGCGAGGACGGCATTCAGCAGCCGAACCGTTGACAGTAACCACGCAAGGCAGCGGAGCCTTTACGGTTTCGACACCGTGTTCGAGACGGCGCTTCACTGTGATGTGGCCATTGGCCATATCAACGATTTCCTCGGCATATGTCACCTGGGGAATTCCGAGTTTTTCGGCTATCTGCGGACCAACCTGAGCAGTGTCGCCGTCGATTGCCTGACGACCGCCGAGGATAAGGTCGTAGTTGCCAAACTTCTTCACGGCCTGAGCCAAAGAGTAGGATGTGGCCAAAGTATCGGCACCGCCGAGCACACGGTCGGTAAGAACAATGCCGCTGTCGGCGCCGCGGAAAATAGCTTCGCGGATCACTTCGGCGGCACGGGGGAGACCCATTGTGAGGATGGTGACTGTTGTCCCGGGGTTGGCTTCTTTTATACGGAGAGCCTGCTCAAGGGCGTTAAGGTCTTCCGGATTGAAGATAGCAGGGAGGGCGGCACGGTTGATAGTGCCGTCTTCCTTCATGGCATCTTTGCCTACGTTGCGGGTGTCAGGCACCTGCTTGGCAAGCACAATGATGTTAAGACTCATATTTATGTTAAATTTAGTTTTTTGCAAAAATACGCCACAAAGTTAGCACTTTTTGCCGAAACGGCAAATTATCAAATGCAAAACTTTGTAAACAGGGTAAAACGGGTATATCGATTAAGGTCTTTTCTATCCTATAAAATCGTCAAACTGCCCGGCTGTCGCCTCATAAGAATATGTATCCCGGACGTATTTTTTATTTTTATCGCCCAAGGATTTTCCAAGATTATGGTCGTTTAGCAATTTGATGCAGTTTTGGGCCATGAGAGCGGAATCTCCGGCCACAATAAGCCCGTGCTCTTCCGATTCAAGCCCGTCGGCGCCGACAGGCGTGGTCACGACACAACAGCCATGGGCCATCGCCTCCAATATCTTGTTTTGCAAACCGGACCCGGATACCATAGGCGCCACTACGACAGCGGCGTTACGGTAATAATCCGCGACAGACTCGACTTTGCCGGTAACTGTCACATGGCTGTTGTCTTTGGCCAACCGTTCAACTTTTGCCGTCGGCGACATCCCTACGATAATAAATCTCACGTCGGGACAGGATTGCACCACCGCAGGCAAAACCTCATTTACAAAATAGCAACATGCCTCTATATTGGGCGCGTAGTCCATTTTGCCCACAAATACAATAGATTTTGAGTCCGGCGTATGCCTGCAACAATCATCCTCTGCCGGCATCACGACAGAATTTTTCAAAATACATGTATTACCTGTGCCGGCACCGATATAGTCTCTGTCTCTGCATGAAATATATGCCACTTTCCTAAACGTTTCACGGCATTTCCTTTCATACACCCTCATTCTTTTCGCATTAATCTTATGCCATATCTTTGCCAAGCCACCGGACACGGCCGCGGCATGGTCGAGGTTAAGGGTGAAGGAATCTGTGAAATCGACATATACATTATCTGCGGACGCATGAAAAAAATAACCGGCCATCGTCGCGCTCCCGCATACGATAACATCATAATTCCCGGCTATTGAATCGATATACCGCCGCACTTTTCCATGCCGATAATGATTCACCATTTCAGGGGCGGCGTTGAAAAATGTTTTGGCAGCGTTAAAACAGCGTTTCAGCAAAGGAATATAAAAATACTTTTCACTGCATATGCCTGAAATGGTTTTGCTCAACGGCTCTCGATGCCCGCGGCTGTGCGTGATACATATCACATCGACTCGAAAACGCGAGGCAAGCAGCCTTAGCGTCTGGAATATGCGTATCCGGTCGCCCCCGACAACCGGGGTTATGGGCACATGCGACAGAAAGAGTGCTTTTTTCATGGCAACAGGCTATTGAGTATATATGTAATGCGAAGAAGCAGCCGATGCCGCAATTTTGGAGTGGCATGAAGGGCTTGTGTGAGCAGAGGCACGGGGTCGATGAGCCCCTCGCGGTGATAACGAGCCGCTACTATCGCTCGTTTCATGCCGGCGATATAACGCATATTGTCCGGCAAAAACATTTCTATCTTGTCGACGGCTTTCTCCAATTCCGCGCCGCGCGAAGAATATACGGGTCCTGCTAACGATTCATCTCCCGGATAAATATCCACCTTTGCCTTTCCATGCCGATAAGCGGCCTTTGGAGAGAGTCCAAGCAGACGCACGCCAAGCTCGATATCGCCCCATATTTTCATGGATGTATTCCAGCCGCCGGCACGACGGAACAGTTCGGTGCGGGCAAAATAGCGCAAGGTGGAAAATGTGCCGTGAATAATGCAATTATACAGCATGTTGTCGGCGGCAAAATGCCTCACACGCTTCTCGCCTTTGAATCCATGCTCCATAATATCCCATCCCACCAAACCGACAGACGTGTCGGATGCCGCTGTTTCCATGGCCGAGGCGACATGGTCGGGGCGCATGGCGTTGTCGCAATCGAAAAACATCGTCCATTCAGATTCCACCGCAGCAAGGCCGGTATTACGTGCTGCGGCGGCCCCCTTCTCCGGTTCTTCTATTATATCTATGCGAAATGTCGGGGTCTCGGCCTCCGATTTCCACCGGCGCAATATATCAAGGCTGCCATCGGTGCTTCCGTTATCGACAAGAATGATTCGCAACGGGCGGAATGTCTGCGCCTCAACCGACTGGAGCGTACGCTCAACCACCTTTGCCCGATTATAGACGGGGATAACTATGGTTACATCCTGCCCGGTCATATATCGCGGTGATTTTTACGGTTTCGCCGCAAACGTCTGGTCATGCGCTTTTTTGCGCCGATAATCCTGCGCCATGCGCCCCGTATCTTATTCCACATGGGCGAGGGCGCCGATGCAATATCCGCCGCCATCGGGTCGACAAACGAGGTAAGGGCCTGTTCTTCGCCAAATTGCTCGGGATAGATGACAAGTATATTGTTTGTCGAAAAATATTTTTGCAGGAACGAGGGCACCTCTACCATATCTGATGTATACGACACTGAATTGACACGGGCTCCGATCACGACAAACAAATCGTCGTCGAGTATGCGGTTCGACAGCATTATAAAATCGTCCCACTGCTCCACTGTACGGAACTCGCACCTTATGCCGTAATTCTCGTGATATATCACTCCGCGAATCAGAGGCTGAATCTCCGACGAACAGCAGAATATCACGCGGCATCCCACTTGCCGGGTGAGCCGGGCGATAGCTCGCACCCAGCGCGAGAACCCGGTTTCGTACTGAGCCTTCGGCGGCGCCCAAACGACAATGCGCGTGAATGTGTTGGCCGGAATGAAACAGCGCGAAATCATGAGCATACGGTTGGTCGACCGGAGCAACTGGTCTACTTTTGCCCCGAAGAAAGAGTCGACTATGGTCGCACGGCGGTGCATGCCGAGCATCACTTCGGTTATGTCGCGTTCTTCTATGGCATTAAGCACGCCTTGAACGGTATTGATGTCGTAGCGGTCGAGCGTTTCGATTTCGACATCGGCAAGCGCGGCCGTGCGACGCGCTTTGTCGAGCGACTCGCGCGATATGGCTTTTGCCGTGTTTGAATTGTCGTTGCGCACATGCAGCGCGTAAAATTTATGAGTACCCCGGTCGTTGCGCATAAGCACGGCCAGGTCGATCAGCGACTGCGCCATCTGCGGCGTCGCCACCGGTATAAGGGTCGAATTGTGGCGAGTGCGGCGTATGAGATTGTCGCCGGCGCCATCCTCGCTCTCCATCATCTCTATTTTAAGCGCCGGAGCCGATGCCGACGTAAATATCGGGGCCACGGCACAGGTGACGAGTATTACAAGAATCGTGGAGTTCATGATTGTGGCGTCGAACATGCCCATTTCGTAGCCCATGGTCACTACGGCAAGAGCCACGGCAGTATGCGCCGCCGTAAGGCCGAACATTACGCCACGCGACGGCTTGCTAAGCCTGTTGACCTTCTGCGCTATCCATGCCGGCAAAAACTTGCTCACAAGCGCCACGGCAAGCATGAGCGCGGCCACGGTGAGAGTGTGCACGTTGAACACCACATGGAGGTTTATCATCATGCCCACGGAAATAAGGAAGTAGGGTATGAAAAGCGCGTTGCCCACAAATTCTATCGAACTCATCAACGACGAGCCCGCGGGCACATAACGGTTCAGCACAAGGCCGGCGAAAAACGCGCCAAGCACGGCTTCAAGGCCAATCTGCTGCGCACCGACAGCCGCAAGAAACACCATCGCAAGCACAAAGACATATTGAGTAACCTTATCGGAGTATCGGATAAAGAACCAACGGGTTATCCTCGGATAAAGATACAGCACCGCAATGCAGTACACGACCAGGCGGCCAAGCAGCCCAAGCAGCCCGGCAATGTCGAAAAAGCCGGTGCGCTGAATGTTGCCCACGGCCGCAAGCACAAGCAGGGCGCCCACCACGGCTATGATGGTGCCCACAATGGAAATAAGCACCGCCGGCGAGCGTGTTATACCGAAACGGGCAGCCACAGGATACGAAATCAACGTGTGCGAGGCATACATGGCTCCCAATAAAAAAGCAGTGAGCACATCGAGATGAAGCACCCACACACTCGTCACTACTCCGAGAGCGAGCGGAAACAGGAGCGTGAGCGCCCCGAACAGCAGTCCGCGCCTCAGATTCAGCCTGAGATGATACATATCAATTTCCAGGCCGGCAAGAAACATCAAGTAAAGCAACCCCACCTGCCCGAACAGGGCAAAGGTGGAGTCGTTTGCAAGTATATTGAATCCATAAGGCCCGATCACCACGCCGGCAACTATCATGCCTATGATATGCGGGATTTTCAGCTTATTGAGCAGCAACGGCGCAAAAAGGATTATCACCAGGACGATTAAAAAAATCGACACGGGCTGCGTTACTAATGCTGCGATAAACATGGCTTATGGTTTATGACGGCAATCAGCCGCCGATACAGTCGTAGGAGAAGCCTTCGGAGGCGAGCTCGTCACGCTCGTAGATGTTGCGGCCGTCAATCACTGCGTTGCCGCGCATGGCCTTGCGCACCACTTTCCACGAGGGCAGGCGGAACTGACGCCACTCGGTGAGCAGGGCGAGCGCGTCGGCATCGAGCACGGCCTCATACATATCCTTGGCATATGTCACCTTGTCGCCCATGCGGCGGCGACATTCGTCCATGGCCACGGGGTCGTAGGCCACCACTTCGGCTCCGGCGTCGACGAGCATGTCTATCACCGTAAGAGCCGGAGCGCAGCGCATGTCGTCGGTTTCGGGCTTGAATGCAAGGCCCCACAAGGCCACACGTTTGCCTTCGACCGAGCCAAGAGCTTTGACTATCTTGTGGAAAACGATTTCTTTCTGGCGTTCGTTGACACGTTCCACGGCTTCAATCACCTGCATGTCGCATCCGTTTTCCTTGCCTGTCTGGATAAGGGCCTTCACGTCCTTGGGGAAGCAAGAGCCCCCGTATCCGCAACCGGGATAGAGGAATTTTGTGCCGATGCGCACGTCGGCGCCGATGCCTTTGCGCACCATCGTCACATTTGCTCCAACCACCTCGCAGAGGTTGGCGATTTCGTTCATAAACGAGATACGGGTGGCGAGCATCGAGTTGGCGGCATATTTTGTCATCTCAGCCGATGCAATGTCCATGAATATAACGCGGTAGTTGTTGAGGGTGAACGGACGGTAGAGTTTTTCCATCATCGCGCGTCCACGCTGGGAGTCGATGCCCACCACCACACGGTCGGGGCTCATGAAGTCCTTTATAGCGGCGCCTTCCTTCAAAAATTCGGGGTTGGATGCCACTTCATATTCCACCTCAACGCCACGTGCGGCGAGCTCTTCGTCGATTATCGACTTAACATATTTCGATGTGCCTACCGGAACGGTGGATTTGGTAACAAAAATTGTGTATTTTTTAATATTCTGACCGAACTGACGGGCCACGGCTGCGACATAACGTAAATCGGCAGAGCCGTCTTCGTCGGCGGGAGTGCCCACGGCACAGAACACCATGTCTACATCGTCGAGCACCGAGCACAAATCGGTGGTGAAGCGCAGGCGGCCGGCCGCAAAGTTGCGTTTCACGATTTCGTCAAGACCCGGTTCGTAGATGGGGATTATACCCTGTTCAAGTCGTGCGATTTTATCAGCATCGATGTCGACGCATGTAACATTCACACCCATTTCGGCGAAACAGGCACCGGAAACCAATCCTACATATCCGGTACCGACAATGGCTATATTCATAGAATTATATCAGCATTAAATTTGCCGCAAATTTACGAAAAATTTCGACAGCTTCCAATTTCATGCACTATTTTTTGTACTCATCACCGACAATGGCGTCGGAAAGGGCGTCGGCACAACGCTCGCCGTCGATGGCCGCGGATACTATGCCTCCGGCATATCCGGCACCCTCGCCACAGGGATACAGGCCGGGGAATGCGACATGGCGCAATGTTGCGGAATCGCGGCTTACGCGCACAGGCGACGACGTGCGGGTCTCGTCGCCGACGACTATGGCGTCTGCTGTGAGAAATCCACGGTATTTTTTCCCGAATTCGGCAAAAGCCTTTTGCAGACGTGTCGCTACGGGCCGCGGCAGCAGCATGTCGACCCTCGCCGGATGCACGCCGGCGGTGTACGACGAGTCGGGCAACGACGACGACGCGCGCGACGCCGCGAAATCGGTCATGCGCTGAGCCGGAGCCGACTGCGTGCACGATGAAACGCTTTTGTTGGCTTCCTCATAAAAACGACGCTCGATGTCGCGCTGGAATTCCATCATTTTCAACGGTCCGTGACTGTCGTATTCTGGCAGATCGTCGGGAAGAATCTCGACAACCATTCCGGAATTGGCCCAGCGCGTGCCCCGGTTGGCCGGCGACATGCCGTTTACCACCATCTCGCCCGGCGCGCTCGCGGCGGGAATCACATATCCGCCGGGGCACATGCAGAAAGAGTAGACGCCGCGGCCGTCGACACGTGTTAGCAACGAATACTCTGCCGGCGGAAGCCAGCGGCCGCGGCCGTTGGGATTGTGATAGAATATTTTATCGATTTCAGCCTGCGGATGCTCCAGACGCACGCCCACGGCTATGCCTTTGGCTTCCATGTCGATGCCTCGGCGATGAAGCATCTCGAACACGTCGCGAGCGGAATGTCCGGTGGCGAGTATCACCGGGCCGCGATATTCGTCGCCCGATGCCGTGACCACGCCTTCCACCACGCCTTCCACCACGCCTTCATTTATTATCAAATCCGCCACACGGCACTCGAAATGCACTTCGCCCCCACATCTTATAATGGTTTCGCGGATGGCCTTAATCACCGCAGGCAGGCGGTCGGACCCAATATGAGGATGAGCGTCGACAAGAATCTTCTCGTCGGCTCCGTGACCTGCAAGCACGCGCAGGATTTTCTCCACCGAGCCGCGTTTCTTGCTTCGCGTGTAGAGCTTGCCGTCGGAAAAGGCCCCTGCCCCACCCTCGCCGAAGCAATAGTTTGAATCGGGGTCTACTATCCCTTCGCGGGAAATACGGGCCAGGTCGGGCTTGCGGTCGTCGACATTTTTTCCACGTTCGAGCACGATAGGACGCACGCCGCGCTCAATCAGACGCAATGCCGCGAAAAGTCCGGCCGGGCCGGCTCCCACCACCACTGCCTGCCGGGCATCGGCAGCGACAGGACGATACTCGACCGGCTCAAAACCGGCCGGCGGCAATTCGTCTTGGAATACTTCTACACTAAGGTTCACCATCACCTGACGCTGACGGGCATCTATCGACCGGCGAAGCACGCGCACCTCGGTAATCGAGTTCACGTCGATGTCAAGTTCTGTGGATACGTATATTTTGAGGCGAAGCGGGTCGAAAGCCGTTTCAGGCTTTAACCGAAGTTGCAACTGATGTTTCATTTTTCTTAGAGCCAAATTTGCGGTTGAGGTGCCGCGTGTTTACAATCACTATAACGAGGGCGAGGATGAAGGCGAGCATATCCGAACCCGACATGGCGGCCCACACGCCCGTCACGCCGATGCGCGGAGGCAATATCCAAAGCAGCGGCAGCAGGAACATGAGCTGACGGGTGAGCGACAGCAAAATCGACATTTTGGGCTTACCTATACTCTGGAAATAGTTCTGAATCACAATCTGCGCTCCCACAACAGGATAAACTATGAAATAAACGCGATAGCCGGTGCGTGCAATTTCGATGATGGTGGCATCGTTGGTAAACATGCGCGAGAGCAGGTCGGGAAACGATTCTGTCACAACCCATCCAACCATGGTTATGGCCACGCCTATCCAAATGCCTTTTTTCAAGGTCTCTTTTACACGGTCCCAGTTGCCGGCGCCAAAGTTATAGCCTAAGATGGGCTGCATGCCCTGGGTCACGCCAAACACTATCATCACGAAAAACATGGTGGTACGGTTGAGGATGCCATAGGCGCCAACGGCCATATTGCCGTCGCCCACGGCATAGTCGAGAAGCGACTTGTTGATAAAAACCACCACAAGGCAGGCACAGCAGTTCATCAAAAACGGCGACAAGCCTATCGCATATATGCGTTTCAACAATGCAGAGGAGAAAAATCCCGCGCGCAGGTCGAAATGCACGTAGCTTTTTTTCGACAGGAAATGACACAGCACCCATACGAGGGCCACTGTCTGGCCGCACATCGTGGCCCACGCCGCGCCGGCAATGCCCCAGTCGAGTTTAAAAATGAATATCGGGGCGAGTATTATGTTCACGCCCACCGACATCAGGGCCGAATACATGGCCTTGCGTGGATAGCCCGTGGCTCTCATTATATTATTCAGTCCGATGAAGACATACGACACGGGCGTGCCTATCACTATCACTCGCATAAACTCTCGCGCATACGGCAAAGTTTGCTCCGTGGCTCCGAACAGTTTCAGAATGGGGTCAAGGTAGATATACGTCAGGGTGCCGAACACTGCGGCATGTATCAGGCAGAGCGCCATCACCGTATTCACCACCTCGGTAGCCCTCATCACGTTGCGTTGCCCAAGAAAAATGGAGCTGATAGTTGCGCCGCCCACTGCGATAAGTGTGCAGAAGCCTATCACAAGGTTCATAAGCGGAAAAGTAATGGCAAGGCCGGATATGGCAAAAGGCCCCACGCCCTGGCCAATGAAGATGCTGTCGACTATATTATACAGCGATGTTGCCACCGACGCTATGATAGCCGGAAGTGAATATTGCACCAGCAGGCGTCCGACCGAGCTTGTGCCGAGCGATGTGGGAGATGATGATGGTGATTGACTCATATATAATATATAATTGACCGATATAAAGTATCTCTGATTAAAAAAGTAAATGTTATCACAGTGTAGGAACGCACGGCTCGTGCAATGTCGTTCAAATAATGGATAAGAAGCGCGTAGCGCTTCAAGAATGTAGCCCGGGGTGGAGCGATAGCGTAACCCCGGGTATCGGCATTGGCATCATCCGTGGTATTGGAGCGAGCGACAGCGTAGCGTTCTGCACCACGATTGGCATTTTCGAACGCTCCGGCAGGCTCCGCTCCAAATCCTCGGTTGCCGACAACCTTTTTCCGTGGGTTTGGTCGAGGCTTCGCCACTCCCTCACCCACGGCTAATTTCGGAAATCGCTACGCGATTCTGTGATACGCCCTTATTTGAACCGCATTGCACGGCTCGTGCGTCCCTACACTCTAAGCATTATCCTTTTTCTGTGACATACTTATATATTATAGTTACATCCAAAAAGCCATGATTTCTCATGAATAATCACGAGAAACCATGACTTGTCATGATTTTATAACAATCAAGAACGCTTGGTCGACGAGAACGAACCGCGAATCACGAAGATTATAAGCGCGGCATATGCTACGAGGCCAAGCACCTGAGGTGTAAATTCATTGTTGTTTGTCGGAGGCTCAACTCCACAAAGCACCGTTATGGCCGCAAACACGCCGAAAAGGGCGCCGCCGGCGATAAGGCCCGAGGATATGAGGGTGCCGCGGTCGTTGCGCTCTTTCACCACATCGGGGTTCTTCGACGAACGGTTGACAAACCAGGCCACAAGGCCGCCCACAAGAAGCGGAGTGTTGAGATGGAGCGGAAGGAACATGCCAAGGCAGAAAGCCAGGGCCGGAACGCCAAGCCAGTTGAGTAGCACGGCCAGAATGGCGCCGATGATATAGAGGGTCCACGGAGTCTGTCCGCCGAGCATCATGGGCTCGATTACTTTTGCCATGGCGTTGGCCTGCGGGGCGGCAAGGGCATTGGGGCCGGTGAAGCCGTAGACATGGTTGAGCATAAGGATTACACCGCCTACGGTAGCGGCCGACACCAGTGTGCCGAGGAATTTCCACGACTCTTGCTTGCGCGGCGTAGAACCAAGCCAATAGCCGATTTTGAGGTCGGTAACGAAGCCGCCGGCCATGGAGAGAGCCGTGCACACGACGCCGCCGAGCACCATCGATGCCACGATACCGGTTGTGCCGTTAAGGCCGATGGCCACAAACACGCCCGATGCCACAATCAGGGTCATCAGCGTCATGCCGCTCACGGGATTGGAACCCACGATAGCGATAGCGTTGGCTGCAACTGTGGTGAACAAGAAAGCGATAACCGTGACAACGAGCCATGCGATGAATGCCTGCCAGAGCGTATGAATCACGCCGAACCAGAAGAAAAGGAACACTGCTATCAACGCTATTGCGGAGAAGTATGCGATATGCTTCATCGAGATGTCGCGCTGCCAGCGCACCGTGGTGCCTTCTTCCGATTTTCCGCGAAGCTCCTTGCCGGCAAGGCCTACCGCCTGGCAGATAATGCCCCACGATTTGATAATGCCGATGATACCGGCCATGGCGATGCCGCCGATGCCGATAAGACGGGCATACTCGGCAAATATCGACGCCGGAGCCATGGCTGTGATGCTTTCAGGACCATATGTACCCATCAAAGGAATGATAAACCACCAGACAAACACCGAGCCTGCAAATATCACAAAAGCATATTTCAGCCCCACGATATAGCCGAGGCCGAGCACGGCAGCCGAAGTATTGCATGAAAGTACAAATTTAGTCTTATCGGCAAGGGCCTGGCCCCATGTATAGGCCGTGGTGGTAACGCTTTCTGCCCATACGCCGAACGTGGCAACCAAATAGTCGTACACACCTCCGACAAGAGCCGACAGTGCAAGGAGCTTGGCTTGCGCGCCGGCTTTCGCACCCTTGGCATTGCCCGAAATAAGCACCTGCGTGGTGGCGGTGGCCTCCGGGAAAGGATATTTGCCGTGCATGTCCTTTACAAAATACTTGCGGAAAGGAATGAAGAACAATATTCCAAGAATACCGCCAAGCAGCGACGACAGGAATATCTGGAAGAAATTAACGGAAATCTCGGGATAGGTGGCTTGCAGGATATAAAGAGCCGGAAGCGTGAAGATGGCACCGGCTACAATCACGCCCGAACATGCGCCAATCGATTGTATTATCACATTTTGACCAAGCGCGTTGGGCATCTTGCGCGCGCTCGACAAACCAACGGCAATAATGGCGATGGGAATCGCGGCCTCGAACACTTGTCCTACTTTAAGGCCCAGATAAGCGGCGGCGGCACTGAACACCACGGCAAGCACGAGACCCATCGTCACGGAATAAGGCGTAACCTCGGGATAATCATGAGCCGGATGCATCACCGGACGGTACTCCTCGTCGGCGCCAAGTTCGCGGAACGCGTTCTCCGGAAGATCAACGGGATCGACCTCTGCCGGCGGCAACGAAGCATTTTGATTGATTTTTGACATAATATAACGAATGAAATTTTATTTTTTTACGTCTTTATATTTCAAATTTTGGCAAAAATAGCAAAAAAAACTATAACCGCCAAGCAAAAATGCACGTCACCCTTAGACTTTTGAATCCAAAAATTATATTAATGCGCAATTCGCGCCAATTAACGCAAAAATTAATTTTGCATCTACGTCGATTGCGGAGATTTAATTAATCTCGGATATTGTGGCTTTTACAGCACAATCACGGCGAAGCCGTGACGCTTGATGTTAACCCCGCATGGCCGGCACTGCCGACATGCGGGGTGAGGAAAAGCGAGTCAATCGCGGTGTTGGAGCGGAGGCCGGCCGGAGCGTTCGACAGTACCAACCTTGCCATGAAGCACAGCTTTGCAGTGCTTTTTTATTGCCGTCATCTACCGGGCTTGTCGGCATTCTGCCTCCAAACCCGATTATCCAAGGAATCACGGCTTCGCCGTGCCCAACTTGCAAAATTTGGATTAATGAATCAGTTCCTTTCAAAAAAATTCGGAAGCTGATATATGCCGCGTGGCTGTGGCAGAGCGACAATTATGCATAAATTAATCTTTATTACACAATTAACGCTAAAAATTCGTTTGTTGTATTTAAATTATTTCGTACCTTTGCACTCGGAAAAAACATCGCACAATTTCATTAATCAAAAATAGCCCATTTTTTAACACTCCTATGAATAATTTAACAAACATTAACAA
>VSPD01000048.1 GCA_009775125.1 Muribaculaceae bacterium | reverse complement strand
TTCTTAACAAGGGGGGGGGGGTAAAATTTGTATTGCCTATATAAAATATATTAATTTTGCACCACTTTAAATCAAGCATCAGCCATTTATCCTAACCTATATCATACGACCATAGCATAAAATTATAAGCATCTTTATTTTATAATGGATGTTGCGGCACCGGCATATTATAAAGAAATAAAAAACAGCTCATGCATAGGCATGCACCGCCATGTAATTTCGATACATTTGGCGGCGCTGATTCTTATTGCCCTGCTTTCGGCGGTCCCGTGCGCGGCCTTGGAAGCCACTGTCGACACACTCAGCATATCGGCCAGGGCACAGGCCCGTATCGACTTCAAAGTCAATCTCACCAATTTAGACAAGACATATCACGGCAACGACAGCGCCCTCGACCGAGTGCTCGCGCGCATCGACTCCATGGTGCTCGACCCGCGCATGAAAGTGGAGCGCATCACCGTGGAGGGCACAGCGTCGCCCGAGGGCCCCTACCCCAACAACGTACGCCTCGCCACCGGCCGCGCACGCACGTTCATCGCCATCCTCCGCGCACGCTATTCGTTCCCCGACAGCATCTATGCCATATCCACAATCCCCGAGGATTGGGACGGCATGCGCATGATGCTCGCCGCCGACAGCACCATTCCCCACGGCGCCGTGGTGCTAAGTTTCCTCGACCGGACAGCCGGCATCGACGGCGACACCCGCGAGCGGAGGCTCAAAGGCCTCGACGGCGGCGCACCCTACGCCTCCATGCGCGCCCACGTGCTGCCCTATCTGCGCCGCGCCTCCGTGCTGGTGGACTACGACACCCGCCGGCTGCGCAGCCGCATGTACAGGCCCATGCCGGCATATCCTGTCCTCAGCAGGCCGGCCACCATGCCCGCTTTCACTCCCATGGCCGTGGACATCACCATGCATGCGCCGACGCGGCAACGCTTCTTTGCCCTGAAAACCAACCTGTTGTGGGACGCTGCCCTGTGTGCCAACCTCGGCTTTGAACTCGAACTGTGGCCCCGGTGGAGCCTCGACGTGCCGGTGTGGTATTCGCCATACGACATCACCCGCCGCTGGCGTATCCGCCTGCTGGCCACACAGCCCGAAGTGCGCTATTGGCTCCGCGATGCCGGCGCCGGACATTATTTCGGAGCGCATGCGTCGGTGATAGGCTTCAACGTAAGTTTCGCCGGCGACTACCGCTATCAAGATCCCAACCACGCCGCCTTCGGCCTTGGCATCGGCTATGGTTTCGCCTTCCACCTCGACAAGGCCCGCCACTGGAGCATGGAAGCGCAAATCGGCGCCGGATACCTGTCGTATAAATGGATCAAATACCACAACACCGGCCGCAACGGAGCCGAGGTGTCGCGTGGCGGCGGCACATATTGGGGCCTTACACGCGCCGGAATTGCTATATCCTATAAATTCTACCGCGAGCGCAAGGAAAGGAGGTGGATGAAATGGTGAGATTACGACTGATAATACTCGCTGCCGTGAGCCTGGCGCTTGCATCGTGCGACGCCACCATCCATTTCTACCCCGAGCCCTCCGGCAACACGGGAGCCGACCTGCGCCTCAACGTGGACTGGACCGCCTACGGCAAGACCGTGCCCACGGGCATGACCGTGATATGCCACCACACCGCCACCGGCGAGAAACTGCATACCATCGACAACAACATAGCCTACGTGTCGCCCCGACTGTCGGAAGGACGCCACTGGGCCACCGTGTTCAACCTCACCGAGGACGAATACAACTACATCGGGTTCCGCGGGCTCGACGCCGTGCACACCGCCGAGGCTTTCGCCCCGCCGCAAGAAAGCCCCAAATGGTACGGCGGACGCGCCGACGGCAGCAGCTACGTGGCTTGGCCTCCCGAATGGCTCGCCACCGACACCATCATGACCGACCACGCGAGCTACTCCCACAGCGGCACAAAGGTGATAGGCACCCTGCACCCGAAAAATATCATCTACACACTCCACGTAACCATCCACACCGAAAATATCGGCAACCTCAGGGCGGCGCGCGGGAGCATCAGCGGAATGGCTTCGGGCAGAAAGCTCGCCGCCGATATGCCGAACGACAATACCGTGACCGTGGCCCACCCCATAGAGTCGGACGAATGGTCGCGCTCGCGCACATCCTCCAAGCCCGACATCGGCCTGGTGAAGGCCGACATCCGCTGCTTCGGGCTGCCCGCCAACCACGGAGGCTCACCGGCCGAAAACTTCCTCGAATTCCAGGCCATGCTTGCCGACGGCAAGACCGTGCTCCGCTACAACATACCCGTGGGACATCTCATCGCCGAGAGCGACCCGCCTCCGGGCAGGCGTGGCGACAACCTCGACCTGTGGCTCGACCTGTGGCTCGACCCGCCGTTGCCGCCGGGAGAAAATTCCGACTGGGGCCTCGACGTATGGGTCGAGGACTGGGAAGATCCGGAAGATTTTAACATCGGCCTGCATTCACCTAAAAAATAAACATAGCTCCACATCCGAAAAAATCACATAATAGATCAGATGATATAAATAAAATAGATCAGATGATATAAATAAACCAATTAAAAAACACAGACATGAAAGCTAAAAAGTTTCTGATGGCTTTCGCAGCCATCGCAGCCATCTCCACAGTGAGCTGCACACAAGACGAAGAGCTGCTTACCGGCAGCGGCAATGTCCCGACACCCGACGGTGATGCCGTCACTTTCGGAACCTACCTTGCCGGCGCTCCCGAATCGCGCGCCTCAGTGATGGACCTTCCCGCTCTCAAAACAACGGGATTCGGTGTGTTCGGATACTACACCGAATCAGTGGACTACAAGACGGAAAATCCCGACCATCTGCCCAATTTCATGTACAACCAGGAAGTGGCCTGGAATGACGCCGCCGAAGGCGGTATGTGGCAGTATTCTCCCGTGAAGTATTGGCCGAACAATCCCACGGAAAAAGTGTCATTCTTTGCCTACGCTCCCTACGTTGAAACTCCCGGAGCCACCGGCATCACCGGTTTCACACCCAACACTGCCAAGGGCGACCCCAAACTCTCGTTCAAGATGGACGAGGACGTCGACAAGCAAGTCGACCTGCTTTACAGCAACAATGCAATGGATATCCGCAAGCAGGCCATCGCCGAAAAAGTGAATTTCCGATTCAACCACGCACTGTCGCGTATTGGCTTCAAGCGCGTGGCCGTCATCGATGAGTTTAATGGCGAAAACACCAATGAAGATGACAATTTCAATCCCAATCCCAATGGCCAACCGAACTATAATCTGCATAACATTAAACTTACCGACAAATCGACTGTGGTAATCAACAGCGTGGCGATATCTTCAAGCGATTTTGGCGACAGCGGCGACTTCAATCTCCGCACCGGCAAATGGGAGAATTATAAAGCCAAATCACACACTTACACACTCACCGCTGAAAACGGCGATTTCATCAACAACACCCTCACTCCCGCCGACGCCACCACAGTGATGAGACTCACCGACGACGATAAATATCTGATGGTGATGCCCACTCCCTTTATAGACAAATATGCCAACGATACTATTCCCATCATGGTGACCGTCAAATTTGATGTCATCACCGAGGACCCCAACCTTGCCGGTGGTCAAAGCAAAATCACAAGCGAGGTGACGGCGCCTTTCAGATTTTCGTTCCAGGCCGGCAAATCGTATAATTTCGTGCTTCACATCGGCCTTACATCCGTGAAACTCGATGCTACCGTCGAAGATTGGGTTGATACTGATCACCGAGGGGTAGAAAACATTATTGTAAACACTCCCGTCAATAATGCCTACACTCTTGTTCTCGATGCCCTCGACGGCAGATTCAGAAACGGCAGCGCTTATTATATAATGTCAAAGTTCGATCTGAATTTGGAAACCGGAGAAGTGAAAGGCACCGAGTTTGAAATTCCCTACTTCTATAACAACAAGATCAATAAAGAATGGGACGACCCCGCAAATGATATATACTGGGAACATCAGTTAGACAATTATGGGTTTACGTGCTGGTGCGACCATATTATTGAACTTCTGGAAGCCCCGATGGAACTGCATTCTAAATATGAAGGAGAACGCAAATATAAAGGATATAAATATTACAGTCCCACTCCGCTTACCTACGAAGACAAGTGGGCTCATGAATACGACCCTACCGCTCCCGACCTGTTTATTCCGTCGGAAAAGTCCATCTTCATTCCGGCAGACGACCCCACAAAATTCCGCATCCTCTACGCCGTATGGCCCATCGGCGAGAACCATTTGGATTAACCCCATAAAGCTCCCGCCCGCCCATAGAGGCTGAAACCATCAACCCCGCGCACCCACCCCGATGCGCGGGGTTTCGATTATAACACGCCTCCCCCTCACCCACCACCAATCACAGCCAAAGCACAACAAAAGCCGAATGGAAGACGTTAATCATAAAGTGTGTATAACCATAAAGCATTAACAAATTATGATACGACTGAACTGTTTTCTTGAAATCGCCGACAGCGCGCTCCGCCAAAAAGCCGTCGACGCCGCCGTCGAACTCGTCGAACTCTCGCTCCACGATCCCGGATGCGTGTCCTACGAGGCATTCGCAAGCCTCACCGCCGACAACCACATCGAAATCGTCGAAACATGGCAGGACGAGCCATCGCTGCAAGCCCACATGGCCGCGCCCCATTTCCGCCGCCTCGTCCCCATCCTCGAAGAGTGCGGCACCCTCACCCTCGAGAAATTCACCTTCTGACATGCAGCAGCAACGCGAGCCTCCGGCTTGCGAAAAAACGGCTGTCATCCCCGGCAGCCGTTTCGCTTTTAACGGGTCAAGCCGTAATTACGGTGCATTGCGTCTCCGTTAGGAGACAAATATTGTAGCGCAGGGCGACAGCCCTGGGAGGGGCGTGAATTTTATTTATTATGGTGTTGGAGCGGAGGCCGGCCGGAGCGTTCGATAATGCCAGCCGTGGTGTAGAACGCTACGCTGTCGCTCGCTCCAATACCACGGATAATTACAACGCACATACCCGGGGTTACGCTGTCGCTCCACCCCGGGCTACATTCTTGAATCGCTACGCGATTCCATGCACCGCATTTTCGGCTTGTACGCTTTTAACTTTAATTAAGCGGCGTCGGAGGAACCTTTGGGGCGAGAGGGCGTTTTATAGATACCTATGTGAGAAATCACTATTGAATCTATAAAACAACCCAATATAAACAATTATTATGGACAAAGAAAAAAAGTCCTACTTCTTCAACGTGATTGAAGCTAAGGACGGTAAAATGGCCGAAGTGATGGATTTCAACTTCGGCGGACATCACGACCTCGCCGCCATGGCAGAGCGCGTGCGCGCTGCCGGCGTACTCGAAAAAGACAAACACGCCAAGGAATTCGTCGTAGCGATGCGACTTCTCCACCACGTGCTTAAAAAGAACCCCGACCTCGAGCTATTCGCCGAGTTCGCTCCCCAGTTCAAGGCCTTCAAGGACAAAGTCCGCGCCCAATTCGGCTGCGGCTGCTCCTGCTCCGACAAATAAGCTCTCCGCTCACAGTCATCAAACAATCGCCCCCGCAAAATTGCGAGGGCGATTGTCGTTTTTTAATCAATATTTTGTATTTTATTTTCCGCCTTTTTTATTTCTTTTTCTATCTTACCGATATATTCTATATGTTCTTTCTCATTCAGCCCGAATTTCAAAATCAAATTCAAAAGGTATTCCAATATTATTTTGCCCTCCTTAGGTATTCCGTATCCATTTAAGAACACCCCAAGCCAATAAAGGTAAAAGCATAATTCGTCGACAATCTTGTATGTGAATTTTGGTTCTTGCGAGAAAATGAATTCTTTTAGGCGCAAATAATGGCTCTGTGCTTGATCATATTGCTCCATAATCAGGCATTTGTTTACCATTTCAGAATAAACCCTTATCAACCCTGTCACGTATAGGAAATCGTCATATTCAAGCGTCAAAAGGAATTTTTCGGCCTCAAAAAGCACGTTAATCGATTCATCATGTTCATTGAGATGATGGCAGCAGTCGGCATGACGAGTCAGAGCATCGACATATGCGTCATAATCCCCGATTCCTTTAAATCGCCTGGCGGCCTCCACGATGTGTGTTTTGGCCATCCGGAAATCGCCTCGTTCACATTCATTTATAAACATCCCGTAATGGATGTTCGCAATAGTCGATTGAATATATTCCACATCCTCAGCCAAAGCCAGAATACGGTTGTAAAGCACCAGACTATCTTCATATCCGACAGCAGCCTCGTCATAGCGGCCCAAATTTTTCAGCACCATTGAACAGCGATTCTTTATTTCCGCCTGCTCAAAAATATCGTCTTCTCCGTCTTCGGGAAGACCGAGAATCAAGTCTAACGACTTTTGGTAACTGACCAATGCCGGCACCCAATCTTCATTCACTCTAAATAACTCTGCCTCGACGTAGTAGGCCTTTCTAAGAAAATAGACCCATTCATCATCCGATTCACAACCGGAAAGGATTTTAATCGCTTCTTCGTTATTTTTTCGAACAAAGGGCAGGTTCAACTTGTAAGCCATGCACAATTCATTCAAGATAACAATAAATGAAGCATATATTCTCCTATCGTTAAGTTTTTCAATTTCACAATATATTTTTCCAACCAATGATGAAATTTTAACCTTGTTCGATTCGAAGAAGTCCAGCAATGGAAACAATGATTCGCAACAATACTCCACAAATTTTATCACATTCATATCCCGAAGGTGCATCAATTTAAATATTGTCGCGTCGATGTCGTCATTATTTTTTTTATAAGACAGTTCGAGAGCAGATAAATCGATATCTGAATCTTGAAATGCGGCCTGAATTTCTCCACCGACTATCTTGTCTATTGCCTCTATCAGTTTGTCTTCTTTTCTTTGATTCGTCCTTTCTGCAAGCGGAAATAAGGTGTATCCATCTATCACATATTTTATGGATTGAGAGTAACCTCTGTGATAACTGTCCTGCAAGACGAGAATATCGGAAAGATTGCCTTTCAGTTGAGCCTCGTCCTTTATTCTTAATCTTAATTTAGTCCACGAACGGTGACAATACTGCACTTTCTCAGCCTCGATAAGTTTACCATTATTCCTGCATCTCTTTTTTATTTCCTCATTTATGCCAAAGTCATCACCTTTATCTTCAAGCAGCTTTATAAATGTAGCCTTATCGAGTGTGCCTCCCGATTGAAGAAAGTCATCGGCAATTCTAAGATGTCGGATTATGCGCGGTTCTTTATCCATTTTTTCTTGCACATTATTAACAGTTGTGTACCTTCATAACCTTGGTACACATACCGGGGTGTAAATATTTGTAACGGAAAATTCCTGTCTTTAACTTTGCATCACAAAGATAAACCGATTCTTTGAAATAAACAATAAGTCAATTAAATATAAAGCAAGGCCCGAAGCTGTAAGAGGGCAGGTAAAAAACAGTGTTATGAACCGCGATGAAGTAAAACTGGTCTTTGACAACAAAGACGACCGCGACAAGGTTGCCGACAACTACGGCTCCTTCGGCAACGATGTCTACGACAACTGTGCCAGCATCGACAAGGAAGATGATCCTTACGACGACAAGTACTCCATGACTATCCAACGCGACGCTATCGAGGACTGGGAGCGCGTGGGCCAGGACGCCAAACTCTATGGCGCCGACATCGAGACTTCGGTCGACTGACATTCTCATCCTCCTCTCTCCCATGCACGGGGCTACAAAATGCCCCGTGCATTTCAAAAAAACTAACCTCTGAAAACCGAAAAATTATGGAATACGCGAAAAAACCTTGCCGCCCGGCTGCCTGCCCTATTCACATGCACTGCTCAAATTGCAAAAACAGAGGGTCGTATCATTGCCCGCCCGAATCTCGCCACCATTCCGGCGGATAGGGTTGGTTTCCGCCAACGAATTGCAGCATTAATTTCGTATGCGAATACCGCGACGCCGAAGGGAATTGCCACTGGCATATCAACTGATATTACTCATACTTAAATTTTACGAAAATGGAGATATTCGGTTTCAATATCAACATACATTCCGACATCGAAGAGATGGATATGCGCGACGCAATCGTGGCTGTGATTGTCAACCCACGAATATCCATCAAGACCGGAAAAGAGCTTATCGGCATGTTTATCACCGGCCGTATCACAGAACAGCAACTTCATAAGTATTCATCGGCACAGGCCGGGAACGACGATGTGACAGACGAAATGCTGTTTGCCAATCTTGACAAATGGCAGGAAGAACAAGGAGCTTTTTCCTCAGACGACATGCTCTACCTCCACTCTTGTAAAAGAACAAAGGGCTACCGTGCGAAACCGACCGACATTGCCGGAATCGTCGACTACATCAACAGCCGGGTAATCGGACAAAAACAGGCGGTGAACAACATTGTCAGCGCGGTGTGGCTGCATGTAAACTCTGTGAGGCAAGGCCTTGGCATAAAAGTACCCGCCCAACTTCTTATCGGACAGACCGGCGTGGGCAAGACTCAGATACTGAACTTGCTGTCGGAAGTCCTCAATGTGCCGGTAATAAACATTTTTGCCTCAACCATAACCGCGCCCGGCTACCGCGGCGGCGACAGCCTCACAGACCAGATTTTCAGCCAGTATGCAAACATAAGTTGCAACACTTCAACCCAACAGCTGCCAATCATTGTAATGATTCATGAAATTGACAAAACAGCGAGAGGCGTAAACGACGGCTACCGCGTCGAGCTCATGTCGTCGATTATGTCGATTATCGAGCGTGGCTCAATCGTAAAGGCCAACGTCGTCGGAGGCAACAACATCCTCAACCTCGAAAACGTTCTCGTGCTGTTCGACGGCTGTTTCGACGGCATCGAGAAAATAGCAGGACGCCGTGTAGGCATGAACGCCGTGGGGTTCAACCACAGCCAGAGCTGCATTGAGACCGATCTGCGCAGCATGATTACAAAAGCCGACTTGGTGAAATATGGAATGATGACCGAATTTGTAGGCCGCATCGCAAACCCTATTTGCCTCAACAGCATGAGCCTAAAACTGATGCACGACATACTCACTCATAGCGTCAATTCCCCGACCGCCTCATACATCCGCGCCTTCAAGCAATATGGCATCGACTTGAAATTTTCATCGGAAGCTACAAAAGCGATGGCTCAAATAGCGTTTGAGAATCAAACATTTGGAGCACGTTCACTTGAAACTATTGTAAGCGCCGTAATGGGACCTTATACGCATCTGCTCACATCGAAAACGAAACAGACTGTCCGTATCGGCAAAAAAGATGTTTACCGCGTAATCGGACAAACAAACCTCAACTTTAAATAACAATCCAAGACTCGAAACTATGGCTAAGTTCAATATCATAAAGGAATACCTGAAAAAAGTGGAGTACACGTTTCCTAACGACCCGGGATTTTTTTTCACCAATAAAGAAAACTCCACAAAACTTTCCATCAACATCGATACACGATGCGCAGCCTCGGCCGACGGCCTCTACGACGTGACCGTCGCTGCTGTAATTTCTCCCTTCACCACGACAAAAGAGGTTTTTCGCCTGGAAATCGAGTTTCACGCCATAGTTACGCTTAAACTTCTGCCCGATGCTCCTGACGAAGATAAACAGAAAGTACTCATGGTGGACGTTCCTAACGTTATATATCCTTATGTGCGCAACATGGCATCGTTGATCACGTCTACCTCCGGATTCCCGGCTGTGGACCTGCCTTATTTCGACTTCGAAGACAATTTCATGGCCAAGCTCCGAAACGGCGAAGTACATTTTTCCGAAAATAAGACAGTGAATCCGGCCGACAAAGACATTTTCTCGTATGAGTCGGTCGTCGACGAGTTTAAAAACACGACGGAAGGTGCGGAGTTCATAAATGTATGCGCCGGTCAAGGCATGGATCCATTCTCGGTGTTCGAGGACACGCCGATGTATAAATACATCATGCGCTTTATCGATGTGCCGGAATTTAACCGTCCGGAAATAAAAGAACGGATAATGAATTATTCAGCGTTCGACCAACTCTTTCAGATGCTTGCTTTGAATGAGAAGGCAACCTGCCGCTTTGCTCAGGAAGACGGACTCGAACTGTATGTCACCTACGGCATGTTCGACGACATGCCGGTGTCGAAAATGAGTCTCGACGAACTTGATTCTTTGATGACATCGATGATTATTGATTCGTGGGTAAACATCAACGTGCCTTTGAGTTATTTGTTTTCGAAAGAAGCGCAGTCGAAAGCCGATGAATATCTTGATGACCTCGACATTGAAAACATGATTACCTACGACGAGTTCGCCGAATTATTCCGCGACTATGCCGAAAGCCTCTATCTCGACATGCAAAAGGTAAACGAATGGCACAACGCGTTGCTTGAAATCGACATGTCTACCATGCCTTACCGCTTCTAAATGCAGCAATATGAAATCCCTCCCGAAATCAATGTTCCGAGAGGGATTTATGTATAGGCAATGAGGGGGGAGCAAGCCGTAATTACGGTGCATTGCGTCTCCGTTAGGAGACAAATATTGTAGCGCAGGTCGACAGCCCCGGGGGCGTGGATGTTATTTATTATGGTGTTGGAGCGGAGCCTGCCGGAGCGTTCGATAACGCCAACCGTGGTGCAGAACGCTACGCTGCCGCTCGCTCCGATACCACGATGAACCAACCTCAACATACCGGGGGTTCCGCTATCGCTTCACCCCCGGCTACATTCTTGAATCGCTACGCGATTTCATGCACCGCATTTTCGGCTTGTGCCAAATGAGGGAGACGTGTTAGCGGACGAGGATTTTTTCGCGGCCGACGAGGTAGAGGCCGGGGGCGAGGCCGGCGGTGGCGTCGGCACGGGCTACGCGGTGCCTGACGAGGGCGCCGGTGATGGTGTGGACGTCGACGAGGGTGTCTTCGCCGGAGGGAAGGTCTGTGGTGATGTCGCCGATGCCCGACTGACCTTCGCTGTCGATGGCCCAGGCGCGGAGGCTCTTGACTTGGGTGGCGCCGCCGGTTGAGAAGGCTTCGAGGCCGTCGGCGTTGTCGCCGGAGGGGAAGACACGAATCGACGAGGCGTATTTGTCGTTGACGAAGATGTCGATGATGGAACGGTCGATATAGAGGTGTATCTTCATTGTCTCGCCTTTGCCGGGGGTGACGGGGATGCGGGTGGTGTAGACGCCGTTGAACAGGTGGCTGTCGTTTACGATGCGTGTGAGTTTGCTGAAATCGACAGTGAGCGTTCCGTCCGAGGGGGTGTAGGTAAGGGTAGCGCAGTCGGCGCCGTTTTTGAAGAATGAGTAGCCGAACGGTGCGTCGCCAATCACAAATTCACCCAGAATCTCGGCCATGCGTTGCGGCGCGGAGCCAAGCGATACGGAGCCGTTGAGCGAGGATTCGCCTTGCGTGAACAATGCGTCGGAGCGCAGGGCGTCGAGGCCTTCCCAGGGTTTCTGCACGAGACGGCCTTTTTGATCGAGGCTCCATTCGCGCGGCAGGGAGTAGGCATGTGCCCATCCATGCTGATAGTTGATATATGAATCGAGCTTGTCGGGAACGATGCCCATGGCCACGGTCTTTCCGTCGGCCTGCATAATCGAGGGCGAGAGCAGTCCGTAGCCGTCTTTTGCGAAGCCGGGGAGTTCGATATTGTCGGGCCATGCCGTGGAGGAGAATGTGCCGTCGGCGTTGATGGAGCCGGTCCAGTACATTGCTTTCACTCCTGTGCTGAGGCCGAGGGGCGTGACTGTAAAGAGCCATTTGTCGCCCATTTTCGTGATATTGGGCATTTCCCAAAACGAGCCTTGGGAGGCTACGGAGTTGGCGGAATAGAATATCTTGCCGTCGTTGCTCCACGTGCGGTTTGAGGGATTATATTTGTGGAGGGTGCATGCGCCTTTGCCATCTTTGGATGTGCCGACTATGATGTAGGCGTCGTCGGCGTTGCGGAAGAAATAGGGGTCGCGGAAATCGTCGCTGAGCCCGGCGGGCCGGCCGTTGATAATGGGCTGCGAGGGCTTGGACCACGCGAGGAGGTCGTTGTCGAGAGGCGAAGCCTGCCCGATCATGGCACGTGCATAGTCGACGCCGGTGTATATCAAGTTGGGCTTTCCACCGGTGACAACATCGTCGACGGCAACGCATCCGCTCCAGCATCCTTTCAGGTCGTACCATTGGTCGCTGCCGATAGCGATGGGCATTTCCTCCCAACGGCACAGGTCTTCGCTGACGAGGTGTCCCCATTGCAGACGCGACATGTAGGGGCCGTTGGCATTTTTTTGGAAGAAGACGTGATATTTGCCGTCGTATTTCACAAGGCCGTGTGTCTCGTTGGTCCAGTTGCGCGAGGGCATGGCGTGATAGCCCGGACGCAGCAGGTCGGCGGCCATCTCGGCAGACACTACATTGAGTTCAGGCTCGTTCTCAGCGGTCCACCCCTGTATTGTGGCCACGGGCAGAGCCTCGTCGTAGATTTCGATTTCGTCGATTATGCCGTTTATGGTGTTGGTGATGAACAAGCCCATCTTACGGTCGGTGCGGTCCTTGCCGATCATAAACTTGCCGTCGGCGGCTACGCCACGGCAATTTGACGAGCCAAGCAATTCGCCGTTATTGTAAAAATATACCTTGGAGCCGTCGGCCACGGCCACAAGATTGTTCCATTGGTAAAGGGGCAATGTGGAAGGGGCGTTCACTTCCATAGGCCATCCGCCGGAAAAGAATTTAAACGAGTATTTGCCTACGCGGCTTACGAAGAAGCCGAAGCCGGTTTTGGCATCGGGGTCGTAGTTGCCGGCGATACAAGTCTGCTCGGTCTCGTTCTGCACGTCGTGCTCGATAATGGGCCATGTCTCCATGGCGCACCACACAGAGAAGGTGAACGACGAAAGCGTGCCGAGGCTAATATCAGCCTCCACATAATTTGAATAACCGTCGAGGCGCAGACCGTTGCCCTTTGCCCCGGGAATGGCTTCGGCCACAGTGGCGGCCTTCACCTCAAATTTCTTTCCGGAAACAGTTTCGGATACTTGTCCGTACTTCACTTCCATGGGCATACTGAATCTCACGCCGCCCCAAGCCGGGAGCGAGGCGAGACACAGAGCCGGAAGCAATATTCGATTTATATATTTCATAGTGTTCAGCGTTGGATTATATATTGATAATAACGAAATGTCGATTTTCTTATTGTGTCGAGAAACGAGGCTCCGGCATGGAGGCAAGAAGCCTTGGCCGGAGCCTCGCGCTGAACACAATAATTCTTACTTACTTAACTTTTTTTTACGGGTCAAGCCGTAATTACGGTGCATTGGGTCTCCGTTAGGAGACAAATATTGTAGCGCGGGGCGCAGCCCCGGGGATGGGAACATTATTTATTAGGGTATTGGAGCGGAGCTTGCCGGAGCGTTCGATAATGCCAACCGTGGTGCAGAACGCTACGCTGCCGCTCGCTCCGATACCACGATGAACCAGCCTCAACATACCGGGGGTTCCGCTGTCGCTCCACCCCCGGCTACATTCTTGAATCGCTACGCGATTCCATGCACCGCATTATCGGCTTGTGCTTTTTTACTTGATTACTTTTTTCGCAACAGAGCCGCGGCGTTCGATGTAGATTACGCCGGCTTCGGGTTCGGCCACACGGATGCCTTGCAGATTGTAGTAGACGGGAGCCTCGTCGGCGTCGGTGACGGCGCTTTCAATTCCGGTGGTGCTGAGAGCCAGGTAACTGATGGCGTTGGATGTCATGTTCTGAATGTTGGAGTGGTAGTTGTTGCCGCCGTTGCGCGGAGCCCATTCGTAAGCGGCGAGACCGATGGTGATTACGCGGCCTTTGAATTCGGAGGTAGGCTCGAAATCGATGATGCCGGCGCCGCAGAAGTCGCCGACATGACCCCATGTGCCGAGGCACACGCAATTATAGGCTTTTTCAAATTCCGTGAGACAGGCGGGAGTGTCATTGCCGGCGCCAAAACCGAGGTCGGCGGGAATCCAGAAGCAGTTGTGGTCCTCGCGCCACATGGCAGTAGTGGGGTCGCCTGTGCCGAGAAGGGCTACGGTGGGCCTATTGTTATAATCATTTATGGTTTCGAGTCCGGCATAGATGGGATGGGCGCTTCGGTCGAGCTGCTCGCTGCAATTAACGCCGTAGACATTCTGCACGGTCCATGTGTCTTTGCCGTCGCCACCTTCGCCGGAAGAGAACGAGTTCACTTCCTTGTCGATGCGTCCGATAGCAGTGGCAAGCTGTGTGGCCTGCTTGGTGAGCAGGAGATTGCCGCCGGCCTTGACATAGTCCTTGATATGAGCGACGAAAGCGGCGTTGTTGAACGGCGCGGGCAGGTTGGCCGAGCCGGCCGCGATGCCGCAGCGGTCGATATGAATCCAGAGAGCCTCGGCTTTGGCGGGAGTAATGTTCTCGATATCGTCGGCTGTTACGGCCACGGCGGCTTTATCGTTGTTGAGGAGCCACTGTGCGGCTTCGCGTTCCTGATTGTTGTCGACAGCGCCTACGCTTGCGCCATCGATATACACGGCTACTTTCTTGCCTTCGATTGTGGCTGCCGAGAGAGTGGAGGCGGCCATGAGAGCTGCTGCCGCGATGAGTAGATTTTTTTTCATTTTTGAATGAGTTTTAAATAATGATTATAAGGGAAAGCCCCTGCGGCAATCCTGCGATGCCGCAGGGGCTTGAATAGTTTCGGTGATTATTTAAGGCAGTCGAGGATGTTGGCGGTGAGTTTCTCGAGGTTGGCCTGATAAGGGTTGGTGCCCGAGTTCTGGTTCCATTCGTAAGCGGAGAAGCCGTTTGCGATGCATCGTCCGCGGCTGGTGTCGCCATGGAATTCGACAAGACCTGCCACGCAATGGTCGCGCACGTGGCCCCAGGTAGCGAGCACGAGGGAGTTGGTAGTAACTTCAAAGTTCTTGATTACGTCGATCTGGTTGCCACGGCCGTAAAGATTGCAGTCCCATAGGCAGTTGTGATCCTCACGCAGACCCGGGCCGATGAGCGGCAGGCTGGCATAGGGATAGTCGTTGACCACCTCGAGGGTAAGGCCCTCGTAGACAGCGTGGCCGGTACGGTCGTAGAAACCTTGGTCGGAACCGTTTTGGAAATCCCATCCGAGGTTGGGATTGATTGTCCAAATGTCGGTGCCGCTGCCGCCTGTGCCGTTGCCGTAGACGGTAGGCGCCATGTTTTCGGGCACGAAACCGAGGGGTACGGTAAGTTGAGTGGCCATGACAGAGAGGTAGAGGCTGCCGCCGTTGGCGGAATATTGACGGAGGGCGGCGATGGTGGCGTCGTTGGTGATTTCGGAGGGAAGATTTTGCCATCCGACAGGAGTGCCTATGCGGTCGATATGCACCCAAATCACAGGATAGATATCGGCATCGAGGTCGGCGAGTTGCGATGGCTGGATAAACTCGGCGTTTGTCTGTGTCGAGAACCATTGTGCGGCGGCACGTTCGTCGTCGTCGGGAAGCGCGGAGATGGATGCGGCGGTCATAAGGTAGCCGATTTTGGGTTCGATGTAGGGGATAGCGGCCTTGACAGAGACACCTTCGGAGGCATAGTATTCATCATAGACCACAGATACGGTGTAGGTGTGCTCGGTGTCCATAGGCTGGCCTTTGAGGACGCAGGATGTGGGTGTGCCTTCGATCACGGTAGCGGCTGCCGTGTCGCCGTTGCGCACGACACGCACTGCCGTGATGCCGTCTTCGGCGGGAAGAGTCCAGTCGAGAGTGACTGTGCGCCCGCTCACTTCGGCAGTGAGGCCTGAAACTTCGGGGAGGTCCACTTTGGGCAATTCAACATTTATAGAAACGCCTTCGGAAACGTAGCCGCCTTCGTAACGCACTTTTACGGTGTAAAGATAGTCCTCGCCCATAGGCTGGCCGATTACGGTGTATGTCGTGGCATTGCCTTCGAGTTTCACGGCGGTGGAGTTCACGCCGTTGGTGATGAGGTCGACACCTTCTATGTCGTCGGCTGCGGGAAGATCCCATGAGAGGTTCACCACAAAGCCGTCGATTGTGGCTTTAAGGTCGGAAGCCTTGCGGAGCTCGGGCACCTGGGGCATGCCTTTGGGGTCGAAATCGGAGCAGGCCGTGAACATTCCGCCGACAATGGCGAGGATGAAAGCGATGCTCAGTATATTGATTTTTTTCATTTGAGAAATCTTATTTTAAGCGTTAATTATTTGTAAAGGTCGCCGGCATTGTCAACCTGGTTGACGGGGATGGGGAAGTAGATTTCATTCTCGGAAAGGTTGGCGCCTTCGTAGTAGGGACGGATTTTGCCTTCCGTCTTATAGTAGGCGTTGACTACCTCGACAACATTGCCCCAGCGCACGAGGTCGAACCAGCGGTGACCTTCCATGGCGAGTTCGAGGCGGCGCTCCATGCGCACGGCCTTGCGGGCATATTCCTGATTCCAGCCTGTGGCGGGATATTCGCTCACGCTGTAATTGGCAATCATCGGGTTGCAGTCGACTGGAGCATAGGTGGCGTCGACCGAGCGGCCGGCCTTGCGGCGGATGTCGTTGATAAGGCCGCGAGCTTCTTCAAGGCTTTTGTTCTGCTCGATAAGGGCTTCGGCTTTCATGAGCATCACGTCGGCGTAGCGGATGAGGATGCAGTTGAGAGAGGAAGCGCCCCAGGGCACGATACCGGGCTTAACGAACGGAGATTCGGGAGCGGGATAAGGTTTTTTGCCGGAATATTCGCTGTATATGTCAAGGTTGCGGCACCATTTCTCGTTGTATTCGTGTCCGCGCCAGGGCATGCCGATGCGGCCGAGGGTGAAGTCGAGACGGGGGTCGACATTGCCTGCGAAGTCGGCTTTGTCGATGCTCTTGCCGTCGGTGGCTCCGTCGAGATAGGGCAGGCCGTGTGCGTCGGTGCGGAAAGCGTCGACGAGGTTTTGCGACGCGAGGTAGAAGTCGTCGCCGGTGCCGTAGAGGTTGCCTTCGGAGTAGGTGCAGTTGAGACAGTTGTTGAAATTGAACTGGTCGGGGGAGTTTGCGGAGGAGAACTGCACGGCGAGCACCGATTCGTATTGGTTGTTCATCTCGGGCTTGGAGATGTCGAGGAAGTTGGGATAGAGCTCGTATTGCTGAGAATCAATTACATAACCGGCATATGTCTCGGCCTCGGCCCAGTCGGAGGTGAAGAGGTCGACACGAGCGAGAAGGGCGGCGGCAACATATTTGTTGAAGCGGCCGACCTCGGACTGAGTCTTGGGAAGAGCCTCGTAGCTGTCGCGCAGGTCCTGTTTGACGAATCCTACGATTTGGTCGCGTGTATATTCGTCGGCGCGACATTCGCTGGGGTTGGTCACCGTTTCGTCGAAATAAGGGAATTTGGCGAAGATGCGGAACATATCGAAATAGTAATATGCACGGAGAGTCTTCATCTCGGCCACATAAGCGGCTTTTGTGTCGTCGGAAATCGCCGATGAGGCCTTGATGGCGCGGATGGCGGTGTTGCAGCGGCTTATTGAGTAATAGTTGTTGCGCCATTTGAAGTTGGCCACGTCGTTGTCGCTCTGCACGTTGCCCACTTCGAGCTGGTGCATGTATCCTTCCATGGATATTTCGCCGCCGCCTTTGAGAGCGTCGTCGGAGCGGACGTCGAACACCCAGTTGTTGATCGGGCCGGCGAACGATTCGTTGTTGCCGAAGTAGTGGCACAGGAGGGTGGCATAGGCGGCAGTCATGAGGTCGGTGGCCTCCTCGTCGCCGATCTGCTCGTCGGTGAATACGCCCTGGGGCTTGGTGTCGAGCATATCGTCGCAGGAAGTCGAAGCCATACCTGCTGAAATGATTGCTGCGGCAATGAATATGTTTTTGAAAAGTTTCATTATGCTTGTCTTTTACGGGTTAGAATTGAAGGTTCAGACCAAGAGTGAAAGTGCGGGGACGGGGATATGCGCCGTTGTCGATGCGCGCTCCGTATTCGCCGGGGAGAAGTTCGGGGTCGAGTCCGGTGTAGTCGGTGATTGTGAACACGTTCTCAACCTGGCCGTAGACGTCGAGGTTGGAGGCACCGATTTTGCCGATAAGGTTCTTGGGCAGTGAGTAGGACAGTTTGAGATATTTCATCTTCATGTACGAGCCGTTTTCAACATAGTAGGTGGAGAAGCGGCTTTCGTTGTTGTCGTCGGTGAGCGAGAGGGCCGGGATGTTGGTGTTGGTGTTGGTCGGAGTCCAGGCGTTGAGGATTTCGGCGCCGCGGTTGGTGTTGCCAAGGCCGTAGTTCATCGAGAGGAGCTGGCGTTTCATGTGGTTCTGGATGTCGAAACCGAAATCGCCGGCGAAGAACATGTCGAGGGTGAAAGCCTTGTATTTGAAGGCGAGGTTGAGGCCGAGCGAGATGTCGGGGTTGGGGTCGCCGATGATGCAGCGGTCGTTGTCGTCGATCACGCCGTTGCCGTCGAGGTCGCGGTAGATGAGGCGGCCGGGAGCTGCGCCGTTCTGCACTGCATGGTTGGCCACTTCGGCTTCGTTTTGGAAGATGCCGTCGCAAACATATCCGAAATACACGCCCATGGGCTGGCCGGGGATGAGACGCTGGTCGCCGCCGATGAATTTCTGGCGGGAGTTGAGGGTGACGAGCTTATTCTTGTATTGGGAGATGTTGAAAGAGCCGTTCCACGAGAAGTCGCCGTACTGCGGGCTGATGTAGCTGAGAGTCACTTCCCAGCCGGTGTTCTTCATGTCGCCGGTGTTGAGCCACATGGCGGCGTTTTCACCTGCCACGTCAAGGGCCGGGGGAATGGTGAGCATATCCTTTGTTTTCTTGATATAGTAATCGCCGCTGAGGTTGAGCGCGCCGCCGAGGAACTGGAGGTCGACGCCAATGTTGTTTTGTGTGGTAGTCTCCCATTTGAGGTCGGGGTTGCCGGTGCTCGACAGGGTGATGCCCGATGTGGTGGAGGAATTTGTTCCGCTTATGTCGTAAGCGCCGTTGCCGGTGTTGAAGATATATGTGGAATATGCGGGATAGAGCGCGGGGATGTTGGCGTTACCGTTCTGGCCCCATGAGTAGCGCACTTTCAGGTCGGTGAGGATTTCGTTCTTGGGGAAGAATTCTTCCTGCGAGGGACGCCATGCGAGGGAGAATGCGGGGAACACGCCGGAGCGGTTGCCTTTTGCGAAGCGGGAGTTCTCGTCGCGGCGGATGGTGAACGAGGCGAGGTAACGATCGGCATAGTTGTAGTCGATTTTGCCGAAGAGCGAGAACACGGCCCATTGTGTCTTGCCGCCGCCGTTGTTGCGGACGCCAGTACCGGAGCCTATCTGCATGAAGTCGGAATCTTCGAATTCATATCCTTCGCGCGATGCGGAGAGGTCTTTGAATGTATAGCCGATGGCCTCGGTGCCGAGGAGCACGGTGAGGTGGTGGTCCTGAGCGAATGTCTTGTTATAGTTGGCGGTGTTGGTCCAGGTCCAGGTGTCGCCCTGTCCGTAGACGCTCGACACGCTGTTGACGTCGCCGGGATTGATAGCGCGGCCGAGGGTGGTGTTGAAATACTGGCTGTGCTCGATACCGATGTTGGTTTTGAGCGAGAGGCCGTCGATGGGCTTCACCTCGAGGTAGGCGTTGCCGAGGATTCGCCACGACGAGAAGTTGTTGTCCTTGGAGTTGGAGATAACCTGCATGGGGTTTGCAAGGTCGTTGATGTTGAATTCCTTGGGACGTGTCCATTCGCCGTTGAGTCCGGTGACGGGGAGGGCGGGGAGCATGGCGATGGCCGAGAAGGGAATACCGCGGTCGCCGGCCACGTCAACGCCACGGTTGGTCCAGCGGGCCACCATGAGGTTTTCGCCTACGGTGATATATTTGTTGAAATCGTAGCGCGAGTTGATACGTGCGGAGTAGCGTTCGTAGAACGACGATTTGATGTTACCGTTCTGGTTGATATAGTTGGCCGAGAACATCACGGAGCCTTTTTCGGTGTTGTTGGAGATAGAGGCTGTGAGGTTGTTGGTCCATGCAGTTTGATAAACCTGGTCCTGCCAGTCGGTGTTGGCGGTGGGGAAGTTGGCATTGCCGTTGAGGTAGGGCTGGAGCACGGGAGTGGCGCCGTTGCCGTAAAGCACATGCGAGGGCGTGAGGTGAGAATTTTTGGATGCGGCCCAGTAAGCCTCGCCCCATTGGGTGGCGTCGAGCAGGTCGTAGCGTTTTGCTATTGTCTGTGCGCTGGCGGCATAGTTCACGTTGATAGTCATGCGGTCGCCTTTGCCTTGTTTTGTGGTGATGACCACAACGCCGTTTGCGGCACGCGAGCCGTAGATTGAAGCGGAAGCGGCATCTTTAAGCACCTGCATTGTCTCGATATCGGAGGGGTTGATGCAGTTGATATTGTCGGTGGGCACGCCGTCGATTACATATAGAGGGTCGTTGCTCGAATTAGCCGTTGACATACCGCGGACGCGAATCGAGCCTGTACCGCCGGGGGCGGCGTCGGGCACTACGTTCACGCCGGGGAGTTTGCCGGCCATTGAGTTCATGATGTTGCCGGAGTTTTCGCTCAAAGGCTCTTTCATGTTCATCACGGCCACAGCGCCGGTGAGGTCGGCCTTGCGCACGGTCTGATAACCTACGACCACAACTTCGTCGAGGAGTTCGGAGTCTTCTACGAGTTCGATTGTCATTTGGGGCTGTGCTGGGAAAGAAGCGGGTTTGAAACCGACGTAACTTACGGTGAGCTCTGTGCCCTGAGGTACTTTAATAACGCGAGTTCGGGATAAGAACTTTATGATTTTCAACCAAGCAAAAGACATAGAGTATTGGGCGGCCTTTCA
>VSPD01000047.1 GCA_009775125.1 Muribaculaceae bacterium | reverse complement strand
CGAGCATGGGGAGCAAGGACTTGACAACGGCAAGGTCGGAATAAGCCGTTGTGCGGTGTATTCCGTGGCGTTGGCATGCCTCGGCGACAAATTCGCGGTCGGTGCCGTCGGGGTTTGCTATGAACCAGTTATACATTTCGCGTACACGAAGCACCTTGTCCACAACGGCTTGTGGATATTGCTCACGCAGTTCAACCTCCTTGGTAAACAAGTGCGCCCGGCAGACTTCTATCTTGTTCGGTGTTGGCATAAAATAAACGGCTTGGTTACTGCAAAAGTAATCAAGCCGTTATATTCCGTAAAAGACGATTTAATCTTGAAATCTAATGTTCAATGGCAAGGTAAAAAGACTTCTAACAGGATAACCGTTTATTGTTCCGGGTAGAAAATCAGGGAAATGTTCTATACTGAGCACAAATTCTTTATCCAGTTCGGGCGAAGCGGAGCGTTTAATTTTTACATTTTCAACTTTACCGTCCTCTGTTACAACAAATTCGATGATTATTTTTCCGTTTATATAATTACAAGAAGGTGGAATTTTAAGATTTTTATAAATGAAATCAAACATCGCAGCATAACCTCCTGGGAATTGAGGCTGAATATCTGGACACATAAATACTGCAACATCATCGTCTTTCAACTTATTACCTTTTGTGTCAATATAAAACCAATCATTGCTTTCCCATAACCAATGCTCTCCGTCTTGTTTGCGTTCTCCTGTATAGGTAACTCGCGCTTGTCCGGCTGGGTTAAAAGGTAGCCCAAATGCAAAATTAGGTTTTATTGTAGTATTTCCAAGAGAATCGGCATAGCCTATACTTCCATTTTTATCTACAATCCGATAATAACCATTCACAACATAATCTGGTCCATTATCAAATATAAATGGGGTATATTTATTGGTATGGCACGAAGATGCCAACATCAAAATGAAAAAGATTGCTATTGTGCGAACAATGTACTTCATAGATGCAAATATAGCAAAAAATCGGTTATTCGTAGTCCTCCATATCAAGTAAATTTCGGTGCGCGTTCTACACTGCAAACTTACTCTCAATATCTTATGATTGGAAAGACGTTAGTCAATATTTCCCCAAGCATCATAATCTCCCATCATATCGTTAAATTCATCATTTTTCATCTCTGTTATACCCTCCACCAAAATGCTCACGGTCAAAACATTCTTGTTCCCAATCTCGTTGGCGATAATAAGCTTGTTCTTCTGCATCTACTCGTTCATTGTATCTTTGTCCTTCGATTTGTTCAAAGGCTTCTGCTAATGAAGTACCGTCATCAAGAATTTCCAGGCTTAAATCTTTACGATACACAATCCCAAAATATTGTTTACCAAAGCCATCGCTATCAATTATATGCCTAAATTCATAGAGCGCAAGGTTATCGCGGAAGAAAGAATAGGCAACAATTTGAATGGGGCAAATTTCTTGTCCTGAAATATACCAAGGATTTAATGAGATTTGAAGTTGCTTGGCAAATTCATTGACAAGTTGATGATCAATTGAAGATGTATCAATCATAGCGGTGCTTTATAAATTATAAATATATTTCTAACGCTATGAATTATAATTTATTGCTTATTGAAGTAAATAATACGAGTTGTTGTAACCGAGAAACTGCAACAACTCGTGCATTGAGATCATCGTTGCACCGGCGTAACTATTGTAATCCTGTCAAGGCAACATGCCCTAATCGATATCAACAAAAAGCGGCGGGCAAGTGTTATAATCCTAAATGTAAATTATTAACACTTACTCGCTATGTGGATACTTCAACTCTTGCTTACGGCTCTTGCCGCATATCTGTCGGCTAAACTCACGCCCGGGGTGTCTATCACCTCCTATTGGGCGGCCATAATCGTGGCTCTCGTATTGGGCTTGCTCAATGTGTTTGTAAAACCGATTTTACAGTTTATCTCCATTCCGGTCACAGTGCTCACACTCGGCCTTTTCCTGCTGGTGATAAATGCCGTGATAATCCTTCTGGCCAGCTATCTGCTGAACTGCTTCCATGTCTACGGTTTCTGGTCGGCATTGCTTTACAGCGTGATTTTCTCCGTAATAAGCTGGATTCTTGAAGCGATTTTCGGATAATTCCGAAAACAATAACGGATAGCATTGCAGGTGCGCACGAACCAACCGTGTGTGCCTGCATGAATAAATATTTATAACATCATCTTTCCCACACAAAACTGTTTATTATGAGAGAGGAACAAGCTCCGCAGGCCCACAGCGTGTTCTACTCCGCGCGTCAGGCTCTGCGCCGCCACGCATCCGGCGGCAATATCCTTATAGCGGCCACGGCCCTTGCGCTCATCGTGGCAAATATTCCCGGAGTGAGCAACATATATTTCCAATTTTGGGACCAGGAGGTGCGTCTGCAAATTGGCAGTTTCAATCTTTTCAGCCACCACGGCCATGCCATGGATATGCTCGCGTTTATCAACGACGCGCTCATGGCCATATTCTTCTTTTCGATAGGGCTTGAAATAAAACGAGAGATTCTTGTGGGCGAGCTGTCGTCGTTCCGTCAGGCTCTTTTGCCGATTCTTGCCGCGGTGGGCGGCATGGCGGTGCCCGTTCTTCTGTTCATCGTCATGGGACACGGCACCGACTTTTCCAAGGGTGCCGCAATACCTATGGCCACCGATATAGCCTTCTCCCTTGGCGTGCTGGCCATGCTTGGCAAGCGTGTGCCGCTATCGTTGAAAATATTCCTTACCACCCTTGCCGTGGTCGACGATATCGGAGGCATCGTAGTTATTGCCGCCTTCTATTCGGGGCATATCTCTTTCGGGCTGCTCGCTTTGGCGGCTGTGTGTCTCGGCGTGCTTCTCTTAGGCTCGCGCCTCCAAATCAAAAGCAAGATATTTTACCTCACCATCGGCGGGGTCGTATGGTTCCTGTTTCTTAATTCGGGAATACATCCTACCATTGCCGGCGTGCTCGTGGCTTTTTGCGTGCCGGCCACTCCGGTGTTCGCTCCACGGAAATATGTAAAGATTATACGCGAGTCAATCGGCCATTTCCGAGGAGAGGACGACGAAATGCTTAACCGCAAGTCGATTCTCACAAAAGACCAGATGAACTGGCTCAAAGAGGTGGAGTCGGCGTCGGATAAGGTGATTTCGCCTTTGCAGGAGCTTGAAGACTCGCTCCATGCCATTGTCAACTATTTCATCCTGCCCCTTTTCGCATTCGCCAATGCCGGAATCGTGCTCGTGGGCACGCCCCTTTCGTCGCTTTTCGAAGGAGTGTCGGTGGCCATTATCGTCTCGATGGTCGTTGGCAAATTTGTGGGCATATTCTCATTCTCGTGGCTCACGGTGAAGCTCGGGCTTGCTCCAATGCCGGCTCACAGCAACTGGAAGATGATAGCCTCGATTGCATTGCTTGGCGGCATCGGCTTCACCGTATCGCTGTTTATCGCCACGCTTTCGTTCGGAGGCTCCGCCGCCCAGGCCGACATCCTCAACCATGCCAAGCTGGGCATTGTGGCCGGTTCGCTGCTGGCAGGCATCTCCGGCTTCATAATCCTCCACTACACCTTGCCCCACACCCCGGCCCCCGACGCCGTGGAATAAGGCGGCGGAATAAGTTAAATTAAGGCCGAGGCTATGTATCACGTAGCCTCAGCCTTTCCATATTCTTTTTGTCATATGCTTCGCCGCGCGAAACGAGATATTCGAATTTTACAGTTTCTCCGTCAATTTGAATATGAAGCACAAAGAAAGCCCTTTTGCTTCCGATTTTTATACGATAAACACTGTTAAGGCTTTCAATCTTACGGCAATTGCTTATATTTCAATTCGTGGAGCATCAATAACTTCATTGATTGCCTCTACGATTGAATGATGGATTTTACCTGAAAGTTTGTCAAGAGCCTTGATGAAATCTTTGGAGAATTCTACTTTCATCGGTATTGACCTATGCCGTTACGGCGCATGAAATCGTCTTTTTCGCTTTCACACACCATTTCTTTACCCTCCGGACGTGTTGATGCAAGATAACGGTATAGTTCGGCATCTTCCATCTCATTAGCTTCATCCATAAGGAGTTGCTCGATATATTTTTTTAAATTTAAGCCCATAGCGGTGGCTTTTATGCTTAAAGCGCGAAACACATCTTCCGGTATGTCGATTAACTTACGGTGAGATGGCTGTGCCGATGATGTAGATATTGTATTCATGTGAAAAATGTTTTCTGCAAAGATAGTATATATATCGTATATACAAATTTCAGTATAATAAAGTTTTATAACTGCGCCGGAGCATCGTCTCAGCTACTTGTATGGAATTCTGAATTTATCAAGAATTGCCTTGAAGTTGTCCTGTGCTGTCAGGCAGGTATCCATAAGATAGCCCTTGATGTGCGGCCAGTTACGGAGTCCATTGTAGTAGAACATTTTGAGTTCATCGGTAATAATAAACGGCACATATCCATGCCTGAGACATTCCCGGAACATTATCAATCTCCCGACACGTCCATTGCCGTCTTGAAAAGGGTGGATTGATTCAAATCTTTGATGAAAATCAATAATATCCTCAAATGATGGAGCCTTTTTGCTGTTATATTCTTTCAGCAATAATTTAATCTCATCATGGACTTCTTCCGGTGCGGCGGTATCAAACCCCCCTACTTCATTAGGAAGTTTCTTATAATCTCCAACCTTGAACCAAGCCTTCCTTTCATCCGATGTCCCCGACTTCAAAAGCAAGTGCAGGTGCTTGATGTATTGTTCAGTCAGTTTATCAGTCGTATTTGCAATAATATAGTCAATGGCTCTGAAATGATTTGTAGTCTCGATTATATCGTCAATATTTATTGACACATCAGAAACTCCAATGGTGTTGGTCTCAAAAATATATCTCGTTTGATCATGGGTGAGACGGCTTCCTTCAATATGGTTGGAATTGTAAGTGAGGTCGATTTGTATGCGGTGATATATGCCACCTTTGACCCGTCCTGCCATTTGTTCTCGAAGAATACCCAACAGCGGAGATTCTTTATCTTTTTTCTTATTCCGTCGTGTGATTTCGGCATCAGCAGGTATACTCCACGTTTTGCCGACGAGGAAGGCTCCTTCAAGCCTGCCATGTGCGCAATAGTTTCGGGCAGTCCTTTCAGAGACTCCATGCTTGGCCGCCCATTCCTTGACAGATATATACTCCATCTATCGGCAAGTTTTTTATTAAGAATATGGGACAAATATAGCAAAACTTGCCGATATCGGCAAGTTTTGCGCTAAAAATATCATTTAGGTTGATTGTTAGTCGAGGAAGCGGCTTGTGAGGCCGGAGTAGGCGTCGATGCGGCGGTCGCGCAGGAAGGGCCACCAGCGGCGCACTTGCTCGCAGCGTGTCATCGGTATATCGATGATGTCCTCTGTCTCGGCCTCTCCGGCGCGATAGAGAAGCTCTCCTTGGGGGCCGGCTACGAATGAGTTGCCCCAGAACTCGATGCCGCGTGTCTGCCCCGATGGGTCGGGCTCGAACCCGCAGCGGTTCACTGTCACAACCGGCAGGCCGTTGGCTACGGCATGGCCTCGCTGAACGGTGACCCAAGCGTCGAGTTGGCGGGCCTGTTCGTCGGGGGTGTCGGATGTTTCGCGTCCGATAGCTGTGGGGTAGATGAGAATTTCGGCTCCGCGCAGGGCCATCAGGCGCGCGGCCTCGGGATACCATTGGTCCCAGCACACGAGCACGCCGAGCCGTCCGACCGATGTGTCGATAGGCTCGAAGCCGAGGTCGCCGGGCGTGAAGTAGAATTTCTCGTAGTAGGCCGGGTCGTCGGGGATGTGCATCTTGCGATATTTTCCGGCGATGGAGCCGTCGGCGTCGAACACTACGGCTGTGTTGTGATAAAGGCCGGCCGCACGACGCTCAAACAGCGACGTGACGAGCACAACGCCGTGTTTGCGGGCAAGTTCCGAGTAGAAATCTGTTGCCTCGCCGGGTATTGCCACGGCCAGTGAGCAGAGGTCGACGTTTTCTGTCTGGCAGAAATACAGCGAGTCGTGCAGTTCGCGGTTTACAATGAGTTTTGCGCCTTGTCGGGCAAGACGCTCCACGGCTTCGGCGATGCGGCGGCGGTTGTCGGCGGCATCGGCGGTGTTGCTTTGTTGGATAATGCCAACTTTCAGTATCTTGTTGTTTTCCATTTTGTCTGTTATTTAACCCTGCCGGGATTTTTTGCTATGAAGTCTTTCCACGACGAGCAAGTTTTTTGCTGTATGGGGCGGCTTGATTCGTAAAAGTGGCAAAGGGCGGCGGCAAGGGCGTCGGTGGCGTCAAGTTCCGGAAGGAGATTTTCTTTGGGGATCGACAGGATGCGCCGGAGCATTTCCTGCACCTGCTCTTTCGATGCGGCGCCGTTGCCGGTTATGGCCTGTTTTATTTTTCGCGGTTCGTATTCTGCGATCGGCACCTCGCGGGCAAGAGCGGCGGCCATGGCCACGCCCTGGGCGCGTCCGAGTTTCAGCATCGACTGCACGTTCTTTCCAAAGAAAGGAGCCTCGATGGCCATCTCGTCGGGGAGGTACTGCTCGACGAGCGACAGCACGCGGTCGTAGATGCGGCGCAGACGCAGATAGTGGGTCTCAAACTTGTCAAGTTTAAGCACGCCCATGGCTATCGCCTGCGGTGTTTTTCCGTTTACGCCCAGGATGCCGTAGCCCATCACGTTTGTGCCGGGGTCGATGCCAATAATTATTTTTTCCCACTTGTCCATTTTCAGAATATGGCAAGCGGGTGCAGGAACGAGCCGAAGAACATTATTTTTCCTGAGCCGGCCTCATTGACAAGAGCGGCGAGTTCGTCGCACGATTCAGTCCAGGCTTGTGCCTGCTCCATGCTCCGGGCTTGAAGGTGCATGGCGTAGCGGGTAATTCCGGGCTCACATTCGCCGCCTACCTCGGCGACAAAATATGGTTTCAGGCCGGCACGCTCGGCAGCCGGCACAATCTTGCTTATTATGGCCTCGATGGCGTCGGCCGCCACAGAGTTGTCGACAAAAAATGTAATATTATATATTATCATGTAAATCCTTTTTGCAAAATTACGAAAAAATAAGGAGAAAATTTGTTACTTTTGCATTAAACTTTCAGAGGATGCCATTGTTCTCATTAAGAGGCCATGCCCTCATCGGTTTTGAACGTTTCAAACAAATAAATGATACATGAATAAATCTATACTCGTTCTGGCGGCCGCGACAGCGGCTTTTGCAGCCAATGCCGAAGTGCTGACGCCCGAACAGGCTCTGGCACGCGTGCGCGTCGACGGTCCCGCGCGGATTCACGGTTTGCAATCATCAGGCGATGCCGCCCTGCGTCCTGTCTATACTCAAAGTGCCGGCAGCTTGCCTGCCGCTTATGTTTTCGACACGCGGTCGGGCTACATGGTGGTATCGGCCGACGATGTGGCCGCGCCTCTGCTCGGATATGCCGATGAAGGCTCTTTCGACGCCGCCAATATCCCGGACAACCTCCGCTATTGGCTCGAAAGCTACGCCTCGTAGATAGCATGGGCGCGCGACAATGGCGTGGAGCCGGCAAGGTCGCGTGCGTCGCGCGCCGACCGCGCCCCGATTGCCCCGCTTGTAAAGACGCAGTGGAACCAAGGCTCGCCTTACAACAATTATTGCCCGATCTATAACGGCAGCCGCAGCGTCACCGGCTGCGTGGCCACGGCCATGGCGCAGGTAATGAAATATTACAACTATCCGGCAAAAGGTACCGGCTCTCATTCATATACTACTAAGACCTTGAAGATTTCCCAGTCGATGGATTTCTCGTCGACGTCTTTCCGCTGGACGAGCATGGCCGACTCTTACGGCTCATTCTCCTCCACGTCGCAAAAGAACGCTGTGGCCACTCTCATGCACGCCTGCGGCGTGTCGGTGGATATGGACTACACGCCAAATGAGTCCGGCGCGCCGTCGATGAATGTGGCATCGGCCCTTGCGAATTATTTCGGATATGACAAGGGCGTGCGTTACCTTATGCGCGACTATTACGGAATGGCCGAATGGGAAGACCTGGTGTACAATCAGCTTACCGAATTCGGCCCCGTGCAATATTCCGGCTCGAACACTTCTGCCGGCCACTCTTTCGTATGCGACGGTTACAGTGCCGACGGCTATTTCCATTTCAACTGGGGATGGGGCGGCATGTCCGACGGATATTTCCTCCTTACAGCTCTCGACCCCACATCGCAGGGTATCGGCGGCTCAACGGCAGGCTATAATTCCGGCCAGGACATTATCGCCAACGTGGCCAAATCCGGCGAAGGCAAGATGTACGAGCAGATGCTCATCGACGGCGACTTTAAAATTGACACTCCCCAGGTGCAAAAAGGCGGGTATGTTGTGATTGTAGCCAACGCCTACAATTATTCAATTGCCCCGATAAGCGGTTTTTACGGTCTGAAATTCACTGCATCCGACGGCTCTGTCACCTATGCCGAGGCACCACAAGGCTATTCAAATATAGCCGTGCTTTCAGGCTACGGAGGCTGGTATGTGCGCATGCCGTCGCTCGCCGCGGGCACCTACACCGTGACTCCGGCATGGAAATCGACCACCGGCGAGTGGTTCGACATCCGCGCCAAAGTATCGGCCGTTAAATCATATACCGCCACTGTAAGCGGAAACACCGCCGTGTTCACGGCCGATTCCGCTCCGCAAATCTATGTGAACGACATCGATGTGGCCACTCCGCTCTATTTCAACACCCCGTTTAAGATAAACGCCACTATTGAAAATCCCACGCAAGACGAATATTACGGCGGTATCGAGGCCGTGCTGCTCAACAGCGGCAACAATGTGGTGGCATTAGCCGACATCTACCCCGTCGATGTGCTTGGCGGCGAGTCGCAGCAAATGGAATATGTGGCCAAGTTCTCGCGCTACAATTCGCAATTAGGCGTGCCGTCGGCCGGAACATACACACTCGTTTTCCTGACTGAATCCAACCAAGTCGTTTCCGCCCCCGTCACTGTTCAGTTGCTCGAAACTCCGGCGTCGACATCTGTGAGCGTATCGTCGTTCTCTGTCGAGGGTGATGCAAACGCTGTCGCTGCCGACAATTTGCAGTTCAATCTTACGGTGAATTGCACCGCGGGTTATTTTGCCAACACACTTTCCGTATATATTTTCCCGATTTCCGGCGGTTCGGCGATAGCCTATTTCGATACGCCCACGCTTTTCATCGAGGAGGGCAAAAGCGCGACCACCATGGCCTCGGGCAATTTCTCGCAGGGCGTAGTAGGCTCAAAATATATGGCTGCCGTGTTCAGCGGGCAGCAGCAGCTGTCAGAGATTGTTTATTTCACCGTTGGCAGTTACTCGGGTATCGCCGATGTTGATGCCGACGACACTGCCCCAGTTGAATACTACACCGTCGACGGCATTCGTGTCGACCGGCCCGAAAAAGGCCTCTATATAGTGCGCCAAGGCTCAAAAATAAGCAAAGTAATATTCTAAGACCATAAACTGCCGGTATAGTTGTTCGACAAATATACCGGCAGTTTTTATTATATAAATATGTATAGAATTCTGATTATATCCGTGGCTGTTTCACTGCTTTCCGGCTGTTCGGCAAAGAAAGATGTGCCTGCGCCCGCGCCGCCCATCTCAAAAGAAGCCACTGTGATTTCCGGTCCGCTTCCCGACAAGGCTCTGCCTCGTGCTGTCTTGTACAAGACCAATGGCGACTATTCCGACCATGTGTTTGTAAACGTGGGGCCCGACAGTCGGCTCGTGTCGTATCCGGCCCCGACAGATGTGTCTGCTGCGTCGTCGGCATTGCCCGTCGGCTCGGGATGGCTGCTCGATCGCCGTGGAGGCATAGGCGAGGATTCACGATTTCTGAAATGGACATACGCTGAATATGCCGCGTTGCCGTCGGCTCCTTCGCCCTCTGAAATCATCGCCTCGATAATCCCCGATGCGCGTGTCACCGACATTCGTGTGCTGCCAATTTCAGCCTCGGAGGCCATATCCGACCCTGCTCTCGTGTCAAAGGCTCTTGAATAAGAGTCCCGATTTGCAGGCACAAAAAAAATTATCCGTCATCACGACGAATAATCTTCTTACCTTAAATCTAATACCATGAAAAACTGATGCAAAATTATTATTTTTATGTTATATAACATAATTTTCCAACAAGAAAATTTCAAAATTAACATAAATTAACCAAAAATAGCGTTTTCTCGACGGATTTCGACTTAAATCGACGCATTTCGCCTTAAATCGATATATCTCGATTTAAATCGATTTAAGTCGGATTAAATCGGGGCGAGGCCGTGTGCCCGGCTGCTACATGAGGGATTCCATGCAGGAGATGAAGTAGGGGGCGGAGGCTTCGCGAGGGCGGAGGATGTCGGTGTCGCGCATCACTATGTCGATGTCGATGGGGATGTGCTCACGGTCGTCGGCATCGCGTCCAAGCATCTTTTCCGTGGCTTTTGTCTGCTCGGTGAGCGCCTCGGCGTCTAATGATGTGCGCACCACCACAACACAGTTATAATATCCATTATCCGACTTTTCTACCGGGCTTACTCCGGCTATGTCGCCAATGAAGACAAACGACATCAACGCCCGGCGTATATTTTCATTGGCATCATCGGTGTTTGAGCCAAGCAGTATAAAATATGTATACATTGCGTCTATTTTATATCTTTCATTGAGAGAGAAATACGCCGGCGCGACAGGTCGACGTCGAGGACGCGCACGCGCACATGCTGGTGGAGACGCACTACGTCGGAGGGGGCGCTGACGCGGCGGTCGGCCATCTGTGATATGTGCACAAGTCCGCTTTCGTGCACGCCTATGTCGACGAAGGCCCCGAATGCCGTGATGTTGTTGACAATGCCGTTTAGTTCCATGCCGGGGCGCAGGTCCTCGATGGTGGTGATTGTGGGGTCGAATTCGAGCTCGGCTATTTCTGCGCGCGGGTCGAGGCCCGGGCGGCGGAGCTCGTCGGCAATGTCGGTGAGGGTCGGGAGGCCCACGGAGTCGGATATGTAGCGGCTAAGGTCGATTTTGTCGATCAGGGCTTCGTTGCGTATCAGGGTGTTGATGTCGACGCCAAGATCGGAGGCCATGCGATATACTGTGTCGTAGCTTTCCGGATGCACGGCGGAATTGTCGAGGGGATTCGAAGCCCCGGCGATGCGCAGGAATCCCGCGGCTTGCTGAAATGCTTTTTCACCTAGTCGCGGCACGGCTTTGAGGCTTTCGCGCGAGGCGAAGTCGCCGTGTTCGGCACGGTAGGCCACTATGTTGCGGGCAAGTTGCGGACCGATGCCGGCAACATATGCCAGCAGTTGCTTCGAGGCCGTGTTCACGTTCACGCCCACGGAGTTGACGCAGCTCATCACCGTGTAGTCGAGCGAGTCTTTCAACGCATTTTGGTCCACATCGTGCTGGTATTGGCCCACGCCGATGCTTTTGGGGTCGATTTTTACGAGTTCGGCGAGCGGGTCGATGAGCCTGCGGCCTATCGATACGGCTCCGCGCACCGTCACGTCACGGTCGGGAAATTCCTCGCGCGCCACGTCGGATGCGGAGTAAACCGATGCCCCGGCTTCCGACACCACTATTATCTTTACATCGCGGGGGTAGGAGAGCCGTTTTAGAAATTCCTCGGTCTCGCGGCTTGCTGTGCCGTTGCCCACGGCTATCGCATCTATTTTATACGCTTCCACAAGGTTGGCGACCTTGCGCATTGATGTGACACGCTCGTTGCGTGGCGGGCATGGGTATATCACGTCGAAGTGCAGCAGGTTGCCTTGCTCGTCGAGGCACACGAGCTTGCAGCCGGTGCGGAATCCGGGGTCGACGCCGAGCACTCGTTTGCGTCCAAGCGGGGGCGAGAGCAGGAGCTGGCGAAGATTGTCGGCAAAGAGCGTTATTGCCTCCTCGTCGGCTTTCTTTTTCCATTCGGCCGCTATCTCGTTTTCTATCGACGGCAGCAGCAGGCGTTTGTATCCGTCGGCCACGGCATCGCGTATAATGGCGGCGCTTTCTGGCGACGCCTCCTTTTTCACAAACATGCGGTCGATGGCTTCCAGAGCCTCGTCGGCGGGAATGTCGATGCCCACGCGCAGCAGCCCCTCGCGCTCGCCTCGCCGCATGGCCAGATATTGGTGCGACGACACTTTGCGCAGCGGGCGTGAGAATCCGTCGTAGTTGCGGTAGTTTTGCGCCTCCTCATCTTTCCCTTTTACAATCTTGCATGATATGGTGCCGATGCGCTGCATCTTGCGGCGTATGGTGTCGCGAGCGCGGGAATGTTCGCTCACCCATTCGGCTATGATGTCTTTTGCTCCGGCTATGGCGGCCTCGGCGTCGGTCACTTCGCCGGTAACGAACCGTGCGGCGGCTTTTGCTATTGAAGGTGAATTACCTGCCATAATCATCTTGGCGAGGGGTTCGAGGCCGCGTTCACGGGCCACTGTGGCGCGTGTGCGCCGTTTGGGCTTGAAGGGCAGATAGATGTCCTCGAGCACGTTGGCTTCCGTGGCCTCGTCGATGCGCGAGCGCAATTCATCGGTAAGTGCGCCTGCGGCTTCAATCACGCCGAGAATATATTCCTTGCGTTTTTGAAGCTCGGTGAAATACTCATAGAGTGTGGAGATGTCGCGTATCTCCACTTCGTCGAGGCTGCCGGTGTGTTCTTTGCGGTAGCGGCTTATAAACGGAATGGTCGCTCCCTGGTCGAGGAGTCCGATTGTGGCCTCGACAGCCCGTTCGGTAAATCCCAGGCGTCGGGCGATTTCTTGGTATATATTCACTTTCGGTCTTTCAAGGTGATGATTGTAATTTCCGGAGTGGCCCCGATGCGTGATGGGAATCCAACTGTTCCGGCTCCTATGTTTACATATAGATATTGGCCTTTATTGTCGGAGTAGAGGCCGCCCCAGTATTTATATCGTAACGCCGCCGGCGAATATCCAAACGCTTCCATCTGCATGGCATGAGTATGGCCGGAGAGGGTAAGGGCTATGTTGCTGTTTTTGTTGTCGCGCAGGTCGGTTTCCCAATGGGCGGGGTTATGAGAGAGGAGGATTTTAACAGTGGGGTCGTTTATGTCGGCATATGCACGGCTGAGGTCGCCGTAGGTCTTGAAAGGCGGGTCGCCGACGTTTTCCACACCGATAAGGGCTATTGAATCGCCTTTTACGCGGATTATGTCGTGGGCGTTGTTGAGCATTTTCCATCCCATTTTCGCCTGCATGGCTTGAAGGTTGCGGACGTCTTCTTCCTTTGCGCCGTCTGATTCCCAAGAGGCATAGTCGCCGTAGTCGTGGTTTCCCATAACGGAATATACGCCGTAGGGAGCTTTGAGCCGCGAGAGAGCCTGAGTGAAAGGCGGCAGTTCGCACGAGCGGCGGTTCACGATGTCGCCCGTAAAGACAATAAGGTCGGGTTTCTGCGCGTTTACTTCGGCTACAAGTTTGTCGAGAAACTCAGGGTCGGTGCCGAATGTGCCGACATGCAGGTCGGAAATCTGCGCGATACGGAAGCCGTCGAACGCCGCCGGCAAGTCGGAAAGGTAAACCGATTTGTCGATTACGTTCACTCGGAACCGGTTGAACAGCGCGCCCCACCACATGGCCGAGAACAGGCCTATGCCGAGCACAAGCCCGGTGCGGGCCACCCATTTCCATCGTCGCGCTTTCCAAAGCCTCGGCAGGCGTGATATGATGTCGCCGAGCACATATATTATTTTGCCTGCATATATCGACAGGTAGCCGAACAGCATCCAGAGCACCCAGAGGAATTCGTTTTCAGACCCTCCGCGCTTTGGCATACATATTGTGGCTATCAAGGCCAAGGCGAAGAACACGGCCGACCATAATTGCACCTTGGCAGGCCAACGCTTGCGCGACGATGTGGCGGCTACACAATAGATGTAGACATCGACCAAGGCGTTGAACGCCAGCAAGATTAATATGGGCAGAAGTGGAAATCGCATTTATGCAGGGGGAAAGTAAGTTATTTGGGACAGTCGAGCGCCGAGAGTTTGTTTTTCAGCGGGTTGGCATACATCGTGAGCATCATTCCGCGCATGAAATCGCGTTCTTCGGCTGTTACATCGGCCACGTCCACTTTATCGAGCTGGGCGTTGATGTAGCGGTCGAAACTTTCCACATCGGCCGCGCTGTAACGCGACGCAAAGTCTTTTTTGCCGGAAAGCTCGTCGTAAGCGATATAGTTGCAGGGATATATCTCGTAGCCGCAGTGGATTGTCTGGTCGACAAGGCGGCAGGCTTCGCGGATCACTTCAAGACGGTCGTCGGACGGGAAGTCGACAAGGCGGTCGTTGATGCAGCGGCCTACGCGGAACATTACGCGTCCTTTGTTGCGGAGGATGCCGGTCTCCATCGAGAACAGGTCGTCGCGCTGGGTTTTCTTGAATTCCGGGTCGCGGCGGCGCAGCAGGAATTCGCGGGCTTTGAGATAGTCGTTGGGGTCGAATTCGTAGGAAATAGACACCGGGCAGAGGTTCACGCCAAGGAGATTGTCTTTCACCGAGCCGTCGCCGGCGAGCGAGAGCATTTTCACGAGGCTTTCCTGTGTCATGTCGTTGGAATCCTTTGCGCGGCCCTCCCGTTGGGCAATCCACACCGACTCATGGAGGGTGGCGATTGTATAGTGGATATAGGCCGAAAGCTGGCGGGCGGCATCGAGGGCCTCGACGCGTTTCACGTCGCGCTTCACGATGAAGCTGCGGTTGAGTTTCACCAGATCGGCTATCCATTCGAAAATGAGCAGGTTATTGCCGATGGCAACCTGTGTGATGGGCATGCCGGCGCGGATGAAGCACAGATTGAGAAACGAGGCGTCGAGCACTATGTCGCGGTGGTTGGTGATAAACGTATAGTTTCTCCTCGGCGAACAGTTTTCGATGCCGTCTATTTCGATTCCGTTGGTGGTTTTCTTTGCCAGTTCTTCAAGGAAATTACCCATCACCCGGCGTTGGAAATCGGATTGCGTTTCAATTTTGAGCAACCCGTCGACAAACGCCGGATAGTCCACGTCGGGCATGATATACCTTACGGCATGCTCGAAACCCGGTTCGGCAACCAGTTCTTTCATCTTTTCCTTGAACATCTTGTCGTTGAAAGGTGCGATGTCGGAAAATTCGGCGGGTATTTCTTTATATTTGTAGAACATATCTATTTACTAAGATTGAAACTCAAAATTAATAATAAAGTTTTTGCAGAATCAAATGTGAAACACTTTTTTACACAATTAAACACTTTTTGGGAACTCGCGCGTCAATTTTGTGCAAAATCGCGCCATTTGTCGATTAATGCAGTCATGTCGGCCGGAAGCTCTGATGTGAAATCCATCTCCTTCCCGGTGTGCGGATGGCGGAATCCGAGCGTGCGTGCATGAAGGGCCTGGCGGGGGCATAAGGCGAAGCAGTTGTCGACAAAACGGGAATATTTTGCCGTGCGCAGCCCGCGCAGAATTTGGTCGCCGCCGTAACGCGCGTCGTTGAAAAGCGGGTGTCCGCGATGACGCATGTGCACGCGTATCTGATGGGTGCGTCCGGTTTCGAGCACGCATTTCACCACCGACACGTAGGCAAACCGTTCGAGCGTGTAGTAGTGGGTCACGGCATGTTTGCCCGTGGGGTCGTCGTCGGGGAGCACTGTCATTTGCAAGCGGTCGCGCGGGTTTCGGCCAATATTGCCTGTTATGGTGTCGTCGGCCGGGTCGGGTTGGCCCCATACCACGGCCACATATTCGCGGCGGGTGGTCTTGTTGAAGAACTGGCGGCCGAGGTTGGTCTTTGCATCGGGCGTCTTAGCCACCACAAGCAGGCCGGAAGTGTCTTTGTCGATGCGGTGAACAAGGCCCAGGCGCGGGTCGGTCACGTCGTAGTCGGGATTGTCCTTGAAATGCCAGGCCAGGGCGTTGACGAGCGTTCCTGAGTAATTTCCGTGTCCGGGGTGCACGACCAGTCCGGCCGGCTTGTTCACCACAAGCACATAATCGTCTTCGTAGACTATATCGAGCGGAATGTCCTCGGCTATGATTTCGAAATCGTAGCGAGGGCGGTCCATCACAATCTGCACCACGTCGAGAGGCTTGACGCGGTAGTTCGATTTCACGGCCTTGCCGTTTACGATGATGCAGCCTGCGTCGGCGGCCTGCTGTATGCGGTTGCGCGATGCTTTTTCAAGACGGAGCACAAGGAATTTGTCGACGCGCAGAAGCGCCTGCCCCTTGTCGGCGACAAAGCGGAAATGCTCATATAGCTCAACGCCGTCGGCCGTAACAATCACAGGGTCGACATTCGACGGCTGCTCCACTATTTGTTCGTCGCTATTCATTGGCGCCGACAGATTTAAGTGCAGCCTCGATACGTGCGTCAAGGTCGTCGAAATCGTCGCCCGATGTCGACAGCACGGTGTCGGTCACGGCCGGTTCGTTGAAGAATTCTTCGGGTACGCTGCCCACTTCGAGAGTAACGGTGGCCGTTACAGGCAGCTGCATTCCGGGGGTTATGTCTTTGCCGTTGTATTTGGCGCCTTCCACCAGGTCGGCATATTGCGAGGGCACGTTTACAATGCGTATGTTCTTGATTGAGAGCGATTCGAGATAAGAGAGCGCCTGTCGCGACGACACGCCCGTCAAAGGCATGCCGATAGACACTTTCCGCGGTTGGAAAGATGTGATGGTGACGTAGATTTCGCGCCCGGGCTTCACTTTCGCTCCGGCATGAGGCCACGACTCTATTACCGTGCCCGGGGTGATGGACTCGTCATAGATCGAGTCGGAAATCTCAATCGACAGTCCTTCTTTTTCAAGTATCGTCTTGGCCATGGCATAGGAGTTCTTCTTGATATCGGGTACGATAGTGGTGGCGCCGTGGTCGGTCCACACATCGAGGAATATCATGGCGAGCCACACAAGCACAACGGCCGTGATTGCGATAAATACGAGATTGCTTATTATCGGGTGCCGCGAAATGAATCCGGGGGCTTTTTCTGTCGGTTTGTTGTCGGTCATAGGAAATTAAGGTTAGTCCATGAAAACGAGATATACTGCCGCTATGAGCAGCAGAAAGGCCGCTATGTGGTTCCATTTCAGTGTAAAACCTTGAAACAGAAACATCACCACCACTGTGAATACCACAAGTGTAATGGCCTCTTGCATCACTTTCAGCTGCACAAGCGAATATGGGCCGCCGTTGCCGTCGAATCCCATTTTGTTGGCCGGCACCATGAAGCAGTATTCGAGCAGGGCGATTCCCCAAGAAAAGAGGATTACCAGCCAGAGCGGCCAGTTGGTGGATATGCCGGCCGACGACAGTTTCAGATGCCCATACCAAGCAAGGGTCATGAACACGTTTGACACAACGAGCAGTAATATTGTCAATATCGCAGATGACATTATGGTGAAGTCGTTATCGGTTTATTGTTAAGGCTTGGCGGACACGGTCCATGTCAAGGTAGCGAGGGCCCGAGCCGCGTGTTATCGGAAAAATAAGGCGTTTGGCCTCCACCGCCGCATCGCAGGCCGGGCTACGGAAGCCGGGAGCTGTCGGCCGCAGGGCCTCGGGCACGAAATCGACGGTCGCGGTCATAGTCTGCGCCACAGCCGGATAGCCGAGGGCTACGAGCATCACGGGTTGGCCGGAGCGGCCGTAGCTTATGGCGATGGATGCCGAGGTGGAGCGTCGGGGAATAAAATCCTGGTCGAGGAAAATATGCACCGAGGTGTCGGTGAGGATGTCGCGCCCGAAAAGCGAATGATAGTAAGAGCGGGAGAGCGTGTCGACGCAAAACGAAGGTGTGATTTTCTCTCCGGCCGTGAGCCGCTCGCCGACAAGGTGTGTAGCATTGTCGAATCGGATATAGCCCATGCCGTCGGTGTCGTTGCCTGTCACGGAAAAATTGGTGCGGATGATATAGCCGGCGGTGTCGGCGTCGACATCGAAGCGTGTGAAACCGTAGTCGTCGGTCTCAAAGTAGGCGAGGCCGCCGCTTCGGTCCATAACGCCGAAATTGGCTTGCACGCCCAAAGGCTTGGCCAGCGTCCGCAGCAGCCGGTCGAAATCGGCGACCGACACGCATCGTTCGAGAGCTATGCGCATCACCACGCCCTCGCGGTCTTTCAGCCGGGCGGTGTCGGGGGCAAGATTGTACGACGCCGTGTTCATTATCGCAAATCCGGCCTCGTTCATTCCCGTCCATGCCTCGGAGAGCAAAGAGTCGCCGCCGTTGAAAAGCGCCACGAAAGCCTGTGTGGAGTCGGTTGCCTCCACGCGTTCGACAAAATTGTGCTCGGTGCCCGTGTCGCGGTGTTTCCACAGCACGGGGCTGCCGCCGGTTACCTTTCCCGAAGCCAAAAGCGATGTGCAAGCCTCGGCCATGGCGGCTGCCACAGCGACAAAAATCAGGAAGGAGCGCAATTTTCTCATTACGGCGATTAGTTGAAAAGTCGTTGCAAATTTACAAATTTTTGCCGAACGAGGAAAAAATCCGCTTATTTTAGTTATTTTTGCATTAATGAAACTAAGACATCAACAAATTACGCGATATATTATGCCCATGCGCGAGGGCGGTTCGCTGCCGGTTCTCGCCGAGGCCGACGACGGATTCAAGTATGTGGTGAAGCTCAGAGGAGCCGGCCACGGCGCCAAGGCTCTGATAGCCGAGCTGATAGGAGGCGAGATAGCCCGCGCTCTGGGGCTGAATGTGCCCGAACTCGTGTTTCTCGACTTGCCGCATGAGTTTGCCATAACCGAGCCGGATTTTGAGGTGCAGGAACTGATGAAGAAAAGCGAGGGGCTGAACATCGGCCTCCATTTCCTTTCATCGGCGCTTGCCATCGACCCTTACGACAACCCGGTCGACGCCGCCACGGCCTCGGCCATAGTATGGCTCGACGCTTTCCTTACCAATGTCGACCGCACGGCGCGAAACACCAATATGTTGCAATGGTACAATTCCGAAGTGTGGCTCATCGACCAGGGCGCGTCGCTATATTTCCAACATTCGGGCACTGATGCCGCAAAAGCGGCCCTCACGCCTTTTCCTTATATCAAGGACCATTTGCTGCTGCGCAAGGCCACGATGCTTGCCGAGGCCGACGCCCGTGCCCATCGGGTGCTTGCGCCGGAAAAAATAGATGCCATTGTCGATCTTATTCCCGACAGCTGGCTCGTGACCGAGGGCGACGACGTGCCGGCCGTGGAGCGGCGCGACGTTTACCGCACTTTTTTGAAAGCAAGACTTGAAAACTCTAAAATCTTTACCGACCATGCAATCGAAGCCCGAAAATCTTTATGAATATGCCGTGGTGAGATTTGTGCCCAAGGTAGAGCGCGAGGAGTTTATCAACGTGGGCCTTATCATGATGTGCAAGCGTCGCCGATGGATACGCACGGCTATTGTCGCCGACTTTGCACGGGTGAAGGCTTTTGCGCCCGCGTTGGCAATAAGCGAGAATATGCTGAGAAAGCATCTCGATGCGTTCGAGTCCATGGCTTCGGGGCATGTGTCGGCAGGCGAGATGTCGTGCTGGCCCGTCGAGGAGCGTTTCCGCTGGCTCACGGCAGTGCGCAGCGCGTGTATCCAGACGTCGCGGCCTCACCCCGGAATGTCAGCCGACCTCGATGCCGATTTCGACCGCCTTTTTGCCGAGTTGGTTCTCTGATTGGAATTGCCATATCGGAAAATTTGACTACTTTTGTAAGTCAAATAAGACTATAAGTTGTAGGGACGCACGGTTCGTGCGTCCGTAATATTTTTTTGTAAATGAAGCAAAGAAGATCACATTCGGGCATGTATTCGCTCAGGACCATACGCATTGCGCGCGTGATCCTGGCTTGCGTGGCGCTTGGCATGATTGCCTTGATTGTTTGGTTGGGGTGGAGTGTCTACACCGATTATTTCAAGACGGCGCCGCGTCAGCCGGTGGATACGGCAGATGTCAAAAAAGAATATGTGGTGAAGAAATTCAACCACAATATCACCTCATATGGCCGTTTTTTCAACGACTTGCAGGAATTGCAGGTTGCCGAGGCCATGGCCAACGGCGTGGGGCCCCTTTGCGAGGCCGACATACCCGATGCCGTTGCCGCCGGCCGGCTTGTAAAAATTGAGGACAGCGACACATATTATCTCCACGATGTGTCGTTTCCCTATCTTACGCCTGCCGCCGCCGACTTGCTCGCCCAAATCGGGAAGATGTATCATGAATACTCCGGCAGCCACGACCGCCTGCGCCTCACCAGTTGCTATCGCACAGAGGATTTCGTGAAAAAACTTAAACGGCGCAACCGCAATGCCACCGAAAATTCGTGTCACCTTTACGGCACCACCTTCGACATATCCCATTCAAAGATGGACGTGACCCAAAAGCGGCAGCTCGCCCAGGTGCTTGCCGACCTGCGTTCGAGCGGCTACTGCTTCGTAAAATACGAACGCAAACAGCCCTGCTTCCACATCACGGTAATCGAGACGGAATAAATGACGAATGACTAATTACTAATTCCAAATTACAAATGACAAATTACTAATTATAATGGTTCAAGCTGTAATTACGGTGCATTGGGTCTCCGTTAGGAGACAAATATTGTAGCGCGGGGCTCCAGCCCCGGGGGCGTTGATGTTATTTATCAGGGTATTGGAGCGGAGGCCGGCCGAAGCGTTCGAAAATGCCAGCCGTGGTGTAGAACGCTACGCTGTCGCTCGCTCCAATACCACTGATGATGCCAATGCCGATACCCGGGGAAATCTAGGACTTGTGCAAGAGGAGAAATGTTAAAATTATTTATTTTTTGAGATATCCGATTTTAAC
>VSPD01000046.1 GCA_009775125.1 Muribaculaceae bacterium | reverse complement strand
AACGATACATGATTAATTTCTGTAGACCTGCGGCTTAACATATCAATACATTAATTTATTTTTACGATATACTTATCATTTTTTTTCGTTATTTGATGGCTACGGCAGTGATGGTTACGTGCTGTCCGGAAAGAATCATGCCGGAGGATTTGAGCGCGGCCACATCGTCGGCCGAGAGGGGCATCTCATACGAGCCGGAGTCGTCGAGGCCTATGCAGGCCCATTCGTTGGCGGCGTTGGCAGCCGAGAGAGGAGTCCAGTTGCCGTCCATGGGCTTGACCTGCGCATCGCCTGTGCCGGGCACTGAATATGTTAACACCAGCGAGTTGCCGTCGGCAAGGCTTTCGAAGGCCGATGCGGGAATCTGCTCGAAAGAGCCCCATGAGCCGTCGAGGGCGAGGTTGCCCGACCATATGGTGGCGCCGGGAGTGTCCTGGCCTCCGCCTTCACCTTCCCACTCTACTGCGGTGAGGGTGATGTAGCAGCCCTTGAATACCCAGCCTGCGCCTTGAAGCATCTGATAGTCGGCTTCGGTGACACGCACTTGCAGAGTGGATGCGCCGGCTTCGAGTTCGTAGATTTTTGATGTGGCACCTTCAAATTGTGTATCCCAGTCGGAGCGGTACACTGTGGCAATCTGCCAGTAGGTGCTGGAAGCATCCTCGTCGAAGTGGAGTGTGAGTGTGCCGGGGCCTTTTATTTCCTTGCTGAAAGTATCCCACACGTCGTCGTTGCACTCGGAGGCAATCTGGAGATAATTCGACCATCCGCCAAAGTCGATGCTGCCGGTCCATATCACATTGCCCATCTTGCGGGTTGAGATTGACTCGGTGTCGACAGCGATGTTGCTGTTCTGCACGAGGGTGAGCTTGCCGTCGACGATGCCTTCGGGAGCCTTGACGTCGATTTGAGCGCCGTCGTCGCTCACGGTCCATGAGCCGTATGCCACGCTTGCGCCGCCGGGGAAACGTATTTCCTTCACGCGGTCGAGCAGCGAGCCTGTGATGGTGAGCATCTTGCCGGCCACGATGTCTTTTGCCGGAGAAATCGACGAATATGTTATTTCGGGAAGAGTGACATCGAACAGGGATATAACCGCACCGTTGAGAAGCGTGGCGGATACTGCGCCTGATTTGGTGTCGAGAGGCACTTCAACGGCCACTTCCGAGCCGTCGGCATTGACGGTGAAATAGGCTTCGGCCTGGCCGGGGAAGGATATTTTCTCGATTTGGTCGAGGCCTGTGCCGGTGACGGTCACATTGTCGCCAAAATCAACGGCTGTGGCAGAAACTGCGGTTACAGCGGGAGCCGACACTTCAAGGGGTGTTTCCCAGGTGAGCGCCCAGTCGCCTCCGTTGGAGAAGGTGATTTCGCCCGAGGCAGCCTCGGCGGGGACACGGAAAGTGATTTCGTTGCGTGTCTGGGTGGTGAAGCCGGAATTCGACAGCTCATAGTCGTTGCCGAAGGTAATGGAGGCTATGTTGTAGAGATATTCACCCGTTACGGTGACGACATCGCCGATTTTTACGGTGGTGGGCGCCACGGATGTCACCTCGGGCTCCTCGTTGAACGAGATGATGGAGCGGGAAGTGATTTCCTCGCCGCCGGCCATGACCAGACGAATCTGGCCGGGCACGGCTTCCTGGGGCACGGTCACGACAATCTTGTCGTCGGCCTTTGATACGAATGATGTGACGTGCACGTCGACGGGGAACACCACCTCGCGTACATCGCCGAGGCCATAGCCAAGGATGGTGATTTCACCGCCACGGTCGGCCGGCGACGGACCGAAGGAGTGGAGCCGGCTGGTGTGGAAGGGCAGGTCGTCGTCATCGTCGGAGCAGGAGCTTACCGAGAGCATAGCGCCGAACGCCACGAAAGCCGCCAGCATTGTCTTGAAAATATATTTGGATTTCATGATTGGTAAAGCGTGGAGGGGTTAGTTGATGTTGACGATACGGAGGTTGTCGATGCGGACGTCGAAGTCGAAGGCCTGTGTGCCGGGAGCGAACGCGCCGAACACCATAAAGCCGATGTTGTAGAATTCTTCGATATTGCCGATCACGCGGTTGTCGACCTCGCCGGTCTTGTCATATTTGAAATCGGTGAGAGGAATTGTCACGGTGGTCCATCCGCCGGTGGTGAAGGGAGTGTCGCCGCCGAGGCTCGACCAAGGCATCCAGTGGGCCTGTGCCTCGTCGCCGTCGACATTGGTGGTCTCGTCGTCTTTGAAGAACCAGATGAGCATGGGCAGGTTGGCCCAGGACACTATGTTGGTCTCGAAGCGGAGGCCAAGTTGCGAGAGGTCGCCGCGTGCTATGGGCTTGCCGGAAGCGGCGTTCCAGTAGCACCACATAAGGGCGTTGTTCCAGCTCCATTCGCCGGCTGCGGTCTGGCTGAAATGGAGATACTGTCCGGAGACGCCTCCTTCGGTGCCGTAGCCGCCTTGTCCCCACGGGTTCATGTAACCGTCGGGCTCGAAGTCGCAGATAAGGCCGTCGGTTTCAAGGAATTTGAAGGGCACGGTGGTGGTGCCGTTTTCAGATGTAACCTTGATGAAGCCTTCGGTTGTAGCCTCGGCGGGCACGGTCACGGTAAGAGTTTCCTTGGTGTAGGAATCGGGCTCTACGACAATACCGCCGGGGAAGGTGACGGTGACGGGGATGTCGCCGGTGGAGAGGAAGTAGTCGCCCACCATCACGAGGGCATCGCCGGGCGAGGCATACTGGCAGGAGATTGAGGTGATAAGCGGCGAGGGCACTTTCACCGAGAAGGGATATATGGTCTCGCGGCCTTTCGAGGTGACGAAACGCACTTGATTGGTCACTTCCTGAGGCAAGGATGTGGGCACGTCGACGATAATAGAGTTCGACGTTACCATAGTGGGGTTGAGTTTTGCTTTCTGGTCGTTGAACCACACTTGCTGCACGGCTCCGAGGTCGCGGCCGATGAAGGCTATGCGCGAGCCGAGCGATGCTGACACAATCATGGAGTCGGCCGCCGCCGGGTCGCACACACGGCAATATTCAATCTGCGGGGTGGCGTCCTTGTCGGCCTCGGCATCGGTCTGGTCGCACGACGAGAGCGATGCGGCCAAAGCCACGCCTATGGTGAAGATGCTGAAATATTTTTTCATGGAATATTATTTTTCGGTGTTGGACGTATAGAAGGGCACGATGTCGCCGAGCAGGGCGGGCGCGCTTGTTGTGGCAGAGGCAGGCAGGGGAATCACAAACGAGGATGCAGTGAGCACGATGGGGTCGTACATGCCGCCGTCGTCGACAGAAGCGGCAATCTTGTAGGTGCTTTCAAGGTTGGCGTAAGCCTCTTCGTTCATGCTCCAGTCCTTGAACACGTACATGCAGGAGCGGTTGTAGCCGGAGCCATAGCCGGAATTGAGGAATTCGAGGGCGGTGGCGTCGCCTTCGCGGTAGCGCAGGCGCAGGATGTCGAACCAGTTGATTGACTCGAAGGCAAACTCGCGGCGGCGTTCTTTCAGAAGGTCGGTGTATGTAAGCGATGTGAAGCCTGCGAGGCCGGCACGGGCGCGGACGCTGTTGATTTTGTCGAGGGCGTTGGCATCGGTCGTTGAGTTGGCAGTGCCCATTATGGCTTCGGCATAAATCAGGTACATGTCGGCCAGACGCACGAGATATACGTTGTTGGATCCGTCCTGATTGTTGGATGTGGTGCCGTTGCCGTCGGCATCGCGGCCAAGAATATATTTCTTTATGTGAGAGTTCATCTCATTGCGCGATTCAAGCACGCTGCCGTCCTCGTAGCTTTGGATGTAGTAGGTGTATCCTCCGGCGGCGGTGTTGAGATTGGGATAGAAGTCGCCGTTGGCCATATATGTCCATTTGCGACGCTGGTCGAGCTGGTCGTACATGCTTTGCAGCGAGATAGTGGGGCCTTTGCCCGAACCCCAGCAGCCGTCGGCAATCACCGACGAGCGTCCCCATGCGATGGTCTTGGGGTTGCCGGTGCCATATCCGAGGGTTCCGCACTGTATTGCGAGAAGCGATTCGGGACCGTTGTTGGTGGTGGCGTCGAAAAGTGTTGCGAAAGGAATGTCCTTTACGTTGTCGCGTGAGTCAATCACGGCGAGAGCGTCGGCGGCAGCGCGGCGGTAAAGGTCGGCGCGGTCGTAGCCATAGTCGGAGTGAGAGGCCATGGTGAGAAGGATGCGGGCGCGGATGGCGCGTGCTGTGGCCACAGTGGCGCGGAAGGCGTCGGCATCAGTCTCAGGCAGGGTGTTCACGGCGAAGTCGGCATCCTCGAGGGCGAAGCGGTAGATGTCGGCCTGAGGATTGCGCGGAGTGTTGAAGTTGTTGTTGGTGATATTGTCGGAGTTGTGCGTGATGATGGGAGCGTCGTGCCAACATTCGGCGATATACCAGTAGCAGTATGCACGTATGGCGCGGGCTTCGGCGATAGCGCGGTCGACATCTTCCTGAGGCACGCCGGAAACATATCCGGGCATATCCTCGATTATGGAGTTGCACTGCGATATCACGTTGTAGAGGCCGTTCCAGCCTTCCTTGATATATTGGTTCACGTCGGTGTATGTTCCGAAATACCATTGGCCTTCGGCGGCATAGGTGTAGTACATGTCGCCCACGAGTTCGTCGAGTTTCCAGTGGAAATTCATCATGAAGTCGCGCCATACTGTTGCGGAATATATCACTTTTGTGTTGTCGCGTATGGCCTCGGCGGAAGTATAGTAGTTGTCTTGCACGAACTTGTCCTCAGGTGTCACCGTCAGGAAGTCGTCGCAGGATGCGAGGGCGAGCCCGGCAAGGGCGGCGGCAATATATTTGTTGAATGATTTCATTGTCGTATGTCTGATTGAAAGAGGTTAGAAAGAGAGATTGAGACCGAGGGTGTAGGTGCGGGGTGTGGGATAGCGTCCGCGGTCGATGTTCTGCAAGAGCGAGCTTTGGTTGTACGCGCCGATTTCGGGGTCATAGCCGCTGTAAGATGTGAAGGTGTGCACATTCTGCACGTTCACATATATGCTTGCTGCGGAAAGGAATGCTTTCTTGCACCAGCGCTGGGGCACGTTGTAGCGCAGCGAGATGTTCTGGATGCGGAGGTAGGTGGCGTCTTCGAGCCAGCGGTCGCTCATGCGGTTGTTGCCGTTGCCGTCGAGGTTGGAGAAACGGGGGATTCCGTTGCCGTTGCTCACCACCTGCACATTGTCGGGGTCGGTGGAGCTGCCGGCGGGGTCGATCAGTCCGAGTTTGACGCCTGAGAGCACGCTCACGTCCTGGTTGTCCCAGATTGAGTTCTGAGCCTCGGTGCGGTAGCGCACCCAGTTGAGGATTTTGCCGCCGAACTGGCCGGTGAGGCCGATGGAGAGTTCCCAGTCCTTGAACTGCACGGTGTTGGTCCAGCCGTAGGTCAGGTCGGGGTTGGGGTCGCCGATCACCACCTGGTCGTTGGAGTCGATTACGCCGTCGCCGTTCTGGTCCTTGAATTTGAGGTCGCCGGGCCATGCGCCGGAAGTGCGGTCGATATTGTTGGAATAGGGTTCGGCACTGCCTGTCTGTGTGGCGTGGGCGCGGATTTCGTCGGCGTTTTGGAATATGCCTTCTGTCTCATAGCCGTAGAACACGCCCATGGGCTGGCCTACCTTGAACATCGACACGGTCTGGAATTCCGAGTACCAGTCGACTTTGCCGTAGATTACCTGGTCGTTGTTGTTGAGGGCAACGATTTTGTTGCGGTTGAACGACATGGTGAGGTTCGAGGTCCAGTTCCAGTCCTTGCTCACGATGGGGCGGCCTACGATGGAGACGTCGAAACCGCGGTTGCGGGTCTTGCCGATGTTGGCATAAGGGGTCTGGATGGCGTTGCCGTCGTTTGTCACGCCGATATGTCCGGGAGCATATACTTGCAGGAGGAGGTCTTTTGTTTCCTTGTTGTAGACTTCAAATGTGAATTCGAGTCTGTTTTGGAAGGCAGCGAAGTCGATACCGGCGTTGTACTGTACGGATGATTCCCATTTGAGTTTGGAGTTGGCAAGGTTCATGGGGAAATAGCCGGTGCCGAAAGGAGTGTTCACATTCTGCATTGCGGCTGCATAGCGGTAGGTGTCGATGTTGGAGTTACCCACCTCGCCATAACCGACGCGGAGCTTGAGGTTGTTGAGCCATGCTGCGTTCTCGAACCAATTTTCCTGGTTGATACGCCAGCCGAGAGCCACGGAGGGGAAATAGCCCCATTTGTTCTCAGAACCGAACTTGGAGGAGCCGTCGGCACGGAGGGTGGCGGTGAGAAGGTATTTGTTGTCGAAGCCATAGTTGACACGGCCGAATACCGAAGCGGTGGAGGCGGCGTCTTTCCAGCCGGTGTTGCTTACGAACTCGCCGTCGCCGGTCATCACGTGAATATCGTCGGAGGTGAAGTTTTTCTTGATGAACGAGGTGCCTCTCCACGACGATTTCGATGCCTCGAAACCGGCCATTACTGTCAGGTCGTGGCGGCCGCCGAAGTTGTTGTGGTAGGTGAGGTAGTCTTTCTGCATCCAGAAGAAAGAGTGGTCCTCACGATGGTACATTTGGTTGATATCGTTTTTGTTGAGGCCAAAGTCGTAGCGGGGAGAGTAAGCGTTGTTTTCATTTTGTCCGGCGTCGAACGCATATTCGGCGCGGAAAGTGAAGTTTTTGAGGAAGTCTACCGACATGTAGAAGTTACCCATCATGCGCTGGCGCAGGAGTGTGTTGTTCTTTTCAAGTGCGAGAGCCACGGGGTTCCAGCTCGACGAGCCGTTTACGGTGGTGGGGCCGGCCCAGTTGCCGTCGAAGTCGCGCACGGGCACCTGCGGCTGCATGGTTATGGCCTGCATGATTACACCGTCGGAACCGTCGTTGAGCGTGATTTTCTCGTTGGTGCGTGTGTAGGCGAGCGAGCCGCCGAGTTTGAGGAATGATGTGAGCTGGTGGTCGAGGTTGAAACGAGTGTTGAAGCGGTTGAAGTCGGAGCCGACGATCGTACCGTCCTGGCCCATCCAGCCGGCGCTCATGGCGTAGGTGGTCTTGTCGTTGCCGCCGGTGAGGCTCACCTGGTGGCTCTGCATGAAGGCGGTGCGGAACACCTCATCCTGCCAGTCGGTGCCGAGGCCGAGGATTGAGGGGTCGGCAAAGGTCTTGTCGTAGTTGCCGTCGCCGATTATGCCGTCGTCGTAAAGTTTTGTCTGATACACTGCGTATTCGCGCAGGTTCATCATGTCGAGTTTCTTGGGAGCGGTCTGCCATGCCACATATCCGTCGTAGGTCACGCTGGAATGTCCGGCCGAGCCGCGGCGGGTGGTAACGAGCACAACGCCGTTGGCGCCGGCGGCGCCGTAGATGGCGCAGGCCGAGGCGTCTTTAAGCACGTCGATGCTCACGATATCGCTCGGGGCAATGGCAGCGAGGGGGTTCACGGTGTTCTGGCCGTTGGTGCCGCCTGCCCATTCGAAACCGCCGATGGTGCTGTTGGCTGTGCTCATGGGCACGCCGTCGATTACATAGAGGGGTTCGTTGGAGCTTGTGAGCGACGATGCGCCGCGGATGCGGATTGAGGTGGCGCCGCCGGGAGCGCCGGAGTTCTGCGTCACCTGCACGCCGGCAATCTTGCCTTGCAGCATCTGGTCGGCATTGGTCACGATTGTCTTGCGCATGGCGTCCTCGCCGATTGACGCAACCGAGCCGGTGATGTCTGATTTTTTCTGTGTGCCGTAGCCCACTACCACCACTTCGTCGAGAGCCGTGGAGTTGGCGCTCATAGTCACATTAATTACAGAACGGCCGTCGACCTTGATTTTTTGTTCGTTCATGCCGATGTATGAAAATACGAGCACGGCCTTGCCCGAAGATACCTTGATGGTGTAATTTCCGTCGAAGTCGGTGACGACGCCCGAGGCCGCACCTTCTTCTTTTACCGACACGCCGATCAGCGGCTCGTCGGTGTCGTCAATCACGGTCCCCTTGACTGTAAGCTGCGCCGATGCCGCCAGCGAATTGAATAACGCCACGGCAGCGAGAAGCAACGTCACGAGACATTTACGCTTGATTGTCCTCATAAAATTGAAATGTAGGTTTTAGATTGGTATTTAATATTATTTTTTCACAGGGTAAGGATAGTTTTCACATGGTATGGTGTGCGGACTTCTTATAACATTGCAAAATTAGTGCGTGTTTTTTAGATAAAATTTGTCTTTATTATCAAATTATAATACTTTTTTAACATCCTTTTTGTTTTCGTGAAATAATGACGTTGTGTGTTTATGAATCACGGCTATTGTAGTGGAGTCGGAGGCGAACACGCTGTTGAGCCCCTGCTGCTCCTGGGCCGGGTCGCCGGTATAGTCGTCGCCGCGGAGCCATGTCTCGTGCGCCGGCTCGGCCTCGCCTCCCCAGCCCCAGAAATTGCATCCGGCAAGAACGCTGTCGCAGGCCACCATGTCGAACACCTCGCCGTAGAACCGGTCGCGTCCCGATGTGGGCGTGCCTTTGGCGAATACAAAGCCGTCGCGCGGATAGCCGAATTCCTCGAGTACCATGGGCTTGCGTTGCCGGGCCATCACGGCAGAGTGCCGTCCGATATATTCGCGGGCCTTCACCGCCGCGCTGTCGACAGCCTCGGCAAGATTGCCTTCGTTGACCCAGCCCCAGTTGTAAGGCCACAGGTGGAGCGTGCCGTAGTCGATATTGTCTGACTCATGTATCCGCGCCCACAGGTCGAGGTCGGCCTCGCAGCCGTGAGAGCCTTCGCTGCCCACCGACACAAGATGGTTGGGGTCGATGCTCTTTATAAGCGACGCCGTGGACTCGAGCCAGAGGGCAAACGGCTCCTTGCCGCCGTCGCTGAACGCGCGCGGCTCGTTGGCTATCTGCCACGACATGATAGCTGGCGACTCTGAATATTTTTTGCCGGTCAAGGAGTTGTTGCGGCCCACGATATGGCGCACATGGTCGGCATACATGGCCTTGGCCGAATCGTTGGTAACGAATTGCGACACATATTCCATATATTCGGGCCAGCCGTCGACACTCGGCACGGGAGCCTCTCCGGCGCCGGCCCATTGCAGGTACTCGCCGTAGCCTCCGCTCCATTCCCAGGCGTTGCCAAGGTAGAGCACGGCTTTCATCCGGCGTTTTTCAAGCTCGCAGAGCAGATAGTCGAGCCCGGCAAGGAGGGTATCGTTGTAAACGCCGGGGGCCGGCTGCAACACCGGCTCGATATGCGACGGAAGCCCGCTCCGGCCCTCCGCCCCCACAAGGATACGCAGATTGCGCAAGCCGAGGGAATCGAGGGTGTCGAGCTCGCGGGCAAGGCGCGCGCGGTCGCCCCCCTGCCCTTCCGACGCGAGTATGGTGCCGTACCAGAAGTTGGCGCCCACATATTTATAAGGCTCGCCGTCGAGCATGAAACGGCCATCTTCTACGGTGACGAAACCGTCGGATGTCATGTCCTCTGTATTTTTCGACGGGGTACACGCACAAAACGCACCGAGCGCCGCCGCCGCTATCAATGTTTTTTTCATATTTTCTTATTTTTTGTCGAGTAATGATTTCATAAAAGCATCGCGTCGGGGATTCCAGTCGGAATAGTCGACGGTGTGGCCGCAAAGAGGGTATATCACCAGTTGACGCGGCACGCGAAGGAGAGCATACGAGCCCATGTTTGTGTGAGGCGGGCAGGTTGGGTCTTGCAGGCCGATTCCCATGAGCACGGGGCATTTTATACGGCGCGCATGGTTTTTCATGTCGAAATACGACAGGTTGCCGTACATTTGTCCCGGTGTCATGTTTTCCTCAGCGGCTTTTGCGAGCACCGGCGCGGCGGGCCAGTCCACGATTTTGAAATAATCGGGAAAATCGCTCAGAAACGGTATGTATGGCATGATGCCACGTAGACGGTCGCCGCAGAGCGAGGCCGCGGCAAGCGTAAGCGCCCCGCCCTGGCTGCCTCCTTCGGCAAATATGGCCGAGGCGTCGGCCTGCGGCAGCTGGCAGGCGAAATCCACGGCGCGCACGGCATCCATAAACGCGCCGCGATAATAGTATTTTTCGGGGTCTTCAAGGTGATACCGCACCCAGTCGCCGTAGACGTTGCGGTGTTCGCTGAGATACTGACCTCGCACCGATGTCTGTATCTCTATTATATCGTCGCGCGAGTCGGCGTCGAAATCCCAAGGCTTGGCTCCGTAGCCGTTGTAATAAATTAGCACGGGATATTTGCCATCGGCACGCGGGACGGCCGCGATGGCGTCGATCACGGCACCGTCGGTGCTCTGCATCGTCACGGCGTAGACGGCGCGCTTCTTTCCGCTGCGGTCTTTTAGCTCTTTCATCGTATAATTGCCGGGCACGGCGGCAAGCTCGTCAAGGGCGCGTTCCCAAAACCGGTCGAAATCGGGCCGGGCGTCGGGCAGCGACACCACATGTTCCGGCTCATAGCCTATGTTGAACCGGCTTATCACGTTGCCGTCGTCGGCTACTGTGCATTTATAAAATCCGGGGCCCGGCAGGCCAAATTTGAATTCCACGCTTTTTTCTTCGCCGGGAAGGAGCGCGACATTATATGTCATCTCTGAAATCAGCATCCCCGGGTCGCGGTCAGATACCACGCGCAAGGTCACGGCCGAATTGTTTGCCGCACCGGTGGTGTCGGCCACCGTCACCATCACCGAAGGCTGCTCCGGAGCCGACCACCAAAGGCCATGCCCGGCGTCAGGACTTGCGTTGAGATTGCGTCCGCTCATCGACAGCACGCCCAAGGCACACGCCAATATTATATAATGTTTTCTCATTATTATATTATAATTTTTATTATATTATAATTTTTGTCTTCCGATAATTCGAGCGGAATTCCGACGGCGAGCATCCGCGTTTTTTCTTGAATATGCGGTTGAAGTTGGATATATTGTTGAATCCGCAGTCGTAGCATATCTCGGCAATGGTCATGGTGGTGTCGGCAAGCATACGTGCGGCCTTGCCAAGACGCACATCTATTATATAGTCGCTGAGGGTGCGGCCTGTGCGCTGATGGAAGAAGCGGCTGAACGCCGTGGGCGTCATCTTCACCACATCGGCCAGCTCTTGCAGGGTGACGTTGCGCTGATAATTGGCGTTTACATAGTCCTCGGCGGCTTTGATACGCCGGCTGTCGGCGGCCGTCTCGGCCTTGGCAAACGCACCGGTCGACAATTGGCAGTAATCGTCGCACACCGAAAGCTCATAAAATATCTCCAAAAGGCGCATCACCCGGTAAAAACCCGACTCGGTGGCAAGAAGGTCCTGCAACTTGGAATACACATTGAGAATGGATTTCATGCCGAACCGAAGCCCGCGCGTACTCTTCTCAAACATCACCGCCAGGCTTTTCATCTGGTTTTTCTCCATCATCGACTTGCAAAAGAGGTCGGCCGAAAACTGGATAGTGACCTCACGGATATTGCCGCCCTCACACTCGCCCTGCTCCCATGTATGGGCCAGGCCGGGACCGACAAGCACAAGGTCGTAACGGTCGACAACCTCAATATTGTCGCCCACGATGCGCTTCACACCGGCACAGTTCTCGACAAAATTCAATTCATAGTCGTCGTGGACGTGCAGGGGATAGTCAAATTTGTCTTTATGCCTGTCGATGAGATAAAAGCAGTCGCAATCCGACAGCGGAGTTTTTTCAGTAAGGATTTTAGTCATGGCAAGATTTAGGTAGACAAGGGCAATATAATGCAATGTTTGCCGGATGTTGTTTTTATATCGCAAATATAAAACCCTTTTTCTTCCCTGCAAAACTTTGTTTTACAATATTTTCACAAATGATAAAATAGTGGAGGTTTTTGCTAAAATTTGCAAAGTGAGCACTACCATTTATCACTACCTTTGCAAAACCAATCAAACCCCTTGCCATGAAATATCCTGCAACCCTGCTATTCATGTTTTGCGCGGCCTCTCTCAGCGCCGAAACGCTCCATGTTGCCACTCCGGCATCGTCGCTCGTGCTCGATGCCACTCCCGGCCAAAAACTGTCATTGGTCCACTACGGCACCCCGGTCTCGGATGCCGACATCGCCGGACTCGGCTCCGGACTCGACACATATCCGGCCTACGGCATAAATCCCGAACGCGAGGCGGCCCTGTCGATAACACACGCCGACGGCTCCATGTCGACCGACCTCGTGGTGAAATCAACAGCTAAATCCACCGATGCCGACGGTGCCGAAATTCTCACTGTCACCCTCGCCGACACGTTCTATCCCGTCGAAGTCGACGTAAACTACCGCACATATCCCGGCGAGAACATCATCGAGACATGGTCGGAAATACGCAATAACGAAAAAGGAGCCATCACTCTAAGCCGCTTCATGTCGGCCTCCCTGCCCGTGCGCATGGGCGACGTATGGCTGTCGAGCCTTTACGGCAGCTGGGCCAACGAAGCCAAGGTGGAGGAGCGTCCGCTGACCCACGGCGTAACCATGATAAAGAACAAGGACGGCGTGCGCAACTCGCACACGGCCCACGCCGAGGTGATGCTCTCGCTCGACGGAAAGCCGCGCGAGAACACAGGCCGCGTCATCGGAGCCGCCCTCGAATACCCCGGCAACTATAAGATAATGATCGACACCGACGATTCCGACTACCACCGCCTTTTCGCCGGCATCAACGAGGAAAACTCGGCATACACCCTCAAAAAAGGCGAATCTTTCGCCACTCCCCCCTTGGCCCTCACCTACTCCAACGAAGGCCTCTCGGGCGCAAGCCGCAATTTCCACCGCTGGGGACGCAAACACCGCCTCCACGCAGGCGACACCCCGCGCAAAATCCTCCTCAACTCTTGGGAAGGCGTATATTTCGACATCGACGAGCCCACGATGGACGGCATGATGGCCGACATCGCCTATATGGGCGGAGAATTGTTCGTGATGGACGACGGATGGTTCGGCGTGAAATATCCCCGCGCCACCGACAACGCCGCCCTCGGCGACTGGACCGTAGACACACGCAAACTGCCCAACGGAATCAACAGCCTGCTCGATGCCGCCGAACGCCACGGCGTGAAATTCGGAATCTGGATCGAGCCGGAAATGACCAACACCGTGAGCGAACTCTACGACAAACACCCCGAATACGTAATCAAGGCCCCCAACCGCAAGCCCACCACCGGACGCGGCGGCACACAGCTCGTCCTCGACATGGCCAACCCCAAGGTTCAGGACCTCGTATTCGAAGTGGTCGACACCCTCATGCGCAAATACCCGCGCATCGACTATATTAAATGGGACGCCAACGCCCCGATCATGGACCACGGCTCGCAATACCTCACAGCCGACCGCCAAAGCCACCTCTACATCGACTTCCACCGCGGTCTCATCAAGACCCTCGAGCGCATCCGCGAAGCCCACCCCGACGTAACAATCCAGGCCTGCGCCAGCGGCGGCGGACGCGCCAACTGGGGCATCCTCCCTTGGTTCGACGAATTCTGGACTTCCGACAATAACGATGCCCTCCAGCGCATCTACATGCAGTGGGGCACATCCTACTTCTTCCCCGCCATAGCCATGGCCTCGCACATCTCCGCGGCGCCCAACCACCAGACCTTCCGCAGCATCCCCGTGAAATTCCGCGCCGACGTGGCCATGAGCGGACGCCTCGGCCTCGAGCTCCAGCCCAAGAACATGACCGAAGAGGAACGCGACATCTGCCGCCGCGCCATCGCCGACTACAAAAACGTGCGCCACATCGTGCAATTCGGCGACATCTACCGCCTCCTCTCGCCCTACGACGGCAAAGGCGCCGCCTCGCTCATGTACATCACCCCCGAAAAAGACGACGCCGTGTTCTTCTGGTGGAAAACCGAGACATTCATGAACCAGCAGCTGCCCCGCATCCCCATGGCCGGCCTCGACCCCGACGCCACCTACATCGTCACCGAACTTAACCGCATCGACAACGAGCCCCTCCCCTTCGAAGGCAAAGCCTTCTCCGGACGCTTCCTCATGGACCGCGGCCTCGACATGCCCCTCACCCACAAAGTCGACTATCACAAAAACACCGACTACTCCTCCCGCGTCCTCCGCCTCACCCGCCAATAACGCACCCCACAAAAAGCAAGGCCACGAAGTCATTCCTTCGTGGCCTTGCTTTTTATGGGGCGGGGCTGCCTATTCTTCAATCACAAATTCGGCATCTGTCTGCACTATTTCAGCTACGTTTACCGACGGGAGGACAAAGAACGAATACGGGGTATCCTCAGTTTTGCAGTACAATACTCCTCGCATCGTTCCCACTGTTTGTGAAATAAAATACTCGATAAGATTCTTAGGCACAATCAGTTTTTTGCCTGTTATCATAGCCTGCCAATCATCGGGATGTATCTCAAATTCGCAAAAAAGCGACAAGATGAGAAGTTTTTGATTTTGCTCATCCAAAAGGGTAAGAGTAGGCGTTATGCCAATCCGGTGCATCCCCATTGAATAATTGACATTAAAACCCCATTCAATACCGATGGAACTTTGTTCTCCTTTTGGTTCGCTAACTATGGCGAACTGTTTCGTGGTGATTTTCACCATATTAAATCTTACCATATCACGCTACTCTATTATGTGGTGGATTAATTGAGAGCCAATCGTTGGTCGATACAACCGTTGTCGCAGGAGTAAACGCAAAAACATTTTTTGAATACTTTGCCTTCTCCATTCGCTTTATTTTGAAATTATCTCTTGCAACATACTCGCTTATTGGAGTAAAATTAAATTCAGGAACAACGCCAAACGCAAGAGCAAGTTCCACAAGTTTTGAAATTCGGTGATCGAAATCACCGTTCAACAATTGAGACACATAGCCCTTGGTAACACCAAGGTATTGCGCCAGCTGTGTCCTGTTCATTTCATGCTCCTCCATAAACCGCATTGCGCAGTTATAGATGGCTATTTGCAGAGAGGTAATCCAATATTCCTTAGTCTGCAATAATTCATTTCTGTCCATAAATTAATTCTATGGTTGTTGATATATCTTCGATAAATTATCCTTGATATATTTCAAGTCTTTATCTTGGTCTTTTTTCATGCCTCCCCTTACAATATAGAATGTTTTGTCGTGCTTTATTACATATACCCGCAAGTATTTTGATTTAAATTCGTATAAATCCGGTCTTTGACCTTTGCCTAAGGTGAGGTGCCTAAACATTTTAGGCGGCAATGGCGGATTATCCTGATATAGAGTCATTATGGTATAAATTCTCGCCAAGTCTCCTTTCATATTTTTGTCTTTTTCTATCTCTTTTTCAAATTTGTCAAACTGGCATTTGCCATTGATATAAACCTTATAAAAAATATAGCCATTGTTATTTTTTATAGGTTCAAACTCGATGATACTACATTCTTCTTGCGTTACAACCATTTTAGAAGAGAGAAAGTTTAGTTATTACTAAATTTTTACGCAAAAATACGACTGTTTTTTTAAATAGCAACAATATTCTTCTCTAATTTGACTTTTTTAACATTTTAAACTCTTTCTTTTGCAGAAGTATACACAAAAAAACGCGAGACAAAATCTCGCGTTTTTTTGTGTGGTGACATGCCGTCTATTTCTTGCGGAGGACGATGGCGGTGCGGGAGGGGAGGTAGAGTTTGAGCCACTCGACGCCGGCGGGTGCGTAGAGAGGGTCGTGGATGGTGAGGTGCTCGGTGGTCACGTCGATATTGTCGTAGCCGCCGAAGTCGGGATTATCCGACGACAGCACTGTCTCGTATGAGCCGCCTGGGGCAAGGATGCCGTAGCCGTCGAACGATTTGGCCGGGTTGAAGTTGAACACAAACACGTAGTCGCCGCGCATGAACGCGAGCACCTGGTCGTCGTCTTTCTTCCAAAGGTCGCGCACGGGCAGAGCCTGGAAGTTGTAGATGTCGGAAACGAGCTCGATCATGGCGTTGTCCCACGCTTGCAGGAATTTATATTTAAGTTCCTCGCTGTCGACGAGGCTCCATTGGCGGCGGGCATATTTGTAACCCCAGCCGTTGCCTTCGCGGGGGAAGTCGATCCACTCGGGGTGGCCGAACTCGTTGCCCATGAAGTTGAGGTAGCCGCCGTTGATGGTGGCGAGCGTGACAAGGCGTATCAGCTTGTGAAGGGCGATGCCGCGGGCCACGGTCATGTCGTTGTCGTCCTTCATCATGTGCCAGTACATTTTCTCGTCGATAAGGCGGAATATCACCGTCTTGTCGCCTACAAGAGCCTGGTCGTGCGATTCGACGTAAGAAATTGTTTTCTCGTCGGCGCGGCGGTTGGTGAGCTCCCAGAATATCGAGGTGGGATGCCAGTCTTCGTCTTTTTTTTCTTTAAGAGTCTTGATCCAGTAGTCGGGAATACCCATAGCCATACGGTAGTCGAAGCCTATGCCTCCGTCGGCCACGGGCAGGGCCAGTCCGGGCATGCCCGACATTTCTTCGGCTATGGTTATGGCGTGACGGTTGACCTGATGGATGAGCTTGTTGGCCAGGGTGAGGTATGTGATGGCGTTGGTATCCTGCGCTCCGTTGTAATAGTCGCCGTAGCCGCCGAAAGCCTGGCCAAGGCCGTGGTTGTAATAGAGCATCGAGGTGACGCCGTCGAAGCGGAAACCGTCGAAATGGAATTCCGCGAGCCAGTATTTGCAATTTGACAGCAGGAAGTGGAGCACTTCATTCTTGCCGTAGTCGAAGCACAGCGAGTCCCATGCCGGGTGCTCGCGGCGTCCGTCGCCATAGAAGTAAAGGTCGTATGAGCCGTCGAGGCGGCCGAGGCCTTCCACCTCGTTTTTCACGGCGTGGGAGTGCACTATATCCATTATCACGGCTATGCCCATGCCGTGGGCCTCGTCGATGAGGGCTTTAAGCTCGTCGGGGGTGCCGAAACGGCTCGACGCGGCAAAGAACGACGACACGTGGTAGCCGAACGACCCGTAGTAGGGGTGCTCCTGGATGGCCATGATTTGTATGGCATTGTAGCCGTCGGCCGCGATGCGCGGCAGCACATTGGTGCGGAATTCATCGTATGTGCCCACGCCCTCGCGCTCCTGAGCCATGCCGATATGACATTCGTAGATAAGCAAAGGCTTGGTGTCGGGACGGAACGAGCGGTGGCGCCATTTGTAGGGCTGCTCGGGCGCCCACACCTGGGCCGAGAAAATGTGAGTGTTCTCGTCCTGCACCACACGCCGGGCATAGGCCGGGATACGCTCGCCCTCGCCGCCGGGCCAGTGCACGAGCATCTTGTAGAGCTGGCCGTGAGCAAGGTCGGCAGGACGCAGTTTCAGCTCCCACACTCCGCCGTCGAGTCGCTTGAAGGCATATTTTTTCAGTTCTTTCCACCCGGAGAAGTCGCCGATGAGGCTTATAGCCGTGGCGTTCGGCGCCCATTCGCGCACAACCCAGCCGCCGGTGGGCAGGCGGTGCAGTCCGAAATATTCGTGAGCGTTGGCAAATTCAGATAGAGAGCCGCTTGCGCTTGTAAGCTCGGCTTCTTTCGCTATGGCGTCTTGATGGCGCCCGGTGATTGCCTCGGCATAAGGTTCGAGCCAAGGGTCATTCTTTATTATGGGTAATACTTTCGTCCGGGGCTTGCGCGGAGCCTTGGACGCTTTCTTTGCAGAGTCGGTTTCTTGTTTTTTCATCGTTCGACGAAATTATGGTTAACTTTGCAAATATATGAAAAAAATCCGACCCGCAAAGAAAACAGATTGCTGATTTTTTGCTCTTTACAACGAATTTATTTAAATTTGCACCATAATCCGACCTGTTATGCTTAAACACTTTCGTAGATTTCTAGCTATTTTGTCAATAATAGCCGTTACCTTGCTTTTCGTCGACTTCACCGGTACTGCGGCAAGCCTCTGGGGGTGGATGGCTAAGATTCAGTTCATGCCCGCTCTGCTTGCAGCAAATGCGGCGGTGATTGTTGCCCTTATCGCGGCGACCCTGATTTTCGGCCGGCTTTATTGCTCTGTGATATGCCCGCTCGGCATCTACCAGGACGCCATAAAGTGGCTGCGCGACAAGTTCGGGCCGAAAAAGACGCGACGATTCCGCTTTAAATATGTCCCTGCCCATACGTGCCGCCATATCATCCTGCTTGTGTTTGTCGTGCTGCTTGTGCTGGGATTCACGCATCTGCTCTTTGCCGCCATAGCCGGCCTTATCGAACCGTACAGCGCGTATGGCCGCATCGCATCGCAAATTTTCGCCCCCGGCGTCGACGGCGTGAACAATGCCCTGGCCGCCTGGTCGGAATCTATGGACGACAACTACTGGTTCTACCGTGTCACCGTCGCCGTATCGGTGCCCGTGCTCATTGTTGCCATTGCCACGTTGACGCTCGTCACCGTAATGGCCTGGCGCGGAGGACGCGACTACTGCAACACGATATGCCCCGTGGGCACAATCCTCGGCTACCTCTCGCGCTTTTCGGTGCTCCGCCCCGTAATAGACACAAGCAAATGCGTCAACTGCACCAAGTGCGCGCGCCGCTGCAAGGCCAAGTGCATCGACGCCCGTGCCCACCAAATCGACTACTCGCGCTGCGTAGTGTGCTTCGACTGCATCAACGAATGTGCCGAAGGCGCCATTTCCTACACCCGGCGCCGACCCGCGCAAAAGCATACTCTCCCCACCTCCGCCCCCGACCGCGGACGCCGCGGATTCGTGGCCGGCACGGGATTCGTGCTTGGAGCACTCGCCATCGACGCCGTGGCTAAGACCACCGACGGCGGATTCACCCCTCTCAAACAAAAACAGACGCCACGCCGCGACACCCCCGTTGTCCCCGCCGGAGCCGAGAGCCTCGCCCACCTCGGCGCCCACTGCACGGCATGTCAGCTCTGCATCCAGAACTGCCCCTCGGGCATAATACGCCCTTCCACGCGCCTCGACCGGCTGATGCAGCCCGAGCTCGACTTCACCCTCGGCTACTGCGACCCGCTGTGCACCACCTGCTCCGACCTTTGCCCCGTAGGAGCCTTCCACCCCGTCGCCGTCGATGAAAAATCATCCATAAAGATAGGGCAGGCCGTGGTCGACCTCAAAACATGCCTCTCGGCCTCCGAAGGCGAGAAATGCGGCAAATGCGCCACCGTGTGCCCCGCCTCAGCCATAAAGATGGAACCCGTGGCCGAAGGCTCCGACCACCTTATGCCGATAGTGCTCGAAGACGTGTGCATAGGCTGCGGAGCCTGCGAGAATCACTGCCCCGTCGGCACTGTCGCCTCAATGCGCTCCTCAACGGCCGCCATCCACATCGAAGGCCTCGAAACACATCGGCTAATATAGGCTTACCTTCTCACTCATACCTTATACCTGACTAAAATGGATCGACGAGATTTCCTAAAATATATGGGCCTGGGAGCTGTGGCCGGAGCGGCCACGGCTTGCGGCGTATCGACGAAAGACGACAGCGCAGCCTCCGCGGCCGGAACCGGCGAGATGACCTACCGCACCAATCCCAACACATCCGACCGCGTATCCATACTCGGATACGGCTGCATGCGCCTGCCGACAAAAAAAGAGATGGTCGACGGTGAGCAGACCGACGTGCTCGACCAGGAGGCCATAAACCGTTCGGTCGACTACGCCATGGAACACGGCGTGAACTATTACGACACATCCCCGGCCTACTGCCGAGGCAAGTCGGAAGAAGCCATGGGCATTGCCCTGAGCCGGCATCCGCGCGAGTCTTACCTTATCGCCACCAAACTCTCCAACTTCTCGCCCGAGACTTGGCCGCGCGAACGCTCCATCGAGATGTTTGAGAACTCTCTGAAATATCTGCGCACCGACTATGTCGACTATCTCCTGCTCCACGCCATCGGTGGCGGCGGCATGGCCACTTTTGCCGACAGATACGAGAAAAACGGCATCCTCCAATGGCTCATCGAGCAAAAAGAGGCCGGACGCATCCGCAACCTCGGCTTTTCATATCACGGCGACGTGGAGGTGTTCGACCAAATGCTCGCCCGACACGACCGCGGCGAGGTACACTGGGACTTCGTTCAGATTCAGATGAACTATATCGACTGGCTCAACGCCGAGAAATCGGGCGCCATAAACGCCGACTATCTCTACGGCGAACTCCGCAAGCGCGACATCCCCGTCGTAATCATGGAGCCGCTCCTTGGCGGACGCCTCGCAAAGGTGTCCGACCCGATAGTCACAAAGATGAAACAACGCCGCCCCGACGACAGCGTGGCCTCCTGGGCTTTCCGATTCGCCGGCACGCCCGACGGCGTCCTCACCGTGCTCTCCGGCATGACTTACATGGAGCACCTTGTCGACAACGTGCGCACCTACTCCCCGCTCGAACCTCTCTCCGACGACGAGCAGCAATTCCTCCAGCGCACCGCCCTCGAAATTCTCGCCAACGACGTCGTGCCCTGCACCGACTGCAAATACTGCATGCCATGTCCCTATGGCGTCGACATCCCCGGCACCTTCGCACATTATAATAAATGTATCAACGCCGACCGTGTGCCCCGCTCCGGCTCCGACCCCAACTACGCCGCCGCCCGACGCGCATTCCTCATCGGCTACGACCGCTCTGTGCCCCGCCTTCGCCAGGCCGAGCACTGCATAGCATGCGGACGATGCCTGTCGCACTGCCCCCAGGGCATCGACATCCCGGCTCGCCTCGCCGACATCGCCTCTTACACTTCCCAACTCCGCCTTAATCATCCCGAATCATGATAACAACCTTTGCCGAAGGCCTTCTCTGGGCTCTTATCGCCATAGCAGCCACAGGAATCATCGTATCCATCGCGCTCATCGCCGCGCTGCGCAAAGCCGAACTGCACACAGCCCAACTCGTCTCGCGCCTCGCCCGCGCCGAGGCTCGGCTCGCCGAGATGGACGCCGCCGACTCGTCGCTGATGCACAAATCGGCCGACACCGACGCTATGGTCGAAAAAATATGCAACTCGCTCACCGTGCAGGCCGCGCGAATCGACCGGCTCGAACGTTCGGGCGAAAATGTCGGCGAGAACGTCGACGAAATCCGCCTCGTCGTCAACGACCTGATGGAAAACGCCCCCTCTCCCCAACTCCCCGACTCCCCAACTTCCAAACTCC
>VSPD01000045.1 GCA_009775125.1 Muribaculaceae bacterium | reverse complement strand
CCACCGTCTTTTAGATTTTTACGTATTTTTCCTATGCGGCTATTGGCGTCGCCATGGCGTTACTGCGGTATGGGTATGGTGGGGGGGGGGGCGGGGGAGAGGGTGAGGGTGCCGCCGAGGGTGGTGACGATGCGGCGGCAGAGGCTCAGGCCGATGCCGCTGCCCGTGGGCTTGGTGGTGAAAAAGGGGGTGAAGATTTGGGCGGCGAGGGTGTCGGGAATGGGCTCGCCGTCGTTGGCCACGGAGATTTCGACGCTTTCGTCGTCGCGCACGCGCGCGTTTACTTCCACTTTCGACGGACCGGCCTCCACGGCGTTTTTCACAATATTGACAAGCACCTGGTTGAGCATCGACTCGTCGGTGTAGAGCATGGCGTCGGGCGGAAACACCGATACGCGGAAATCGACTGAAGAGGCATTTTCGGCGGAGGCTATCAACGCCGTAACACGTTCGACAAAGGGCTTGATGTAGAACACTTTGGGCTGCGGAGCCGGTATCACGGTAAAGCGGCGGAAATTGCGCACGAAATCCATCAGGGCGCGGCTGCTCGACGACACCACTTCGAGCCGGCCGCGTAGGTCGTCGTCGGCCAAGTCGCGCGACAGTGTCTCGGCTATCGAGCTGATGGGGGTGAGCGAGTTCATGATTTCGTGTGTGAGCACCCGCGTGAGTTTTTCCCACGATTCCACCTCGGCGGTCTGCACCGGGCGGCGTATGTCGGTGATGGTGTAAACGGTGTGGCACATGCCGCGGAGTGTGGCCGGCGTGGAGCTTACGGCAAGGCCGGGCGGGTCGGCGGGCAGCTGGCGCAGGTCGGTGAGGGCGGGCAGCGAGAGCAGCGACAGGGCGGCGCGGTTGGCATGAATCACATGTCCGCGGTCGTTGGCCACGACAATGCCGGTGTCGACAAGGTCGATTACGAGGTTGAGAAATTCCTCGTTCTGGCGGGCGTCCTCGGCAAGGACTTCGAGGTGGGCGACAATGCGGTTGAGCGTGAGGTTGATGTCGCGTTCGTGCTGAGGCACGCCCACGGTGGGAAATTTATATGAAAAGTCGCCGTGGAGAGCCGCGCTTATGAGGTAGCGCACGCGTCGGCGCAGACGGTTCACGCTGTCGAGCACCTTTCCGGCGCAGGCCAAGGCGCACACCAGCGCGCCTATGCCCCAATATTCGCGGCCGTCGGCATACAGGAAACACGACGCCATGGTGAGCACCATCACGGCGCCGAGCCAGAAGGCCGGCCCGGCAAGGATATCTCGTTTAAAGGCCATATTTGCGTATCTTGTTGTAGAGGGTCTGGCGCGTGATGCCGAGCTGGCGGGCCACTTCGGCGAGGTTGCCGCCGTTGCGGCGTATGGCCGAGGCGATGGCCGTGCGTTCCATGTCTTCGAGGGTGCCGGCGTCGGTTGAGGCCGGGGTGTCGGCAGTGTCAAACAGGTCGAAGGCTTCGGCGCGCAGCACGTCGCCGTCGCTCATTATCAGAGCCTTTTCCACCACATGCTCTAATTGGCGTATGTTGCCCGGCCATTGCTGCGCTTGGAGGCGGCGCATGGCATCGTCGGCCACCGTGGGGGTGTCCTTGCCGTAGATGCGGGCGTATTTTTGCAGAAACAGGTTTACGAACGCCGGTATGTCGTCGCGGCGGTCGCGCAGCGGCGGCAATTCGAGCACCACGGTGTTGATGCGGTAGAAAAGGTCCTGACGGAACTCGCCCGAGGCCACCATGCGCGGCAAGTCGAGGTTGGTGGCGCATATCAGACGTATGTCGACGGGGCGCGGCGTGTTGCTGCCCACGCGAACAATCTGCCGCTGTTGCAGGGCGGTGAGCAGTTTGGCTTGCAGGCGGTAGGGCAGGTTGCCTATTTCGTCGAGGAAGAGGGTGCCTCCATGTGCGGTCTCGAACTTTCCGGGCCGGTCGGCCTTCGCGTCGGTAAACGCTCCGCGCACGTGGCCGTAGAGCTCGCTTTCGAAAAGTGTCTCGGTCACGGCGCCCATGTCTACGGCCTCCATCGGGCCGGCCGAGCGGGCCGACATGCGGTGTATCTCGCGGGCGAGCAAGTCCTTGCCAGTGCCGTTCTCGCCGGTGATGAGTATGTTGGCGTTTGTGGCAGCCACGCGCTCGGCGATGCGCCGCAGGGCCGTCATGGCCGGCGAGTCGCCCCATAGCATCTGCGATGCGGGAGCTGCTTTGGGCTTGCCCTTGTCGCCGAACGCGGCTTTGAGCGAGGCCACGAGCGCGTCGTTGTCGAAAGGCTTGGTCACAAAGTCGACGGCGCCGAGTTTCATGCCCTCCACGGCAAGGGCCACGTCTGCATAGGCCGTGAACAGCACCACGGCCGTCTGCGGGCTCAGGCGGCGAATCTCGCGGAGCCAGTAAAGGCCCTCGTTGCCGGTGTTTACCGTGGCGCGGAAATTCATGTCGAGGAGCACCACCTGCGGGCGGTGTCGCCGCAGCAGCTCGGGGATAGCGTCGGGAGTGGGCGAAGTCACCACCTCGTCGACGCGTCCCTTCATCAGCAGCCTCACCGCCGACAAAATATCCTTATTGTCATCAATTACGAGCAGAGTAGCCATATAAAATGTTTTTTGCAAAGATACAAAAAATAATGCCATTAAGGGCCTTAAAGTCGTCAAGGGCCTTAATGACATTATTTTTATTCGTTGCGGCAGAGGGAGGCCACGGGGTTGGCGGTGGCGGCGCGGTAGGAGCGGATGCCGGCGCAGAGAAGCACCACGATGTAGACGGCGGCCACGCCGGCCAGGGCGGCCGGGATGCTGAGCGGGGCATGGGTGCTGTAATTGTCGAACCAGCGCAGGGTGGTCCATAGCGCCGCGGCGCCTCCGGCAAGCAGGGCGGGCACGGCTATGCGCGTTATGCCCGACGAGAGCAGCCGCAGGATGTCGGCCACGGTGGCGCCGTTGACCTTGCGCACGGCTATCTCCTTGCGGCGGCGGTTCACCTCGTCGCCCACATAGCCGATGAGGCCGATTAGCGAGATTGCCAAGGCTATGATGCAGCAGGCGGTGACGGAGTTGCGCAGGTTGCGCTCGCTTTCGTAATATTGGTTTACGAGCAGGCGATAGGATTCGGCCATCAAGTCGGAGCCGGGAGCCACTGCGGCGATGGTTTTGTTCACTTCGGCGATATTTTCCGGCGTCATCTCACGCAGGCGGATAAACAGGGCTGTGGGACGGTAGAGGTTGTTGTTGGGGTGGTTGTAGAAAATCACCTGCGGGCGCGTGTCGGCCGAGGCCACGGAGCCTACTTCGATGTCGCTGAACACGCCGGAGATGGTGAAGAGGTCGGATTCCGACCGGCTGTGCTCGGTGATGCGCACCGACCGGCCTATCGCGGAGTCCCAGCCGAGCATGTCGTGCATTTTCTCGGCAAAACGGCGGCTCACCATTATTTTGTTTTCGTTTGACTCGGCGGGGTCGAAGACTTTGCCTTCGGCCAGGGTGATGCCCAGGGTGGGGAAGTAGCCGTCGGATACATAGTAGAGGTCGCAGACATTGAACAGTTCGCGGGGGTCGCCGGGCACCTGCACATTGTTGCCCGACTGGTTGTCGATGGGCAGCGAGCAGCCCAAGGCGGCATTTTCCACGGCTGTGAGGCCTTTGAGCGACGCAACAAGGGTGTTGAGGCGTTCCGATTCGATTTTCCCGCCGTCGCACACAAGCAGGTTCTCGATGTCGTAGCCGGTGTCGTGGGCCGTCATGTAGGTATATTGTCGCGAGATGTTGATGAGCATCACAGCCACATACGCGCTTCCGGCAAACTCTACGAAAAGCAGGCATTTTTTCCACCAACGGCGCGACGACGACAGTCCTCGGAAAGCGGCAGCCACCGGCACGCGGGCGAAGAACCACCAGGTGGCGGCAACCGTCACGGCCAGCACCGCCGCCACTATGGCCGCGAGCACGGCGATGGTGGCCGGGGTGAACAGCGCGGCATACGACACACCGAGCATTTTCTCGATGATGCCTCGCAGGGCCGCGGCCAGGGCGGCTCCCACGGCCAGGGCGGCAAGCAGGTTGACGAGCGATTCCGCGGCCACGAGGCGCAGGAGGTCGGCCGACGACGAGCCATAGCATTTGCGCACGCCTATCTCCTTGGCGCGCTCCATGAGCGTGGAAAGCACGATAAGGATATAGTTGAGCACGGCAATGACGATGAGGATGGCGGCGATGAGCAGCATCATGTTGTTGAGGTTGCGCACCTTGGGATTCTCGCGGTGCAGCTCGGAAATGTGGCCAAGGCCGTAGCGCAGGTCGATGCCGGCCTCCTCTATTTCATTTATATTGACGTGACTTTCCTGAACGCGGCGCATGGCGGCGGTCACGGCCTCTATGTCGGCTCCAGGCCGCAATTTGGCGTATGAGCGGTAGCGGTCGTTGCCAACCCAGTTTTCGGTCGACTGCTGGTTGTAGGCCGCGAGCGACGATATGGCGGTGAAATTGAGAGTGCTGTTTTCGGGATAGTCCTCGAACACGCCGCCGATCTCAAATTTCAGGTCGGGATACATGTCGGGATGGAATGTCTTGCCTACGGCTTGGTCGACGCCGCCGAATTTTTCGGCCACCGAGCGCGACACCATCGTGCCGAACGGCTTGGCGAGCACCTCGCGCGGATTGCCGGCAAGCACTTCCGAGGCAAACACCTCGAACCACATCGAGTCGGCAAGCATGAAATTCATCGAAATCATGTTTTCCTCGTCCACGGCATATTTGGTGTTGCTGTCCCAAAGATAGGTCATGCGCGTGCCGCAGACTATGTCGGGAATTTCCGCGGCCATGTAGGGGGCTATGGCGCCGGAGGTCTGGTCGTAGCTCATCGATTCGTTTTCGCGCTCGAAAAGCGAGCGTATCACATATACATGCTCGTTGCTGGGGAAGAACGTGTCGAACGACTTTTCGAAATGCACCTTGGCCACAAGCAGCAGGCCGGCGGTGATGCCGAACGCCAGACACAGGATTTTTAGCACGTTGCCGTGCCGGAATAGATTTTTAAGTGTGTTAGCCATGTTTAGAGCTGGGCTTTTTCCACGACCTTGCCGTCGAAGAGGTTGATAACGCGGTGGGTGTATGCGGCGTCGCGTTGCGAGTGTGTCACCATCACGATGGTTGTGCCCTCGCGGTTGAGTTCGGTGAGGAGGTCCATCACCTCGCGGCCGTTCTTGGAGTCGAGGTTACCGGTGGGTTCGTCGGCGAGGATGAGCGACGGACGGCCCACCACGGCGCGGGCTATGGCGGCGCGTTGCTGCTGTCCGCCCGAGAGCTGCTGCGGGAAATGCTTGGCGCGGTGGGCTATGCCCATGCGTTCGAGTACTTCGGCCACGCGTTTTTTACGGTCCGACGCCGATATGTTGAGATAGCGCAGGGGCAGTTCGACATTTTCCTCGATATTGAGCTCGTCGATTAGGTTGAAGTTCTGGAACACGAAACCGATTTTGCCTTTGCGCAGGGCCGTGCGGTTTTTCTCTTTGAGGGCCGACACGTCGGTGCCGTCGAGCACATAGGAGCCTTCGGTGGGATTGTCGAGAAGTCCCACGATGTTGAGCAGGGTCGACTTGCCGCAGCCCGAGGGTCCCATCACGGCTACAAATTCGCCTTTGTCAACGTTCAACGATACGCCGCGCAGGGCGAGGGTTTCCACTTCTTCGGTACGGAAAATTTTGGTGAGGTTTTCGATTTTAATCATGATTGTAATTTTTTTATTTTTATTAAGGTCATTAAGGACTTTAAGGTCTTTAAAAGGTCTTTAAATTAGTTTTGGTAAAGGGCTTTGATTGGGTTAGCGTTGGCGGCGCGGTAGCTTTGGATGAATACCGACACCACGCTTATCACCAGGCATACGGCTCCGGCCACGAGGTAGATCCACCAGTATAGCTCGATGCGGTAGGAGAAATCCGACAGCCATGTGTTCATCAGCCAGTAGATAAGCGGCACGGCTATTACGAAGGCCACGGCCACATATGCCATGAACGAGAACACCAGGCGGCGCAGCATCTCGCCGCTTTCGCATCCGAACACTTTCTTTACGGCTATCTCGCGGCGGCGTTGCTCCACAAAGTAGGTGCTCATAGCCACAAGGCCCAGCAGCGAGATTATGATGGCGATGGCGGCAAACAGGGCCACGATTTTCACGAGGTTGCGCTCGGCCTTGAAGCGATATTCTATCTGGTCGTGGATAAAGGACGGGAACGCGCTTTCATATTCGAATTCGAACACATCCTTGTATATATCCATGATTTGCGCGTAGGTCTCGGCGCGGTCGCCTTTGATTTTTATCGAGAATCCCCATGGTGTGAAGTTGGCGGCGTCGGTGATTTGCACGCGCAGGGGGTGCTGGTCGTCGAGGATGGTGCGGATGTGGAAGTCGGCGATGATGCCGGCGATGGGTTCCGACTCCTTGTAATAAGGGTAGCTTTCGGCGTCCTCGTCGAGGCCGAGTTCGGTCAGGGCCTGGCGGTTGAGGTAGGTTTGCACGTAGTTGGTTACGTGGTTGTCGCGCTCGATTTTGAGGCCGTACAAGTCGAGGAAATTCTTGTCGCCGATTATGGTCTGGAACGAGATGGTGCGGTCGTTGTACGACATGGTGTTGTTGTTGCCGCCCGAGAGGGGAGTGCCGGCGGTTGCGCTTATCATCTCCACGCCGGGAAGCTGCTCGACGCGGCGCACAAATTCGGCCGGTTTCTCATCGTAGCCGCCGTTGTTGATTTCAAGGATGTTTTCGGTGTTATATCCCAGGGGAGCGTTCACGATGTGTGAAATCTGCAAGTACATTGTTATGGCCGATGCTATCATGGCTATTGTCACCACGTTCTGCACCACGATGAATACTTTCGAGAACACCATTTTGGTGTGGCGGCGGAACGAGCCGCGCACAATGTCGATGGGCTTGGCCGACGAAATGAGCATTGCCGGGATAATGCCGGCGAGCACGCCCATTACGAGCACGATGGCGACGAAAATCGACACCGTTGCCGGCGTGACGCAAGTCTTGACAGGGAGCGAGGCGTCGAGCAGCCGCTCGGCATAGGGCCAGGCAAGCCATGCAAGAAGCACGCCGATGGCCGCCGAAGCCACGCACAGCAGCGTGCTCTCGGCTATGAGCTTGCGGATTATGGCTCCGCGCGATGCCCCGAGCAGGCGGCGTGTGGCCATCTCCTTGGCGCGGTAGCCCGACAGGGCCACGGTGAGGTTGATGTAGTTCATCAGGGCGAAGAGCAAGATTACGATGCCGACGGAGAAGAGCACTTTCACCATCTTGCCGTTGCCGCGGGCGAGAACGCCGATGCCGTTGCATCCCGAGAAATAATGTTCCTTGAAAGGAAGCACTTTCAGCGTCTCGTTGGAGCCGGGCATATTTAGAATCCAGAAAAAGTCCTTGGCGAAATCGTTGTATTTCTTTTCGTTGGCGGCAAGGTCGACGCCCTCGCGGCCGAGAAGCACCACCTCGGCTCCGCAGGCGTTGTTCATTTGCTCGGAATAGAGGCTGGGATTGTAATATTTAATCATCTCGAAGGGGATGAGTGCGTCGATACCTGAACCGTCGGGGCAATAGATGGCTGTGTTTTCCATCGGCGCCATAATGCCGGTGACCACAAAGGGCTTTTCGTTGGTGTTGAAGATAATGGTCTTGCCCATTGCGTCGGTGGTGCCCCATATGCGCTGGGCATAGTCCTCGGTCACGACGATAGAGTTGGGCTGCGCGAGTACTTTTTTGCGGTCGCCCCGGATGAGGTCGAAGTCGAAGATGTCGTAGAAGGTTGAGTCGGCGTAGAGCACGGTGGTGGCCACGTTCTCGCCCTCGGTGGTAACGAGGTAGCGGCGGTTTGTCACCAGGGCCGTTCCTGACTCGATTTCTGGGAACTGGTCTTTGAGGCGTTGGATCATGCGCCAGTGGCTGCCGGTCATGCCGCTGTCCATGGTGTTAAGGCCAAGCAGATACATTCGGTCGGCTTTTGTTTGCTGCGAGTCGATGTGGGTCTCGTGCCATGAGTAGGCGCCGATGATCATGATAAACATCATGCTCAGAGCCAGGCCAAGCACATCGATGGCAGTGTAGGCCTTGTTGCGTGACAGGAATTTAAAATAAGATTTCATTGGAGTTGGATTTTTCCGATTTGCTTCGATTTATATCGATTTAAGTCGATTTATATCGATTTAAGTCGAGGGGTTTTAATTGATTGTCAATATTTTTGCATCGCCGTAGGATTCGTAGCCGTTGATTATGACGCGCTCGCCGGGTTCGAGGCCTTCGAGCACCTCGTAGTGGCGCGGATTCTGGCGGCCGAGGCGTATTGAGCGGCGGTAGGCTTTCTTGCCGTCGGGGTCGAGGACAAATATCCATTTTCCGCCGGTCGAGGAATAGAATGTTCCACGTGGAACAAGCACGGCTTCGGTCGATTGTCCCAGTTGCAGGTTAAGGTAATAAGTCTGTCCGGCGCGGATGTTGTCGGGATGGGTGTCGGTGAACACGAACTCGACGCGGAGCTTGCCCTCGCGCACTTCGGGGAAGACCTTGCGCACGCGCATGTTGTAGTTTTGGCCGCCGCGCTCGAAGGTGGCGTCGAGGCCGGCGCGCACGCGGTCGATGTAGTGCTCGTCGATCTGGGCCTCGACCTTGTAGTCGCTAAGGTCGTTGATCTGGCCGATTTTCTGGCCGGCCGAGATGTTCTGGCCGAGTTCCACGTCGAGCAGTCCGAGCTCGCCGTCGATGGGGCTTACGATGTTGAGATGGTCCTTGCGCTCGCGGATCAGGGTGACGTTGCGCTGCATGTTGGCGAGGTTGTCTTCCATCTGGTCGACTTGCGAGAGGCGGAAGATGCTGTCCTTGTCGAGGCGTTGCTCGATGAGCTTCTGCCGGCGCAGGGCCAGCTCGTAGTCTTCCTTGGCCTGGAGGTATTCTTCCTTGGCTATGAGTTTTTCGTCGAAGAGGCGTTTCTGCTGCTGATAGGCGCGATGCTTGCGCGTAACTTCGAGGGCGAGCTGGGCCTGCTCGGTGCGGTTGTTGAGGCGGTCCTGCTCCATCGAAATCTGAGTGTTGCGCAGGATGTTCTGCTTTTCGGCGAGTTCGGCCTCGGCGTTGAGGATTTGCAGGTCGAGGTTGCTGTTGCTCAGGCGGATAATCACGTCGCCCTTGCGCACTTTCGCGCCTTCTTCCACCACCTTCTCGCGCACTATGCCGCCCTCCTCGGGGCTTACCTGCACTGTGCTGATGGGAAGCACGCAGCCGTCGACGCGCACAAAATCGTCGAATTGCCCGTCGGTGGCTTCGGCAATGTTGAGTCCGGCTCGGTCGACCTTATATGTCGAGGCCATGTCGGATGTGGCCAGCCATGTCACCAGGGCCACTGCGCACGCGCCGGCGGCGATATAAGCCCACTGGCGGGGCTTGATGCCGCGTATTCCTTTTTTCTTTTCTATCTTGACATCCATAACGGTTCTCCTTTATAATAATCTACTAATTTGGTTTTCAGGATATAGAGCATTTGCTTTTGCAGCAGCGACACGCGCGAGGCATAGTAGGTGTTGGCCGAAATCTGCAAATCAATCATCGACAGAAGGCCTTCTTCAAACTTGCGCCGGTTGAGGGTGTAGGCTTCGAGGTCGGCGTCGGTCTTGGCTTCGAGGGCGAGAATCTCCATGGCGTAGCCTTGTCGGTCGGCCACAGCCGAGGCAATGTCGTCGTGGAGGCGGCGGAGTTGCTCGTCGCGCGCGCTTTCAGCCTTGTGGAGCGATGCCGAGGCGCGGCGCACCGATGCCACGCGGCTCATGCCCGAGAACAAGGGAATTGTGATGGTGGCCGAGACATATTCGCCGCGGTTGTTGCGGAACTGGTCGCCGAACGACGGCGCGGTGTATCCGTCGGTAATGGTCTTGAAATAAGAGGTGGATATGCCGGCGCTGAGGCTTATGGTGGGGGAGTATAGGCCCTTGGCCGTGCGCAGGGCGTAGCGGCTCGAGCGCACGGCCATGTCGGCGTCGAGGGCGCGCGGGTTTGTAGCCGCGGCGAGCGAGTAAACGGCCTCGGCGTCGTCCATGACGGGTTCGGGAGTCACCGACGGCGCCACGGAGTCTACTTCCAGGGGCATGTCGGCCGGCAGGTTCATGCTCGTGCGCAGAGTGAGCATGGCCTGGGTGTAGAGATTTTCCTGACGCACGCGGTTGTACTCGTCGTCGGCCACGGTGGCGCGGGCCTGTGCCACGTCGGGGCGTCCTTTCATGCCCAGTTCCTCCTGACGCTCGGTGAGCAGGAGCATGTCGCGGCTTGCGGCGAGGCGGTCGTCGGCGATCTTCATCGAGTTCAGATAGTACACGGCGTCGACATAGGCCATCATGGCGGAGATGGCCAGGTCGTCGCGTTTGAGGTCGACTGCGTTGCGGCTGCGTTGGCGGTCGACGCGAGCCCGGCGGTAGCGGTTGAAAGTCTGTCCGCCGTCGAAGAGCATCATCGAGGCGTAGATGCCGTAGCCGTTGTTGAACGTTGTTACATTATTGTAGGTGTTTGTTTCCGGGTCGATATTGCGGCCCCAGTTGAATTGCGCCCCTACCTGCGCCTGCACCGAAGGGAAGAAGTCGCCGATGGCCTCGGTGAGGTCGGCGTTTGCGGCGGCAAGGTCCCAACGTGCCTGTTCCACGGCCGCGCCATGGCTTGCGGCATAGTCCATGCACTCATCCATGGACCATTGGCCTTGGGCCGCGGCGACAGCCGGCAACAGGGAGATATATAAAAAAAGCTGTTTCATGCCCAAATAACATGCCAACAGCGTGCCAAACTATCAATTTGCTGATATTCAACTATATAAGAAATAGGTATAATCCCTATATGTCAAAAAATCATACACACCCCTGTCAAAAAATATACTAACTATAATGTCGCCGATGCCAAATATGCACATCCGGCTGTGGCTCTGCGACAATATTTAAATATAAAACAAACTTATATGTTGAGGATTTGGAGGATGAAGGGGGTGAGCAGTGCGGTGAGCAGGCCGTTGATGGTGAGGCCGAGCGAGGAGAAGGCTCCGTAGCGTTCGCCGCGCTCCATTGCGGCTGAGGTGCCTACGGCGTGGGCGGCGGTGCCCATCGACAAGCCTTGCGCTATCGGGCTGGTGACGTGGGTTAGTTTAATAATCTTGAATCCGGCCATCCCTCCGAATATGCCGGTGCACACCACCACGGCGGCTGTAAGGGCGGGTATGCCTCCCACGGCTCCGGATATTTCCATGGCTATGGGCGTGGTCACCGCCTTGGGGGCAAGCGACATGATAATCTCGTGGGAGCCTCCGAGAGCTTTGGCAACCACTACTACCGACACGATGCCGGCGATGCACCCCGCCACTTCCGAGATGAGCAGGGGCAGAAGTTGCTTGCGTATCGACGACAGCTGGCGGTAGAGCGGCACGCCTAATGCCACCACGGCCGGTTTGAGCCACAGCTCTATGTATTCGCCGCCGGCTTTGTATGTGTCGTAGTCGATGCCGATGCTCTTTAAAAATATGATGAGCACGATGATTGACACGAGTATGGGGTTGAGGAGCTTGATGCCGGTGCGGCGTTGCAGGTATTGGGCGCCGATAAACGATACGAACGTCACGGCAATGAGGAAAATCTTGTTTGTGAGGAAATCCATGGCGTCAAATTTTGTTTAATCGTGCAACCTGTTGAATTTTGTGCGACAGGCTCTTTCGCACCCACCGGTGTGTGCGTCCTGTCACGGCCATAATCACTACGGTGCTTATTACCGATGCCCCTACGACAGGCAGCCATTGCTCGGAGATGATGCCCAGGCAATTCATAAGCCCCACGCCGGCCGGGACAAAGAAAAAGCCGAGGTTGTGCACCAGGAAATTCGACAGGCGGTCGACCTGTCGCAGTTTGATAATATTTAATTTGAGCGAGAGGGTGAGCATGAGCATGCCGATGATGCTCGATGGTATTGGCCAGCCCGTGAGCCGCACGATGAGTTCGCCCAAGGCCACGAAAGCGAATAAAATGCCGAATTGCAGAATCATTTTATAATGGTTATGAATAAAAAAAAGCCCATGAATATCCTGAGATTTTCATGGGACTGTAAAAATTGCGGGGGCAAAGGTACGAATAATTTCAAAAATACAATAAGGAACGGGCCTTAATTTTTTAGGGCCGGATGAATTATTTTTTCATAGCGTGCATTTGTTTGCAAAAAAGCGGATTATTGTTGCAGAATAGATGGATATGGATTATATTTGCGACAAAATAGACCTAAAAATCAAAAAAGAGTAAAATTTGTCATCAACTAACATTACCAGGATGAAAAAACTGCTGAAATTCGCCGGCGCCGCAATGTGTGTGGCTGCCGTCGGTATCTCTGCTTCGGCTGCCGCGCCCGCGGAAAAAGCGCCGTCGCTTGATTCGCGTCCGGAATCGCGTGCCACGCGCAAGGCCTTGCAGCCAACCGAGTTTATGAAAAAGGAAATGCTGCCGAAGATGAGCCGCGGCACCAAGTCGATAGCGCGTCAGCAGCCATTGCGTATCAAGGGCTCGATGCCGATGCCGTCGCTTGCCGCGAAGGCCGCAGCCGCCAAGGCTTCACGCGCAGCCACGCCGGCGTCGATGGTCAACGGCCTGGTATATTGGGCGGAAGGCCTGCCCTCCTATGGCATTTATTCTTTCGACCTCGAATCTCAGCCGTCGGTGCTCGTGCCTCTGGCTATCTTCAACGATATAAGCGACGCCGGCGCCGCCACGATGGGCCGCGACGCCTACTATGTGTTCGACTGCATGCAGTATGGCTCCATGATGTATTATTACTGGCTCACCTACGACCTCAAAGGCGTGGACCTTACTCCCGGCTCGGATGTGGAATACATCTATTCGAGCATGACCGACGCCGACAACTACAACCAGGTGGCTTTCTGCGCCGACTACGACCCCACCACCTCGCTTATCTACGGCGTGTTTCTCAACGACGAGGGCGGCCATTTCCAGATAGGCACATTGGATCCCACGACGTTTACACGCGTGTCGACGCTGCGCGACGACCCGTCTGAGGACATCATGGGCCTTGACTTCGACGACAACGGCGTGCTTTACGCCATAACCGCCCAGGGCACGCTCGGCACTATCGACAAGAGCACCGGCGCCTTCAACCGCATCGGCGACACCGGCATAGCGTCGGCACAGCTCAGCGACATTGCCGTAGACTCCGCCACGGGTTATATCTATTACTCGCCCTTTACCGACGACGATAAATCGTGGATGTACCGCGTAGACCCGGCAACCGCCGAGGCTACCCTCGTGTATCAGATGCCCTACAACGCCTGCATGATAGGCAACTATGTTCCCGCTCCCCCGGCCGACGGCGGCACACCGGCGGCTCCCGGCGATGTGTCGGCGGCTTTCGACGGCGCATCGCTCTCGGGCACCGTCACTTTCCGCGCTCCCGAATCGAATATCGACGGCAGCGACGGCGAAGGTACCCTGCAATACACCATCATGGCCAACGGCACCGTCCTTGCCGGCGGCACAGTGGAATACGGCGAGACAAAAACAGTGCCCGTCACCTTGCCCGCATCGGGGAAATATACCTTCCTCGTGTCGGTGTCCAACGACAAAGGCCAGTCGGAGCGCGCCATGGCCACGCACTATGTGGGCGAGGATATGCCCCAGCCCCCGGTCGACGTGACGCTTGCATATGCCGACGGCATAATGACCCTCACGTGGGAAGGCGCCGAAGTGTCGGCCAACGGCGGATATTTCGACCCGTCGAAAGTGACATTCACCGTTACGCCCTACGTCAACGACGTGGCCGGCACACCCGTGACGGGCCTCACCGACTGCACCTACACCGAGGCAGTGGCCGTGCCCGAGTCGCACACGCTCTTCAAATACACCGTGGCAGCCGTGTACAACGGCGCGGAAACCTACGCCAATCCCTCCAACAGCGTCGCTCTTGGCGACTACACCCTGCCGTTCTTCTGCTCGTTCTCCGACATAAACGAAATGGCTTCGTTCACCATAATCGATGCCAACGCCGACGGCACTACATGGAGCCGCGGTACCTTGGGCAGCGCAAACGTGGTGTCGTGCATGTACAGCATGTCGAAAATGGACGACTGGCTCATCCTCCCCGGCCTTAAACTCACCGCCGGACGCACCTACACAATCAGCTTCGACGCCGCCAACAACGGCGACTCCTATCCCGAAATCATCGAGGTAAAGGCCGGCGCCGCGCCCACCGTAGAGGCCATGACCGCCACGCTGATGGCTCCGACACAAATCACCTCCAACCAGGTGCTCGCTCCCAATTCGTGCACATTCAAGCCCGAGACCACCGGTACCTATTATATCGGCTTCCACGGCATAAGCGAGCCGAACATGTACTATCTGCACATATCCAACATCGGAGTCGACGCCGGCACATCCGACGCCGCTCCCGCCGCTCCCGCCATCACGGTCACAGCCGATCCCTCGGGCGCCCTCTCCGCTTCGATCTCGGTAGTGGCTCCGTCGAAAACCATCGGCGGCAACGCCCTCGCGTCTGTCGAGAAGATGGAAGTGCGCCGCGGCGAGACACTCGTGCACACATTCACATCTTGCGTTCCCGGCCGGACCTATACCTGCACCGACCCCGAAGCCACAGCCGGCAACTGCGAATATACTGCCGTGGCCTACAATGCCGACGGCAAAGGCTTCACTGCCTCGGCGTCGGACTTCTTCGGCTTCACCTTCCCGCAGGCCGTTGAATCCGTGGCTATCGACGAACCCGAGCCCGGCAAGGCCCGCCTCACATGGCCCGCTGTGACCCAAGACCTCAACGGCCGTCCGCTCTCCGGCTCCAACATCAAGTACACCGTGGCCACCCTCGGCTCCTCCGGCTCGCTCGAGATTGTGGAAGACGATATCGAAGGCTGCGAGTTTACCCACCGTCCTGTTGCCGAAGGCCAGACATTCATATATTATGCCGTCTATGGCAAGACCGTGGCCGGCCGCTCGCTTCAGCCCGCTTACAGCGAAATGGCCGCCATCGGCACACCCTACGACATGCCCTACTACGACACCTTCGCCAACTCCACCCTCACCCATGGCTATATGACCGAGAAAATCGAGGGCCAAGGCTCATGGCGAGGCTACACCGACGCCGACATCGAGGGTCTCACCGACGCCGACGGCAACAACGGCTTTATCGCCTATGTCGGCCAGGCTATCGGCGACTGCGCCCGCATCGTCTCCGGCAAGGTTGCCGTCACCGGCGACAAGCCCGTGCTGTCGTTCTACGTCTTCGGCCTGCGCGAGACAAACGAAAATACCCTCGACGTGGCCGTAATATCGGGCGGCGAGACAAAGAAACTCGGCACCGTCATCCCCAACTGGGACGGCTGGAAGCGCATCACCTACTCGCTCGACGCTTACAAAGGACGCTCGGTGCAGATTTCATTCACCGCCACCGCCAAGACCAACACCCTTACCATCCTCGACGCCGTGCGCGTCGCTCCCGAGCTCGACTACGACCTGGCCGTGCGCTCCATCTCCGCTCCGGCCAAGGCCGCTGCCGCCAAGCCCTTCGACATAACCGTGAAAATTGAGAACATCGGCATTGCCCGCGCTGAAGGATATTCCGTTGAACTCTATGCCAACGGCGAACTTGCCAAGACAGTCGACGGAGAGGCTATCGACCCCGACGGTTTCGTCAACTTCGTGATACCCGTCGAGCTCAACCCGATGTCCGACAAGGAAATCGAATATCAAGCCAAGGCAGCGTTTGCCGCCGACCAAGACCTCGACAACAATGAGTCGGCCACCGCGACAGTTACCCTCGACGAGCCTAAGATGCCCGTTGTCGGCGACCTTGCCGCCACGGCAGGCGACACCTCCGTATCGCTCACATGGTCGGCTCCCTCAATCGAGGAAGGCGAAGACATCGTGACCGACGACTTCGAGTCTTACGAATCATTTGCCTTCGCGGCAGGCGACTGGACCCTCGTCGATGCCGACGGCCAGACCGTAGGCAATATGGCCGGCGGCGTGACAGTGCCCACAATCACCCCCAACGTCACCACCCTCGCTTACTTCGTGCTCGACTTCGCCGGCTCCACATCCTATCTCTCGGCTCACTCCGGCACAAAGTGCATGGCCAACCTCTATGCCCAGCCCGCGTCCAAGCCCAACTCCGACTGGCTCATCTCGCCCATGCTTTCCGGCGAGGCGCAGACCGTCAAGTTCTGGGCTTGCAGTTACAGCGAATGGTCGCCCGAGTCGATGCGCGTCCTCTATTCCACCGAAGGCACCGACATCGCCTCGTTTAAGGAAATCAAATCCGACGGCGCCGTGCCCGCTTCTTGGACCGAATATACCGCCGACCTGCCCGAAGGCGCGCTCTATTTCGCAATCGAATGTAACTCTTACGACAAGTATTACCTCATGATCGACGATGTGACCTACGCTCCCGCCAAATTCGACGGTGTGGCAGTCGGCTACAACATCTACCGCGACGGCGTCCGTCTCAACGACGCACCCGTAGAGGCAACATCTTTTGTCGACGAGGCTCCCGAGGCACCCGCTCACCGCTATGGCGTGACCACGGTCTACGACCTTGGCGAATCGCCCGTATCCAACATCGTCGAAGCCGGCCCGCTTAGCGGCATAGGCTCCGTCACCGGCGACAATGCACCGGTTGAATATTACAACCTGCAAGGCATCCGTGTCGACAATCCCTCGGCCTCCGGCATCTACATCCGCCGCCAGGGACGCACGGCCGCCAAGGTGCTCCGATAGAAATCATCACTCACATTTTAAGGCCATTAGGGACATCAAGGTCCTTAATGGCCTTAACTTTTTTTGGATGTTAGCCAAATATTGCATATCTTTGTAAAAGATTTAGGATATATAGCCATGAAATTTTCTTTCTCCACCACATTATTATATATAGCTGTTGTTTTGTTGTGCACCGCATGTGCCAACCGCAGCACCGACGATATGATTTCCGACGCGGAGGCTTGTATTGCCGACGGACGCTACGACAAAGCCTTGTCGGTGACGCAGTCGTGCATCGAGAGCGACACCACCCTCACCGTTGGCCAAAAATGCCGCATTGCCCTGGTGCAGGTCACGGCCGGAAGCCGCACCGACGACCAGTCGGCGATAGCCGAGGGCGTGAAGCTGTTTCACAGCGCATATGCCGACGCGCCCGACTCTGTGCGCTCTTTTGTGGGAGAGATGATTACGCATGAAAACGCCATGCCCGACGACACCTTTTTCCTCTTTGAACTCGCCGACCCGGCCTCCGTGCAATACAGCGAATTTGAATATCCCGACTCAATCTCAGTAACCGACCTTGCCTCAATCGACTATGAATAGCGACTGGAAAGACGCCCTTGGAGCCTTGATGGGCGACCTGCCCCAAGGCGACGCCCCCGCACCCGAAGAGACTCCTGCCGGCGAAAGCCGTCAGCGCGGACGCCTGCGCGTGATGAGAGACAAGCGTCGCGGAGGAAAAATCGCCACTATAATCGACGGTTTCACCATAGCCGACGACCAAATAGAAGCGCTCGCCTCCGATATAAAACGCTCGCTCGGATGCGGCGGCTCCGTGCGCGACGGCGAGATTCTCGTCCAGGGCGACCGCCTCGACGCCGTTGTGGCGTTCCTGCGCACAAAAGGCTACAAGGTATGAGCCGGACAAAACCCCTCACAATCTACAAGGCTTCGGCAGGAGCCGGCAAAACTTATACCCTTGCCTACGAATTTATCAAGGCCGTGGTGGGCATAAAGGACCCTTACGACAAGACCTACCGCCTCAACCACCCGCGCTACCGCAAGGCCGGACGTGGCCTCGCCTCGCGCCACCGCTCGATTCTCGCCATCACTTTCACCAACAAGGCCACGGAGGAAATGAAGCGGCGCATCATCGACGAGCTCGACGCCCTCGCTTCTCTGCCGGCTCCCGACGAGGAAGACGCTTCCTACGCCGAAAAATTGTGCGCAGAATTCGGCTGCTCGCGCTCCGAACTGGCCGAGACGGCGCGCAGCTCTCTGCGCCAGCTGCTGTTCGACTATCACTATTTCAACATATCCACAATCGACTCCTTCTTCCAGAGGGTGCTCCGCACGTTTGCCCGCGAGCTCGACCGCCAGGGCGATTTCTCCGTCGAGCTAAACGACAACTATGCCATACGCATGTCTGTCGCCGACATGCTCGACCAATTCAACTTCGACGCCAACCTCGCGTCGCCCCTGGGACGATGGATAGAGTCGTTTATGGACGAAAAGATAGCGCGTGGCGAGCGAGCCAACTTTTTCAACCGCAATTCCGACGTGCATCTCAGCCTTATCGAGAATATATCGCACATCTGCGAGGAGCCTTTCAAGGTCCACCGAGGCAAGATGCGCGAATATCTGGCCGACCCGTCGCGCCTCGACACGCTCAAAAAGCAGCTGAACGCGCGCATAGCCATGATCGGACGCGACTTGCAGCGCGCCGCCCGCGCCGCTTTGGATGCCGCTCCGCTCGTGGCCTCGTGCCCCGAAATGGTGAACGCCACCGTGCGCGACCGCCTTTGCCGCATGGCCGAAGGCGAGATGCCCGAGGCGTCCGACTTCTACACCAAGTCAACCATCGCCGCGGCCGCCGACCCGTCGCGCGGAGCCGATGCCGTGGCCGTAAAATCCAAATTCAAGGTAAAGGATTTTTCCGCCTTGCAGCCGGTGAAAGATTTCTTTGAGGCGGTAGGCGACACAATCCTGCAAATCGACACGCTCGAGCAGGTGCGCCGTTCACTCGATTTCCTCGGGCTGCTGGCAAACGCCTGGAATTTCATCGACAAGTTTCACGACGACAACAATACAATCCTCCTCTCCGACACCAACGACCTGCTCCGCCGCATCATCGACCGCAGCGAGCTGCCCTTTATCTACGAGCGTCTGGGCGTGGAGCTGCGCCATTTCCTCATCGACGAGTTTCAGGACACTTCGTGCCTGCAATGGGAGAATCTTCGTCCGCTTGTAAGCTCCGGCGTGTCCGAGGACCACGACAGCCTCATAATCGGCGACGAAAAACAGTCGATATACCGTTTCCGCAACTCCGAGCCCGACCTTCTGCACCATCGCGTGGCCCAAGACGAATATTTCGCCGCGTTCCACCACATACGCGGAGGCGAGGCCGCCGACAATACCAACCATCGCAGCGCGCCGGGCGTAATACGCTTCAACAACGCCCTTTTCCGCGACCTTGCCGCCCGGCTCGACGTGGAAGGCTTCGAGAATGTGGTGCAGCATATGCGCGCCGACAACGACGGCCTCCCATCGCACATCCGTTTTATCAACACCATAAATCTCGATGCCGACCAAAACCTCGAGCAGATGGCCATCGACATCATCGACCGGCACGACCGTGGCGGCTACCCTTGGCGCGAGATTGCAATCCTGGTGCGCCGCAACACCGAGGGAAGTCGCGCAATCGACTATCTGATAGAGCATTATCCGCAGATACCAATCATGTCCGACGAGTCGCTTCTGCTGGTGAAATCGCCGGCGGTAAATCTTATCGTGAGCGTGATGCGTATGCTCGACCGCGAATGGGCTTCGTTGGACAAGACGCCCGACGGCCGGCCAATCTACGCCTCGCCCCGCGATGTGGACATGATGATGAGCCGCTTCGAATATTTCCGTCGCGGAGCAGCTTCCGACAACGAGGCTTTGATTCTGGCCCTGAGCCCCGACCTTGCCGCCGACACCGAGGCCATAGCCGGCACCATCGGCCGTATCCGCTCTCACAATCCCGCCACCCTTCCGGCTCTTGTCGAGACTATAATACATGAGCACTTCTCCGAGCAGGAAATCAACTCGTCGATGGCCTACATCGCCGCCTTCCAGGATGCCGTGCTCGAATATTCCACGGTCTACAATCCGTCGCTCAACGGTTTTCTCCGCTGGTGGGACACGCGATGCTCCAAACTCGCCATTCCGGCGTCGGCCGACATCGACGCCGTGCGCGTCATGACAATCCACAAGTCCAAAGGCCTCGAATTTGCCTGCGTCTACATCCCGTTCTGCGACTGGAGCACTTCGGGGAAAAAACGCGGAAAATGGGTGCCGTTCCCCTCGCTTCCGGGCATCGACCCCGCCGTGTGCCCCGATATAATATACCTCACCGAGACAGAGGCATGGTCGCTCGATGCGTCGCCGTTCCATCACTTGTCGGTGTCCGACGCCCGCGAGCGTGTCACCGACATGCTCAACATGACCTACGTGGCGTTTACCCGCGCCAAGCACGAACTCACCTGCTGGTACACCCCCAAGGCCCCGTCAAAAGACACGTCGGCTCCCTCCATGTCGTGGGTTATCAGCCAAATTTTCGAAGCCGGCACCGCGCCGTCCGACCTCACCCTCGACCTCTCGCAAGGCTACGACACGTCGTCGCTCTCTTTCGCCATGGGCGAGCCCACCGTGGCCGGGCAGGGACGGCGCAAGTCGCAGAAACGGCGCAAGGCAGTAGGCGCGCCGCGCATAGAGCCGTTCACGGCCGAATATCCCATCCACTACCGCAAGGACACCGAGATGCTACTCTCGGTCGACGATGTGCGCGAGCTCGACACCGACATCGACGACCGTGACCCCGTGCCCGTGGCAGAAGCCGATGCAGAGCAGGTAAAAAGCCATGCCGAGACCGAAGCCGAGGAAAAAGCCCGCTTGCGAGGCATCCTACTCCACGACATCATGGCGTCTGTCACCGACATTGACTCGATCGACCGGGCCGTGACCGAGGTGTGCCGCCGCAACCGCCTGTCGCTTGCCGACACCGAATCCACCGCCGCCTTTGTTCATTCCATAATCGAGGGCGGCACTCCGCAGGTGCTCAGCTGGTTCCGTGATTACGACCGCATCCTCGTGGAGCAGCCGATCTACGACCCCGAAACCGACGACACGCGCCGCCCCGACCGCATAGTATTCCTTCCCGACGGCACAGTCGAGATAGTCGACTTCAAATTCACCTCCGAAATCCTACCGGCACACCGCCGCCAGGTAAGCCACTACGCCGACCTGCTCCGCGCCATGGGCCACACCCGCGTCATCCCCCGCCTCTGGTATCCCCTGGTCGCTGATACACATCTCCGAGCCCACGCGACTAAGGCGAGGCGCGGATGGCGGGGTCGGGGGGGAAAAAA
>VSPD01000044.1 GCA_009775125.1 Muribaculaceae bacterium | reverse complement strand
AATGATATTTATGCGGACGCACGAGCCGTGCGTCCCTACACCGTGATTTCATTAACTTTTTAATCAGGCATACTTAACGTAAAATAATTCGCTCAATCTTTCTAATCAACGAAATTAACATTGTTATTTGTAGAGATGGTATTTCGCCGATTTGGCGGCGAAAGATTCGTTGTCCTTGTTCCAGTAGTCGAGGATGTCGGCCACTTTATGATTCTTGGCGAAGCGGCGGCGTATTTCCTTGCTGCCCGTTACCTTGTCGAACATCGAGTAGCGCGACGGATCGGCTGTCTCCATGGCCTTGTGGTCGGGGTACATGTCGGCAAGTTCTTGCATCACATAGAATTGGATGAGGGTGATGGGAGCCTTGTCGCGGTCGGTGATATAAAATTCCACGCCTTGAAGGTTCTCGCCCTTGCCGAAGCCATAGAACGGCTTGATATGGATGGGGCGGAACATCACCCCGGGGATGTCGAGGGCGTTGAGGCGGCGCGAGAGGGCTTCGGCGTCGACCCATGAGGCGCAGAACAGCTTGAACGGCAGGGTATAGCCCACGCCTATGTTCATGTAGTTGAGCTCGCCGAGGATGCCCGAGGCAGGGTAGAGCAGGGCGGCTTCGGGGTTGGGAATGTGGGGGGAGGGGAGCACCCAGGGCATGCCGGTCTCGGCAAATGTCATGTCGCGTGTCCAGCCTTCCATCGGGATTACCGACAGGTCGACCTTGCGGCCCGAGGGAAGCAGGCCTTCGTCGTTGAGGTAGTTGGCGAGTTCGCCGGGGGTGAGTCCGTAGAGGTAAGGGATGGGGAACTTGCTCACAAACGACACGCAGGAATCCTCGACGAGGCAGCCTTCCACCTTGTTGCCGCCCACGGGATTCGGGCGGTCGAGCACCATGAATTGCTTGCCGTACTCGGCGCAGGCGTCCATGGCCACGCCCATCGACGAGATGAATGTGTAGGAACGGCAGCCGTTGTCTTGTATGTCGTAGAGCAGCACGTCCACGCCGTCGAGCATCTCGCGGCTCGGGCGCAGGTTCTTGCCATAGATGGAGTAGACTTTTACGCCGGTGGCGGGGTCGACATAGTCCGACACATGGTCGCCGGCATGCACGTCGCCGCGCACGCCGTGCTCGGGCGAGTAGAGGGCTACCAGGTCGACGCCCGGAGCCTCGTGGAGTATGTCGATTGTCGATTTCAGTTTGTTGTCGACGCCCGAAGGGTTGGTGATAAGGCCCACGCGCTTGCCTTGCAGGGCCTTGAAGCCGCTGTCGCGGAGCACCTCGATGCCGGGCTTTACCTGTGCCGTGGCTATCATTGCGGCCAGGGCGCAGAAGGCTGATATGAGTATCTTTTTCATGTCTATTCTTTTTCTATTTGTTTCTTGCCAAACGACGGGTCCACCTTCACAATCATGGCCACGCCTATGGTGAACACGCAGCAAATCATTGTCCAGATAAAGAAGTGGGAGTAGCCGATGGTCTCCTGAATCCATCCGGCAATCATGCCCGTCATCATCGACAGGGCCATAAGGCCGGTGCAGATGGCATAGTGCGATGTCTTGTATTTGCCCTCGCTGTAATATATAAGGTAGAGCATATAGGCGGTGAATCCGAATCCGTAGCCGAACTGCTCGATAAACACGCATATGTTAACGGTGAGCAGCGAGTGGTCCTGGAACATCGACAGGTACACAAACGTCAGGCAGGTGAGCGACATCGACCAGGCCATGGGCATGAGCCATTTTTTCAGGCCGCCCTTGGCAGCCACCATGCCGCCGATGATGCCGCCGATGGTGAGGCCGATTATGCCGATTGTGCCGTAGACAAGTCCCACCTCGCCGGTGGTGAGGCCCAGGCCGCCTTTGTCGATGGGGTCGAGCAGGAAGGGCTGGATTATTTTAGTGAGCTGCGCCTCGGGGAAGCGGTAGAGCAGCATGAACACCACGGCGGCCACGGTCTGGCCTACGGGGAATTTGGTGAAGAATGTCTTGAAGGCGTCGATGAAGCCGAGCGAGATGTTGCGCGCTGAAGCCTCGGCCGACGGGCGGTCGCTGTCGGGGCGCGGCAGAGCCCAGTTGTGGTAGATTACCACGATGAAGAAGAACACCGAAAGCACGATAAACACCACCGACCATGCCATCGGGATATTGCCCGATGTGGCGCGGAAGGTAGCCGACACCGGTTCCTTGATTTTTGGGTCGACGGTAAAGAAAAGATAGGCCTGCTTGTCCCAGTTGTCGGGGGTGAAGACAAGGCGTTCGTCGCTTACGAGTTTGATGCTTTGGTCGCCCTCGGCAAAGTTGACGATAAGGGCCATGTCCTCGTCGGGACGTTCGGTGAGGCCTACGGCCATTACGGCCACATTGGCGTTGGCCGGAGCAGCGGCCTGGCGGTCGTCGCCGAAAGTCTCTTTAAGCCAAAGGCGGAACGCGCTCCATTGCTTGGCCTCGGCCTTGTCGGCGTTGGCTTTTTCTTGCTCTGCGGCAATGAAGCCGTGGAGGGTGTTGTGGGCTTTGACCGAGTCGCGCAGGGCGGCGGCATATTCGGTGAAAGCGATGCCGTCTATCGTCTCGGGGGCGACGACGGATATTTTTTCGCCGTTCATTGCCGAGAAAAATGCCGGAGCGCCGGTTTTGGCGTTGTCGGCCGAGCCGGCAGGCAGAGCGGCCACGGTGGCCGGCATGTCGGGGTCGACCATGAGCTGCATTTCCAGCGGTTCAAGGCCCGAGTTCATCTCAATCAATCCGGCAAGCACCACAAGCAAGCCTTGGCCCACAACGGTGGCGACACGGTAGAAGGTGGAGCGGATGCCCACATAGAACGATTGCTCATGCTCGTCGAGGGCAAGCATGTAGAAGCCGTCGGCCGCTATGTCGTGAGTGGCCGAGGCAAACCCCATGAGCATGAATATGGCCAGGGTGAACTGCACATAAAATTCCGTCGGAATCGTGAAAGCTATGCCGGCCAGGGCAAACGCCACAATCCACTGCATCGTGAGCGTCCACCAGCGTTTTGTCTTGATAAGGTCGACAAACGGGCTCCAGAAGGGCTTTATCACCCATGGCAACCCGAGCCAGCCTGTATAGATGGCGATGTCGGTGTTCGACATGCCCAGGCGTTTATACATTATGACAGATATTGTCATCACAGCCACATACGGCAGACCCTGCGCGAAATACAGCGTCGGAATCCATGCCCACGGGCTTCTTTTCTTGTTTCCTTTCATGGTAGAGGTTTAATATTCTTTGATGATTTGGCTGCCCGGGTAGTAATGGGCGAGGATTTGACGGTAGCCATAGCCCTTTGCGGCCATCACGGCGGCGCCAATCTGGCAAAGGCCCACGCCGTGGCCCCAGCCGGCTCCGCGGAAACGGAATCCGCCGTCGGTCTTTTCCACTACGAAAGCCGATGAATACAGGTGGCTGCGCGAGAGCGTGCGGCGTATTTCGAGCTCTTTTCCGATTTCCATTGTGCGCTTGGTGCCGGCGATGCGCAGGCGGCTGATGCGTCCCGACGTGCCGCGTTCGAGGGGGGTGATTTCTGTTATCGTGCCGAAGTCGATGCCGGAGCGGTCGCGGGCTATGGCCGAAAGCTCGTCGGCGGTGTATTCCACGGTCCAGCGGTAGAAATCGGGCGTGGTCTCTTTGTCGTAGCCGTTGAGCACTTCGGAGATGGTGCGGCTGTCGTCGGTGTTGCAGAAGGCTTCCGGGGCCGACAGTATCCACTCGCGGGCATTTTCCTCGACAGTGAGGTCGGGAAATGCGTTTTCGTCGGGGCAGTCGGCGCGGGCCGACAGATATGGCTTGTGCACGGGTTCCCAGCAAGTCTCAAACTGCTCGAACACTCCTCCGCAGCATTTGGAGAAGCGCGCGTCGCAGAGCTCGCCGTCGTATTCGAGCACCTCGCCATAGGTGGCCTCGATGGCTCGGGCCACGGCGTCGGTGGTCTGACGCGAGATGCCCTGGTAGCGTTGGCAGTGGTCGTCGGCGCACACGTCGAAAAGGTCGTGGTCGTCGCGGTCGTACCAGCGGATGCGCTCTGTGTCGGTTTCGGTCATCGGGAAGCTGTGGGCATCGTGTCCGGTCTTGTAAATCTGGGCAAGGAGCCACGAGCGGGATATTACGGAATGTGCTTTGAGCAGCTCGAGCGACGATGTGGCCGACATTTCCGATGAAATCACGCTTTTGAGATAGTCCTCGACAAGAAGGGCGTTGATGAGCACGAGGTTTTTGCCGGAGCGCACGATGTGTATGTCGCCTATGAAATCTTGTGTCTCGAAGCGTTGCCAGTGGAATTCCTTGCCGATCATAACGTTTTTCACCGACACGTACGCGCCCACGTCGACGGGCAGTATCTCGCAGCTGCCCTCGGCATCGAACGATTCGGCGTCAAATGTCATCTCGCCCGTTATCGTACGGCCGTTCATGCGATACTTGCCGTTGAGCACTATTTCGATTTTCGGAGCGGAGAGGATGCCTACGTTTACTATTGGCTGGGTCATATTGTTGTCACAAACGTTGTTTACAGGTTAAGATGCTTGCGCAGGTCGCGTATCTCGGCCCGGCTAAGGCATAGTTCGTCGATTACATTTTCTATCATCGGGCCGTCGAGACGCTCGAAATCTTTTTCGAGAGGCGTTATGAAGGCTCCGCCCATGTCCACCGACGCCGGCGACAGGAGCATCTGCTCCGGTGTCTCGTTTCCGTAGCAGGCGGGGCGGTGTTTCTTGCGCGGCACCACTGTCATGGTCACACGGCCGTAATGGCAGGTGCAGAGTATGTTCAGCATAGGTTCCTCGTCGCCGTCGGCAATGGGGAGCGCGGCATACAGGCGTATGAATTTGTCCTCGATTTCGTCGGCCGAGCCTTTGATGGTCAAGGCGTAGGGGGCGTGTCCGGCTTGCACCAGAGGCAGAAAGTCGGAATTGCCGGCCTGGAAGTGCATATGGTCGGGAGCCGATGCGCCGCAACGGGGGCCGTTGTAGAAAATGGTATAGTCGGGCATGGCGCGCGCTATCGCTATCATGTCGGCGATGCGCCCCGCGATGCGCTGCGGGGTGTGCTCTTTGGCCGGGATGGTGAAATGGCGCGGAAAGATAGGGAAGGGGTTCACAAGCAGCCAATAGCCGGGGATGCCCTCGGCGGCGAGGTCGATTTGCATTTGCTCGGCAGGGCGGTTGGCCTCGCAAAGGAAACAGGGCCTTGCTTTGAGCGAAGCAGCGTCGACTTTCGCGCCCGACGAAACGATACGCGCCGGGTTGAACTGCACCTTCATGGGCATGCGGCAGGCCTGCACTTCCTTGACGCGCACATTGGCCAGTGCTGCAAAATTGCCGGCGGCCATAGGCCACACGGCAAGTTGCTCTTCCAAAAATTTGGCAGGGTCGATCATTGTGCGTTCAGTGCTTGGCGCGCTTGGAGCTCCCAAGTGCGGATGCGGTCTTTGTAAAGGTTGTTGGCGTTCATCTTCGCCGTGTCGAGTGCGGCGTCGGAATTGTCTTCCCAGCGGCGGCAGAAGTAGAGCACGTCGTAGATGCGGCCTATCTGGTGGCGGCGCGAGAAGGCAAGGCCCAGGGCGTAGTCCTCGCCGTAGGATGTGTTGGGCACGTGGATTTTGCGCAGCATCGGCGTGTAGAACGCGCGCGGCGCGCCAAGGCCGTTGATGCGCAGGGCATTGTTGCGGCCGTTGTCGGGAGTCCATTCCTTGTGGTCGATTACGCCCGGGGGGATGGGGTTGCAGTCGATGTCGGTGAGCATGTAGGTGCCCACAACCATGGCGCAGTTCTGGTCGTAGAACGCTTTCACGATTTTAGCCAGAGTATCGGGGCCGGAATACACGTCGTCGGAGTCGAGCTGAATGGCAAATTTTCCGCATTTGGGGTGCTCCACGGCCATGTTCCAGCAGCCGCCGATGCCAAGGTCGGTGCGTTCGGGCTTGATGTGGATAAGGCGCGGGTCGGAGGCAAATTCCTCGATGGCCTCGGTGGTGCCGTCGGTGGAGTGGTTGTCGACTACTATCACGTTGAAGGGGAAATCGGTTTGCTGGTTGAGGGCCGAGCGCAGGGCGTCGCGGATTGTGCGCACGCGGTTACGCACGGGAATCACCACCGATGCCTCGAACTCAAATTTGTCCTCGCCGAATTCCACCGGCTCAAACTCAGGAGCGAGGTAGCCGTCGACGGCTTTGAGGTGGGCGGTGCAGGCTTCTTCCATCTCGATTTGCACGGAGCGGTTCTTGGGGTCGACATAGTCGAATATTTTCTCGCCGGAGCGGCGGTTGTCGGTAGTCACGTCTTGGTAAAGGTATTCGTTGACATGCACAATCGGGGCGATGCGGCTCAGACGCAGGCGCAGGTCGTAGAGGCCGGCGGCCTTGTAGTCGCGGTCGATGCCTTCGGCGGCGATGCGGAAGTCGGCCGTGCGGAAGAAAAGCAGCGAGCCGAAGTTGAAGTCGTCGCGCAGCGAGCCGGCCTGGTAGTCGATTACGGGAGCGTTTTTCTGCACGCCGTCCACCACGGTATAGTAGTCGGAGTAGAGCATTCCGGCGCCGGAATCCTCGGCCAGGCGCACGAGGCGTTCGAGGGCGAAGTATCCGGGAACGAGCGTGTTGGTTTTGGTGTAGAGCAGTATGTATGGGTTTTCGCCGGCATTGTCGGCGATAAATTTCATTGTGGAGGAGGCGGTCACCGGCATATCGGCGCCGAGACGTACTATTTTGGTTACAAGTTTCGATTCATGCAGGTTTGCTTCGGTTTGTGCCGCCTGCTGTTCGTCGACAAAGGGAATGAATGCGGTAATCATCGCTATGAGGGGGTTAATGTTATTTTGCTTCAAAGAAATTAAGAATCTGGCGCATAAGCGAGTTGCGGGCCTCGCTGTCTTTTATGGTCTCGAAGGGGAAACCGATTGCTACGGTGCGGTATTGGCCGGGAGAGTATGCTGTGCCGGCCACGAGATTGTTTTCGGAATAGCGCATTATCGTGGCGGCTTTGGTCTTGTCGGCGCCATAGAACGAGTCGGGCGACTCCACAGCGTAGAAGTCGGGGTTGAGCGAGTTGTAGAAGTCGTATTCGCCGCCGGTGAAGGCTTTGAACCGGCAGCCCACTTCATAGGCTTGCCCTTCGGTCGATGCCTGGCCCACACGCCAATGGTAGCCGAGCACCTCGGTGGCAAATTTTTGGTCGGCCTCTGCTGTGGCCTCGTCGGAGTTGGGGTTGTCCCAAAGGTCGGTGGCTATGAACGAGCCGGACACAAACACGTTGCCGCCGGCCGAGGTGTAGGCGCGCAGTTTGTTCTGCAACTCGGTGGGGAAGGTCTTGAACCGTGTGCCGTAGACGCCGCGGCCTTGTTTTATCTCTTTTTGCTTGCCGAGGATGAGGTCGACGGCAATGGCGTCGGTGCTGCCGGAGGCTGCGAAGGCGGCTGCCGACTGGGAGATGAACGAGTATCCGGCCTTGACGATGGCTTCGCCGTGGAGCGCGCAATAGTCGAAGGTGTTGCCGGCCACGGGCGTGCGCTCGTAGTTGGAGCGCGATGCGCCGAATCCGGCCGCGTCGTCGTCCATCCACGGTATGTTGCGGCGGAACTCAAACTGGCTGCCGATATAGGATATGTCGGTCAAGTAGGGCACGCCGGGGTCGCGTGTGTCGTAGAAACCGGCTATCTCGCCGGAGTCGAACCAGTCGGGGGCGCTCACGCGGGTGAATCCGTTCACCACCAGCACTTGCTTCGCTCCCGGAGTGTAGCTCAGGGCGAGCACTTCCGACGGGAACGAGTTGCCGCCGTCGTTGCCGGCTATTACGCGGTAGGAGTGTATGTCGCGGTCGCTCACCGTCACGGTGTATGCCGGCTCGGCCGTGCGGCCAATCTCGCGGAAGGCATTGCCGGTGGAGCCGATGCGCTCCTCTATTATATAATATGTGGGAGCGGCTGTGGGTTCGAGCCGGTCGTCGGTCGGTTTCCACGAGAGGGTGTATGAGCCGGATGTGCCGTTTATGGCGAAACTGTTCACCGGCAGGGGCTGCACCACAAATTCGCGGCCGTCGCGGCGGGCAAGGAATTCAAGCATGCCCTTGTAGATGGCGCGCGACACCACGAAGCGGAAGGCCGGGTCGAGGCCATATTTCATGTCGGCGAAATTCTGGTGCGACAGCAGCTCGAGCAGCATGGCCGGCACTTCGGGCACGCGGGCCTCGAAGTAGCTTTGGTCCCACATGCCGCGGCGCGTCCAGTCGGGTTCGAAAGTGGCGCGCACGTCGTCGACTATGTTCGACAGCACCAGGTCGGTGTAGTCGCGCGAGGCGAGGCGGTCGGTGCCGTTGGCATAGCGGTCGCCTTTGGTGCAGTAGATGCCGAGCGAGCCGATTATGGAGTCGTTGAGCGTGGTGCCGGCATCGGAGTGGAAGGCAAACGACAGGTCGACAGGTATTCCCAGGCCTTCTTCCTTGGGAAGCACCGACGAGCCGCCGGCAAGCCAGTTCACCCACAAGCCGCGGCTGCGGTAGTCGTCGCCGTAGTCGTTTTCGTTGTCGGAGGGGGTGTACACGCTTTCGGGAGCGCCCGCCCATTGCAGGAAATAACGCGCTCCTTCGGTAAATCGCGGATAGCCCGACGATACATATTGGTAGTCGATGGAGTCGAGTGGCTCTTTAACGATGCGGGCCACATTGCCGATGCCGCCGCCTATCTTCACGGCGTCGGCCGTAACGATGGTGCCGTGGTCGTCGGTCACGTTGGTAAGCTCCACGATGGGCAGGGCCTGCTTGCCCTTGGCCAGGGGGAAGTGACCGAGGTAAATCCACGTGCCTCCGCCCATCTGCTGGTTCACAGTGAAATGATGCGGGCCGTTGGCGGCGTTCACGGTGTAGCGCGCCCCCTTGGTGCTTTTCGGCAGCGACTGGTAGGATACATACACGGCGTAGTCGCCGTCGGCGGCTATGTCGGCGTTCCACGATGCCGTCGAAGCCTGCGAGGCATCCGCCACGGAGCGCACCTGCCGGGCCGAGCCTTCGCGGAAAGGATTCACATTTACGGTAAGCAGCTCGCCGTTGTTCTTGAATCCGGGCTTGGATGTTTTCGTCCAAGGCTGCGCGCCCGTGGTCTCGGCGTAAGCCGTGGCCGGGCTGTCGTTGTCCACGATATACTCCGAAAGCTGTATGTCGCGCTCGCGCGGACTCATCACATATGCCCCGGCGTTTTCAAGCATGGGCATCAGGAAAGGCATCACGTAGCTTTGCGTGTAGAGGTCTTCCACCGTCTGGTGCACACGCGCGCGCTGCCACTCCCAACGGTTGAGTTTCGGCTCAAAATACCATCCGTGGCTCTGCCACAAGGCAATATTGCTGCCGTCGAGGCCTTTGGGAGCCTTCACCCGGCCGTCGGTCGGGGTGATGAAACGGTCTTTTTCCGTGGGGGCGTTCACGGTTTTGGGAGCAAAACGCGCCAGCCGGTCGAGGTTGCCGAGCTTTGTGGTGAACGCTATCTTGTAATTCTTGTATTTTGCGGGAAGCGACTTGCGGAAGTCGGCCTTGATCTGCTCCACGTCGTCGGCTGTGAGGGGAATGTAGGCCGTGCCGTCGTTGCATTTCACCTCCACGGTCTTCTTTTTCGTGTTATATACGATTTTCTCAACCTTGGGATATGCAAACCCTGTCACGCCCGGCAGATGTGCCGTTAAAAGCTCTTGCGCGCTTTCTTCCGGAGTCGCGGCATAGGCCGGCGCAACAAAAATTCCGGTCGAAATGGCAAAAATGGATGTAATAATAAAATTTTTCATTATCTTTGTAGCCGCATTTAATGATGCGTACATTGTCAATTTTGGTTGAATTTATACCGAAACGTGTATTTTTTGAGCAAAGATAACGTTATTATATAATCGAACCAAATTAAATTGCCTGATTTTTACAAATTTTATAAATCGACAACAATTTTTTAGAATTAAACTTTTGCGGCATGTGCGCGTCTAATCTTTTATGAAACGATTTCTCACATATCTTACATTATTGGCCGCATGCCTCACTGCCGTTGCCGCTAATTTTGCCGACGAGACCCTGCACTACAAGGTAATGTTCAAATGGGGGCTTATCAACAAACAGGCCGGTACGGTAGCGATTAACCTTACAAACACTCCCGACCAATACGTAGGGCGGCTTACGGCCAAATCGGCATCTTGGGCCGACAAGTTTTATCGAGTGCGCGACACCCTCAACTGCCGCATCAACAAAGAGGGCTTCGAATCGGTGTTCTACGAGAAAATATCTCATGAAGGAAACGAGGACAAACACGACGTGGTGCGCTATCGCCGCCAAGATGCCACCGTGTTCGGCGACTGCTCACGCCTTGTCAAGAAAGACGGCAAGATCACCAAGGACGAAAAACGCACCCTCGCCGCCACCGGCACCACCGTCGACATGCTCACGGCTTTCTATTATATGCGCAGCCTGCCATTCGACCAATGGCAGTCGGGCCATGTCGTCACCATTAATATATTCTCCGGAAAAAGAAAGGAATTGCTCACCATAAAATACCTCGGCACCGAAACGGTGAAATACGACGGCAAGTCGTATCCCTGCTACCATATCTCGTTTATTTTCACCTCCGACGGACGCAAAAAAACGTCCGACGATATGGACGCGTGGATTTCGACGTCTCACGACCGTATTCCCGTGAAACTCGAAGGCAAACTCCCCGTAGGAAAGGTGCGCTGTTTCTATACAGGTTAATAAAAATGGCTACTCTCCCGAGCAGCCATAATCTTATAACCTATGATTCACTTATTGAATCCGTTGCAAATTAAGATCTTATTTTTGATTTGATAAATTATTTTTAATAATATTAAGAAATAATAACAAATTTTTAGAAATATAACTCCCCAACTCCCGAACTTAACAACTTATACATAATATTTAATCCCTATTTATCATGCGCCTTGTTATAGAAAAAGACTATCAGCAGATGTCGGTATGGGCTGCCCGCTTCGTGGCTAAAACCATCAACGACGCAAAACCCACTCCCGAACATCCTTTCGTGCTCGGTTGCCCCACCGGCGGATCTCCCCTGGGAATGTACCGCGAACTCATCCGCCTCAACAAAGAAGGCAAGGTGTCGTTTGCCAACGTCGTCACATTCAACATGGACGAATACCGCGACCTTCCCCGCGACCACAAGGAAAGCTACCACACATTCATGTGGACCAACTTCTTCTCCCACATCGACATCCCCGCTGAAAACGTAAATATCCTCGACGGCAACGCCGAAGATCCCGAAGCCGAATGCCGTCGCTTCGAAGAAAAAATCAAGCAATACGGCGGCGTCGACCTCTTCATGGGCGGCGTAGGTCCCGACGGTCACATCGCTTTCAACGAACCCGGCTCCTCGCTCACATCCCGCACCCGCGTGAAGACCCTCACGCAAGACACCATCATCGCCAACTCCCGCTTCTTCGACGGCGATGTCAACCTCGTGCCCAAGACTGCTCTCACCGTGGGCGTAGGCACCGTTATGGACGCCCGTAAAGTCATGCTTCTCGTCAACGGCTACAACAAGGCCCGCGCCCTCCATCACGGCGTTGAAGGGGCAATCTCCCAGATGTGGACCATCTCCGCTCTCCAGCTCCATCCCCACGCCATAATCATTGCCGACGAAGACGCTTGCGCCGACCTCAAAGTGTCGACCTACCGTTACTTCAAAGACATCGAATCGGCCAACCTCGATCCCGAATCCATCGTCCTCTAAACAATTGAGAATTACGACTTACTAATGACAAATGACGAATTATTTCCATGCGGGAATAATTCGTCATTTGTTAGTAATATATAATCACGGCAAAGCCGTGACGCTTGATGTTAGCCCCGTATGGCCGGCGCAGCCGACATGCGGGGACTGGCAGATGCAAATCAATCGCGGTATTGGAGCGGAGCCTGCCGGAGCGTTCGATAATGCCAAACATGCTGTGAGGCACAGCTTCGCAGTGCTTTTTAGCCGTCATAACATACCGGGCTTGTCGGCATTCTGCCTCCAAACCCGGTTATCAAAGGAATCACGGCTTCGCCGTGGCTAAGTTGCGAAATTTAAATAATTGATTATCTGTCGACACGCAGGAATCGTCCGTTGATGTCGAATTCAAGGTCGATGTCCGACGACAGCTCCACCTCGATTTTCCGTTTGTCGCGGCTTATCTCCACAATCGACTGTCCGGGGTAATTCGCGGCTACATATTCCTTTACCTTCTGAGGAATCACCGATGCGGGCACACCCCCGGCTACGCGCTTGCACGACACATCTTCCCAGTCGCCTTTGGCGTCGAAGTCAATTTCCGTGCCCGACTGCAACTCCACGCTGTATTCGGTGCGGAGCAAATCCTTGTCGCGTTCGGCAAGCACGATAGGGTCGTTGGGGAAAGTGGCGGTTATGAAAGTACGCGCGGCCTGCGGCAGGTCGGCGGGGTTGATAGGAGTGTCGGCTTTGGCGTTGAAGGCAAATATGCCGATAACGGCGGCCACAGCCGCCAGCATAAATCTTTTCATAATATCTGAAATTTTAAACATTATAATATTATAACACGCGGACGCCCAATTAGTTGTCAGTTATTCCCCATTAGTCATCCGTCATTAGTCATTCGTCATTCGTCATTCCCCATTCCCCATTAGTCCATCACATGCCCGGCATTCTCGGCCTGGCGTATCATCTCGTCATACTCCTCGGGGGTGAGGTCGTAGAAATAATAATTCACCGGATTCTGCGGCTGGTCGCGCAGCCTCACCTCATAGTGAAGGTGCGGGCCCGTCGATTTGCCCGTGTTGCCCACCTCGCCGATTTGCTCGCCGCGGTCCACGGCCTGCCCCTCCTTCACGCCGATTTTCGACAAGTGGGCATAGCGCGTCACATAATTGTAGCCATGGTCCACCTCTATGAGGTTGCCATAACCGCTCTTCCATCCCGCAAACACCACGATGCCTTTGCCCGTGGCATAGACCGGAGTGCCTATGGGCGAAGAAAAATCCATGCCCTCGTGAAAACGCGACGTGCCGTAGATAGGGTCGCGCCGGTAGCCATAGCCCGAAGCCATCTGGCGCAATTTGCTCTCGCTCACCGGCTGGATGGCCGGCATATGGTCGATGCGGTCGCGTTGCAGGTGCGCCTGGTCGTATAAAAAGTCAAACGATTTGATTTGCGCGTACACCTGATGGTCGAGGCGGTCGAGCTTCGCGCCTACGGCGTTTACCAAAGCGTCGTCGCCCAACGAGTCGGCTCGCGCGTGACTGCTCTGTCGTTCAAGGCCCGCGTATCGTGCCGCCGGAGTCATCGGGTCGGCCTGCATCATCACACGGTAAAAATTATTGTCGCGTGCCGCTATATCCTCCATCACGGCCATAGCCTCGTCGGCCTGCCGTCCAAGTTGAGCAAGGCGAGCGTGAAGATGCTCGTTTTCGATGCGCAGCTCCTTCTCGCGCGGAAAATCGAAAGTGAAATATAGAGCCACAAAAACAGCAAGGCCAATCGACACGCCCCATGCAAACTGGCGCGCCACGGCCCACCACCGTTGCGCCCGGCTTGGATACACGCGCTCATACGAAGCTGTCGCCGGATTATATTTATAAAATGTCTTTCGCATCCCTAACTACATTTTATTTGGGCAATTCATATAATGATTTTTCGTCTTAGTTTCAACATGGAGTAGTTCGCAAATAAATACCCAATTTGTCAGACACGTCTGACAAATCACATTGTAGGGACGCACGGCTCGTGCGTCCGCGTAAATACCTCTTGCAAAAAAAATTGATATTTTTACAACGGACGCACGAGCCGTGCGTCCCTACATTCAAAGCATTAACTTTCTCCTGCGATATATTATAATGAATTATACGGGTTTATTTTTCCTTTTTTGATGTGGATTTGCAAAATTAATAAATAAACAGTAATTTTGCGGATTATTTGAAACTAAAAAACAAAACATACATTACATATGCGCTCAGCAAAGGAAATCCGCAAGTCTTTTATCGACTTTTTCAACTCCAAAGGGCATCATATCGTACCTTCCGCCCCGATGGTTATCAAAGACGACCCCACGTTGATGTTTACCAACGCAGGCATGAACCAGTTCAAAGACATCATCCTTGGCAACAAGGCCGCAAAATATACCCGTGTAGCCGACTCGCAGAAATGTCTGCGCGTCTCCGGCAAGCACAACGACCTCGAAGAGGTGGGTATGGATACCTACCACCACACCATGTTCGAGATGCTCGGCAACTGGTCGTTTGGCGACTATTTCAAGGAAGAAGCCATCGAATGGGCCTGGGAATATCTTGTCGACGTGCTCGGCCTCGACCCCAAGCGCCTGTATGCCACCGTGTTCGAAGGCTCGCCTGCCGAAGGCCTTGGCCGCGACGATGAAGCCGCCGGCTTCTGGCTCCGCCACCTCCCCGAGGACCATATCATCAACGGCAACAAGCACGACAATTTCTGGGAAATGGGCGACACCGGACCCTGCGGACCCTGCTCCGAAATCCATATCGACCTCCGCTCTGACGAGGAACGCGCCCAAATTCCCGGCCGCGACCTCGTCAACCACGACAATCCCCTTGTGATTGAAATCTGGAACCTCGTGTTCATGCAGTTCAACCGCAAGGCCGACGGCTCGCTCGAACCCCTCCCCGCAAAAGTTATCGACACCGGCATGGGCTTCGAACGCCTCTGCATGGCCCTCCAAGGCAAGAAATCGAATTACGACACCGACGTATTCACTCCCCTCATCGATAAAATCGCCGACCTATCCGGCAAAAAATACGGTCAGGACCATAAGGTCGACGTGGCAATGCGCGTAATCGCCGACCACGTCCGCACCATCGCCTTCTCCATTGCCGACTCCCAGCTCCCCGGCAACGCCAAGGCCGGCTACGTTATCCGCCGCATCCTTCGCCGTGCCGTCCGCTACGCATATACATTCCTCGGCCAGAAGCAAGCCTTCATGTATCGCCTTGTCGACACCCTCATCGCCTCGATGGGCGAGGCCTATCCCGAAATAGCCGCCCAGCGCGACCTCATCATGCGTGTCATCAAGGAAGAGGAAGACGCTTTCCTTCGCACACTCGAAAACGGTATCCGCCTTCTCGACAACGCCATCGAGGCTGCCCGCGCCGCCGGCAAAACCGAAATCTCCGGCAAGGAAGCATTCACCCTCTACGACACCTACGGGTTCCCACTCGACCTCACCGAGCTTATCCTCAAAGAAAACGGCATGACTCTCGACCAGGCCGGTTTCGACGCCGAAATGGAGGCGCAGAAAACCCGCGCGCGCAACGCCGCCGCCGTCGAGGCCACCGACTGGGTCACCGTCAACGAAGGCGAGCAGCAGTTTGTAGGCTACGACGTGGAAGCTGTCGACACCCGCATCCTCCGCTACCGCAAGGTTAAGCAAAAAAATAAGGAATATTACCAGATTGTGCTCGAGCAGACGCCTTTCTATGCCGAAATGGGTGGCCAGACCGGCGACCGTGGCGTCCTCATAGCTCCCGACGGCGCCAAAACTGAAATCTACGACACCAAGCGCGAAAACGGCATGGGCGTGCACCTTTCCGCCACGCTTCCCGCCGACGTCACCGCCGTGTTCCGTGCCGAAATCGACCGCGACGCACGTCTTGCCACATCCTGCAACCACACCGCCACCCACCTCATCCACGCCGCCCTGCGCCAGGTGCTCGGCAGCCACGTCGAGCAACGCGGCTCGTTTGTGTCGCCCGAAGTGCTCCGTTTCGACTTCTCCCACTTCCAGAAAGTCACGCCCGAGCAGCTCCGCGAGGTTGAGCGCATTGCCAACCGTGAAGTGCGCCGCGCCATTGCCCGCGACGAGCATCGCAACGTGCCCATCGCCGAAGCCCGCGAAATGGGAGCCATGGCTCTCTTTGGCGAGAAATACGGCGACGAAGTGCGCGTGATCCGCTACGGCGACTCTGTCGAGCTGTGCGGCGGCACACACGTCGAAAACACCGGCAACATCGGCATGATTCGCATCATCTCCGAAGGCTCCGTGGCCGCCGGCATCCGCCGCATCGAGGCCATAACCGGCGAAAACGTCGAGCGCGCCATCAACGAAATGGCCGACACTGCCAAGGAAATTGCTTCGTTCTTCAACAACGCCCCCGACGTAGTGGCCGCCATCCGCAAGTCGATGGAAGAAAACGCCGGCCTCCACGCCCAGGTCGAAGAATACTTCAAGGAACGCATCGCCACGCTCGCCGACCAGGTTCTGGCCGCCGCCGAGACAAAAGACGGCATCCGTGTGGCAGCCCTCACCGGTGTGCGCCTCCCCGAAGTGGCAAAGAACGTGGCCTTCCGTGTCCGCGAAATCTCGCCCGAAAACACCGCCTTCATCGCCGCCACTGTCGACCCCGCAGGCAAGCCCCTGCTCACCGTCATGCTCACCGACGATGTTGTCAAGGCCGGCAAGAACGCATCGCTCATCGTCCGCGAGGCCGCCAAGGCCATTAAAGGCGGCGGTGGCGGTCAGCCCGGTTTCGCGCAGGCCGGCGGTAAGGACCGCGACGGCATCGTTGCCGCTTTCGAAGCCCTTAAAGCCAACTTCTGATTCACAAATACATATTCTCCTCTGACCAATGATTAAAAACTTTCTATCGACGATACTCGCGGCCGTAATCCTCGCAGTCCTTCCGGGCTGCGAGGATGCCCCGCAGTCGGCCGGCGGCACCGACCCCGTTGTGCCCGAGACACCTTCCGACCCTTCATCCCGTCCGTCAGGCAAGACACGCACGGTGCTTGTATATATGGTGGCATCCAACAACCTTGGCAACGTCTACGACAAAAACGACCTCGCCGAGATGAAAGCCGCAGCCTCCGACATTGTCAACGGCACGCTGCTCGTCTACCACGTTCCGCGCCGCGCCGCCGACCCCATCCGCCTCTACGAGATTAAGCCCGACGGCACCGAGCACGTCGTTAAAACCTACGACGCCTCCGAGCCTTCCGTATCCGTCAAGCGTATGCGCCGGGTATGGGCCGATGCCAAGGAATACGCCTCGGCCGACTCCTACGGCATGGTCCTGTGGAGCCACGGCAACGGATGGCTCGTCGACGGAATGACCGACGCCGACGCACCCGTCACCTTCTCCTACGGGCAAGACAACGGCAAAAAAATGAACACATCGGCTCTCGCAGTCGCTCTCGAAGGCCAAGGCCTCGACTTTATCTACTTCGACTGCTGCCTGATGATGTCGGCCGAAGTGCTCTACGACCTGCGTGGCTGCGCCCCCTACATAGCCGGTTCTGTCACCGAGCTTCCCGTCGACGGCATGCGCTACGATCTCAACATCAAGCCCTTTTTCTCCGAATCGCCCCGCGAGGCCATGATCAAGGCCGCCGACAACACGTTCGGCCATTACAACACACAGCTCGACCCCGCCGACCGCACATGCTCCATGTCGGTAGTCGACACATCTAAAATCCCCGCCCTTGCCGAGGCTACGCGCCTTGTCTACGAAACCGCCACATTCCCGGCTCCCGCCGGCTATGTCCCGCAACGTTTCACCGCGCCATCTTTCGGCAAATGCTACTATTTCGACCTGGCCCACTATGTCGATGCCATCGCCACCGACACGCAGGCTCTGGCCCATTGGCACAATGCCATCGACGAGGCCGTAATCTACAAAAACTGCACGCCGCGCCTTTGGGATGAAATAGCCCTCGACACCCACTGCGGCATCTCCACCTACATCTTCTCGTCTGAACAAACAGCCGCCACAAAAGGTTATAATACCACCGCCTGGTATTCCGACGTAGCCTCCGCGCTCCTCGGCAAAGCCTCCCTGCCCTCGATTCCACTCGATTAGCAATTTTTTAGGCATCCTAGGATTCCTAGGCCTCCTAAGATTCCTAAGGCCCAAATTCGTCATTAGTCATTAATCATTCGTCATTAATAATGATTCCCTTACAGCAAATAACCCCTGTCGCGTTGCCCGATTCTGTCCCGTCTGCCAAAGACGAGATAGCGATGCTCAAATCGCTTCCGCTCGACGAACTGCTCGACAAAATGGTGTCCGGCATGGTGTCGTTTGCCATCAACCTCGCCATAGCTGTTCTCGTCTTCTATGCGGGGCGATTCATTATTACCCGGCTCCACCGTTTCCTCATCTCCATCCTCACACGCCGCAAAGTAGAAGCCTCGCTCACCACATTCGTCCTGTCGCTGGTGAAGATGCTCCTCTATTTCATACTCATAGTCACCGTTATAGGCATTCTCGGCATCGAGACATCGTCGTTCATCGCCATATTCGCCTCTGCCGGTGTCGCCATCGGTATGGCCCTGTCGGGCACATTGCAAAACTTCGCCGGCGGCGTGCTCATACTCCTGCTCAAACCCTACAAAGTGGGCGATTACATCGAAACGCAAGGCTATGCCGGCACCGTCCGCGAAATCCAGATTTTCCATACGATAATATCCACCGCCGACAACCGTATAATCATAATACCCAACGGTGGCCTCTCCACCGGCACCATCAACAACGCCTCCAAGGAGCCATACCGCCGTGTCGACTGGGACATCTCGATAGCATACGGCGACAACGTGGACGCAGCCCGGGCCGCCATCCTCGAAATGCTCGCCGCCGACTCCCGTATCGTTAAGCAGTACACCGACGATGAGCACATCTCAAAAGTCATCTCCACGGTCCGTCCCGACCGCTCGCCGGTCGTGTTCCTCAAAGAACTCGCAGATTCCGCAGTAATCATCACCGTGAGGGCATGGACGCGCTCTGAAAACTACTGGAGCGTATTTTTCGATTTCAACGAACGTTTCTACAACGAGCTTCCCGCCCGAGGCATCAATTTTCCATTCCCCCAGCTCGACGTACACATCACCGGGCAGAACGATTAAGATTATTTAATGCTTTTAAACGCCCGATATTTTTTATTTAACGGGAAAAGTGTTAAATTTGCCTTCGCAAGCATCGGCAACCCCCGAATGTTGCTAACCGTACAATCTACATCGACCCACAGTGATGCAAAACTTTGATTACTCAAATTTTGATATCTCAACCATACCGGGGCTTTTCCTCCCCAAGGCCTTTTTCAAAAACATGGCCGAAATGTCGCTTTCCGAAATCGGATACGTCGTGGCCAACACCCTCCTGGGCCGCCGCTTCGATTCCGCGGCGATAAAACGCCTTGTCGACTATGCCTTTTGCTACGACATGCCCCTGTCGTCCGACTTCCCCGGCTTCTACCGCCTCGACTGCTCCTACGGCCCCAACGGCCATATCGACGATGCCGCCGCGCGGCTCTCAGGAGCCATCGCCGACCTTGTCGCAGCCGAAACCCCGGAGACATCGCCCCACAAAGTAAAAATAGTAGTGTGCCCGCGCGACATCCCCGTAGGCCAGGCAAAAGCCTATGCCGGAGCCGCATGCAACGCCTTCCCCGTCATAGTCGACGCACCCGCCGAGAAATGCCGCGCCGTGGTCGAGCGTATGCGCGCCGAAAATACCGTCCCCCCCGGCGTCGAGCTCCGTGCCGTAAACAACAACAATGTCGGCCGCATAATAGCCCTCGTCATCATGCTCTTTCACGGATACGCCGGAGTGCTCCGCCTGCGCCGCACCCGGTCCCTGCGCAATGTGGCCTTTGAAATCGACCCCGGCATCCCATCGCTCGACATCGCCGTCGACATCGCCCGCAAAATGGACCTGTGGATCAACCTTCCCGAAGCATCAGAATCGGCCCTCGTCGTGAAACTCTACTCCCCCGCCGCCGGCCCCGTGCCCGCATCGCAGGCCATACCCCCCACGCAGTCGGCCCTGATGCGCAAAATCAACCAAATCATCGCTTCAAACGTTAACCAATAAAATATTACTTATGAGCAACAAACGTAACCTTAAAAAGTATATCGACCGCCTCGGCTCGCTCGTCGTGGAGCATGTCCTCCCCGAAGCCGTTATCCTCCGCACCATCACCGACGAGGAAGCATACAACCTCCTTGGCCGCATGTCCGAAATCCAAGGCCGTGCACTCGACCACATCAACTTCTCATATCCTGCTCCCGCCCGCGACGCCGACATGCGCCAATACAAGAAAGAACGTTCCGCCGCCATGCGCAAGGCTTTCCGCCAGGCCATCGACGAATACCACACCGGCGTAAACGAAATCCTCGCACAGGTACGCGAAAAGAAAGCATGAACCTTGCCGGACTCATTCTCCGCGCCTTCGGATGGAAAGTGCAGGTCGACGCCCCCGACCTTGCCAAATGCATAATCTGCGTCGCCCCGCACACTTCCAACTGGGACTTCATACTCGGGAAACTGGCATACGCCTCTGTGGGGCGTACTGCCGGATTCCTCATGAAGGACACGTGGTTTTTCTTCCCGCTCGGACCCATATTCAAAGCCATCGGCGGCATACCCGTGGCACGAAAGAAAAAGGGTGGGGGACTCGTCGACTCGCTCATCGCCAAATTCCGCTCGGCCGGAAAACTCAGCATCGCCATCACCCCTGAGGGCACGCGCTCGCGCACTGCCCGCTGGCACACGGGCTTCCTCCAGGTGGCTGTCGGAGCCGATGTGCCGTGCCTCCTCGGCGTCATCGACTACCCCTCGAAAACCATTACCGTCAACGACGTATTCATCCCCACCGGCGACATCGCCGCCGACATGCGCACGATAAAAAATTTCTACCGCCCGTTCCGTGGAAAATACCCCGACAAATTCACTGCCGAAGATGAATAGCCTCAAAGTCGCGGCCTTGCCACTCGACACGGTCCACGCCGACCCCGCCGCCAACATCGCGCTCATGCGCCGGGCCCTCGATGATGTCGGCCCGGTCGACATCGCCGTCCTCCCCGAATTCTTCACCACCGGATTCATCACCGACCCCGGCCTCGTCCAATCATGCGCCCAGGCCCCCGACGGCCCGGCCATGCAGGCCGTGCGAGCCGAGGCTGAATCCCGCTCGTGCGCCATCTGCGGCACATTCATAGCCCGGCTGCCCGACGGCACCCTGCGCAACCGCGCCTTCTTCATCGCCCCCGGCGCCGACCCCGTATTCTACGACAAACGCCACCTCTTCTCCATATCCGACGAAGCCGACGTGCTCACACCCGGCTCTCAGCCGATGCCCGTCATCACCTTCCGCGGCTGGCGCATATCCATTGCCGTGTGCTACGACCTCCGTTTCCCCGTCTGGTGCCGCAACACCGTCGGCCCCGACGGCTCGCTCCTCTACGACATACTCATCATCCCCGCATCGTGGCCCGACGCCCGCGCCCATGCCTGGCGCACCCTGCTCACGGCCCGCGCCATCGAAAACCAGGCCTACGTCATAGGCGCCAACCGCTCCGGCTCCGACGGCTTCGGACGATGCGACGGCCTCACCGCCATCTTCGACTTCCTCGGCGCCGACATCGGCTCCGACCAATCCTCCGGCGCAGTCTCTGCCACTTTCAGCCTCGACCTCCTTGCCGCCGCCCGCCGCCGCTTCCCCGTGTGGCGCGACGCCGACACCTTCACCATCACCGGTCCCGCCCTCGCCCCCGCCCCCGTGCCCTGCGTTTCAACGCAGGGAAACAAATCGCCCTAAATCGCCCTAAATCGAAATATCTCGACTTATCTCGAAATAA
>VSPD01000043.1 GCA_009775125.1 Muribaculaceae bacterium | reverse complement strand
AAAGAGTCCGGTGCAATACCGAACTCTTTCATTAATCGGATAATGTTTAACCCGTCTAACTTTTGGGGGGCACTTCACATTCGCTGAGGCTCTTTTTTATGGATATTGCTGTCCGCTAAAAGTATTAAACCGGCTATTTCAAAAATACCAAACAGTAGGAACGCACGGCCCGTGCAATGCGGTTCAAATAAGCCATCGCTATGGAGGAGAAGCGCGTATGCGCTTCAAGACAATAGCCGTGGGTGGAGCGATTTGATTCATTATTGGTATTGGAGCGGAACGAAGTCGAGCGTTCTACATCACGGCAGGCATTATCGAACGCTCCGGCCGGCCTCCGCTCCAAAACCCCGGTTGCCGACAACCTTTTTCCGTGGGTTCGGTCGTTGCTTCGCCACTCCCTCACCCACGGCTATTGTCGGAAATCGCTACGCGATTCTGTGATACGCCCTTATTTGAACCGCATTGCACGGCCCGTGCGTCCCTACAATCTCGGTATAAACAGCCTTTTTGACACAACCTCTAACCTCTCCGTTAGGAGACAAATATTGTAGCGCGGGTCGAAGCCCCGGGAATAGGGGGGGAGGAATCTGTCAGGGCGTGGGAGTGGAGGCCGGCCGGAGCGTTCGAAAATTCCAATGCCCTCTATGCACTGTTTTCTCGGATTATGCCAAAAAAATAAATTCGGATACTATTTTGGTATCCGAATTTAATTCTATTAAATATAAAGTTGATTGCTGAGGCTCTTTTTTATGGATTTAAATCTTTGGCTATATCCTTTATTACGGATAATATTATATTGTCGTGCTCTGATTTGTCATAAGCATAAAGAAGATATAGGCATCTGTTCTTTTCTAACATGTCAAGTGTTATTACACGGCATCCACCGGACTTGCCTTTTCCTTTGGACGATATTGCCATTCTTACTTTTCGAAATCCTTCGCCAAGGTCCACCCCTATATGGGGATTATTTTCAAGTTCGGCTATAAGCCTTTGGTAATCATCATTGAAACTGCGATATTTTTTAGCGATGCGCTTTGCGCTTTTAATAAAGGCAGCCGTAGCGATAATTTCCATCAGAATACAAGATCTTTGGCCGACGGAAGTGTGCGTGAGCCGTTCATATGTTCTTTTACTTCTGTGATGGCTTCGCGTAAGCCGTTTTCAATAATATCGTCATTTTCGGAAACAGGTATAATTCTGAAATGCCCTATCCGTGATGTTAATATTATAGCTTGGCCGTTGCTGGCGGCGGTAAGAACCTTAGTTTGATTCTCTCTAAATTCTCTTGCGGATACTACTATCATAATTGTTTTTTTTGCAAATATAACAAAAAAAATAAATTCGGATACTATTTTGGTATCCGAATTTAATTTTATTTAATAAAATAGATTGGTGCCAATTGTTTTTTAGCGGCGGGTGTAGGTGGTGAGCGATTGGCGGCCGTTGATGAAGAGGCGGGCGCGGATGTCGGCGGAGCCGTTGGCGGCAAAAGGTGCGGTGTACACTGCCGATGTCTCGGTGGGTTCGGTGCCGTCGGTGGTGTAGCGGATTGTTGCGTTGCGGTAGGGCGAGTTCATCGTCACCGTGCCGTTTTCAACTTTTATGCCCGGCTGGCGCACGTGGAAGTCGACGCGGGCGCGCTCCCATGCGGGGAAGAAGCGTTCCGACATCACGGCTATGAATTCGGGGTCGGTGTATGTTGAGTCGTTGTTCCATGCGCGTTCGGCAGCTCCGAGCACTTTGGGGAAGATGTAGCGGTCTTGCATGGCGGGGCCGTCGATAGTCTCGGCGAAAAGGGTTGTGGACAGGCCGGCGAGGGGTATGTCGGCCGGATAGAGCGAGCGGGGGTAGCCGTTGAGGGTGCGCAGGTCGTCGACGTAGCCGCCCCATGGCAGGCCCGGTTCTTCGGGGTGCTTGTTGAATGGCTGGTCGAAGTAGAAATAGTCGACGTTGGTCACAATCACGGGGCATCCGGCTTGTGCCGAGCGTCGCACGGCTTCGGTGTTGGCCGGCGAGGTGTTGATCCAGAAGTTGACGGAATGAAGTTGGTCGGCAAGCAAGCCTTCGTCGCCCTGCACCTGCGAGATTTCTTGCCAGCCCGACATTTTCAGTCCGCGCTCGGCCAGCATGTGGCGTATGCGGTTGACGAAATGAGCGTGAAGGCCTTTTTCATCCTTGATGCCGTTGTCGGCCATGAATTTCTTTGCGGCGTCGGAGCCGTTCCATGAGCCGTGGGCCACTTCGTCGCCGCCGATGTGTATCGCGGGCAGGGGTGCGCCGGCTTCATCGTACATGGCGATGAGGTCGTCGAACACGGCTCCCATGAATTTGTAGGGGCCTTCAAGGGCGGGATTCATCACGCAGTCGTGGTAATTCTGGGCCGACGAGTATTTAGAGGTGTCGCCGTCGTGAATCAGGCGGTACGAGGTGTCGCCGGTGGTGCGTGCGCGGTGTTCCATGGCTTTGATGGCGGCACGTGCGTGGCCGGGTGATTCCACTTCGGGAAGCACGGTTATGCCCATGTCGGTGGCGGCGCGGAGCAGGTCGATAAATTCCTGGCGTGTGTAGAAACCGTTGCCTGTGGTGCTGTAAGAGTCGGGGTTGCCGTCGCCGCGGTAGGCCTGGCCGAGGAAATCGGCGTCGTCGAGCGAGTATCCGCGGCGCGAGGCCATGGACGTGAGTTCGGGCAGCGATGGCATTTCGAGGCGCCATGCCTCGTCGTCGGCAAAGTGGAAGTGGAGCACGTTGAGGCGCAGGTCGCGCATCTGGCGCAGGAGCTTGTGCAGCTGGTCGGGTGTCTGGTAGTTGCGCACGATGTCGATCATCATGCCGCGGTAGTCCATGTCGGGCCAGTCTTCTATCACGGCCAGAGGGAGCGCGGCCACGCCGGGGCGCATCACCTGCGAGCGGAACGATGCGGCGGCGTTGCGTGCCGTGGTGGCGTCGGCGGCTTCGACCGTGATGCCGTCGGCGCCGACGGTGATGCGGTAGTGGCCATCGGGCATAGGCGTGAGTTTTGTGGTGAGCCGTGCCGGCAGATTCAGGACGCCATCTCCGAGGTTTACTTTTTTAAACGACGGCACCACGTCGTAGGCTCCGGGAGCGGCCGAGGGGCGTATTGTTTCGTTTATGGCGAATATCTCGTCGCCGTAGGGCATGGCGTCGCGTGAGCCGTCGGCCCATTGGGCCGTCGATGTGAAAGATATCCGCATGTAGTCCACTGCCTCGGTCGTGCCGTCGCGATTTACACGGTGGGCGCCGTCGGGGGCGTTTTGCGCTCTGGTGAGCGCCGGCGATGAAAGTTCAATCACGAGGCTGTCGATGCCTGAGGTGAACCGTGGCGACGCTATCGCTGAATATCCGGGAAAGATGGGCACGATGGTGTCGGCGGGATTAAGGGGGGTAACATTGTCGAGCGAGTTAAAACAAAGGCGCGAGAAGTCGCAGTCGCCCGTCACGGTGATTCGCTGTACGGCGCGTCCGTCGCGGTTTCCGGTGTTTTCCCAGGTCACATGGGTCCGTTTTGCCGGAGCGGATGCGATGCACATGGCTGCAAGCATGAAAGCAAGGGGGTAACGCATATGAAAATTGGATTATGGATTAGGATTTTCAGGAATTATGAATCAAAACATTCGTAAAGGTACGAATATTTTGCATATTGTGCGGCAAATTCATGTAAAATAAAAGGAAGAAAGTTGCGGAAGGTGCCGTAACTTTCTGCTATATAATCACTTGTATGTCAAAATAGGAAAAGAGGAGAGAGGCGATAAAGGTTTGAATTTTGGCGATAAAGGGTGGAAAAAAGAGATGTCTCACGACATCTCTTTTCCTTAAACCTTTATCTTAATCTAATACTATGAAAAACACACGCACAAAGGTAGGCACTTTTTTTTTACGAACCAAATAATAGGGTGAATTTTTATCGAGTTTAACCTATTTTAACTTAAAAATCGACAATTTTTACCCCGTGATTTTATCGAGGCTTTATGAAAGCATCTGCTCTTGTTTTTGATAAAAATCGGGGCCGCACTCTAAAGCGCGGCCCCGATGGGAGAGGGTTTATTGTCTAACGTGGATCCGGAGATCCTATTGTTTGTCGTTTGTTATTTTGCGTTTTCGATGGTGCAGATTGAAACGCGGTTCCAGGATTCTTCTTCAAACATGTGGCCGATGCCTTCACCTTCGGCGACGATGCGGTCGGAAGCGATCTTGTATTTCTTGATGAGCTGATTCTTCACAGATTCGGCGCGGGCGGCGGCGAGTTTCTGGTTGAATTCGAGGTTGCCGTCTTGCGATGCGTAGCCTTTGATCACAACTTTTGCTTTGGGATGGTTCTTGAGGAACGAAGCGATCATTTCAACGTTGGGCTGCTGGTCGGCGGTGATTTTCGAAGAACCGATGCGGAAGAATACGAAGCGAACCGAAGAGAGGTTGTTGGAAACTTCTTTCACTACTTCTTTCTGTACGGGGCGATTCTTGCATGCTTCGAGGTCGGCGGCGAGAGTGGCTGCTGTGGCTTCGAGAGCGGCGCTGTTTACCATGCATGCGTCGAGCGATGCGCGGAGGTCGTTGATCTGGCCGTTGAGGGCGTCGATTTCAGCCTGGTTGTAGGGCTGAACGCACTGGAAGCCGTTGCCGAAGTGGTAGGTTACGCCGGCTTGAAGGTTGAACGCGGCCTTGTTGGCGTTGTAAGCGGCGGAGGTTTGGTCAACGTCGGCGTCAGACATGTTCCATACGATCGACGGTTTGAGGGCGATTGTGAGGTGTTTGTTTACGTTGAAGTTGAAGTTAAGTCCGACTTTGGTTGCGAAGTAGTTCCAGTCTTCGCCGGCGGCCTTGTTGAAGTATTCGTGGCCCCAGCCTGCACCGGCTACTGCCTCGATAGAGAAGGGACGGCCTTCGCAATTGTAGCCTCCAAAGAGGTTGAAGAGGTCGACTGCGCCATACATGCCTACATAAGAGTTATCGAAGGCTGTGGATGAGTGTGTGCCGGTGAAAACTGTCGAGGTGTTCACGCCCCAGGCTGCTTCTGCGCCAATGGCGAAGGCGGGGGTTACTTGTTTGTCGACGTGGAGGCCTACGAGGCCGCGCATGTTGCCGAAGAAAGCGTGGTGGGTGAGGGGAGTGGTGACACCACCGTCGAGGCCCATCGACCAATTGTCGAAGAAACGGGGCTGCTCGATTGCCTGAGCGGATGCTGCGAGAGCACCGAAGGCACATGTTGCTGCGAGTAAAATTGTCTTTTTCATCTAACTAATAAGTTGTAAACGTTGTTAAATTCGGCGCAAAGGTACGTTTATTTGCGCTAACTTTCAAAAAAAATAATTAATTCTGTTTAAAGTTCGGGCCGTCGGAGGCTGTATTCCCGGGCGGTCAAAGTTATAACAATGATTCGGCGCAAAGTGTTTATTTTGATGTCGGGGATGTGAGAAAAAATTGCAAAATTTGTCACTCCTCTGCTGCCGGGCGCGGCCCGTGCCGGGGGTCAGTTGCCGAACGAAAGGGTTGTGTAGTAGCGCATTGAGCCGTTGGTGGCGTACTGCGGGCCGAACGACAGGGAAATGAACTGTCCGTTGTTGCCCCACCAGTTGGCCTGCACGCCGCCGCCTGAAAGCTGGTTTACCGACGCGGGTGCGCCATAGTTGCCCAAAAGCGACTGGTAGGCTATGTTGTAGCGGGCCATGTCGTAATAAGGTGTCGAGTACATGAATTCCGATGCGGCAAGGCCTCCGATGTCGTTGTAGTGGAGCGTTGCGGCCGGCCACAGCAGGTTGAGCTGTGTCACATTATTTATATACACGGCATTATCGGAATATCCGGTCACGGCAAAACCTCGGTTGAGCAGCGAGTTGATGGTGGCGTTGATGGCTGTGCCGATTGTTATGCCGAGAATGGTGCTTATCACGGGCGCGCCGTGGTAGGGGCGGAACGATGGCGGGGGCACTGGGCGGTGCCAGGGGCGTGGAGGCGGCATCATCGGGCGGTGTGGACGCCCGTAGTGAAGATGTCCCCAGGAGGGGCCGCCGGGGCCGGGGCGGAATCCGTGGCCCGGGCGAGGACCGGGGTTATGTCCCGGTCTGTGTCCCGGATTTGGACGGTAGCCGGGATCGGGGCGATGTCCGGGATTTTGTCCGGGACGATGTCCCTGATTGCCGGGGCGCACGCCCTGATGGTTTCCTCCGGGACGGTTTCCGGGATTGTTGTTGCCGTGGTTCCCTCCGGGACGGTTTCCGGGATTGCTGTTGCCGTGGTTTCCGCCGGGACGGTTCCCGGGATTGTTGTTGCCGTGGTTCCCTCCGGGACGGTTCCCGGGATTGTTGTTGCCATGGTTTCCGCCGGGACGGTTCCCGGGATTGCTGTTGCCGTGGTTTCCGCCGGGACGTTGACCCTGATTCCCGGGACGTTGACCCTGATTCCCGGGGCGAGCCGGGCGTTCGGTACGGTGCGAAGGCGAGCCGTGGTTGCCGTTATTGTTATTTCTGCCGCGTCCTTCGACTACGGGGCATGTCAGAGCCATGCTCAGAATGAAGATGGATACTGTTTTGAAGAACCGTTGCATGATAATTCTATTTTAAGTTGTTAATTATAAGAGGCCGGAAAAGCAAAAAAGTTTAATTGAAGGACGAAAATGACGAAATAAATGTCGCTTTTTGCCAAAAATGCAAAATCATTTTGCCATAACAGAAAAAAGCACTAACTTTGCGTCACCAAACAAAAGTGCCCGAATGGTGGAACGGTAGACACGAGGGACTTAAAATCCCTTGGCCATCGCGGCTGTGTGGGTTCGAGTCCCACTTCGGGTACCATCCGGCTCCGTCAATCAATCGACGGAGCTATTTTTATATGGGAACATAGCCTGTTTGTCGCATTGTAATATTTATTTGGTGGGTTCGGAATCATTTGCTAATTTTGCAGAAATTCTAACCCCACCGACTTATCTCCAATGGCAGAAATTAAAATAGCCGGAATAACGAGGGCGAGCGCCTATTCGCCCAATCATATTGGCAACGACGCCGCCATATTCAATATTGTCGCCGACCAGTTGCGTAAACGTGGCTGCGAGGTTACGCTGTACACCGAAGAGCAGCTGGCCGCCGGGGAAATCCACGAGGATATTATTGTGAACATGTGCCGCGAGGCCCGCTCAATAGCCTTGCTCCAGAAACTTGAGGATGAGGGCCGCCTGGTGATAAACTCGGGCTACGGCATCGATAACTGCACGCGCGAGCGCATGACGCGTATCCTCATAGGTTGCAACATCCCGTATCCGCCGAGCCTGATGGTGAATACCGACGAGCGCGTGCGCGACGAGCTGGTGCGCCGAGGATTCCGCCGTTGCTGGATAAAGCGAGGCGACGGCCATGCCATACACCGCGAGGATGTGTCGTTTGCCCGCCACCCCGAGGAGGCTCAGGAAATCTTGCAGGAATATTTCATGCGCGGCATCCATCGCGCGGTAATCAACCTCCACCTCGAGGGCGACCTTGTGAAATTTTACGGCATACGCGGCTCAAATTACTTCTCGTGGTTCTATCCTTTCGAGACGCGGCAGAGCAAGTTTGGCAACGAGGCCGTAAACGGCGAGCTCGAGAATATTCCTTTCGACAAGGAGCGGCTCCACAAGATATGCGACGAGGCCGCCGACGTGCTCGACGTGGTGGTCTACGGAGGCGACTGCATAATATCGCCCGAAGGCGACATCCAGATTATCGACTTCAACGACTGGCCAAGTTTCGCGCCCTGCCGCAACGAGGCCGGGCCGCAGATTGCCCGCCGTATCATGGCCATGATCAAGGAACGTGCAAAAAAATAGGCATATGTCCACCAATCGCACCCATACATCCGCAGAGCATTTCCCGCTCGTGCCCCGCATGATTGCCACGTCGTTCGGCGTGGGCTATCTGCCCAAGGCTCCGGGCACATGGGGCGCGTTGCTTGCCGTGGTGCTTTGGTTGCCGCTATACCTGTGGTGCTCCGATGCCGCCACGGTCTTTTACGTAACCTTCGCCGCCGCCGTAATTTATTGCGTGGCCGGCACATGGGCAAGCTCGGTGGCCGAGCGCTACTGGGGCAAGGACCCCGTAGTGGCCTGCGCCGACGAGACGGTGGGCATGTGGATAAGCCTGCTGCCGCTCGGCACCGTGGCTACTACGCCCTGGTGGGAGATTTTGCTCGCGTTTGTCCTTTTCCGGCTGTTCGATATATACAAGCCGCTCGGCATCCGGGCAATGGAACGCCTGCCACGCGGCTACGGAATGATGGCCGACGACATCCTTGCCGGCATATATTCGATATTTGTCCTGCTTGCGGTCAACAGTTTTATTTAAACAAAAATTGAAAAAACAAATAAAAAAAATTGGAAAGACGGTGCTTGAAAGCGACAAAATCGCTTTCACGTTCCTGCGTTCCATCGTGTCGTCGCAGGCAGCCTCGTGGGTCGACCTTTTCATGGGCTTCGCGCTATTTGCCTGGGTAGGGCTCACGCCTTTTTTGTCGACGGCCATAGGAGCGTTTGCCGGCGGGGTGATCAATTGCATGATCAACTACCGCTTCACTTTCCATGCCTCCGACTGCCCTTGGCGCGCCGTGGCCGTGAAATATGCCATGGTGTGGACCGGCTCGTTGCTGCTGAACTCGTTCGGCACCCAGATTCTCTATTATGCCCTCGCTCACTGGGACTGGCTCGCTGCGCAAGGATTCACCGACAAAGGTTGCTTTGCCGCCGCGCGTCTTGTCACATCGCTGCTTGTGTCGTGGTTTTGGAACTTTCTGCTCCAGCGCTACTTCGTCTACCGTCTTACCTCGTTCGACCCCTACGCCATAAAGGCGTTCAAGACCCTTTTCCGCTTCTGACCAATTATAACCATTTTTTAGACCTGAAAAAGATGTCAATAAAACAAGACGCGACCACAGCGCGCAACGCCATACAGCAAGGCATCTATGCCGTGATAAATCCTTTCGTGCGGCTGCTTGTGAAAATGGGCGTTACTCCAAATATGGTCACCACCGTAGGCCTCCTTGGCCAGATTGCCGCCGCCGGCGTGCTGGTATGGGCCGGATACAAGGCCGGTGACGGAGCCGTCGACTTCGGCTTGCTCACTCTCGCCGGAGTGCTGATAATCCTGTTTTCTGTATTCGATATGCTCGACGGCCAGGTGGCGCGCCTTGGCAACATGGCCTCCACATTCGGCGCCATGTACGATTCTGTGCTCGACCGCTACTGCGAATTATTCATACTCGGCGGCATATCTTACTATCTTATCCAGATAGGCAACATTGCAGGCGCGCTGCTCACGTTCCTTGCCCTCGTTGGCTCTCTTATGGTGAGCTATGTGCGAGTTCGCGGCGAGGGGCTCGGCGTGGTGTGCAAAATCGGATTCATGCAGCGGCCCGAGCGCGTGGTAGTTACCACCGTGGCTGTCCTCGCCACCGGCATTGCCGGACAGTGCGGCGTGGGTTTCGATGCCAACATAATACTCGTCGTGGCCATGGCTTTCATCGCTGTATTTGCCAACCTTACCGCTTTCGCACGCATAGCCTGGTGCCGGAAAGAAATTGAAAAATCGGGAAAGTAGCGTGAAGGGGCTTGCTTTAAAGGAAACGCTTTTCTGTGTCGGTGCCCTGGCCGTATGGCTGGCGGTGACGGGGCTGTTTGTCGGCTTCCGGCCCGAGCATGCGCTTATGGCCGTGCTCATTGCCGTGCTCTTTTTTGCCGCGCCGGCCACGCGTCGTCTCATCGTGGCTCTTGTTCCATTCTTCCTCTTCGGCATATCCTACGACTGGATGAATCTTTGCCCCAACTACACCGTCAATCCCGTCGACATCCGCGGGCTATACGAGACCGAGAAAAGCCTCTTTGGCATCGTGTCGGCCACAGGCGTGACACTCACCCCCAACGAATTTTTCGCACAGCACACATCGGCCTTGCCCGACTTTCTCGCCGGAGTGTTCTATCTCTGCTGGGTGCCCCTGCCGATATTTTTCGGCCTTTGGCTCTACTTCCGCGGCAAGAAGATGCAATATCTGCATTTCTCGCTTGTGTTCCTGTTGGTCAACTTCATCGGGTTCACGTTCTATTACATTCATCCCGCCGCGCCGCCATGGTATGTGGCCAAACATGGCTTCGACTTCGTGCTCGGCACCGGCGGCGACGTGGCCGGCCTCGATGCGTTCGACGCCATGACCGGGCTCGGCATATTCGACAGCCTCTACACCCGCAACTCCAACGTGTTCGCCGCCATGCCCTCGCTCCATTCGGCCTACACGCTCGTGGCATTGATTTACGCCGTGCGCTCGCGCTCGTCGGCCGTGTGGATAGCCGTTCTTGCGGTAGTCACCGCCGGAATATGGTTCACCGCCGTATATACCTCCCACCATTACATACTCGACGTGCTTGGCGGCATCGCCTGCGCATTTGCCGGATTTGCCCTGTTTGAATACGGCCTGATGCGCATCCCGGCCTTCGCCCGCTTCATGGCACGTTATACCAAATATATATCCCATTGATATGTCAGAAAACTATTCAGAATACGAGATACGTCCCGACGTGCTCAATTACGACGACCTCCGACAGATGGTGCCCGCCCTCGAAGGCCATGAACGGCTCGTCAACCGTCTGCTTCGCTTCCTGTCTGTCGACAAAGTGAATCGCGTCCACCGCAACTGCTGCGACACCCCGGGCCCCGACTTTGTGCGCCGTCTGCTTTTCGACGAGTTTCACAACACGCTGCGCGTCGACAACGAGCAAGTGCTCGACCACTTGCCCGAAGGCGCGTTCATCACCGTGAGCAACCACCCCTTTGGCGCCCTCGACGGCATCACCCTCATTCATCTTGTGGCCTCGCGCCGGCCGGAGTATCGTGTGATGGTAAACCTCATCCTCAACAAAATCACCGCCATGCGCCCCAACTTTATCGCCGTCGACGCCTGGCAGAGCGACGACCCTGAGAAACGCAAGGTGTCGGTAGCCGGAATCAAGAAGGCGCTCGGCATGCTCCGCGACGGGCAGCCCGTGGGATTTTTCCCTGCCGGCGCCATGTCGAAAATCGACTGGAACCTGCGTCTCAAAGACCGCCCCTGGCAGCCGTCGGTGCTCCAGATCATCAAGAAAGCGAAAGTGCCGGTAATACCCATTTTCTTCCATGGCTCAAATTCCTGGTGGTTCAATTTCCTTGGCGTGGTGTGCTGGCAGGCCCGTTCATTCCGTCTTCCGGCCGAGGTGTTCCGCAAAAATGGCAAGGAAATCCACGTGTCGGTCGGCAATCCCATCTCTGTGGCCGACCAGGCGCGCTTCGACACCGCCGAGGCTCTCGGCGCATATCTCCGTGAAAAAACCTACGAACTCCGCGACCTTTATAAATAATATCCCATGAATTATCAAGACTCGCTTAAATCGCTCGACACCGAAGAGCATATCGACCTCGCCTTCTACCGCCCCATAGGATATATGTGGGCATGTTTGGCCGCAAAATTGGGTGTGACGCCCAATGCCATAACCATCGCGTCGATATTCCTCGGCATCGCCGCCGGCGTTGCCTTCTATTTCAACAACATGTGGATCAACGTTGCCGGCATGATTTTGCTCATGTGGGCCAACTCTTTTGACTCGGCCGACGGCCAGCTCGCCCGCATGACCAAGCAATATTCGCGCCTCGGCCGTATCCTCGACGGCATGGCCGGCGACCTGTGGTTTGCATCGATCTACGTAGCCATATGTCTGCGCGAGAACTATACCTCGGAGTTTTTCATGGCACGGCCATGGCTCATCTGGGTAATTGCCGTGGTGGCCGGCCTTTGCCACGCCAAGCAGGCGGCCATGGCCGACTACTATCGCCAGTTCCACCTCTACTTCCTCAAAGGCAAGGACGGTTCGGAACTCGACAGCGCGCGTGAACTCGCCGGCCGCTACCGCCGCGAGGCTCCGTCGGCGTCGTGGATCAAGCGCATAATCATGCTCGTCTACCTCAACTACACACGCAACCAGGAGGTGATGACCCCGCAGATGCAACGTCTTCGCGCCGTCCTGGCCGAGCGTTACCCCGACGGCGACATTCCCCGCGAATTCCGCGACCGATTCCGCGCCCTCAGCCTCCCGTTGATGAAATACACCAACATCCTCTCTTTCAACTGGCGCACCATAGCCCTTTTCTGCTCGCTGTTCGCCTGCATGCCTTGGCTCTATTTCGTGTTCGAGCTTGTCGTGCTCAACGCTATCATGATTTACATGGTACGCCGCCACGAATCAATCTGCCGCCGCCTTGCCGACGAATTATCTAAAAAATAAAAAAACGCCATTGTGCCCCGCGTTTCAACGCGGCGGCTCCAACTCCCCAACTTCCATGATACGAGGAATAATTTTCGACTACGGCGGCACGCTCGACTCGCGTGGCGACCATTGGAGCGAGGTAATCTACCGCTCCTACCTTGCCGAAGGCTTCGACCCCGGGAAACAACGCTTCCGCGACGCCTACGTCGACGTGGAACGTCTATTCGCCCGTGAGCCCATCGTGAAGCCCGACTTCGATTTTCACCGCCTCATGCAAGAAAAAATAAGCCGTCAGCTCGCCATCCTTTGTCCCGGCGACGACACCTCCGGCCTTGCCGCCCGCATCGCCCTGCGTTGCTATGAATTTGCCCGGGAATGTGTCGCCGAGGCTCGTCCGGTGCTCGAGTCCCTCGCCTCACGCTATCCGATGGTGCTTGTGAGCAATTTCTATGGCAACGTCAACGCCGTGATTGCCGACATGGGCATAGCCCCGCTTTTCAAGGCCGTAGTAGAGAGCGCCGTAGTGGGCGTGCGCAAGCCCGACCCGCAGATTTTCCGCCTCGGTTGCGATGCCCTGGGGCTGCCGCCCGAGCAGGTGCTTGTCGTGGGCGACTCCCTGCGCAAGGACATCCTCCCTGCCGAGTCCATTGGCTGCGCCACAGCCTGGATTAAGGGCAAAGGCTGGACTGCCGACGAGGACGCTGCCGAGCATCCGTCGCAGATACCGTCGCTCGCGGCCCTGTTGTCAATACTGCAATGAAGCACGCGCTCCTCTCCCTCGTTTTGGCTCTTGCCTTCACCGCCGCCGCGCGCGACGATTGGTTCGACAAGCCTCTCGAAGCGCCGGCCGGCACCGTTGAAGTCGACTCTCTCGGTTGCAATATCGACAGGGCCATGCTTCAAGTCCGTGCCACACTGCCCCGTAAGGCTCGCGGACGCGCCATGTCGCTGCGGTGGGGAAGCGTCAACGCCACACTCTTTATCCCCGATTGGTCGGAAGATCCGCTCTACCTTGTTCCCGAAGCCGCGGTGCGTGTCGACACCCTCGCAGGCGATTCCACCCGCACGCTCGGAAATTACAGCGTGAGGTTGTCGCATGCCGACATCTCCGGGCCAATTTCGATAAAAGTTGTCGCCGATGGTCATTCCGCCCGGCTCTACGTCGGCGGCGAATACCAGCAATATGTGGCCGCCGTGCCGCTCGACCCCGCAGGAGGCCGTGTCACAGCCTCCTTCTCCCACAAAGCTAAGATACAAAGGCTCTCCGCCGAGGCGCGCTATCTCCCGGTGCCGGAATATGCCACTTTTGCATCGATAGATGCTCTTATGGCCTATCTCTGTTCATCTGCCGACATCAACGAGGCCGTTTGGGACTATCTCGACCGCGACATCGACCCCGCGCTCGCCTCTGTCGGGGGCCGCTATCGCCTCGCTACCGTAAAATCGCCGTCGCGCCCCGGCACCTACGATATTGTGTATCTCTCCGGAGCAGACACCTCCCGGCGCGAGCCCGGGCGCATAATCGGACATCTGTCTCCCACAATTTTTATCGGCACCTATGTCCTTGACTGGTACGATGCCCGAGGCCGGTTGCTCACCGGCGACCAAGACGCCCAAATCACCCCCGACCACGCCATCCTCACCCTCCGCTGGCCCCTCCTCCGCTCCCAGCTCCGCTTCTCCCGCTCTCCCAAAAATAAATAATACAATGAAACAATACATTATTTTTCTTGTTTTTGCGGCTTTAAGCACGCTTGCGTTTGCCGCGCCGGCCGTCGACACCGGCTATGACTTGGCTATCGACGAGGTTCTCTATGAGGGCGACAACAACGACGACTGGGTCACCGACCCCAACAGCGAGATTGAAAACCGCGACGCCGACGAGGCCGAATATTACGACCCCGCAGAATATGAGTTCTGGAACACCGGCTCCTGGTTTGCCCGTCATAAATTCCTGGCGTTCCTTTTCACTTTCCTGGGCATAGGCCTGATATGGTTTGTGGTGAAACCGGTGGAGGGCGACAATATATTCATCCGGCTCTTTGGCAATTTCTTTTTGCGCACATATTATATCCTGCCTATGGCAATAGTGGCCTTCGGTATCGAATATGTGATATTCATGGGCTGGAGCAGGTTCTTCAATGATATGATAGATACCATCTTAGGACTTGTTGGCCTTGTCGTTGTCAGCGGCTTCCTTTACTGGGGCCTCGTAAAAGGCGGCTTCAAATCCACCGGCGGCTCCTCGCGCAGCCGTAGCGGCTCCGGCGGCAGCGGCTCCTCGGGCGGCGGTCACGGCTCATGCTCCAACTGCCGCTACAATGTCGGGGGCACGCCCAATATGTGCAGCCTCCACGGCACCACCACCCGCAGCTCCGGCTGCTCCAACCACCAATCTTAAATGGGGAACCTACAGGTAATCGCTGCTCATTACACGACTTCCCCATACATCGTTCGGCATATTCCGACCGTCAATTATGAATATGCGAATGAATTTTGGGGGGTCAAGCTGTAATTACGGTGCATTGCGTCTCCGTTAGGAGACAAATATTGTAGCGCAGGGCGACAGCCCTGGGGGGCGTGGATGTTATTTATTATGGTGTTGGAGCGGAGCCTGCCGGAGCGTTCGATAACGCCAACCGTGGAGCAGAACGCTACGCTGCCGCTCGCTCCGATACCACGATGAACCAACCACAACATACCGGGGGTTCCGCTATCGCTTCACCCCGCTACATTCTTGAATCGCTACGCGATTCCATGCACCGCATTTTCGGCTTGTGCCAAATAAGATAGTTGAGGTGTCCCCAGGGTAAAACTACAACGGCCTGTTGTAGTTTTGAATCAGAATTGCAGAATCGAACGTAAAAACGTTTCATATTCCATAAGTTGCTGACAGACATGCCTAATTTGGGGAACATCAGCTTCAAGTCCGCGGACAGGCGTTTGACGACCCCATCGCCATGTTTGCTATCCAATTTCCTTTCGTGTAGTATGCGTCCTACATTCCAATGCATCTCATTGGTCGTAGAGACAACGGCTCTGGCGACTCTATTCCGTGAATATTCGATAACTGCGATGGCTTGACGCAGGATTTCGTTATATTCCGATTATGTTGAAGGTGATATAATTATTTCCCTATACAAAAGTAGTAAAATAATCCGGGATTAATATAACCTAATTAACTCTCGTTCCGAAAGGCGGTTTTGAATGGGGAGATGCTGTTTTTGCATTTTTTCACATATCAAAATTTGGATAATTGAAAAAATGGGTTTAAATTTGACGCGAAAAGATTTTTTGTGGCAAAATGCTACTTTTGCTTGACCGTTTTTTCAAAATATATATGTTTTTATAGATTGTAGATTTAAAAGGGACCTGTCGAGAGACAGGCCCCTTCTTTAACATTTGTTAGCAAATTAGATTCGATATGTTTATTATGTCGCAAGCCGGAGGCTCGCGTTCCTGCCTATTTGGCGGAGGAGCGGAAGAGCGAGGCCGAGGAGTGGGCCGTGAGCGAGGGCGCGTATTGCGACTGGATGGTGGCCACGCCCGACGAGAACGAGCCGGCGAGGGTCACGTTCATCTCATAGGAGAGCAGGTAGGTGCCGGGACGCATCGACACAACGTAGAGCGCAGTGAATGAGTTGCGGTTCTCGCGGTAGAAGCCGCAGCCTTCGCTCCACAGCCAGCCGGGTATCTGGTCGACGGGCGAGAACGCCGCGGGACGGTCGTCGACGATGGTCACATAGTCGAGGTTGCGCTTGGTGTGGATGGTGAGCTGCACTTTCACGCGCGAGCCAACGGGAATCACTTCGGGAGCCTGGACCCATTCGGTGCCTTGGCGCACAAACAGCACTTTCTCTATCGAGAGGTCGTCGATGGCGCGGGCTTTCACGTCGGTCATCTTACGGCTGAATTGGGCGTAGACCGCGCCGTATGACGGGCCTGCGGGCGATGCGGTGATGGTGAGTTCCTTGCCGGCGAAGTCGGAGAGGTCGCCTTCCATGAAGCCGGTGACGCGCTCGATTTCGGTGGTGGAGGTCACGTCCATGCCGTCGACGGTGATTGCCGCGCCTTGGGCCGGCACTGTCCAGCATGAGCCGGTGGAGAGTATCGACGCCACTACTTCGGTGGTGACTACGGCCGAGCCCCAGTCGGTGGCTTCTTTGCGCACAATCAGGTACTGGCGGATGCCGTCGACCATCGGGCTTTGCGGGTCGATGGTGGCGAAGGCTTTAAGGATGCAGGCGTAAGCCGACAGATGGTTGACCGAGGGGAACGACACGCCTTGCGAGGCGGAGCGCACGCCAAATTCGGCTATCGACTGCGTGAGCAGGCGCGCCGTGGACTTGCGGCCGTTGCGGTAGAGCGCCATGGCGGCTATGGCCTTGTAGGCCGGGTCGGAATATGAGCGCCAGTTGGCTGTGATGTCGTTGAGAGTGCGGTCGATCACGGCTTTGTCGCCAAGGCGGTTGAGGGCCACGTTAACGGGGCCGCCGACAAACATCGGGCGAAGCACGGCGTAGTGCAGGTCGGTGTAGTCCTTATAGTCGGAGTTTGAGGCGGCAACCTCGCGGTCGACGTACATCACCGCGCTCTCCACCATGTCGGCCAGACGGTCGTTCTTGGGGAAATATCCCATTTCGATAAGGCCGGCCATGCCTTCGAGGATGTTCATCGTTACCCATTTCGACGATTCTTTCATCCACGGGCCCCATGCCCAGCCGCCGTCTTCGCGTTGCAGCTTTTCGAGCGTGCGGATGGCGCGGGAAATGGCGGCGTCGGTTTCCTTGGAGTTGAAAATCATGGCGAGTTGCGACATGCGCTCCGAGTCGGAGCGTCCGGCTGCCACCCAGGGCGTAGCGTTGAGCAGGGCTATTTTCAGGTCTTCGTTGCGTTCGAGCATCGACACGAGGGTGGAGTCCTCGGGATTGTCGAGCCATTGGCGTATCGCGCTGCCTATGGCGGGATTATCTTTTATGATGCCGCGGGCCACAGCAGCCGAGAACAATGCGGCTTCCGCCGAATTGGCCGATTCCTCGTCGAGGGTGCGCAGGCCCGGGAGAGCCGACACCACGGTCCAGGCCGGGTTCTCGCAGAATGTGAGCGATATGCGCGCGCCTTTCTCTTTGGGCAGACGCATCGAGAATGTTTTGTCGCCGGGGTTGAGGTAGAAGGGCGTTGTTTCTATGAGCTGGGCTTCGTTGGGGAGAATCTGTATTATATTTTGCTCGCCATCGGAGAAGCGGCCAGATGTGGCGCGCACGCGGTAGGCTATGGCAGAGGCATCGGAGGGAGCCGTTACGGGCATCGTCACGGTCTGCGAGGCCTTGGCGCCGAGAGTGAGCTGCTCTGTCTTGGAGTCGATAAGGATGTAGGTGACGGGGTTGAATATCTCAATCACGCAGTCGATTTGGGCTGTCGAGTCGCTGTTGTTCATAACCGAGGCCACAATATCGGCTTCGTCGCCGGCGCGGAGGAAGCGGGGCAGGTTGGGCTGCACCATCACGGGCTTGGAGGCCACGAACTCGCGCATCATCGAGCCTACCTTCATGTCGGCCGACCATGCCAGGCCGCGGAGCACCCATGTGGTGTTGGCGTTGGGCACGGTGAATGAGACAGACACGTTGCCGTCGGCATCGGTGGTGAGCATCGGCGCCCACAGGGCCATGGGCACGTCGGAGTCACGGTAGCCGGTTTTGTCCTCGGGGACAATGCCGGAAACGCTGCCGGTAAGAGCCGCCGAAGCCGTCGTTGCATAGCCAACCGTCACCACTTCTTCAAGCGCGGCACCGTCGGCCATGGCCGGGGCGGCCATGTCGTATGCCACGCTCTCTTCTGATACGCTCTCAGTCTTCATCATACGGCTGTTTAGAGCCATTTTCGCGCCTCCGCGGATATAGATGCCGTCGGGGCCGTAGCGGAACTGCGGCACCGTCAGTTGCGGCACATCCTTGAAGCGCAGCGACGTGCTGTAAGAGTTGGTTGCGACGCCGGTATAGATATAGCGCAGGTTGGCCGTCACATATGTGCGCAGGCCGGGGAACGACAGATTGAACGAATGGGGGTGGATTGCGTCCAGAGCCTTGTTGTACATGTCGAGGGCGAGCGCGGCTTGCAGGCCTTTGTCGCCGCCTTTGGGACGGATGCTGAAATTCCATGTCTCGGGCTGGCCGGGAAGCAGGTTGTCGCGGAAGCTCGACCCTTCTATGACGAGTTCATTGTCGGCCTTGCGTTGGAGGCGGATTGTGCGGCTTACGCTCTCCACGTCCTTCACCATGAAAAGCATTATTTCGGCGGGGTCGGCGTAGGCAGGGATGTCGACGGTGAGGTCGTGGTAGCCCGCGCCGACTTGAATCATGTCGAGGCGGTCGATTTTCGAGCCGGTGGCCACGGCGTAGTGGACGTATGATTCCGAGGGCACGGCAAACGATACGGTAGCGCGGCCGTCGGCAGGTATATAGTTGTCGCCGGGAATCACAAACAGCTGTTGGCCTTCGGGGCAGATGCCCGACGCGCGATTGTAGACGGTAAACGATGAGTCGACGGCGTCGGCAATGTCCTTGTTGACGGGTTTTACCTTTATGGTGTATTCGCCCGGGGTGAGGGTGGCAATGTCGATGCCTTCGGCGGTGACTTCGCCCGACAGAATGGGCTTCTTCGACTTCTCCGGGATGATTTCGTAGACGAGCGGGGTAGTCACGGCTTTGCCGTCGGGGTCGAACACCTCGACTTTGGGCGCGAAGGGCTTCTCGCCGTCGACGGCGGCCTCAACGGCCAAGTTTATCACATAGGGCTTGCCTTTCACCACCGGCGCGGAAGCCTCGGCAGTCGAGCCGTTGGGCGCGGAGGCGGTGAGGGCGGCAACGAAATAGGGGTCGTCGGCATGAGCCTTGAATACGGAGTCGGGAATCACGGCCGAGAAACGGCCGGCGTCGTCGGTTGTGGCTTTCGCGGAATATACTTTTTCTTGCGGCGAGAACCAGCGCCAGCGCGAGGCTGTGGAGAGCACTATCTCCACGTCGCAGCCGCCCACGGGCATCCCCGAGTAGGTGAACGCTTCGCCGCGGACAGTCACGTCGCCCTTGGCCGGGGCGTCGTTGGCCACGACCACAGAGCGCAATTCGAAGTCGGGCATACGATAGTCGGCCACGGTGAACATTTGCTGGCCCACTTCCACGTCGTCGACAAACGAGTGGATGCTGTATTGCCCTGTAAGGCCGCCCGAGGGGAGATTGAACACGCCGGCGGCGCGGCCGAATTCGTCGCTGCGGCCAACGAGGGTGTCTACTTCCTCGTAGTTGGCGTCGAGCAGCACAAACATCACCTCGTGGTCCTTGGCGAGCCACTGCTTGCGGTCTTGCGTGGCATGGGCCACGGCGAGGAACTGCACGCTGTCGCCGGGGTGGTAGATGGCGCGGTCAGTCATCACGGCCATGCGGTAGCGCGGCTCTTTGTCGGGCTTGGCTCCGCGGCCTCCGTTGATGTAGATGTCGTCGAAATCGAACGGCACGCCTTTGGTGGTGACGCGAAGGCGCCCGTCATGTTTCATGTCGGGATATGCCACGCCGTCGGCGTCGGTCGACACGGCGGCCGATTGGGTTTTATTGTAGACCATCGCCACCGACGCGCCCTTAACCGGGGCGCCTGTCACAGGGTCGGATACTATCACGGCGGGCTTCTCCACATTGTCGATGGCCATGGGCAGCACCGGCACGCACTGCACGCGCGAGTACCAGCTGTCATAGCTCTTTTTTCCGGCCTGTTGCGGCACGATGATGTAGCGTCCGGCTTCGGGAAGCGTTACGGTGAGCGTGGTGTCTTCGCGGAACGGAGCCTTGGCTCCCGATTCGGAGCGCACTTCGATGCGGCGCACGGGCGCGGAGCGTTCAAGATAGTTTTTTAGGTCGCGGCCCGAGGTGATATGAGCCGGAAGTTTGAAAACGTTGATGAAATAGTGGGTGGAGTTTACGTTCACCACAGTCAGGGGCAACTCGGCGAGGGGAGCGGTGAGGTTGGCCGACATCACACGCACCGTCGGGGCGCAAAGACGCTCGATTTGCTGTTGGAGAGCCTCGCCGAAAGCCAGCGAGGGGTATTTTGCCACGAACTCGCGCATGAGCTTCACCGCGCTGTCGATTTCTGCAATTTTATCCTGCGGTGTATATTGCTGGAGGGCGGTGCCGTCAACGTCGAGAATATCTTCTGTATCATCGTGTATCGACGTGGGCAGGGCAAGGCCTTCGGCATATGCTTTGAGCGACAGCGACGAATAAGGATTGTCGATGTCGATGTCTTTTTTAAGCGCGGCCTGCGTGTCGGGCGAGAGTTGTGCCTCGCGGTAGGCCCACAGGGCCTCGGTGGCGCGGGTGTCGGGGCGTGTGGCGTAGCGACGGAAGAATTTGAAGCCTTCCTCATTGTTTTGTGTGGATGTGACAAGGTTGGTGGCCGCCTCCAACACAAAGTCGTAGAGCGACGGATAGAACTCTGCCGAGAGTTTGTCGTAGGTCAGGAACTCATCGCCTTTGGCAAGGGGCACGTCGCGCAGACGCGTCGACGCACCTTCGGCGGCGCGGGCGCATAAGTCGGCTATCATGGCTTTGAACTGGTCGCCCGACCATTCGGACACGTCGGCCGGACGCGGCTCGAGGGGCAGCTCGCGGCGGTCAAATATCCACATGTTGTTCCGGTAGTAGCGGTGATAGAGCCTTGCCGTGAGCAAGTCGAAAACAGGGGCGTATTCTGAATTTTTAAACAAGGCGGCGGTGGAATCGGCCAATGCGATGGCCTCGGAGAGCGAGCCTCGGTCGATTTTCGTTTTTGCCGTGGAGATTTGCAACAGAGCCGTGATGGCTGTCGGGGCGTTGTCAGAGGCCACGGCTTTTTTCAGCGCGGCCTCCGCATTGGCTTGCACCGTCTGCGGAAAAGCGAAGTCGGGATTTTGGAAAGTGTTTACAGCATTGGCCATAAAAAAAGAGAGGAAGAAAAGTGATAATAATATGTCTCTGTACAAGTTTCTCATTATGTGGGGTTTGTTAAGTTAATATGTCATGAGCGTCACATTTCGGATATGCGTGTTGCAAAATGAAATAATGTATTTAAAATTGTCGCAGAGCGACAATCCCTATGGTAACCCCCGGCTTCAGCCGTGGGGTGCTCGAATGTGCCAGCGAGCGGTGTGGCAGAGCCACACTCTTGTTTATGCAGGCATTTATAGAGTGTGGCTCTGCCACACCATGATTACCATGCTTATTATCCCCACGGCTGAAGCCGGGGGTTACCTGAAAGACTGTGGCTCTGCCACAGCCGGATGTGCATAAAAAATATTTTAAAGCCATAAACTTTTATTCACGCTATAAAGATAAGACAATATTTTCAGGCAAACGTTTATCCCTGCAAAAAAAAGTTTGCCTGTTTCGTGATATTTTCGTAAATTTGCCACGCAATCAGCCCATGTTGCAGATTGTGTACATAATTAAAAAGCGTATTCTATGCTAAAATCCAAGCGATTTTAGCATTTTTTTATTCCGATTAAAAAAATTATAA
>VSPD01000042.1 GCA_009775125.1 Muribaculaceae bacterium | reverse complement strand
TCATTTGTATTTGATAATTCGTTATATTAACTTAAGTTTCAACTACTTCTGTAATTTTTACCGAATCATTGTAAATATGCAAATTATTTCAAAATAAATTTAACCATAAGACAAACTTTTATAAGATAAACGACCAAGCAATGCCTCGCATTCAACTGCATGATGAAATAAAAAAACAATAATTCCAATGGCGTACAACGTAAAATCCATACGCAAGCAATTCGCCGAGCGCGGAATCTTCCATACCGACCGCGCATTGGCGGAAATGCTACGCTCATTTATCCCCGGCGACATCGACGAGGTATACGACCCGACCTGCGGCGCCGGCGACCTCCTGGCTGTATTCCCTGACGACGTGGCAAAATACGGCCAAGAAATAGAGCCCGACTTTGTGGCTGATGCCGCGGCTTTGCCCAACGCGCATATAGCCACGGGCGACACCCTGCACGCCCCCGCGTTCGCCGACCGCCGATTCCGCGCCATCGTGGCAAATCCTCCATTCTCCGTAAAATGGAAGCCGATGGAAGGCGACCCGCGCTTCGATGCCGCGCCGTGCCTGCCTCCGCCCTCGCGCGCCGACTGGGCGTTTCTGCTCCACTGCCTGTGGATGCTCGCCGACGACGGCGTATGCGCCGCGCTCAGCTTTCCCGGCATCCTCTACCGCGGCCAGCGCGAGGGCCGGATACGCCAATGGTTTGTCGAGCAAGGCTACATCCACGAAATCCACGCCATCGAAGGCGGCCACTTCGTCGACACCAAGACCGAGACGGCCCTGCTAATAATCCGGAAAACACCGGCGCGCGACATCCTCTTTGTGCACAACGCCACGGGGCGCAGCCGCCGCGTAGGCATCGGCGAAATCCACGCCCATGGTTTTAACCTCTCTATCAACACATACGTCGACACTTGCGACGCGCCGCCCATGCCCGAGGTCGACCCTGTCGAACTTGAAAACACGGCCCGCGCCCGCGCCCTGCGCAAGATTGAGGCCGAAATCAGCTTCTCCCTGATGGTGGCTGACCTCGAAGGATATGCCGCCGACCCTTTCATCGAGGACATAATCGCTCTGGCCAACAAATTCAGAAAACAACCCCTGCTGTTCACCTAAACCCACAACCTCAATGGAACGAATCAAGACACGCGTCAACACACACCGCGAAGTTTACCACGACACATCCTCACGAGGCAAAGGCCGTCCTCGGCACGACTGCTGGCGCGCCGACGTGACAATACAGGACGCATCGGGCAAGCGGCGCATCCGCCGCCGTTTCTCCACACGCGCCGAGGCCGAGGCATGGCTTAGCGGGCATTGAAAAATAAAAAACAAATTCTCGCTGCCCACGAAACCCTAATAAAACACTCGCTACGCAAATAATAATCAAAAAAATTGTCGAAAAATTTGCAAAGTAACGAAATATTTACTATCTTTGTAATGTTGAAAGACAAGAGAACATCAACACATTGTTTAACTCAAAAATCTTCAAAAATGTCAGACGAAGAATTTGCAAAGGAGGTAAAAGACCTTGTTGACATGCTCAACAACCTCCGTCGAATCAAGGACAAAGGTCGAAGGCCTTGGTTTAAGGCCGAAATTAAAGAGCAGTTAAGAAAACTGCTGAAAGATTAAAAAACAAACCTCTCTCCTCCTTTTTGGGGGAGGAGAGGGGGATTCAAAATAGACGCTACAATGGCAGATAATGAAAATATCAAAGTGAATAATCCCGTGCTCTCCAAATTGCAGTTTATGGACGACCGCCAAGACCTTTTGCGGGTGTTGAACGGTGCATATATAGCCGAACGCTTCTTTGGAAAATCCGGATGCTGGTTCAGCCAGAAACTCAACAACAATATCAAGAACGGCAAGCCGTGTGAATTTACCTCCGAGGAGTTAAAGACGCTGAGCGACGCGCTCTATACCATTTCATACGAGTTGCAGGAATTGGCCGACAGTCTGCATTAAGAGTTAAACAATTCTTCGTCTGACAGCGCATCAGACATCGGCACCCGAGCGCGACATGACCAACAAAGCCATGTCGCGTTTTTTTGAAAAAATATCTCTAAAAATTTTGTTATTAATAAATTTATTACTATATTTGTAGTGTAAAACAAAACCCAACAAAGAAAGGAGGCGTAAAATGAAATGAACAGAAAAAAATGGTTGATTTATCGAATCCTCGACCTACTTGCAATATTAGAGAATCAGAAAAATCAACCAATCGTCAATCAAATCAGAGGACTGCTTTACAGCCTGAATGATGAAAGTTAAAAACAAGCCCCCGGGTGAGAGACGGGGGCAAATTTACAAAAAATTATGGACAATCAAAAACCTACATTTGAACAGATATGCGACCCTGCATGGCGGCGAGCCGAACAGATGAAAGTGAAATCGGAGGCCGTGTGGGTTACGTTCCTCGAGCTTGGCGGGCTAATCAATGTGTCGAAGCTGGCAAAAGAATATTTTAATAAATCTCAAAGTTGGTTTGTACAAAAAGTGCGCGGCATCACGGTGTGCAATAAAGAGCGCGAATTCACCACGGAAGAATACGCCCGGCTGTCGGCCGCATTGCGCGATATAGCCCGACGGCTCACCGAATACGCCGACGCTATCGACGCTGCCGAGGAATAACATATAGCTCTTAATTGTTTTAACTACATCTGGGCGCGCATAAGAGCGGCGTGTCCTATCCGGCGTGGCATGACTCACAAGGCCGTGCCGCGCTTTTTTGTATCATTAAATAAACCAAAGCGATATAATCATGGAAGAAACAAAAACAAACCCACCAAGCGTGAGCGACTTGCCAAGATAGGCAAGGTCATCACAGAAGTAGCAACGGCACTGATGAGCACAATCGTCAGTGCCGTTGTCGTAGTTATCCTCTACGTCCTCTACATCCCCTTTGCGGTAGGACGTGCATTGTTCAACCGCAAGGCCATTCGGGGCTTCTACTCCGACTTTTTCTACGCCGTCGACGGAATAAGCCAGCGCATACGCAAGAGAGATGAGGAGGACGCATGACCGATGAGTTGTTGCCGGAACTCTCAAAGAGAAATATTCAAAAATCTTGAAGAACTTGAAAAAGTGTTTGCAGACTTATGAAGATATACATCTCACTACCCATATCAGGCCTCAATCTCGCTCGCTGCAAGGAGCGGGCCAATGAGGTAAAGCGAATGGTTGAGTGCAAAGGGCATGAGGCAATCACGCCCTTTGACGTTTGCCCCGAATCCTACAAGCCATACTCCTACTATATGGGCCGAGATATTGAGGCTCTAATGGAGTGTGACGCTATCCTGCGCTGTGCCGGTTGGAGCAATTCAAGAGGATGCTCCTTGGAATCGGAGTGCGCCCACATCTACCACAAAATAATTTACGATCACGTCAACGAAATCAAACCAATATAAAACAAGAAATGTCAAGTTTGAAATACAGATGTAGTGATCTGATAATCAATAAATAGAATAGTAAAAACTAAAATTGCAGGAATCACAGGATTTTGCTAATTTGGATTGCGAGGGAATTTGATTAATATATTTGCAGACATAATCATCAAAGACGGCTTATGTCTAACATCATCACCCCTCACAATCGCATTTTTGCGAGTGATAACGAATACGAGATTCCGACTCTCCTGCTGAGTAGGCAACCCCAAAATGGGCTGTTGCTCCCCTTTGCACCCTGGGGCGCTGCTCCAAGATGCAAAAAAGGCATATCCACATATCATTTTTATGTGGATGATTATCGGTTTGAGAATATTTGGAAGCGACCGGATAAAGTGACATTCAGCGGATGCCGTGAATTGGTTGAACCAAACTTCACGCTCCATTTGAATCTGCCGTTGGCCTACGGATTGCACCTCATCTACAAAAAGCGTTGGCTTGCACGGTGGTTTCAGGAAATGGGGATAGCGGTATGGGTGGACTTGAAAGTATCAGACAAGTACCGCGAATATAATCTGCTTGGAGTACCGGACGGATACAACGCTTTTGCCACTCGCGGATATAGCGACAATATCCCCAGTCTTGAAACTGAACTTGAAATTGCCCGAAGGGTGTCAGGATGTAACACTCCAAATATGCTCGTATATGGCGGTGGCAAAAAGGCCCAGGATTTCTGCGCGAATCATGGCCTTATCTATTGCGAGTGCATTATGTCAACTCGACGAAAGGAGGGTAAGCTATGAGCAGCGACAACAAGACGTATGGAGGTTTTAGTGTAATCTCAACTGTCAGTGATGGCAGCTACGCTCAACATGCCGCAGATTTCCGTGAAGCATTGTCAACGGGGAAATATGATATTGAAAAGTCATATTTATCAGATAGCGGCGCATATGTACTTTTTGAGAAGGGGCATGAATATCACATAGAAGAAATGGAAGCGGCCAAGGCAATGGCCGACAAAGGAATCATTGTGAATATGACCAAAGAAGGAGATCCGTCGAGAGCAACCGCCATTGATGCAAAGGGCAACTATAAGTTCAGTGAGGGCACTTTATCCATTGAGAGGCTATCTTATGAACAAAGCACACGCATGGAACCAACTCAAAATGCAGAGAGGTCTGTGAAAAAGGCTTTGGAGCATTGCAGGACTAAAGGCTCTGATATAGCTGTAATATATGACCGAGGAGGAAGATTTCATCGCAGCGACATTAGCAAAGGTATCTACGCTTATGAGAAATTCAGCACCAACACTCATATATTCAAAGCTATATTGGTAATAAGCAAAGACGGTAATGTGTATGAGTGGACTCATAACAAATAAAAGAAGGCGAGTAGAATGCCCTCTCGCCTTATGCCACTGCAACTTCCCGGACTCAAGACATTATAGCCACCCGGGCTTACTGGCCACTTTATATCTTTTCGCAAAGATAACACTTTTTTCTCACATACAGTTCATTAGACCAAAAAATTATCAAAAATGAAAGCCATTACAACTGCGAGGTTTTGATTAGCCGTCCTGTTCCACTTGCGTTCCGAATGCTTTGATTTGCAACTTTGCATATTTCAAAGAATTAGCACTTGGGAGGATTTCAAGAATTTGCCGATTTGGATATTCGACGCTTTTTAGCAATATATTTGTGGCCATCATCAGAAAACATCATCAGATATGGCCCAGGCAGAAGACCGAATATATCCAAGCGACAACGAGCTTGAGATCCCGAATTTATTATTGGAGTGGCAACCTCGCAATGGCTTGCTCCTCCCGTTTGCCGGATGGGGAGTAACTCCACGCGCCAAGCGAGGCATTGCCACATATCACTTCTATGTCGATGACTACCGATTCACCAACATCTGGCAACGCCCGGAGCGACTGGTGCAGAGCGGTTGTCAGGAAGCGGTAGAGCCCAACTTCTCGCTTTTCCAGACCACGCCCATAGCCTACGGCCTGCAACTCCTGTATAAAAAGCGTTGGATTGCCCGATGGCTTCAGGAGTGCGGTGTCCGTGTATGGGTTGACCTCAACGTGGCGCCAAAGTTCCGTGAGTTGAATAAGCTCGGAGTGCCGAAAGGCTACAACGCATTTGCGACTCGCGGTCACGAGGGAGAGTTGTGTCATCTGGAAGCAGAATGGCAAATTGCAAAAGAGATTTCCGGAGTGGAAACGCCGAATATGATTGTTTATGGCGGCGGTGAAACGTGTAAATCTTATTGCAGACAACGAGGACTCATCTACGTTGATCCATACCAAGTGGACCAGCGCAACAGCCGCAAGGAGGAGGCCAACAATGGCTAAATCATCAGGCGGTGTAAGAGGAAGCGGTCCGGGCGCAGTCAAGAAAGACCCACATGCAGTTGAAAGAGCCGAGTTCAAATCATATGGTGAGGATTGGGATAAAACCTATTTTGACGAGTCAACGGGTGGATATGTCGTAACCGAACAAGCGCGTTTAGATCAGGCCAGCAAGTCAAAACAAGAAAAAGACAAATACGACAAGGAGAGGCATATGTGTGAAGTTGCCGCCCAAAACGGAATGAAGGTTGAGCATCTCAAAGATGGCCCAGGAGAACCCGATGCAAGAATAGAAGGAGAACTCCATGACCTAAAATCAACTGGTTCTCACAATAATATGGCGAAGTATGCCAAACACGCGGTACGAGAGCAAGGTGCAAAAGGAGTATTTTTTGAATTAACGAAAGATACTGCGAAAATTCGTTCAGAAATTCAATCGTTATCGCGGCAAGGAATTCATGGTAAATATTATTTCACCTCAGATAATAAAGTCCATGATTTCTAATAAAAAAGGTCTCCGAATACGAAGACCTTTTACACTGGTGCGCATCCTAAGACTTGCCCCTGTCTGATTTAAGGAGAATCAGCATCAAACCATATTGCAAAGATAAACATTTTTTTCGACTTACAGTTCAGCGGACCAAAAAATTATCAAAAATGAAAGCAATAATCACCGGCAGCGAGGGATTTATAGGCCGTGCGCTCTCGCTCGCCCTCCAAAAGCGCGGCATTGAAGTAATAGGCATAGACCGCAAGAACGGTCAGGAGGCCGCCGACATAGCCAAGTACATGCCCGCAGACCTCGACGCGGTGTTTCACCTCGCCGCTCAGACATCCGTATTCAACACGGATTTGATTCAGATCCGCAAAGATAATATCGACGCGTTCATGGCCGTGGTCGCAGCCTGCGCCAAGCACCCCAATAAGCCCAAGCTGGTGTATGCCTCATCTTCCACGGCAAACCCGCCGAACACAACATCGCTCTACGGCATCACAAAGCATTTCGCCGAGGTATATGCCCGAATCTATCTGCCCTCGGCCACCGGCGCCCGCCTGCACAACGTATATGGTCCCAATCCGCGTCAAGGTACTCTTCTTTGGTGTCTGTTGAATCAAGACATTGTGACCATATACAACGAGGGAAAGAACGTGCGACACTTCACCTACATTGACGATGTGGTTGAGGGCCTAATCTACGCCTACGGGTGCAACCTGCCGCTCATCAACATCGCCAATCCCAAGAAAACATCAGTCCGGGAGTATGCCAAGGCTCTGGGTGATGCTGTGATTGATGATTCCGATACATATTTTACCGAGCCTAAAATCTATACCGAGTGCCAATTTGTTCCCGATATCCGAGACAAAGATTGCTACGAGCAGGCCATTGACAACCGACTCCCAACCGTGCCGATGAACTACACCACAGTCCGTGACGGCCTCGCAAAAGTAGTTGCCGAGTACAATATTAGCCATCACGGAGAATGAAATGCGGCAAGATTATACGAATGGGCAAATGAAACAGATAAATGGCTACTGCAAACAATATTTTCAAACCAATCAGCCCCACATCGAGAGCGGGGAAAGGCCACAAACGCCTACTATGGCGCTGCTACGGCTATTTTGCGGCCATTCTCCAAAAATTATTCAAAAGCGGGAGAAAGCAAAAGAATGATAGGAATGTTCCACCCAACCCCAATCTCATTTCGATTATTGCACCTGCTCAAAATTTAGAGTTCATCAGCAATTTTACAGAAGAGTTGTCAAGACAAGCAATACTTCATCACGAACTCACTCGTATGTATGGCGCATCAAACATCAAATCCCCTTACAACTATGGCACGATCAACAAAGACAGCAGACGGACTCACTGAAAAGCAAGAACGATTCTGCATTGAATACGTAGACAACGGTGGCAACGCTTCCGAAGCCTACCGCGTTTGTTATGACACCTCCAAAATGAAACCTGAATCTGTATGGCAAAGCGCAAGCAGGCTATTGGCAAATGTCAAGGTACAGGCAAGGATAGAGGCTATCAAGCAATCACGCGCCGACCGCGCCCAGCGTGGCCGCGACATAATCAACAACGCACTCCTCGACATAGTGGAGACCACTACTGACGACCTCTACTACACCGACCCCAAGACCGGAAAGATGAAGACACGCTCTCCCCAGCAACTCTCCAAGCGTGCCCGCAACGCCGTGAAGCGCATGACCAACAACAATGGCCGCGTGTCCTACGAACTGCATGGCAAGGTCGAGGCCATCAAAGCCTACGCCGCCATCAACGGACTCAATGCGGCCCAGGAGGTTAATGTCAACAACCGAGGGAGTATGTCCGGCGAGATCCGCATTGGTTTTGATGATGAAGATTAGTAACGAGATGTAATCAAAACTGCCTCGAATCAAATCAACTTGTAAAAATTCGATGGTTATTAATTTCAAAAAGCTCAACCCACTTGGATTTCACCTGCTGAAGCTGTTCCAAGACCCGACAATCCGCCAGATAATACTTTTTGGCGGGTCCTCGTCTGGCAAGTCGTACAGCGTGGCCGAGGTGTTCTTGCTGATGTCATTGTTTGAGGGCAAGAACCAACTCGTAATGCGTAAGGTCGGGGCCAGTATCAAGGACTCAATCTACGCATCGTTCAAAGCAGCGGCAGAACATCTCGGCATTGCCGACCTGTTCCAATTCAAGGACGGTATCAAGGTAATCAAGTGCAAGGAGAACGGCGCCGAGATTAAGTTCAAGGGGCTTGATGACTCCGAGAAGATTAAAGGCTTGGAGAGTATCAAGCGCGTATTCATGGACGAATGGAACGAGTATGAGGAAAAGGACTACAAGCAGATGAAGCTCCGTCTGCGCGGCATGAAAGGCCAGCAGCTCGTGTTCGCTTTCAACCCAATCAAAGAAACGCACTGGATTAAAAAGAACGTATTTGACAAAGAGGAGTGGCACGATGTTCCGATGGAGGTAGAGTTGGCCGGAGTCAAGATTCCCTCACAGCTTACCGAGGTGAAGTCCTACCGCATGAACGCGCCAAAAACGATGATGCACAAGCGCACCGGCGAAATCATAGAACACCCATCCGACATGGCCGTGCTCCAAACTACCTACCTCAATAACTTTTGGGTAGTAGGTTCGCCCGATGGAACATATGGTTATTATGACGATCAGGCAATCGCCACCTTTGAGCATGACCGAATCCACGACCCCGACTATTACAACGTGTATGCCCTGGGCGAATGGGGCGTTATACGTACAGGCTCGGAGTATTTCCACGCTTTCAATCGCGGCCGGCACTGCAAGCCGATTGAGTTTGATCCATCATTGCCTATTCACATCTCCGTCGATAACAACCGACTCCCTTACATCTCTTACACCTTTTGGCAGGCAGACTACTCTAACGGCATCCAACTCCGTCAGTTTCACGAGATATGCGCCACAAGCCCGGACAACTCGGCAAAGAAGTCTGCGGTATTGGTGGCCAAATACCTCCGATCCATAGGCTATCAGGATAAAATATATCTTCACGGGGACTGCACCACGCGCAACAGCAACACCATAGATGACGAGGGTCGTAGTTTCCTTGACAAAGTAATCTCCACGCTCACCGAGATGGGATTTGAGGTTGTCGATAGAGTAAGCAAGAGCAATCCCTCCGTCCCCATGTCGGGCGAGTTCATCAACGCTATCTATGAGTTTGAATTTCCCGACATCAGAATCTTCATTGATGAAAACTGCGCCACCTCCATTGAGGATTATATGTCGGTACAGAAAGACCCTAACGGAGCTATCCTCAAAACCAAAGTCAAAAATAAGATAACGATGCAGACTTATGAGGAACACGGACACCTCTCCGACACTAAGCGATATATCGTGTGCGACATCTTGAACACGCAGTTCATGGACTTTTCCAATAAACGCAAGCGTAACCTTTATGCCAAAGATAACCTCATTCAATTCTATAACCCCGGCACCGAACACACATACAATGCCGAGCTTGTCTATTGTATGCCCAATGTGGCTAACAAGTTCGTGATGGTCCACGGCAAGAAGTGCGGCGAGCTTTGGCACATTGTAGATGTGGCCTTTTTTGAGACCTCATCAACCGAGGACATCAAGCAACGCCTCAACGCTATCTCCTGCTCTCCGACCTATCTTGAAGCCGGACGGCCTTACTATCCATTCGTGCGAGAGCTCAGGAGTGAGGTTGAGTACACAATCAAGGTACTGCCGGAGGATGGGGATATTGACCGGCGCATAGCGGCTACGTCCGATTTCGTAAAGACATCAATAAAGTTCAACGATGCCAAGATGGCCGACAGCGAGGAGTATGCGGCCTTCATGACATCGCTTCTGGACTACAACAAAGACTCTCAGAACAAAGAGGCGAGTGCCGTTTTGAGTGGCTTTATAAAAGTCGCAGTAAAATTCTTTTCAAATGGCTAATTGAAACAAGTGGCGATATATCAGCGATTTAACGTTCGAAAACGCACACTCTCAAAATTGAAGAATTTGGCATTTTGAGAAACCGCTTGATTTATGGTATTACTTTGCCATCAAATCCGAACAAACATGAACCTCATCAAAAAACTACTCGCACCGGAATTGCCTGTCAAGTCGGCAAGCGCCACCTCAAAAGAGGCAATCGGCATTACCGACCGCCGCAGTGTGCAGTTCCGTCAGGAGATTGCATCGCCCTATGTTGCGAGCCGCAATTTCATGAAGTTGTTTTTAAGCGTTCCCGAGGTCTTTTTTCCCATTGATTTCATTGCTTCCAGAATTGCCAAGGCTCATTTTGAGTTGAAGCGGTCAAAAGACGACAGCGTGGTGTGGTGCAACCGGCGCATGGATAAGATATTGTCTAACCCGAACTGTCTAATGGGTTGGTCAGAGTTGATTTACACTCACTTTGCCTATAAACTTGCGACAGGCAACGGCTTTATCCGTGCTGCTATGCCGGAGTCATTACGCACACCCAGCGCGTCCATATACCGAAATTGCAATCACTTTTGGCCTATGCCCGCCCCGGCGATGAAAGCCGTGCCGAGCGATTACCGAATTCCTCTCTTTGACATCTGCGATAAGGAGGACATCATAAAGGAGTATAGGCTTGAACTCGCCAACTATGAGCGCTTGTCGATACCTACTTGGCAGATATGGCATGACCGCGACGGCATAGCCTCGCTCACGGAAACAGGCAATATGTTCCTCAAATCTCCAAGCCGTCTATTGTCAGTGATGAAAGCCATAAGCAATCTCATTGCAGTATATGAAGCCAGGAATGTAATATATGTAAAGCGTGGTGGTATCGGCTTCCTTGTATCTCTCAAAAGAGATGAAACCGGCAGTACCGCGATGGAGCCAAAGGAGAAAAAGGAGATAGAGGACTACCTCGACAAGAGCTACGGCTTGGGGGTGGGACAACGGCCGATAGGCGTTACCGACGTACCCCTGTCGTTTGTCCGCACCAATCTCTCTATTTCCGAATTGCAACCTTTTGAGGAGACATTGCAAGATGCCATAACAATCGCCGGAGTCTATGGTATTCCGGATGTGCTTGTACCTCGAAAGGACCACAGCACATTCAATAATCAGGCAAATGCGGAAAAAACTGTATATTGTGGCGTGATAATCCCGATGGCCCAACAGTTTTGCCGGGAGATGACATCATTCCTCGGACTTGACCGCGATGGGCTGTATCTTGACTGCAATTTCAGCGATGTGGACTGCTTGCAGGTGGGATTGAAAGAAGCCGAGCAAGTCAAGAAACTCATCAATGACAGATGCCGGGTACAGTTCGCCGATGGCCTAATTTCATTCAACGACTGGCGCGGCCAGATACATGAATGCCAACTTGACGTGGCTTTCTATCCATGGGCCGGCAAACTCAAATTTGAAATGTCCGATGATGAATTAGCCCTCGTCGCCAAGATACAAGGAAACATAGTTATAAACCAAAATCAACCCTCAACGGGAGAAAGCAATCATGAACGAGAAAATGAAGAGTCTGAATCTTCAGACCAAGACAAATGACGTTGATGAGAAGGGTATCGTCACGGTAGCCGTGAACGGTATAGGTATTGAGGACAGTCAGCACGACATCTCAATGCCCGGCTCATTCGACGAGACGCTGAAAAGCGACATCGGCCGTATGCGGTGGTTTCTGAACCATCGTCAGGATCTGTTGCTCGGTGTGCCGCTCGAAGGCAGAGAGGAAAACGGCAATCTCGTGATGCGTGGCCAAATCAACCTTGAAAAGCAGATAGGCCGCGACACACTTGCCGACTACAAACTGTTTGCCGAGCATGGCCGAACATTGGAACACTCAATAGGCGTGAAAGCCGTTCAGCGAGACACCGCCGACAAGCGCAAGGTGCTCAAATGGTTCATGGGTGAATACTCCACCCTCACCAACTGGGGGAGCAATCCTCAGACATTCCTCGTGAACATCAAGAGCGCCACGCCGGACCAAGTGAGAGATGCCGTCGATTTTATCCGACTTGCTTTCAAAGAGCGCGGATACACAGATGAGCGACTTAAAAACTACGATATGGAACTCAATCTCTTACTTAAATCTTTGGAGGGCGGCACAATCGTAGCGTGTCCTCATTGCGGCATGCAGTTTGATTATGACGCAGAGCCGGAACATACATTCTCGCAAGAGGTGATCGATACAGCTTCCAGAGTCATGCGATGGATTACGGAGGGCATTGTGCGTCAAGAGATGCAGAAGCTCACCCCAGAAATCCGAGCCGGCGTCCTCGACCTGCTTGATTCATTCAAGGGCAAATCAGAAGACCTCACCACCAAGAGCATTACAGAACTGCTCAATTATGTTCGCTGCCCTCATTGCTGTTCGCGCGTCTACCGCACCAACAACATCATGCAGGTTCCCATTGAGAAATCAACCGACGGCAACGACAAGAAGCCCGAGGATGAGGAGAAAAAGCCCGCCGAGAATAAAAAGCCGGAGGACAAGAAACCGGAGGACAAGAGCCCCGAAGCCGATGAAAAGCCTGAGGATAAAGAACCCGAAAAGAAAAAATCAGCCGATGACTTCTGGGCGGCTCTCAACAAATCATTCAACCGATAACCAATCATAAATTTTATGAGCAAAGTAATCACAAAATCAGATCTCGGCATCTCATTCGAAGGGATGCCCAACGAGCAGCGCATCTTCATGGAAAAGAATCTCGATGCCATGTGCGCAGTAATCAACAAGGCATTCGCCGGCCACGCCGCTCCCGAAGAGGTGGAGAAGAAGTTCAGGGAGTTCAACGAAACCCTCAAAGGCTTCAATCCCGAGCAATATGCCCAGCTCATCAAGGACAATCAAACCCTTTCGGAACAGGTGCAGAAGATGGCCGAGACCATCGAAAAGCTCCAGAAGAAAGGTCTCTCCATGACTTCCCTCACCAAGTTTGAGGAGAGCATCGACGCCATGCTCGACAGCGAGCGATTCCGAGAGTTCGCCGAAGGCCAGACGCGCAAGTCCGGCGTATTCGAAGGCTTCACGCTCAAAGACATTGTGTCTATGTCCGACAACTACGATGGCGAACTGCTCATCACTCAGCAGCAGCCTCGCGTCGTTTCGTCTGTCAACAACAAGCGACTCCACCTCCGCGATGTAATCACAGTCCTTACCGGCGACCCCAAATATCCCAACCTTGCGTTCACTCGCGTCTATGACTTCGACCGCAACGCCCGCTATGTGACCGAGAACGGCATGCTCCCCCAGTCCTCGCTCAAACTCAAAGAGGAGAACTACACGACCAAGCGCCTCGGTACGCACATCCCCATCTCCAAGCGTATGCTCAAGAGCCGCGCCTTCATCAAGTCGTGGATTATCAACATGCTCCCCGAGGCCGTGTATATGGCCGAGGACTGGAATATGCTCTTCGGCGACGGCAACGGCGAGAACCTCGACGGCATCGCCAACACCAAGGGCGTTGAGTCCATCGAGTCTATCATCACCGGGGCTATCGTATCCGGCGCCGCAGGCTCAATCAAGAGCGTTACCCCCTACAACAACGGCAAGGATACCATTATCGAGTTCACAAACCCCGTGGACGCAATCCAGGACGGCATGATGATTACTCTCGCCAAGGCCACCGCGACCGAGCTCAACAAGGCCAATCCCATCGTAAAGATGAACGACCGCCAAGTCCTGCTCCGAGGTGTGGCTCTTGCATCTGAAGAAGCCGCCCCCGGCGCAATCACATACACCGTCAACAACTCCGCATTCCAGAGCATCGAGACTCCCAACAGCGAGGATGTAATCCGCACCGCCTTTGCCGTTATGAACATCGGCCAGTTCTATCCCAATGCGATTATCCTCAACCCCATCACCGTCAACGCTATCGAGAGCGAGAAGGATACACTCGGCCGTTCCCTCAACCTCGTCAAAGTCGGTGCCGACGGCGTGAAGCGCATCGGCGTGTTCCCTGTCATCGAGTACACCGGCATGCAGCCCGGCAAGTATCTCCTTGGCGACTTCATTAAAGGCGCCAACCTCGTCGATTACACATCGCTCTCGCTTGAATGGGCGCAAGATGTAAACACTGAGCTTAAGAACGAAGTGGTGCTCATCGCCCAGGAGGAAATCATCTTCCCTATCTCCATGCCGTGGGCATTCGCATACGGCGACCTCGCCGCGCTGAAAGCCGCTATCACCAAAACCATAACCGCCGGCGAGTGATGGACTATATTCTTTCAGGCAATCCGGAAGATGTCGCTAAAATCCTTCAGGAGAACCAAATTCGAGTGCAACGGGGGTGGGTGAAGTTCACCCCCTGCATTCGGGTTGAAACGGATAACAAATATGTGGTAATGGGTTCTGATTCAAAGGCACTCCCGGAGGCAGACTCAAAGACGACCAAACCAAAACGAACCAAGAAAACCGAATAAACATGTTGATTGACGCCTCCTATTTCACGGCCGGACCTCGCCAAATCTACAATGCGACACTCGGAAGCGGCACGACAAAAGAAAATGCCGTAATTGAGCAATACATTACGGAATATCAAGAGGATTTTCTGTGGCGTGTCCTCGGGCAAAAGGCAGGCGAATCCGTGCAAGAGTATCTTCATAATCTTGACAAAGGTTTAAGATTAGACGCAGACAATGCAATCGAAACCGTCTGTGGCAAACTGCGCAAGCCGTTCGCCGACTATGTTTTCTTTTGCATCCTGCGTGATGCCGGCCAGACTGCCACCATTACCGGATTGGTAAAACTCAAAGCAGCCAACCAATATGTAGAACCAATTATGCGTCAAGTGTCCACATGGAATAGAATGGCAAATAGCCTTAAAGTTTTTTCAGAATGGGTCGACAGCGGAGAATGTCCGGTTCCGGGTGTTGTCATTGACGAAAACATGCTAAAACCAATCAACCGCTTCAATTTATGACAGTCCGACCTCGACAACCGCAAAGCCGCGACATAACCAGGATAATGGAGGATGTTGTAGCAAAAATACGTTCAGGGCTGAAAGTGGCATATATTGACTACTACGGGCTTCGGCATGAGGAAAATGAGCCTCATGTAGGATATTTATTCGGGAACACCCGGTACATTAAGTCTTATCTCGACGAAATGAGCAAAGGGATTTATGGGACAGACACCAAACTGCCTCTTGTGGCAATGTTTACTCCTGTCATTGAAGACAGGGGTAATCCCGATTTCCATGCTATTGTAAAGATTAACATCCTGATAGCCTGCAAGACCAACCGCGACTGGAGCAATGAGCAAAGGCGCGACTTTTCGTTTGCCAATGTTCTGCGGCCCATATATCAAAGGTTGCTGGAAGAATTAAAGGCGGACAAACGCTTGGATTTCGGATATAAAGAGGCTATCCGGCACAGTTATTCGGAAAACTACTCCTATGGCAAATATGGGGCGTTCACCTCTACCGGGGACGAGGTGAGCGAACCCATAGATGCCATTGATATACGCAACCTCGAATTAAAAATTACACATCAAAATTGCAGAATACAATGAAAGTCAGATCTTGCAAAGGCAACGCCCTCTCTACGGGCGTCTCGGCGTGCCCTTACGACCGAGATAAAATCATCTTCGCCATTGTTGTAGCGCACGGAGTAAAACTCCCTGCCGACATTACAGGCGATACAATCGAAGAATTATGCCACGCCGACCGCCCGGAGCGTATCATGCCTATCGGTCAATTCGTGGAATACGCCAAGAACGGCGGCGAGCCTAACGTGGCCGCAGTGGGCTATGGGCCCAATCAGGTAAGCGATGTAAGCGCGCTCACTGACGCTTTCACGATGGGCACGTTCAATGACGTTCTGGCGCAGTCACTCTCTCGCACCATGAACACAATCTTCGACGTGTATTTCGTTGACAAGAACAACGTCATCTATGGCATGGACGATGGCTCCGACTCGCTCGCCGGATTCCCTATGGCCTGCGTCTATCCCACAATTACTCAGTTCCCGACCTCCGGCGCCAAAGCTACGCTCCTTATCAACTTCTGTTACCAGGACGCACGCAAGGCGTTTGAGAATACCAACTTCGAGCAACTCGATTTCAACGCCTCCTCATTCATGTATGGCCTGACTCCTGTCAAGTTCCACAAGGTGGAAGCAAACAAATACAAGATTGTCGAAGCCATCGGCGGACTTGACCGCACGGCAGAATTCGGAGATATAATCGCCAAGACTCCTACCGCGGTCCTCAAAGGCAACTCTACCGGCGTAACCTACGACGAAGATACCGAGACAATCACCATCTCTGCATCCGCGACACCTCAACTCAAATCGCCCGCCGAACTCTACAAGGCCGGCATAAAAGGCATCGAGCAGGCCGTATGAACGAGATTAGATTCGAGGGCGTGACTTTCATCAAATCCGAATGCGTAAAGATGAGCCGTGAAGATTTCATCAGTCAGCATCTTGACGTGTTCTGGACAGACCGAAAAGAAGCCACGCGGCGCAAGATGCTCGGCAAGGCCTACGACTTGATGGTGCCTCCGGTCAAGGCTGATGAGTAACTAACCGGGCGGAGTGGCGATGTTCACTCCGCCTTTTTCTTAATCATATGGCAGATATATTCCAAGTGAGCGATATGGTAACACGAATGGTCGATGGCTTCGAGCCGGAAATCATTCAGTGCCTCGGCGATAATGCGGTTATTGCCGAAGATGCAGTACGAGAGCAAATGTATAGTGGTATCGATGGGGAAGATAAACTTCTTAGCCCGACATACGATGACGACCCATTTTTTGAGGAATTGGGTCCATGGTATCATCGTAACGGCGCATACAAGCATTGGAAACAAGAAATCACACCTCCTGCCGCCGGTGTGATGCTGATGCTTCAGCCTCGCCCCGACAACGTGCCCAACCTATTCATCAACGGCAAATTCCATAGCGAGATATTTGCCACGATGCAGGGCGATACGCTTTCTATCGGTTGCGCCCCGGACGGAGACGGGCCGGACATTGTGCGGAAATATGGAGACCAGCTCCTGCAACTCGGGCCCACGGCCATAGGATATTTCAACAACCGATACATAATTCCGCATATCCGGCGATTCTTTGCCGATTGCGGCTATAACCCCGACTGAAATGAGCTGCGCATGTGAACATAAAAAGATGGGCGGCGACCTCGACCGAATCCGCCGACTCGCCAAGGCATTCGCCCAAATGGAGCAAAAGACCGTAGCCATAGTCCGGAACAGTGACGGTACATACGGTTTTTGCGTCCTTAGTGAAAAAATAATAAAACCAATCATAGAATATATATCCGAATATTGATATGGCAGACCATAAAATAACAGATTTTGTCGACCAATCAGCCATTGACGGACTAAGACGTCTTAAAGACGAGATGCAATCGGTCAAGGAGATTTACATCCAAACCGCCACGGAACTTGCGAGAGGTCTTAGAGTCTCTGTCGACGGTCTCGACCAATTAGACAGAATGACACGACAAGTCGCTGAGCTGCAACGACAGGCCGCTGAGGCCACACAACGTCACACTTCCGCTGTCAACGAACAAGGGCAGATTCTTGGACGGACTACGGCCGTAATTGCAGAATCCTTGCAAAGTCAAAACAGGCTCAATCGAGAGGTTCGTCAATCGAAAGTCGATTTCCAATCAGTTATGGAGGCTGTCGAGAAAGTAAACGGCACATATGAGCAGCAACTTCACAGATTAATTCAAGTCGAGGATGAGATAAAACGTAACAAGAAAGTTATCTCCGACTATCAAAAGGCGATTGCCGAAGGCAGGGACACGACCGGCGAATTAACCGGGCGCCTGATACGTCTTACTGCCGCCAACCGAGAACTCGCGCAGGAAAAAAGGAAACTTAACTCTTTGCTTAAAGCAGAGGAAAAAGAATCTATCGCCGCTGCCGGCTCATACGATGAGATGTCGCAGCAACTTGAAATCCTAAAAAAACAGTATAAGGGCCTGGGGGAGGAACAACGAGAAGCCGCCGAAGGCAAAGAGCTGCTTGAAACCATAAATCAACTTGATACAGAGTTGAAACATATGGCCGAGAACATGGGCGAACACCAGCGCAATGTAGGCAATTATGCTATTGCCGTACATGATGGTGTCGTTTCCATAGAGAGCCTCAACACGGTTATGTCTCAACAGGCACTCACCCAGCAAGACCTCATAGACCAGACTAAAATCCTGGAAGAGGCTAAAACCATGCTTAATCGTGAGGACGCAAACTATCAATCAACGCTTGATGCCCTCAATGCTAAAATTGAGGAAAACAAGAAACGATTGATGGATGTCAGCGACATAATAGGCAAAGAGGCCACCACCGTTGCTGAGGCCGAAGCCCAGAACAAGCGACTGGCCGAGGCTATGAAACATATAGACCTAACCTCCTCCGATGCTAAAAAGAAGCTGGAGGAGATGCGCGCCCAAATCGAAAGGAACAATCAGACAATAGGCGAGGCGACCGGGGCTAATGAGAAGTTCGCAGACTCCATGTTAGGTCTAATCGGTGTCAATACTAATTTCGGCTCATCACTTCAAAGCCTTAACACCGGCGGCAATTTCCTCGACGGACTGAAAACAAAAGTGGAGGCTTTTGGAAAAACTTTACTTGGCTTGCTCGCCAATCCTTGGGTGCTCACTTTTTTGGGACTATCAGGCGTGGTCGCCGGATTTAAATGGTGGTACGACTATAATAAAGGACTCATCGAGGCCTCACGACTTACGGAAAACTTCACAGGGGCGACAGGGAACGCCGCCGACAAAGTCACCGCCGACATGCAGACGCTTGCCGATAAAATGGAGAAGGGCTACGATGCAACAATCGGCGCAGCCAATACCCTTGTTCAGCAATTCGGCATTTCGTGGGATGATGCGTACAATAAGATGAAGGATGGCATAAGTGCCGGCGCCGATATGAGCGGCAATATGATTGCCAACATAGACCGGTTCGCTCCCGCTTTGCGTGATGCCGGCGTAAGCGCCGATGAATTCATGTCCATACTTGCCGAAACACGCAACGGCATTTTCAACGAGGCCGGCATTCAGAACATTGTCAAGGCCGGAACTCGACTGCGTTCCATGACAAAACAGACCGAGGAATCACTCGACGCCGTGGGCATATCTGCCAAACAAATGCAAAAGGATTTGGAGGATGGAAATATATCCATGCTGGATGCAGTAAAGCAAGTGGCAGGCAAATTGAAAGAACTTCCGGAAAACTCTCAGGAAGCCGGCCAAATCATGAAGAATGTATTTGGCCGCACAGCCGCCGAAGGTGGTACGCTGCTGATTCAATCTATCGCCGACATCAATACCAATCTCGACAAGGCAAAGGAAAACATGGGCGAACTCGGCAGGGTCAATGAGGAGCAGATGAACGCCCAACGCGAACTTAACGAACTGCTGATGTCGGTATTCAAAGCATCCGGCACTTCGTTCGAGACAATGACAACACAGGCCAAAACCTTCGTTGCCCAAGGCTTAACTGTCATTATAAAAGGATGCGTAGATATTGTCAATTGGTTAATACGCATGTACAACAATTCCATGCTGTTTCGCGGCGCCTGCAATTCCATCTCGAATTCACTTAAAATGATATGGGAAATTGCCAAATTCGCTTTCAATCAAATAATCGATTCTTTCAAGTCTGCCGGTGAAATGATAGAAGGCATATTTACTCTCGACTGGGATAAAGTTAAAGCCGGATGGAATAATGGCATAAAGGCTTTCAGTGGGAATATCGAATCCTTATACAGCAACCTGGCAAAGAATGCAGCTGATGCTTGGAACAATACACTCAACGGCCAAATGCAAGAAGTGTCAGTGAAGCTCAATGGCAACGAGGATAATACTTTGGGAGACGATAATCCGAATAGCGATAATGCTCCAAATAATGGAGATCATGAAACGACTAATGACAAATATGATGAAAAACGCGCAAAGGAAGAACTCAAACTTATTCAGGACCTTGAAGATGCCAAAATAGAAGCGATGGAAGAAGGCCACCAAAAAGACCTCGCCCTAATCCGTCAGAAATTCAAAAAGAAATTGGATGAGATAAAGGGTAATGGTGAGACTGAACAGTTTTTGCGTGCCCAGTTGGCCGAGCAGTGCGCAAAGGAGATTGCCGACTGTGAACTTAAATATCAGCGAGAACTCGCCAAAATCAATCTTGCCAATCGCCTGGCATCTGTAAAAGAGGGTTCTAAGGAAGAACTTGATTTGAAACTCGCTCAATTGGAGGCCAATCGTGCAGCTGAAATTGAAGCTGCTAAAAAGACCGGGGCCGATGTAAGCCTTATTAACGCCAAATTCAATAAGCAACGGACTGAATTGCTTGAAGATTATGCCCATAAACAGATTGAAAAAGCACAACAAACCTATGCCTCCGAAGCTGCCATTGCCGACAATGCCTACAATCAACAAATCAATAAACTCAATGCCAAATATGCCGAGGAACTGAAAGCCGCCGGCAACAATATGGCACTGCGTGAGGCCATAACCCAAAAGCACGAAGACAAAGTTGCCAAGATTACCGAAGCCTACGCCCAGCAACGAGCTCAGGCTTCAGTTGAATCATTGGAACAGCTCCTCAATACCGAAAACCTGTCGGCTGATGAACGGATTCAACTCGAAGACCAGCTCGCCAAGGCGAAGATTGAGAAAGAGAAAGCCGTCACAGATGCCGTTATTGCAGAGAATCAACGTCAGGTCGATGCCGACAACGAGGCATTTCAAAAGCGCATGGAGAACGTGCAAAAGTGGCTTCAAGTGGCTTCGGACGGACTCAACGCAATCAACGACCTTGCCTCTACTATCTTTGATGCCAAGATAGAGCGCATAGAGGCCGAGCAGGAGGCCAATACGGAAGCGGGCGAAGCCGAGCAGGAACGCATCACCGAACTTGTCGAAAAGAACGTTATCACCGAGGAGGAGGGAGAGGCACGCAAACGTGCGGCAGAGGAACGTACAGCCAAGAAGAATGAAGAACTTGAAAAGAAGAAGCAGCAACTCAAATACAAGCAGGCCGTTTGGGATAAGGCAAACCAACTCGCCCAGGCAGGTATAAATACAGCTATGTCTATCACGCAGACGGCAGCTAAACTCGGATTCCCTGCCGCTATTCCTTTCATCGCCATTGCAGGGGCTATGGGGGCAATTCAGATAGCTACAATCCTTGCCACTCCCATTCCCAAGTATGCCAAAGGAACGAAGGACCACCCCGGAGGCTTGGCTATCGTCGGCGATGGTGGCCGGCAAGAGATTGTGTCCTACGGAGGCAATATGTTCCTAACTCCCGACACGCCAACACTCATTGATATGCCAAAGGGCGCAGAAGTATTCCCGGACGCCGACAAGCTGCTTGCCTCCAATGCCGATCTCGCCGGTGCTATGCGGCATATTGGCGATAGTCCGAAGGTTGTAGTCAACAACGACTATACCGACTTGAAGCGTGAAGTCGTTGCTCTTGGCAACCTCATCAAGATGCAGACCAAGATGCAGCGCAGGAGCGCAAGCCAAATCAACTACGAACAATTCAAAATCGGTCAGCAATTATGATTACATCACTCTCAAAACTCACCATGCACCAATATATCGAGCTGGTGTGCGGTGATGTGTCGGTGCTCAAAGGAAGTGCCGAGGTCGTTTCTCCTGTCAAGTTGGAAAAGACTCGCAAGCAGCTCGTCTACGAATACTCGAAGCTCTCCGACAATGCCGGCTCAAAGATATTCATCAATGACCACGTTTGGCGAGTGAGAGCCAAAGCGGAGCTCACGATGTTCCAATGCCTCAACAATGCGCTCCTGCTTGGTGCGTTTGATGATGTCCGCGCCGTCCTCAAAGAATACGGTATCGCCCGTAAGATGGATGACAAGCAGTTGGCCGATGAGGTCAAGTCGCAACTCAATCGGGCAAGAGCCAATCTCAAACGCAGCAAGGAAAATCCCGGCAAGGACAACGAGAAACAGCCCACGCCGGACGAAATCCGCACCCACTTTGACCGGCAGGCGGCATCGCTGATGACCTACTTCAAATTCCAGATTGACTTGGATAGAATCTCCGCATCGCAATTCGCCTGCCTTGTGGACCAGGCATACAGACAAATCAATGCGCAGATGGCCGCTTTGAGCAAAAAATGAAAATTATCACAAAAAAAATCATAAAAAATTTGGAGAAAAGCAACAAAATCGCTACCTTTGTGTTGTTCAATTAAAGCACCTTGAAATTATGAAAGTATCTGAATTATGGAGATTGCTCCAATCGGCAGGATGTTACATCCACCGACGAGGTAGCAATCATGACATTTGGAAGAGTCCAATCACGGGCAAAACCTTTCCGGTGTCACGACACAAGACAGAGGAATTGAAGCCTAAAACACTGGCTACAATCAAAGAAAAGGCCGGGATATAAATCCCGCCTTTTCCCTCTCTCCTAAATATCGGATGCAATTATAATGGATGGTGCTTTAATTTTGATTAAGTATGTTTTATTAAAGAATTAATGCAATGAAATCCATTTTCAAACGTTATTGTCTTACATATACTTATCTCTCC
>VSPD01000041.1 GCA_009775125.1 Muribaculaceae bacterium | reverse complement strand
TTCATATTAAAATTTATAATTTATATTCTACTTATGAAAAATGTTTAAATTTAAAATGGTCTCCATCCCGGGGGGATGTCGACCTTTTTTATAATTGTTGTATTAGAGGAAATTATCGGCCTGAGGAGAGAATCATGGAGCGGAGGTGGGAGTTGAAGGCTTCTTCGGTGGCGAGGTCTTCAAGGGTGAGGTGCATACGGTAGCGCCAGTAGTGACGCGGGTTGGCAGGCACGTTTATAAGTTCCTCTGCGGGATTTTCGCGGCGTATCGCGCCATCCATCGAGAGCCAGTCTTGCAAGGGGATGATGCAGAGCATGGAGGGCGATTTGAGATGCAGGTCGAGGATACGGTCGCAGATCCAAGGTTCGGCGAAATAGGGAGCCTCGCCGCCCTGGCCGAGGACATGGTTGTAATAGTCCTGTGTCTTCTTGCGGTCGGCTTCCCACCATGCGCGGATACCGTCCATGTCGTGGGTTGAGGTGGTGCACACCGAGAAGTAGGGGTACGACCATGTGTTGCCGAATTCGGTCTTCGGATCCTTGGGCATGCGCTGGATTTCTAGCGAGAGTATTTCGAGAGCGTCCATCACGGCGGGCACACATGCCGGAATCATGCCGAGGTCTTCGGCGCATACGAGCATGTCGGTGGCGTCGATGAGCGGAGGGAGCTTCCACATGGCTTTTCCGTACCAGAAGTCGTTGTGGCGGTGATAGAAGAAGTCGTTGTAGAGGCGGTCGAAGCACCAGCGTTCGTAGTCGTTGAGCGAGCGGTAGATATATGTGAACTGTGCCGAGATGCGCGGATGGAATTTGCCGGGCTGTTCGGGGTCGGGGAGGAAAAGCACGTCGTCGATAAGGCCGAGCAGGGCATTGCACAGACGGGTGTTTTTCTCATCTTTTTCAGCCTTGCCGAAATATTCGGCCACTTTGCGTTGAGTCGAGAATTCGTCTTTGAGGCGGTAGCGTCCGTAGCCTGCGGGCTCGAGGAAGCGCACACGGGCCTCGTCGGTGTATTCGCCGAAGAAGTCATGGAGGAAATAGTCCATGATGAAAGGTGTGGTGTGGCGGTCGACATCGATCCAGAAATCGTAGCTGTCGCGCAATTCGTCGGCGGAGAAGGGCAGGGCGGGAGAGAAGTAGCCGAGCAGGCCGTGGATTGCATCCATGGGAATTTGCCAAATACGGAAGAATCCGAGCACGTGGTCGATGCGGTAAGCGTCGAAATACTCGCTCATCTTGCGGAAGCGGGCTTTCCACCAGGCGAATCCGTCGCGGTTCATTTCTTCCCAGTTGTAGGTGGGGAATCCCCAGTTCTGGCCGAGCACGGAGAAGTCATCCGGCGGTGCGCCAGCCTGGCAGTCGAGGTTGAACAGGCGCGGGTTGAGCCATGCGTCGACAGATGTGCGCGAAATGCCGATGGGTATGTCGCCTTTTATGGCCACGCCTTTGGAGTGGGCGTAGTCGCGCACGGCGCGCATCTGGCGGTCGAGGTTATATTGTACATAATACACCTGGTTGATGTATGATGTGTTTTTTGCCACAAATTCGGCTATCTTGTCGGGGTCGTATACGGCATATTCGCCCCATTGCGAGAATTCGGCTGTGCCGAAACGGTCGCGGAGCACGCAGAAGGCGGCATATGGGGTGAGCCATGCCTGGTTGCGCTTGAAGAAGTTTTTGTATTCGACCGAAGCGAGTACTTTTTTGCCTTCTTGTGCGAAAATTTCTTTTACAAACTCGGCTTTGCCACGGTTGACGCGTTCGTAATCGACCTCGGTGAGTTGGTTGAGCTCCTTGCCGAGATCGTCGAAATAGCGTTGGCGTTCGGCATCGTGGAGTGTGCCGAGGTCAGTGATGCGGAGATACATCGGATGGAGTGCAAACGTTGAGTTTGCGTTATATGGATATGAGTCGGTCCACGTGCCGGTCATGGTGGTGTCGTTGATGGGCAGAAGCTGGATGATGTTCTGTCCGGTGGCGGCCACCCAGTCGACCATGGGCATCAGGTCGTAGAAGTCGCCAACACCGAAGTCCTGCTCCGAGCGGAGGGAGAATACGGGGATGGCTGTGCCGGCTCCGCGCCAAGGTGTTTGAAGATTGATGAAGCGCATGCCGGCGGAAACCGATGCGGCGTCTTTTGCCGGAGTGAATCCAAGACGACGGTTATCGCCGCCTTCCCATGCCACGACACTGCCCGAAGCCTTGTCGAGTATGAGGAATTTAAATTCGGAGCCCTCAGCCATGTCTTCGGCCACCGGTACATTGGCAGACCAAAGAGGGAAAAATTCGTCGGTAAGGACAACGGCTTTTTTGGTGTCCCATGCGCCGAGCGCGGCGGAAGCGCCGCTTATGGCTACGACTTGATCGGGCTTAACCATGGGAGCGGCAACGCAGAAGGTGATGGAGCCGGCCGCAGGCGCGGCATTTACCTCGCGGATTGCACGGTGGCATATACATTCGGTGAAAGCCGATGAGTAGTAGGGCTTGTCTTTGGGCATATCTTGCCAGCGGTCGTATATATCATATGTGTCGGCAGAAGAGAAGACCAGCCGGTGCATCGGACCCCATTCGCGTTTTTCGGCGCCATTGTCGTGTTTCACGAAATAGCGGTATTCGATTTGCTTAACGGTGCGCGGAATATTTACATTTACGCTCCAATGCTCGTCGCCGTCGAGCGACAGTTTCACAGCTTTCTGCGGGTCGCCTCCTCCCAAGGCTGCACACGAGCCCACGAGATAAACCGATTCGCCCCAGTTTGTGCGATAATCTATATTAAAAGAAATTTTCATGTGTATGAGATAATCTTGAAGTTCTATAAATTTGGGTATAAAGTTAATTCAAAAAATACTACAATATTTGTAATTAACCAAATTTAACACGCAAAGCGATAATTAGTACCCTATTTTCTCACTTTTACCGTGCGCAGGGCGCACCACGCATGTTGCATAAGATAGATGCCTGCCATGGCGGCGAGATAAAGGCCGCATATAACAAGCAGCATTGTCGAGGGATTGTCGTCGGCTAGTTTGGATTCATCGTCGGGGAAGTCGCCGGGAAGAGAGTACAGGTTTGTCTTCCAGGTTATCACTCCGTCGCGGACATATACCAGGGCGGCGTCGCCGCGCACAAAGGCTTTCAGCGTGGTGTCGTCGGCAGTCACCACGGGATACCGCGCGGATGTGGACTCTGTCCATGCCTCCACCTCCCCGTCGGGCAGGGCCACGGCGGCAAACATGTCGCCTCCGCGCTCGCGCATCACTTCGGCAATGCGGTTGGCCATCGAGGCTCGCGCGATATGGTGATAGCCCGGGTCGTTCACTACAAGTATCATAAGGTCGGCAGCGTCGGAGAGCATGGCGTTGGTCACATCCTCGTCGCCGTCGAAAAGTGCAAGGCCGGCATCGAAATTCTGTGCGGGAGCCGACTCGCGGTCGATAAATGTCCACGTGGAGTCGGGCAGGGCGTCGGCTGAGAACGACTGGCGCTGCCCGTCGCGCTCGTATATAAACATTTCTTCCGGCCATGTCTCGTCTTCGGAATTCGGCCAAATCTCTGTGCCGACAGGGTAGGGGCGGAAATCGAGCAAAGGCTGCACGTTGTAGCCGATTATGGAAAGAACAAAGCTGAAAAGCAGGGTCGCGGCCACAGGCATCCACTGTATCATCGGAATATACAACCCGCCTACGCGATGATTGTATGCCACGAGATATACCACTGCTGCCGACAGCACTATGTTTTTCAAAAATGTAGCGGTGTTTGAGATAATCAGTGCGTCGCCGAAACATCCGCAGTCGGCCACGGGATTTGCAATGGCTATGTAGGCTGTGAGCGGCAGCATCACAGCCATGAAAGCCGCCATGAGCAAGGGCACAGCGCGGCGCATGGCTCCGCACAGAAGCAGCACGCCAAGGGCGAGCTCGCCTGCCGACAGGGAAAACGACTGCATCATAAGCACGGCCCGGGGCATTTGGGGCAGACCCCACACGGCCATGTATTCCGATATTTTGTATATAAGGCCCCAGGGGTCGATGGCTTTTACAAAGCCCGAGAAAATGAATGTGGCGCCCACGGCAATGCGGAGCGCCCATACGATGTATTTATTGGCAAGTGTCATCCTCGGTCAGCTTGATGATTCCGAACACGGCATAGTTTATCATGTCGAAATAGTTGGCATCGATGCCTTCGGAAATTATGGTGAGTCCGCCATGGTCCTCGATTTCTTTTGTGCGCTCTATCTTCATGAGGATGAGGTCGACATACGACAGCACGCGCATGCCGCGCCATGCTTCGTCGTAGTCGTGATTCTTGGCTATCATAAGCGTGCGGGCATCGGCGATAGTCTTGTCGTAGAGAGCGAGAGCATCGGCCGGAGCCAAGTCCTTGTTGTCGGAGAAGCCTTTGGCAAGCTGGATTATGCCCACTGCGGCATAGTTGACAATGGCTATGAATTCGGGCAGGATTCCTTCGCCCACTTTCGAGCATTTCTTCTCTTGAAGCGAACGTATGCGCTTGGCTTTGATGAAAATCTGGTCGGTCACGGCAGCGGGACGCATTATGCGCCATGAGGCGCCATAGTCGTTGAGCTTTTTCTCAAAGATATCCCGGCACATTTTCAGGGCGCCGTCGAATTGCGTAAGTGTATCCATTAAATTATTGTTTAAATACGGCAGGCACACAAGCCGGAGACTTGTGTTCCTGTTTGGTTTTGCAAAGATAAGAAATGTTTTGGTTTCGGCAAAAGCGGCAAATAAAAAACCGGTTGCCCTATCGGCAGCCGGTTTTATGGGATATGCTATCCGGGTTTGGAATTATTTGCCCATGAGGCCCTGGATGCGAGTTACGTTTGCTTCGTCGTTGATGAGGTAGTAGGCGGATTCAAGAACTTTGAGAGCGTCGGTGTTCTCCTCATTGAGATTGTAGGACTGTTCGAGGTAACCAACGGCTTTGAGCATGATGGGCTTGATTTGCTCGAAGAAGATTTTGCCGTAGGCCTGCTCGTCGGCGGGAGCATTGTCGTTAATGGCGCATGCTTCCTTGTAGTAGTTGAAGCCGAGTTGGAATTGAGCCTGCGGATTGTAGGGGTCGATTTCAACGGCTTTCTCGAACTGCTCGCGAGAGTTGCCGCGTTTGTCGGCGGGGATATCTTCCTGGTCGAAGAGGATGCCTTTGATGACATAGTACTGAGCGTTGTCGGGGTCGTTGGCAATAGCTTTGTCAATCATTCCGAGTGCCTTGTCGTATTCTTTTTTGTTAAGGCATGCGTTGATTACATAGCCTACGTAGTTGGCATCTTCTGCGCCGTAGAGGGGAAGAGCTTCTTCGGCGAGAGCAGTTACGACATCGTCCTTTTTGAGTTGCGATGCAACGGCGATGGCGTAGTCGTAAAGATTTTTCTTTGTGTAACCTTTGTCTTTTGCACGGAGGAAAGCGTTGAGCGAGTTTTCAAGGTTGTCTTCCTGCCAAGCGGCGAGAGCCATATTGTAGGTAATTTCGGCCATGATAGTGTCGGCGGGCACATTCTGGAGCATTTTGGCGAAACGTGCGTCTTCGGGGAGGCTCACGTAGATATCCCAGCAGCGGTAGGCGTTGCCGTAGTCTTTGAGGTTCCAGAATTCAAGGGCGGTGTTGTTGAAATCGTGGAAGTGGCCGGCGATGGTGTTGAGCATTTCTTTTGAATGCTTGGTTTTCACCTTGCCTTTTGCATCGGGCACAGAGTCAAGGGGCAGAGCTTTCATGAAGTTGTCGTAGCCGCCGAGGATGGCCAGCGACATTATTTTTTCAGCGCCTTCGGGGGCTTTGCCGAATTGTTTGAGTGCGAATATGTCGTCGTACTGTTTGAAGCCGGTTTTGCCGGGAATGAAGTAGACCTGAACATCATTTTGTGTTTCAGGGTTCGACATTGCGGGGGTGATGATTTTGAGCACCTCGGCATAGTTGGCTTCCTTTTTCATGGCACGTTCGGCGTCTTTCACCACGCTCTGCTGAGCTGCGGCTGTAAGCCCGAAAAGGGCACATACGCCTAAAAACAGGACTTTTTTCATAATTTATGTTGTTAAAAGAAATTATTCGTCAATTGATTCATTTTCGTTATCGATGTCGGTGTCGTCGGTTTCGGGTTCTTCTGCCTCGACTTCAATTTCCATGTCGGGGAGAGCCTCGCCCTCGGTCACGGCTTCGGTTTCTTCCTCGGGATCGGACGGCACGCAGCATACTGATGCTATAACGTCGTTGCGCTTGTCAAGGTTTATGATGCGCACGCCCTGAGCGGCACGTCCAAGGGTGCTGATGTCGGTGACGCGCACGCGGATTGTGATGCCCGACTGGTTGATGATTACAAGGTCGTTGTCGTCGTTGACGGCTTCGAAAGCCACGAGATGGCCGGTTTTTTCGGTGATATTCATCGTTTTCACGCCTCGTGTGCCACGGTTGGTGATACGGTAGATGGCGTTGCCGTCCTCGTCGTTGAGGTGTGAGCGTTTGCCGTATCCTTTGGCCGAAAGGGTGAGGATTGTGTCGTCGGAGTCGGCCGACATTGTGATAAGGCCTACGACTTCGTCCTGACCGTCTTCGTCGAGGCGCATGCCGCGTACACCTGCCGACACACGGCCCATGGCGCGCACTTTGCTTTCGTGGAAACGTGTGGCGCGTCCGTTGCGGTTTGCCATCAGAATCTCAGAATTGCCGTCGGTGAGGTCTACTGCGATAAGTTCGTCGTTGTCGCGTATCACGATAGCTTTCTTGCCTTTCGCCATAACGCGGGCGTACTCGGTGAGCGATGTCTTCTTGATAAGGCCCTTGCGGGTGGCGAAGACGAGGAAGTGGGTGGAGGTGAATTCCGGGTCGTCGAGCTGCTTGCAGCGGATGAATGCCTTCACGCAGTCGCCCGGCTCGATGTTGAGCAGGTTTTGGAGCGCGCGGCCTTTGGCGTTGCGTGCGCCTTCGGGAAGCTCGTACACCTTTAATTTATATACAAGGCCTTTCTGGGTGAAGAAAAGCATTGTGTTGTGCATCGATGCCGTGTAGATGTGTTCGATGAAGTCTTCGTCGCGTGTGTCGGAGCCTTTGAAGCCTACGCCGCCACGGTTTTGAGCGCGGAATTCGCTCAGGGGGGTGCGCTTGATGTAGCCGAAATGCGATATGGTAATAATCATGTCGTCGTCGGCATAGAAATCTTCGGCGTTGAAGTCGCCGGCGGTGTAGTCGATAAGGGTCTTGCGGGCGTCGCCGAATTTGTCGCGGATTTCCTCGAGCTCGGTCTTTATGAGTTCGCGGCACACGTTTTCATCGTTGAGGATGAGTTCGAGACGTGCTATTTCCTTGTGAAGTTCTTCCATGTCGTGACGCAGTTTGGCCTGTTCGAGTCCGGCGAGTTGTCCGATGCGCATAGCCACGATGGCCTCGGTCTGACGGTCGGAGAATCCGAATCGTTCCGACAGGAGCGGGCGGGCGGCCTGGGCGCTTTCGGAATTGCGGATTATGGAGATGACTTCGTCGATATGGTCGCATGCAAGGATAAGACCTTCGAGAAGATGGGCGCGTTCGGATGCCTTGCGGAGTTCGTATTTTGTGCGTCGTATCACTACGTCGTGACGGTGGTCGACGAATGCTTCGAGAAGGTCTTTGAGGTTGAGCGTGCGCGGACGGCCGTTGACAAGGGCAACATTGTTGACCGAGAACGACGATTGCAGAGCCGTCATCTTGTAGAGCTTGTTGAGCACCACATTTGCATTGGCGTCTGATTTCAGCTTGATGAGGATACGCATGCCCTCATGCGAGGAAAGGTCGGTGATATCGGCTATGCCGTCGAGTTTCTTTTCGGTGACAAGGTCGGCTATGCTCTTGATAAGCTCCGATTTGTTTACGGCATATGGTATTTCAGTGATTACGATATTCTCGTGGTTTTGCTCTTGCTCGATTTCGGCCTTGGCGCGAATCACGATTCGTCCGCGTCCGGTCTCATAAGCGTCTTTCACACCCTGGTATCCGTAGATGGTGCCTCCGGTGGGGAAGTCGGGAGCCGTGATTATCTTCATCAGCTCGGGGATGGTGATGTCGCGGTTTTCGAGCACGGCTATCGAAGCATTTACGGCTTCGGTAAGGTTGTGAGGGGGCATGTTGGTGGCCATACCGACGGCAATGCCGGCGGCTCCGTTTACCAAAAGGTTGGGGAAACGCGTGGGCAAAACGGTAGGCTCGGTGTTGGAGTTGTCGTAGGTGGGTTGGAAATCGACTGTTTCCTTGTCGATGTCGGCAAGCATTTCCTCGCCTATTTTGGAGAGGCGTACTTCGGTGTAACGCATGGCGGCAGGGCCGTCACCGTCGATGGAGCCAAAGTTGCCGTGGCCGTCGACCAGGGTGTAGCGCAGCGACCAATCCTGAGCCATGCGTACTACGGTGCCGTAGATCGAGGAGTCGCCGTGAGGGTGGTAGTTACCCATAACTTCACCAACGCTCTTTGCAGATTTCAGGTGGGGCTTGTTGCTTGTGTTGCCCATAGCGTTCATACCATACATCACGCGACGTTGTACGGGCTTCATGCCGTCGCGGACATCGGGAAGGGCACGGGATACAATTACCGACATCGAATAGTCGATGTAGGCCGATTGCATCTCGCTTGCGATATTGATTTTCTGTATGCGGGTTTCGTCCAACATGCTTAATCAGATAATAGTTAGTAATTTAAAGAGGCGGCTTTGCAGGTGCGGGCTCTTTAAGGTTTATTGTAATTGCAAAATATCATACAAAGGTACGAATTTTTTTGCAATTAACGAAAAATCTTTAAAATTTTTGACTTGTTCAAATATCCAATGGTTTAATAGGGGAGATTCAAAAATCTTATTGTAGGCTCGATTCTGCGATATTCCTGCTCAAAGTTTGGCGTGAATATGCCTTTGCCGATCATTGCCTCGATTTCTTCAAGAGGCCAGAATTGACCTCCGTCGAGTTCGTCGGTCGGGGCAGGCATGCAATCGGTGACGGTATAGAATACGTAGACAAGTTCGCGCTCGCGTTCGCTTTCGAATACATAGCTCACGATATGCCTGGCCTTGAAATTGAGCAAACCCAGCTCCTCGCGAGCCTCACGTGCCAGAGCCGAGCCTATTTCCTCGCCATAATCGACATGCCCTCCCACGGCTGTGTCCCATCGGCCGGGCTGTATGTCTTTCCATTCTGGCCGTTTTTGCAGGTAAAGGTTGCCGTATTTGTCAAAAACATGGAGGTGTACTACGGGATGCAAAAGGCGCGACCCTCCGTGACATTCGCCGCGTGTGGCTTGGCCTATGGTAGTGCCGTTTTCGTCGACGATCGGAAATATTTCTTCGCTGTTGTCGTGCATCGTTTTATATCTTTAATTTATTAAGCCTGGCTTCGCGGATTATTCCGTGCCAGCCGATTTGTTTGTATCTTTCGAAAATTTTTTTGAAGGCCACGCCATACGCTTCGTCGTCGTTGTCGAACATGTGGTCGCGGCGCCAGCGCGCGAACGGGTGGTCGATGGTGTCGAGTATCAGCCACGAGCCCATCTGGGCGAATCCCTCGCATATGCGCATGGCGTATTCCGATTTTGAATAGTCGCGGTAGTGAGCCAGCCGGTTTTTCATCTGCCAGCTGTGGAGTATCTCATGGGCGAGCGTGGCGGCGATTGCAATCTTGTTGCTGTGGTCGAGCACCCAAATCAACTGGTCCATGATGCTCACGCCGGTGTGCATGCCGGCGGCATTTTCGCTTAGGGCGCTGCTCATTTCTTTCTTTGTGACCATGCGGAATGTGATCCAGTCGGGCTGTATATCCTGAAAACCGGCATTGTAGAGACGCCGCATAACCTGATTCAGCACCCATTCGAAATTTTCATCGGTCACTTCGTTGGCAAGGCATGCGAGACATATGTGGCGTCCGCGTTCCACCTCGCGGCATTTGTCGCGCGAGGTGATGTATTGGCCGCAAGAGTCGCAACGGGGCACGTCGCCGCTGTCGACATGCCCGGAGCATATGTGGTGTCCGGCCCAGTCTTCATAATAGTAGCCTTTGATGTGGCTGTGGCAATAGTCGCATATCATGGTCAGAATCGGTTTATTTCATCTTTAAGCACGGTGCGCCATTGAGCCATCGTGGGGCGTTTGGTGCCGGAGAAGGCATATCGGAACAGCATGTTGAGATTGGGTGAAAGCCGGTCGGCGTTTGCATGCAGGTCGAAAGAGGGGATGCGCTCGACATAGCGGCTTTTGTCGCCGCTGTGATACAGGCCGGCGTCGACGCGGGCGCCAAGGGTGGTGTATTCGCCCGTATTGTATGGCGGAAGCAGTCGGGTGTTGTTGTAGGGGTGAGTGCCGGTGAGGATGGCGTAGATGCAGCAGCCTATGGCAAAAGAGTCGCACGAACTGTCGATAGGACGGTTGGCGTGCCGGCAGTTCTTGGCATCGGGTGGAAAGTATCCCGGAGTGAGGGCGTTGCATGGAAACAGAAGGGCGCCTTTTTCTGCAACCTGGCATGAGTCCATGTCTATCAGCGATATTTTTCCGTCGGATGTCACGAGGATATTTTCCGGCTTGATGTCGACAAGGACAAATCGCCCGGTGTTGTGGACGGCCTCTATCGCCGCCACCCAGTTGTAGAGCATTTTCAACCTGTTCCTGATCCCGACATTCGTGTTCAGCTCAAAGCGGTTGTGCCAGCCTCGGTCTTCGTCGTCGGGAAACAGTTCGGCGATGGTTTTGCGCGGAGAGTAGAATTCGAGTATGGTGAGGTCGCGGCTCGTGGGAAATGCCCTCAGCATGACAAATCCGCAGAATTCGCCCGACGATTCCTCTGTGGCGGCGGCAACGGGCCAGCAGAAGCGTATGTTGGGATGTGGCGAAGTCGGCGGATTCGCTATCATATACATTATTTTGGCACGTTTCTCACGGGCTTTGTCGCGTGTGCGGTAAAGTTTGAGCGCGCAATCGCCGTATTCGGGCAAAGTTAGAGGGTATATCGCCCCTTCTCCACCCGTAGCCATGGGTTTCGATACCAGATGTGCGCGGTAGGTGCGCGTTGCAAGGTGTATTTTAAGATACATGGTCAGAAACGGGCGTAAATTAATGTGCGGTCGTCATCTTCTTCCTCGCAGGCTTTGTTGCCGGAATCAATGAATCTTACAAAGGCGTCGGGGCGGCTGTTTGCCGAAAGCTCGGCGATGTGTTGCCAAAACGGACCAAATGGAGTGTTGATGTCGGTCCACACGCCGTTGCGCGGTTGCAGGCAGTTCCAGGCGAAATTCTCGCATCCGTCGGTTATGATACAGATTTCTTCGGGGCGATTGCGCCAAACTATTGTTTCCGGCACCAAGGCGCCGCCAAGGCGGAGTGACGGAACGCGCGGGGCGTCCCAGTCGCTGAGCAGGAAAATTGTTTGGTTTGATTCCACGCCCCGATGCGGAGTGGCGAGCGTATCCCAATCGCCGTCCTTGGCTCGCGCGGCCATGCGTCCGTCGCCGATGTGTCCGGCAAGTATGCCGTAGGGCGTGACGATGGCCGCGATTAGCGTCGCGCAGAAATCTTTATACTGCACGTCAAGTCCGGAATCTGCTATTTTGCCGATGATGAATTGCCTGGCTGTGCGGCACACCGATATAAATTCGGCCCGCCACTCGGCGTCGTCGGGCAATGACGGCGACCGGAGCCATTCGCGGCCGCTGATGAGCCGTTCGAGCAGGTGTGAGGCCACTTCGCAGGCCGCGCGCGCTCCGCGGTGCGACTGTGCGGCGCTCCCGGCTCCGTCGCTTGCAATAAACAAGTGCCATCCCGAGCCAAGCTCGCGGTAGAGGTGGAAGTCCTGGCACGGAGAGCCGTCGGCACGGTGGCGGCGTCCGCGAAGCGTTACGGCCTTGACCGTGTCTGTGAAGTTGGAAATGACAACCTCGGGCCTGCGCCTTATTATATTACGGAGAGAGAATGACATTATATTTGATAGTTTTTCATCCAGTCGTCGGCTCCGGTGGCAATGTCGATATTGCCATTGTCGTTCGATTGTGTTATGGCGCTTAGGCTGTTGCTCAGCCATTGGAAAAATTGCCCGAAACGCAGTCCTTCGAGGGCGCATCCGTGGCCGCCGCACAGGCGGTTGAGTTCTGTCATGGGCACGTCATTGCCCACTGCCACGCCTATCATCGACAGGTGCTTGCCCCGGATTTCTTCGTTGATGCGTCGTTCGATACGTTCCACCTCCACGGGGTCGGACGATGTGCGGCCGTCGGTCATGAGCACAATCCACGGGCGGTGGTAGGTCTGGCCGGTGCGGTCGTAAAACCTCTTGCGTTGCGCGATTATGTCGAGGGCTGCGTCGAGGGCCTTTACCGTGTCGGTGGTGGAGCCGCGGGATGTGAGCACAGGCGGAGTCTCCGACCTTGAAAGCAGAAGCGAGGTCGTAGATGCGGTGGGGCGAAGCACCTTGGGCTCCTGGTCGAAAGCCACAATGGCCACTTCGAGTCGCCCCACGGTGGCTTTCGACACGCCGTTTCTGCCATAGACGATATCGTCGTAAAATTGGCGGATGGCGTCGTTGAGGCGTCCTATCGCATTATCCTTGCGCATCGAGCCGCTCACGTCGAGCACAAACACGCAAAGGCATTTCTGCTGCATATTGTCGGGTATCTCGTCGTATTTCATGGGTAACTTGTTATTTGTCGTATTTGGCGGCAAGTTCCGGTATGGACGGATAGATTGTCTGGTCCGGCGTGACGGGCACGACCGAAATATAGCCTTCCGAAAGCCAGTATTCGTCGGTATCCTTGGCCTGCGGCTCATCGTTGACAAATTGCCCGGTCAGCCAGTAGAACGGCGCCCCCGACGGGTCGACATAGCGCGAATATTCCTCGCTCCAATGTCCGCGAGCCGCCCGGCAGGCACGAATTCCTTTTGGCGCGATCAATGCCGGTATGTTCACGTTCAGGCATGTATAATAGGGCAGGGGATTGGCGAGCGCGGTGCTTACAATCTCCCTGATAAAAGGTTTCGACATGGAAAAGTCGGCTTTAAGCGAATGGTGCAGCAACGAGAATCCAATCGAGGGGATTCCTATCATGCAGCCTTCGAGCACCGCGCCCATGGTGCCGGAGTAGGTTATGGCCGTGCCGGAGTTGGAGCCATGGTTGATACCCGACAAAATCATGTCGGGCTTACGTGGAACAATATTGTGCATTGCTATCTTCACGCAGTCGACCGGAGTGCCCGACACGGAAAATACCCGCGCTGCGCCACGGTCGGGATGGGCTGTCACTTTCAGCGGCGAGCCGACGGTTATGGCCGACGACATGCCCGATTGCGGACGGTCGGGACACACGATAATTACATCGGCCATATCAGCCACATATTCAGCAAGATATGACACGCCGGGAGCGTAAATGCCGTCGTCGTTGGTGATAAGTATGAGTGGTTTGTCGTTCATTGTTTTTCAAAAATTATTTCACAAATTTACAAATATTTTTTTACATGTGCAGCAGGCCCTTGAAATTGTTTGAGAAAAAATTATGAACATTTATGATATTTCGTGGAACATTTATTTTTGGCTTTCGTTTTTTTACATTACCTTTGCATCAAATCTACAACCAGCAACTATAATCCGCAACCAAATGGGAAAAATTATAGCGATAGCAAACCAAAAGGGCGGAGTCGGCAAGACAACGACGGCCATTAACCTCGCGGCGTCTTTTGCCTCCGAGGGCAAAAAGGTGCTCTTGATCGATGCCGACCCTCAGGCGAATTCAACCTCCGGCTATGGTATCGACCCCCGGGCAATGACTTCGTCAATCTACGAATGTCTTGCCGACGGTTATCCTGTCGAGGGCTCGCAAGTGGAAACCTGCGTCCCCGGGCTTGAGCTTGTGGGCTCGCGGATCGACCTGGCCGGTGCGGAAATAGAGCTTATATCCAAACCCGACCGGGAGAGAGTGCTCGCAGGGCTGCTCGCACCCGTAAAGGATAAATACGATTATATCCTTATCGACTGCTCTCCGTCGCTCGGGTTGATTACGGTGAATGCCCTTACCGCCGCCGACTCGGTGTTGATTCCTGTACAGGCGGAATATTTCGCTCTTGAAGGCATCAGCAAACTGCTCAACACTATCCGCATAATCAAGAGCCGTCTGAACCCGGCGCTCGAAATCGAAGGATTTCTGCTCACCATGTACGATGCCCGCCTCAGGCTTGCCAACCAGATTTACGAAGAGTTGAAAGGCCATTTTGCCGATATGGTGTTCAATACTGTCATTCCGCGCAATATTCGCCTCAGCGAGGCTCCAAGCCACGGTTTGCCGGCCTTGATGTACGATCCCGACAGTCGCGGAGCAACATCTCACATTATGCTTGCCAAAGAAATAATAGCCAAACACAAACGCGCCAAATCCTCTCACGCCCATGCCTAACCCAAATTCAAAGCGCAGCGCATTGGGCCGCGGCCTTGATGCGCTTATATCTATGGACGATTCTCCCGCACGCGGAGCATCGGCAATATCGGAAATCTCTGTCGACAAAATTCAGGTAAATCCCGACCAGCCTCGCAGAATGTTTAACGAGGAAGCCCTCGACGAACTTGCTGTGTCGATTTCCGAAATCGGCATCATCCAGCCAATTTCGGTGAGAAAACTCGTTGGCGATACCTATCAGATTATCGCGGGTGAGCGACGCTACCGCGCCGCCATAAAAGCCGGCTTGCAAAGCGTGCCCGCCTATGTGCGCACTGCCTCCGACCTCGAGCTCACAGAAATGGCCCTCATCGAAAATATTCAGCGAGAGGACCTGAACGCCATCGAAATCGCGCTCACTTTCCGCAAACTCATCGACCAATACTCTCTTACACAGGAGAAACTGTCGGACCGAATAGGAAAAAAGCGAGCCACCGTGGCCAACTTCCTGCGTCTGCTCAAACTCCCGGCAGAGGTGCAGCTCGGTCTGCGCGACCGACGCGTCGACATGGGGCATGCCCGTGCCCTCCTGTCGCTCGACAATCCCAAGCAGCAACTTAAACTCTACAACGAGATATTGAAACAAGGCCTGTCGGTGCGTCGTGTCGAGGAAATAGCAAAGGCTTGGCGTGAAGGCGCGCCTGAAAAAACGCGCCGTCAGCAGCCCGAGGCGGATGGACGCATGTCGTCGGCCGACTTTACGTTGCTGAAAAAACATCTTTCGGCAACATTCAAGACCCCCGTGCAGTTCAAGTGCGACAAATCAGGCAAAGGACACATAACATTCTCTTTTGCCGATGCCGACGAACTCGAACGCCTTATTACTCTTTTCGACACCCTTCAGCATTAATGGTATTGAATAGCGCAAGCCTCATATCATCGTTTCGAAATATCGCCGTCGCCACGTTTGTCGTGGCGGCGTCTGTGTCGTTTGATATCGTCGCGCAGAGTCACCGTAAGCCGTTGCCTCGCCGTCATATCACCGAACATCCCGATTCCGCCGTGTCGGCCGTCGACAGCATAGCTCTGGCATTGCCTCAGCGCATCCCGGCTTCCCCCGTGGCAGGGCAGGGCAATGAAGATGTAGTGTCGTCGGAATTTACAGCTTCCGGCGATTCGGTTCACATTATTGCATCCGACACCATTCCCGTGCTTGCTCCTCCGCCCGGACGTTTCGACGACTACGATATCTGGGAAGAACGTGAAGAACTTTTCAATCCCGATCCCAACCGTGCCGTGTGGATGTCGGCGCTCTTTCCCGGCCTTGGCCAGGTCTACAACCGCCGCTATTGGAAACTGCCCATAATCGTGGGCGGATACCTTGGTCTTGGCTATGCCACCTCGTGGAACAATGGCATGTTGCGCGACTACACACGTGCCTACCGCGACATCTGCGATACCGACCCTTCCACAAAATCCTATATGGATTTCTTTCCTCCCACGGTAAATGAATCCGACCTCGACCGACAATGGCTTACCTCGCTGTTGAAAAGCCGAAAGGATTTTTACCGTCGCAACCGCGACCTTTGCATTATATGCATGGTTGGCGTTTATTTTATCGCTATGGTCGACGCCTATGTCGACGCCTCGCTGTCGCATTTCGACATAAGCCCGGATCTGTCTATCGACTGGGCTCCGGCCGTGATGCGCGACGGCCGCAACAGCCTGCCGTCGTTTGGCCTGCAAATGGCTTTTAACTTCTGAAACAATCAATCATGAAATCTCTCATATCCTGCTTCTTCATCATTTCCGCAGCCGTGATGCCATCAGTCGCCGGCGCACAGATTTCCGCAAAAGACACCATAACAGATAATAATATAGTAATGCCCGAAGCCTACGAAAAGGCTACGGAAAAAATGCTCGAAGACTGGTATCTCTACCGTTACACGTCGCTCGACAGCGTAGCTCGCCTCAAAACAGGACGAGTCGCCACCGATGCCGAGTACACACGCCGTCTGTCGGAACTTGCCACGGAGATAGAAATGCCGTTCAACTCGGTGGTGAAGCGCCATATCGAAAGCTATGTGGTGAACAAGCCTCGCCTGGTAGAAAGAATGCTCGGGCTGAATATATATTACGAGCCTATCTTTATCAACGCATTGGGAAAGTACGGGCTTCCCATGGAACTGAAATATCTTCCCATTATCGAATCGGCTCTCGACCCCAAGGCGGTGTCACGTGCCGGTGCGGCAGGTTTGTGGCAATTCATGCCCGGCACTGCTGTCGACGAAGGACTCGAAGTGGGTTCTCTTGTCGATGAACGTTTCGATCCGTATAAATCATCGGAGGCCGCGGCCAAATACCTGAAAAAATTATACAATATTCACGGCGACTGGGCTCTTGCGCTTGCATCCTACAACTGGGGCAGCGGCAACCTAACCAAAGCTCGCAACCGTGCCAACAAGACGCAGGATTTTTGGGAAGTGTATCCGTTCTTGCCTGCCGAGACCCGAGCATATGTCCCGGCCTTCATTGCCATCAACTATGCCATGCGCTATTTCCCCGAGCATGGCATATCGCCTGTGCTCGGACGCCGCCCCATGCTCACCGACACGGTGCACGTTTCCAAACGTGTACATATGCAGCAGATATCGGATGTGCTTGGAATCCCGATGGCCGAACTGCGCGGACTTAATCCCCACTTTAAGACGGATATAATCCCCGGCAATGCCACAAAACAATATACACTCGTGCTTCCGTCGCGTCAGGCTTGGTGCTACTCTGTTAACGAAGATTCAATCCTCAATCACGATGCCGCCAAATACGCATTGCGCGGAGTGGTAAATCCGTCCGACGGCGTTACATCAACAGGTTCCGATTCTCGTGGCGACTACCGCGAAACCACTACCGTAAAATATCATAAGGTTGGCCGTCACGAAACATTAGCATCTATTGCTAAGAAATATGGCGTCACAGCTTCATCAATCCGTCAGGCCAACAATATGCGTTCGTCAAAGGTGAAACGTGGCCAGCGTCTCCGCATCAATATTGTCAAGCGAGAGTATATCCGGCCCGACACCGCAGGTTCAACAGTAAGCTCCACCCCGGCTCCTGCACCTGTGCAGACATCCGCGCTGAGTGCCGATACGACGGCAACCGACACCGCATCGACTAATGTGAAAGCCGCATTTGAAAACTCTCGTCCGGCTACACAGTCTGTTTCGAATCCTCCGGCAAAGAAAAATACCACCACAACGGATAAACCCAAAAATGTAAAATATCGCGTCAAAGCCGGTGACAACCTGCTCAAAATAGCGAAAGCTCATGGCACCACTGTCGATGCCATAAAAGCCGCCAATAACCTCAAAGGCGACAATATCCGTGTAGGACAAAGTCTCAATATCCCTCAAAAAAACGCATCCAAGAAGAAATCGACGCGTCGACGCAAATAAAGACATTAAACAATTAAAAAAAGTGTCTGCAACAAATGTTATCACCACAAGCCATAACATTTGTTGCAGACACTCTTTTAGCCGATAAGCCGTTATTATTCTAAAATGCTGTCATTTTTTTATGAATGACACACTACTCCTTTAAGATTTTATTGAAGGAATAGGGGACGGATGAATTCGGGTATGTCTATTTCTTCATTTTTCATGTCATGAAGCAGCTGTTGCCCCTTGGACGTGAGGGTAAAGCGCATCTGGCGCCGGTCGATGTCGCCCATCGACCGGATTGCCAGGCCTTTTTTCTCAATAGAGCTAAGCACTTTTGATGTGTTCGAGGGCGAAAGCCCGACATTTTCAGAGATACATGATGCGGTGAGTGTGTCGCTTCCAAGGCAACAGAGTGTCATGGCTTCATTGGGCGTAACGCCATAACGCGAGAGTAGTTGCGCTTCGAGTTCGGCCATAGATTTTATCAGTTCCCGCATTATGCAGATTGTTTTTATCTTTTCCATAACGGTGCATCAGATAAACAGATTCACATTTGCTTGGTCGGCACGGTCCATATATGTGGCTACGCCTCCAATCGTCACCTCGTCGAGCAATTCTTCGCGGGACACACCCATAACGTCCATCGACATTTGACATGCGATGAATTCAACGCCGTTTTCGATAGCCTGCGCACGAAGCATTTCGAGAGAGTCGACATTTTTCTTTTTCATTATATGCCGCATCATTTTGCTGCCGATGCCGCCCATGTTCATCTTTGAAAGTTTCAGCTTTCGAGAGCTTGACGGAAGCATCATTCCGAACATTTTTCCGAATATGTCTTTTTTTACGGCAGGCTTTGTTTCTTTCTTGATGGCGTTCAGTCCCCAGAATGTGAAGAATATGGTCACTTTCTTGCCTGTCGCAGCGGCGCCGTTGGCAAGCACGAAAGTGGCAAGCGTCTTGTCAAGGTCGTCGCTGAAAAGGATAAATGTTTTTCCTTTCTCATCTCCGGATTTTCCGGCCGTAATGGCGGTGGCATCCTCTTTGGCAACTACCACAGAGTATTTCCCACCTGCCGAAGTTGAGGACACTACGCGGTTGCCGGTGGAGCGGCACCAGGCTTCGGCATCGCGGGGAAATCCGGGGTCGGTGGCTATCACTTCAAGCTGTTCGCCATTGGCAAGCGTCTCTACGCCTTTTTTCAATTTGAGTATAGGACCGGGACAAGAGATGCCGCAGGCGTCCACCTTGATTGTGCGAGTCCTGACATTGTTGTCGGCAGAGACTTTTGATTCCTGCTTTACGGGTTGAGGAATCTTGCCGGTGGCGGACTTGTATAGTTTTATACCGCCGACCAGGTTCCGCACGTCGTCAAATCCGTTTTGACGGAGGATATTGGAGGCAAGATAGCCTCGCAAACCCACGCCGCAGTATAGGAATACCGGTTTGTCGGCAGGTATCTCCTTAATGCGCTCGCGCATATCGTCGAGAGGGATGTTGATTGCCCCTTTAAGCGCGCCGAGAGAAAACTCGTCGGGCGTGCGGACATCAATCAAAGTCACTTTGGAAAGATCGGCATCGCGGAGCTCGCGCCAATACAAAGGTTTCATTTTTCCGCTGAGAATATTGCCGGCAACATATCCGGCCACGGCCACCGGGTCTTTGGCCGACGAATAGGGTGGTGCGTATGCTTGTTCGATAGCTTGGAGATCGTAGACGGTGCCTCCGCGTTTTATTACAAGTGCAAACTCGTCAATGCGCTTGTCCACTCCGTCATACCCAACAATCTGCGCGCCAAGCAACTTGCCGTCGACAGGAGAGAATGTCACCTTGATTGTCATTGGCAATGCACCGGGATAGTATCCGGCATGAGAATTGGGGTGGATAGTTGCCGACAGATAGTCGATTCCGAACTGGCGCAAACGTTTTGCGGGCAGACCTGTGGCAGCGACCGTGAGGTCGAAAATTTTCGCCACGGACGTTCCGATGGCTCCTTCATAAGTACTGCTGTTGCCAAACACCATATTATCGGCCACGATGCGGGCTTGCCGGTTGGCCGGTCCTGCAAGATAGTTGAGCCACGGCATTCCGGTGAGAGGGTGCCGGAATTCAATAGCATCGCCAACGGCATAGATGTTTTCGTCGGATGTCTGCAAATAATCGTTGACTTTTATGCCTTTCATGTCGCCAAGTTCAAGTCCGGCATCAGAAGCAAGCATTGTATTCGGGCGCACGCCAATCGACAGTATGACCATATCGGTTTTAAGCACTTCGCCCGATTTAAATTTTACATTAATAGCTCCGTCCGTTTGCTCAAATGCCTCCACGGCTTTGCCGAGATAGAGGCTCACGCCTTTTTGCGCAAGATGCTCATGCACGAATGACGCCATGGAATAATCAATGGGAGCCATAACCTGGTCGGCCATCTCCACCACCGAAACCGCGATGCCTGCATCGTGGAGATTCTCAGCCATTTCAAGTCCGATGAATCCGGCTCCGATAATAACAGCTGTGCCCGGCTTATGCGTTTGCATATAATTTTTGATTGCATCCGTGTCTGCTACATTGCGAAGGGTGAATATGCCTTCCGAATCAATTCCGGGCAGGGGAGGACGCACCGGCGAAGCCCCGGGCGACAGCAGCAGCTTGTCGTAGCTTTCTGTGTATTCTTTGCCGCCGACAGTTTTTACCGTCACTGTTTTGACTGTCGGATCAATTTTCGTCACTTCCGATAGAGTCTTGACCGTTATATTGAATCGACGTCCGAAGGCTTCCGGAGTCTGCACAAACAGTTTGTCACGGTCGGCGATGGTTCCGCCGATATAATACGGCAATCCGCAATTGGCATATGAAATATGCTCTCCCTTTTCAAAGAGCACGATTTCCGCATGCTCATCGATTCTTCTTATTCGTGCGGCGGCAGTCGCTCCGCCTGCCACACCTCCAATTATTATATACTTCATTTTTTTATATTTTGTTTTCGTTTATAAATAATTTCCAATGGAAAACATTGCAAAGATATGCACAATAGTTTGAATATACAAATTTTCCAAAGGAAAATATTTCGACACTAAACAAAAAAAATGAAAATAATATTTATGCTCTGATGAACCGCCGTGGGGTGCGTGAATGCACCAACGAGTGTTGTGGGGGAGCCACACTCTTGCTTGTGGCTGCATTTATAGAGTGTGGCTCCGCCACACTGTGAATATCATGCGCATTATCCCCACGGAAGAAGCCGGGGGTTACCTGAAAGACTGTGGCTCTGCCACAGCAGAGGAGCATATATTGATTTCTGAATGCATTAACTTCGTTTTGGAAAAATACTTAAAAACTTTATTAATAAGGTGTGCTGTAATCCTGATTGCAGCACACCTTATTAATAAAAACAAACTGATAAGGCCGATTTTTACCTTACACGCGATTTGTATTCTTGATAAAGGCTGTAATATCTGTCGGCTTCGGCTTCGTATTCGCGGGCACGTGAGTATGCGCGGTCGGCATCACGACGATTAGAGGCGGCCAAGGAAGCCAGAGAAGAATCGTCGTTTTCACGGGCGCGGTATTCATAGTCGTCGGCATAACTCTCATATGTCCGAGCCCGACTCTCGGCCTCCGCAGCACGGCGTCGATAGTCTTCGTAAGAACGGTAGGCATCATCGGCCTGATTATTGAAGTATGAATTATCGCTCTGCCGCTGTTGCTCTTCTTCTCGTTCGTTTGAATCGTAGCTGGAGCTTCGAGAACTGCTCGATGAAGAAGACGATGAATACGATGATGAAGAACCGGAAGAACGATAGCCCGACCAATCCATAGCATCGCTTCCGCTATATGAAGAATCGTCGTCTGAAAACTGGCAGATAACTGCAAAAATTGCAAACCCGCCTGCCACAATGATGAAAGGCGTAAAGAATGAGTCAAAAATCCACCATCCGAACAATCCTGCTATACCCCCAAAAAATACGCACCCAAAAGCACGAATTATCCAACGTCCCACACTGCCGGGATCAAACGCATCTATAATCTTCATAATGAGGAATGATGATACGATGAGTATAATGATGCACCACGTGGGCGACAGGCCGGAACTCTTATTTTGATTAGACGGCCTTGCAGCCGATTGTTCCTGCCTGTATGGAGCCTCGTATGCAAGATATGCGGAAGCCACATATGCCGTTTGGCCTCCCTCGATAATGACCTTATCCCAAGCGCCCTGCGATTCTACACGGCGGACAATCTCGCCGGGTTTCAACTGGTATATTATCGGCGCGTTCTTGGATGGTGCGGCGCGGACGTTGAGTTTCTTAGAGGAAGTAACCCGACATAAATCGTCGGCCACAGCACTTTGTGGCAAAACAGCAGCAATGGTTAAAACAAAAAGCAAAAACAATCGAATCATCAGCCTAAGCGAGATATAGTGAGTGTGCGATAATCTATCCAAATTTTGCGTTGACGGTCAACAAGGACATGGCGTTCGTCAGGATTGAAGAATAAGATAAGTTGGCCGTTCATCGGAGCATTGTCAGAATCCCTATATGGAAATAGGTAAAACGGACGGTAGAAATACCCACTCTCGTCATAGAATGGGCTGCCGGCCAAAAAAAGAGGTCGGTTGCCGATAGACAATAGTTTACATATATCGCCTCCACGACAAGTTGGCTTGTCAGTACCTGTTCTATCCGGTTTAAAGTCAATAATACGATTTGCCTGAGAGAGGAAATTTTGCGTCATGTTTTCTTCATAATCTTGGAGCCAGCTGCGGCCATAGCATTCCTCTCTGTTAAGGTCCGAGATTATGGATTGCATCCGGCGAAATTCGCTTACAGCATCGCCAAGATTGCCGGGAGCCGGTCGGGCTGCATTGGGATAACTGAGATAGCCTCCCGAAGATCCTCCGCCAAAAATAGAACTAAAAAAACCAAACATATAGTTTTGTATTAGGAAAGATATTTTAATTAAATTAGATTTATAATGAATTATAAAATATTTATGTTGCAAAGATAGAAGAAATTGATGAAAATACCCCCCCCCATTGTTAAAATTTGTTAATAAGAGCTAAAATAACCAAGTCGGGCAGGATTGGTGTCTTTTGGACGTCGGCCGGGGGCGCCGGGAAGGCGGGGGGTGATGGGGGGGGTGGGCGGT
>VSPD01000040.1 GCA_009775125.1 Muribaculaceae bacterium | reverse complement strand
AAACGATACATGATTAATTTCTGTAGACCTGCGGCTTAACATATCAATACATTAATTTATTTTTACGATATACTTAAAAACCACAAGTCAATGCAAAAAACACTATTCCGCGTGCTGTTGCTGCTGGTAGCGGCGATGGGTACGTCTGTTTTTGCGTCGGCCCAGACCGTGGAACCCCGCAAGGGCGTCGTGCGCGTGAAATTGCAGCCGGAAATGGCGCGCAATCTCGGCGACCAGCCCATCAAAGTGAGGAACAACCAAAAGATTGGCCGTTACTCACAATTCAACGGGGCTTTGAACACGATCAAGGCCGTGTCGATACGTCCGGCGTTTCCGGCAAATGAGAAGTATGCCGCCGACCGCGCCCGTTACGGACTCGACTGCTGGTACGAGATTACATTCGACGAGAGTGTGTCGCCGTACAATGCGCGCAAATTGCTTTCCGGCGCCGCCGGCGTGCAGAAAGCCACAGTGAAGAAACCTTTGAAACTTTACGACGGCGATGCCAAGTACACCATCGTAAGCCCCGAGGCATTGGCCTCGCGCGCTTCGTCGACGATGCCGTTCAACGACCCGCGCCTGCGCGAGCAATGGCACTACAACAACACGGGCACGATGGTCGACAACGTAGAGGGCGCCGACATCAACCTTTTCGAGGCCTGGAAAATCACGACAGGCTCGCCCGATGTGATTGTAGCGATCATCGACGGCGGTATCGACGTGAATCATGAGGACCTCAAAGCCAACCTCTATGTGAACGAGGCAGAGCTCAACGGCGTGCCCGGCCAGGACGATGACGGCGACGGATATGTCGACAATATCTACGGCTACAATTTCTGCACACGTTCGGGCGTGATTTATCCTCACGACCATGGCACGCACGTTGCCGGCACGGTAGCGGCCGTGAACAATAACGGCAAGGGCGTGGCCGGCGTGGCCGGCGGCGACGGTACGCCGAACTCCGGTATCCGCATGATTTCGTGCCAGGTGTTCGACTCCCGCGCCGGCGTGCCCTCGCAGGGCGACTTTGCCGAGGCGCTGATTTATGCCAAGGAACACGGCGCGTCGATAGCGCAGTGCTCGTGGGGCTGGGAAGCCGAAAACGAGTATGAGGAAGACGTGCTCGACGCCATCCGCTATTTCACGGCCGAGGCGCGTTCGTCGAAACTCGCGGGAGGTCTTTGTATCTTTGCCGCGGGCAACTCCGGCGCTACCGGCAAATTTTACCCCGCTTGCATGGACGAAGTGCTGTCTGTCGGCTCGATGACTTGCAGCTTGCAGCCGGCATCCTATTCCAATTATGGAGAATGGGTCGACGTAATCGCCCCCGGCGGCTTGCTCGACTATTCGCAAAACCAGGGCGTGCTCTCCACTCTTCCCAACGACCAGTACGGCTTTATGGAGGGAACATCGATGGCGTGCCCCCATGTGTCGGGTATCGCGGCCCTTGTGCTGTCGAAGCACGGCTCGCCGACACTCACAGCCGACGCTCTGAAAACGCAGATTGAGACGTCGGTCAACGACTTCTATGCCCTCAATCCTGACGCTTCCGGCCTTTACGGCTCCGGCTATGTCGACGCTTACAAGGCGTTGCAGATGGGCACAGGCTCGGCTCCGCAGCCTGTGGGCGCAATCACGGCCCTTCCCTCGCAGGAAAGCATCACCCTGCAATGGATAATCCCGGAATCGGGCGACCACAATGTGAACAATCACATATTATATTATTCCACATCGCCGTTTACCGAAACCTCGCTCGACAAGACACAGCAGAAAGTAATCGACACCAAGTTCAGCACCTCAGGCGATGCCTTTGAATATGAACTCACGGGCTTGCAGCCGCTCACTACATATTATATAGCGCTGAAAGCCGTCGACCGCTGGGCCAACGCCTCGGCGCTTTCCGAGGTTGTGACCGCGTCGACCAACGCGGGCCCGAACATGGGCGTGGATAAGAACTCGCTTTCGATCAATATAACCAACGGCGCAGTCGTGCCCGGTCAGTTTGTCATAACCAACGACGCCGACGGCCGTTTGAAGTGGAATTTCACCACGCAGACAAAATCGGCCTCAATCTCGGCATTGTCGTTAGTGAAGATGAACTCGCCCTACAAGGGCAACATGGGATTGCAAAAGGCTCCCGCGCAGCGTGCGTCGGCATTTGTAGCCGCCGATTTCGAGCAGGCCGACTATCCCAAGCAGTTTAACTATTTTAACAACATCGAGGCATTTATCGGAGATATGGACGCGTCGCTTCCCAACTCGATGGCCCAGATGTTTACGGTCGACGCCTCGCGTTATCCCGAAGGCTTCAACTTGACCCACCTTAATGTGCAGGGCAGCGGCACGCACAGCCCGACGGTGGCCATCTACCGCGGCACGTCGCTGAACGAGGCCAATAAGCTCACGGAATTCACTCCCTCTTATTTCTCTTATTATCTCGACGTGCAGCTCGAGGAGCAATTCTATTTCGCTCCCGGCGAGAGCTTCTTCGTGGTGCTTCATTTCCCGGCATCGGACACCCTGTATCCCCTTGGCGTGGCACAGGCCTCGTCGGAAGCCGCGGCAGCAACCCAGGCCTATATGTCGAACGACAACGGCCGCACATGGACGCTGCTCTCGGAAGCTCTCAAAGGCTCGAAGTATGCTTATTTTGCCGAAAAGGCTACATACGCCCTCACAGTCAAGAGCTTGAATCCCGACTGGTCGCAGGTGCTCACGCTCACGCCGGCCGGCGGCACGATCGACCCCCACGCCACACAGGAAGTGGAGGTGGGCACGTCCACGGCGTTGCTCTGCAACGGCACCTACCGTTTTAATCTCGGCTTTGAGACCAACGAGACAGCCAAGAACGACGACAATATCGCCGTTACCCTTACGGTAAGCGGCCAGAAGCCCGACATCACCGTAAGAGACATTATCGACTTCGGCTCGCTCATCGTGGGCCAGCAGAAGACCATCACGGTGGAAGTGTTCAACAAAGGCTACGGCGCGTTTGCCGGCAACTGGGGCAATATTTATGATGTGCAAAGCACCAACGACAATTTCGCCCCGCCGTCGGACCTCTCCGGTATCGGCGCGCGTTCCACAGCGAAAATCGACATAACATTCGCGCCGAAAGTATCGGGCAGCCAGTCGGGCAAAATCACATTTGCCGACAAGTCAGGCAATACATTCTCGATTATGGTTCAAGGCGTGGCCACCGACCCGGCCAAGATAGTCTTTGAGCCTGAAACCGTGGAAGTTGGCGACATCGAGGTTGGCGGCGAGTCCAAGGAAGTGACCTTCGAAGTGAAAAACGAAGGCACATATCCGCTGCAATACGTGTTCCCGAAATTCTCCGGCGAGACAATCGAGGGCATGGGCAACGGTTCCGTTCACCGTTTCGGCTATACGGCAGTTACCAATCTCCGCGGCTCCGACGCGATAGAATATGACGGAGGGGTGCAGATGATTTCGCCTGTCGACATCACCCGTCAGTTCAGCGAGAGCAATCTCTATTCCGCTCCGATTGCCGTCGGATTCGACTTCCCGTATTACGGCAAGACCTATTCGCAGGTATATATATCGACACTGGGCGGCATCGCGTTTGACAAATACACCGATTATGTGAATACGCCCCTTGCTCCCGACAATGATGTAGTGAAGACAACATCGCTTATCTCGGGCTACGGTATTCACGAACTCGAAGTGGGCCCGCAGACCAAGATACAGTATGCCAAGCAGAGCGGCAAGTTCATCGTGAATTTCGAGAACGTGCTCGTCACCGTCTACGACAAGGACAAGACAGCCATTTCCTACCACATGGCTATCTCTCCCAACGGCGACATCGAGATTTATTACGACAATTACGACCCGTGGTCGGTATTCCAGAACGGCAGCGGCTTGTACTGCGGTATTTCCGATTTCGGTTCCGACCCGCTTTCCGTGACCGAGGCTGACATGTACCATGCCGGCAACACCCTCTGCCAGGAATTCGGCAGCGGCACAGCCGTGAAGTTTGTGGCTCCCCAGCCCAATATGGTTACTGCTCTTGCTCCGGCCGACGGTCTTGTAGCTCCCGGCGAGGCCGTGACAATCACCGCCACCGTGGCTGCTACCGAAGATATGTATGCCGGCGAGATTGTCAACAACATAATAGTGAACTCCAACGACCTGGTGAATCCGGCAGCCGTTGTGTCGTTCAAGGCTAATGTTGTCGGCGACCTCCATCCGGTTCTTTCCGCTGAAACCACTGTTGACTTCGGCGATGTGTTCCGCACCTCGAAAGCCGTCATGGCCCTGAATGTGGCCAATGCCGGACGTGCTGAAATGGCAGTGACGGCAGTTACAGTCGACGGCGAGAAATTCTCGATCGACGCAGCTCCCTTCAAGGTGGCCGCCGGCCAGTCGAAAGACCTCTTTGTCACGCTCGACACTCAGGCCGAAGGCTCATTCACCGGCTCAGTTTCAATTGAATCCGACGGCGGAAACGCCACTGTTGACCTTGTGGCCACAGTAATCGGCTGCCCCGGCGCCCAATTGAGCTATACCGAAGTGGACGAGACGCTCAATGCCGGCGAGGCCAAGCAGATACCCCTCACCATCACCAATAACGGCAACGAGCCGCTTGCATATACCGTAAGCGTTGGCGACGGCCTGGAATATACTCCTTCATTCTCCGATGTGAAGTCGATTTCCTACAACTATGCCATGGCGGTTGAAAACCCGTCGGTGACATTCGACTGGATCGACAATACCAAGGACGAGGACGTGGTGTTTACATCAGCCGAGTACTATTTTGACCATGACTTCACCGAAGTGGAACTTCCGTTTGAATTCACATTCTACGGCAACAAGTACCGCAAGATGTATGTCTACAACTCCGGCTTCGTGTCGTTTACCTATCGCGACGACCAGAAACTCATGCCCGAGCCTCCGGCAGAATTCCCGCAGGGCTCGTACTACGACAACCTTATCGCTCCTTACTGGGGATTCCATTCGATGGACTTCGACAGCCCCACATCCGGAACATATGTTACCAAGACCGAAAGCAGCGTTGTGGTGACATTCACCGAATTTGGCAACTCTGTCAATGCCGGCGTATGCTTCCAGCTGATAATGAATTCCGATGGATCGTTCAAGTTCCAATACAATCCCAACAACAGCCTTTCCTTGATATTTGCCACATACGGTGTGGCCGGCATCTCGTCGGTCGACGCCAAGGAAGGCGTGGCTATCCCCTCGCGCGGCATAGCGTTCGGCAATGCCGTAGAGTTCTATCCTGTGGTTGAGGCCTCCGTCGCTCCCGGTGCATCCGCCGTGGCCGACATAGCCGTAAGCCCCGACCTTATGGGCGGCGATTATACATCGGCCATTACCCTTACGACCAATGTGCCCGGCAGCGAGGTGATTGAGATACCTGTCGCCCTGCACATCATCGGCGAGGCCAAGCCCGTATATCCCTCCGACATAACCCTTGAAAACCCTGCCATGAAGGAAGACATGGACTGGGACGACGAGCTTATCGCCACATTCCAGGGCCAGGTTCCCTACTATGCGCTTGTAGAGGTGAAAAACGAAGGCACCGCGCCGTTCACCATCACCAATATCGCCATCGAGTCGCAGATGATCGAGTATTACGACGACAGGTTCGGCGAGATGGTTGAGGAGCCTGCATTCCAATTCTTCTTCACCTATGGCGAAAGCATCGACTGGATGACCGGCGAACCCGTGAAGGGCTGGAATATGTACGACGGCTCTCCCATCGAGGTGGGCAAGGAGCCCGGCCGCATTGCCGTTGGTCCCATGACCGGTTCGCCCGTATGGATGAACCAAGGCGAATATTGGGCCAAACTCCATATCTTCATCAACGACGAAGAGGAAGAGGCCGCTGTGGTCAACATCAAGTTCATCACCACCGGCATGCCCGCCGCCTCGCTCGACAAAGAGGAAATCCGCGTGACAAACGCCGCTCCCGACCATCGCTCCACCGAGGTTGTGACCCTTTCCAACGATGGCGACTATCGTCTTGACTACACCATCACCGTCGACCTCACCGGCCAGGGTGAAAGTGTGGAAGAAGATCCCGGCATCGGCTTCGACCCGCTCATGCTCTCGAAAGCACGCGTGCTCTCGGCAGCCTCCAAGGGCGACCTGCCCAAGGCCGAGCCTGTGACCCACGACTACGGCAAGGACACCAACATGTACAATCTGCCCCAGAATTTCGAGTACCTCAACGGACTTTACTATCCGGTGCAGACTCCCGTGTCGGGCGCATACCAGTTCGGCGACCGCACAGGCCAGACCGACCTCTACATCATGACAACGTTCACCGTGCCCGCGGAAGGCTTCAATGTGTCGCACCTCTATTCGGGTGGCTACTTCGGCGCTACCGTCGACTACGACGTACATGGCTACATCTTCGACGGTCCTTACGGAACAGGCAACATGGTGGCCGAAGGCGTATATACCCACGCCGAGGCAGAGTCCAATACGGCTTATCCCACAATGTTCGTGCTCAAACTCAACCGCGCCGTGAACCTCACGCCCGGCACAGAGTTTACTGCCGTGATTCAATTCCCCGCAGGACTCTCGACCATGCCGGCCATGCTCATGCCTCGCAAGGACGACCCCGTGACCGGACGCTATCTCGGCATGTACGGCGAAGGTGACTCCACCGTTGGCCTCGATGCTGCCGACTTCTACACCGAGCAAGGCCTTAAAGTGGGCTGGATGCTCTCGTGTCTTGAAACGGCTTCCGGCGAAGACTGGGTGAAAGTGGCCGAAGAATCGGCTTCCGGCTCGGTTGCCCCCGGCGAATCTGTCGAGATTCCTGTTGCTATCTATGCCGGCGGCGCACCTCTCGATGTCGACAACAAGGCCATGCTCGTAATCAAGAGCAACGACCCGGGCAAGATTATCAACTTCCCCGTTTACCTCGACAAGAACCGCGCTCCTGTAATCACCGTGCCCGCCACTACTACCGTGCCCGAGAAAGAAACGGCCAACCTTACCGTAAGCATAGTCGACCCCGATGGCGACGACTTCATGTTTGCCATGACCGACAACGGCCGTGTGGCTTCGCTCGACGGCATCGTGGCCAACCCCGCTTCGGCAACTGTCGACATCAACAAGCAGACCGGTGTCGTAACTGTCAAGGATGCAGAATCTGTCGACATCAACTTCACCCTCGCTCCCGACTATGGCGATGCAGGTTCGTATGCCATAACCGTAGTGGCCAAGGACAACATCCACAGCCAGGTTGAGGCCCAGGCCCGCTATGTGGTGGAAAAAGTGAACCGCGCACCCGAAGCCGTGCCGTTTGCCGACATCACCATCGCCGCCGGTTCTTCATCTGCCGTGGTGAACTACGCCGACCTCTTTACCGACGCCGACGGCGACGAACTCACCTACACACTCTCAGTGTCGGATGAGAAAGTGGCGCAGCCCTTTACCTCCGCTGCCTCGGTAATCTTTGCCGGCATCAAGGAAGGCAAGGCCACAGTTACCGTAACCGCGACCGACACATCCGGAGCCTCGGCCACCAACACGTTCAATGTGCTGGTAGACAAGCTCCAAGGCATCACCGACATCACAATCGACGCCAACACTTCGGTTTATCCCAACCCCGTAGTCGATAATGTGAACGTAGTGCTCGACTTCGATGCCAAGGATGTGGTTTACTCCATCTACTCCATCTCCGGCGGCGTCGCATATAGCGAGACAGCCGATGCTTTTGCCGGCGAAGCACACGTAATATCGATGACATCGCTTCCGGCAGGCACCTACCTGCTCCAAGTCGCCACGGCCGACGGCCGCACCGCCTCCGAGATTATCGTTAAGAAATAACCATCGTTAATCCTGATACCCCAAGCCGCGCCCCAACCCGGGACGCGGCTTTTTTTGTTGCAGGAACACAATCCATGATGCAGGAATTTTGTGAAAATTACTCTCTAAAACTATCGGAATTTTGTGAAAAATAGCCCATGAAAACCTTGGAATTTTGTGAAAATATATGTATATTTGTGTCGGAATTATGTGAATATAAAAAGAAGTAATATGCTTAAACGTAAGGTTGTCAAATATTTAACTGATTGGAAGAAACGACAGGGACATAAGCCTCTTGTAATAGATGGTGCGCGTCAAGTCGGGAAAACACGTTCGGTCATTGAATTTGGGAAAAATAATTATAAAAATCTTGTAGTGATTAATTTTATTTTGGCGCCAAAATTCAAGACAATATTCGATGATGGATTCGAGGTTGACTCGATAATTAAAAATATATCCCTTCTCGAGCCTGAATGGCATTTCGAGCCCGGCTCGACCTTGATATTTTTTGATGAATTGCAAGATTGTCCTAATTGTGCTACAAGTCTGAAATCATTTCACATCGACGGGAGATATGACGTGATATGCAGTGGCTCGCTAATGGGAATGCACTATAAGGAAATCGATTCAAATGCAGTAGGGTATAAGGAAGATTATACCATGTATTCTATGGACTTTGAAGAGTATCTGTGGGCATTTGGGTATGGCGAAGATGTGATAGAATCGCTGCTTGATAAAATGGTGGCTGTAACACCGCTGTCGGCAACTGAAATGTCGGTTTTTGCCTCGAAATATCGTGATTATATGATTGTTGGAGGCATGCCTGAAATAGTGAACAAATTTGTAGAAAGTGGTAATTTTTCGGGTGTTTTGCCGGCACAGCGCCAGTTGTTGCTTGATTACGAGCAAGACATAACTAAATACGCCGCTCCGCTTGATAAGTCGAAAATACTATCCGTTTATCGTCATATTCCGGTGTTTCTTGCAAAAGACAATAAAAAGTTTCAAATAACCAAGATTTCGCGTAATGCTCGGTCCCGTGATTTTGTCGGGGTGGTCGATTGGCTTAGGGACGCCGGAATCGTAAATATTTGTTATTGTCTTGACCGACCGGAATTGCCATTGGCCGGAAATTATAAATACGACAATTATAAAATGTATTATCACGATAACGGCTTGCTGATTGCCTCGCTCGACGATGAAGCGCAAGACGATTTGCGTGTAAATCGTAATTTTAATACATATAAAGGGGCCGTTTTTGAAAATGCCATTGGAGAGGCGTTGGTGAAGCAGGGGTATAAATTATATTTTTATCGAAACGAAAAAAGTACGGTGGAAATGGATTTTTTTGTCCGGACGGCGGCTAATCTTGTGCCCGTGGAGGTTAAGGCTTCCAATGGGGCCTCCCCGTCGATGCGGCGTCTTGTAGATAATGACACATATCCCGATGTCAAGTATGGCGTAAAGTTTTGTGTGTCAAATATCGGTTTTGATGGCAAAATATATACTTTCCCTCATTTCTTGGCTTTTTTGCTTCGGCGGTTTCTCGAACGCACTGCCGCCCTGTCATAAGAATTTATCTACATAAGGGCAGTTTTCGGCGGGAAAGGGGTGGAAATCGGAGAAAATTGATTATATTTGCACGTTAAAATTACATATTAAATCTCCCAACAGCATGAAATTCAACGTCTCAGGCAAATCGTTATATTCCGCGGCATCGGCCGTGAGCAAGGTGATAAACGCCAAGAACGCGCTCACCATCCTCAATAATTTCTATATCGACCTTCACGATGGCGTGCTTTCCATCACCGGCTCCGACGTGGAAAACGCGCTCACAGCCCGCATCGCCGTGTCGGAAACGGAGGGCGAAGGCACTTTCTGCCTCGACGCCCGTCGTCTGGTCGACCTGTTGAAAGAGCTTCCCGACCAGGGTATCGAGGTGAACTTCAACGAGGAAACCCTTGAAGTGGTGCTCACGTATTCCAACGGCCGCTATTCGATGGTAGGCGTTCCCGCCGACCAGTATCCGCAGTACCAGAAGGAAGCCGACGACGAGGACCCTGTGGTGTTTGCCTGCCCGGTAGAGCAAATTATAAAGGGCATCGAGACCACGATTTTTGCTGTGGGCACGGAGGATTTCCATCCGCAGATGATGGGTATCCTGCTCGACATAATGCCCGACGGCATCACATTTGTCGCCACCGACACACGCAAGCTCGTGAAATATGTCAACCGCCTGTCGGCTCCCGGCGTGACCAAGCGTTGCATCCTGCCGGTGAAGCCAGCCACAATCCTCAAAACGGCCTTCGCCAAGGAAGAGACCATCACCGTGACCATCACTTCGAAAAGCGCAACGGTGCAGACCGACAACTATACGTTCAATTTCCGCTTCATCAAGGGCAATTTCCCCGACTACAACCGCGTGATTCCGCAGAACAATCCCTATACGCTGCGTGTCGACCGTCTGCGTTTCCTCAACGCCGTGCGTCGTGTGGGCGTGTTTGTCGACCCCGGTTTCGGCCTCGAAAAGTTCCGCATCACCGCCGACAAGATTTACCTCAAATCGTCGGATGCCAATATGTGCACCTCCGGTTCGGAAACACTTGAATGTGAATATACCGGCGCCGACATCGTAATCGGTTTCTCCGCGCCTTATCTTATGGAGATTTGCAACACGATTCCCTCCGAGGACATCGTCGTGGCTCTTTCCGACCCGAGCCGCCCCGGCGTGTTCCGTCCTGCCGAACAGGCTGAGAATACCGACCTCCTTGTGCTGCTCATGCCCATGAACGTAACCGAATTCTAAGATGAAACTCGTACTTAAACGCCCGATCGTTTTCTTCGACCTCGAAACCACGGGTCTGAATCTCACCCACGACCGCATTGTAGAGGTGTCGATAATAAAGGTGATGCCCAACGGCGAGGAGATACGCCGCACGCGCCGCATCAACCCCGAGATGCCTATCCCGGCCGAGGCCACGGCTCTCCACCACATTACCGATGATGATGTGAAGGATGCTCCCGTGTTCCGCCAGGTGGCCAAAGACTTGGCTCGCCTGTTCGAGGGCTGCGACATTGCCGGCTTCAATTCCAACCGGTTCGACATACCGATGCTCGACCAGGAATTCCAACGCGCCGACGTCGACTTCGATTTCAGCCGCGCGCGGTTTATTGACGTGCAGACCATCTTCCACAAAAAAGAGCCCCGCAACCTTGTTGCCGCCTATCGCTTCTACTGCGGAAAGGAACTCGACGGCGCCCACAGTGCAAATGCCGACACCGATGCCACTTACGAGGTGCTCAAAGCGCAGCTCGAGCACTATCCCGACCTGCCGTGCGACGTGGAGGCCCTGGCCGACTTCGCCTCGCAAAGCCGCAACGTGGACTTCACCGGCCGCCTTGTCTACGACGATAACCGCCGCGAAATTGTGAACTTCGGAAAATATAAGGGCCGCGTTGCCGCCGAAGTGCTCCGCGACGATCCTTCGTATTACGACTGGATTATGCGCGGCGACTTCACCAAGAATACAAAAGATTGCTTCACCCGTATCTACATGCGCGTGAAAAGCGCAAGAAAATAACCGAAGTTAAACGGCTTTGGTGAAAAAGCAAGTGCAATTATAAGTAAATATGACTTTGAGTGTAGGGACGCACGGCTCGTGCGTCCGTTGTGGATTTTTACCAATTTGTTGTTTAAGAGGCATTTACGCGGACGCACGAGCCGTGCGTCCCTACAATGTGTTACATTAACTTTTTAATAAAAGATACATATTAACTCAAACCCATGTCGCCCCTTTCCGGAAAAAATATCGTATTGGGAATCACCGGCGGTATTGCCGCTTACAAGTCGGTGACTTTGCTCCGTTTGCTCGTTAAGGCCGGCGCAGAGGTGCAGGTTATCATCACTCCCAACGGCAAGGAATTCATCACGCCTGTCACGCTTTCGTCGCTGTCGGGCCGTCCGGTGATTTCAGAGTTTTTCACGGCCAACACCGGCGAGTGGCATTCGCATGTCGACCTCGGCCTGTGGGCCGACGCTATGGTGATAGCTCCGGCCACCGCGTCGACAATGGCCAAGATGGCTTGCGGCGTGGCCGACAATATGCTCGTCACGTCATACCTCTCGGCGCGCGCCCCGGTGTTTGTGGCTCCGGCCATGGATCTGGATATGATGGCTCATCCGGCCACCGTGCGCAATATCGACAGGCTCCGTGCCGACGGCGTGCACATTATCGAGCCTGCCGAGGGCGAGCTTGCAAGCCACCTCGTAGGCAAAGGCCGCATGGAGGAGCCGGAAGGCATTTTCCGGGTGCTCGAGGATTATTTCTCCGCCGGGCAAGACCTTGCTGGCAAGACCGTGCTTATCACAGCCGGACCTACATACGAGCGCATCGACCCGGTGCGCTTTATCGGCAACTATTCGTCGGGCAAGATGGGATATGCCCTGGCCGACGAAGCCGCCGCCCGCGGGGCACGTGTGGTGGTGGTGAGCGGTCCGGTGGCAGTACGGCCCGAGAACCCGTCGGTGGATGTGCGCCACGTAGAGTCGGCCTGCGAGATGCTTGCCGAATGTGAGAAAGTGTTTCCGGAGGCCTACATAGCCATAATGGCAGCCGCCGTTGCCGACTATGCTCCTGTGTCGACGGCCGCGAGCAAGATAAAGCGCGAGCGCGACGAAGTGCCCGTGATTCATCTCAAAAAGAACCCCGACATAGCCGCCACGCTCGGACAGGCTAAGCGCGGCGACCAGGTGCTCGTCGGATTTGCCCTCGAAACCGACCACGAACTCGACAACGCCGCCGACAAGTTGCGCCGAAAAAATCTTGACATGATAGTGCTCAATTCGCTGCGCGATGCCGGCGCCGGATTTGGCACCGACACAAACAAAATCACTATCTTGCGCCCCGGAGGCATCCGCACGGAATATCCTCTGAAATCAAAAAAGGAGGTGGCGCGCGACATCTTAGACAACATAACGGGGAAATCTCCGTTAGTATAGTATGACACAAAAGGTTATACATATATTACTCTTCTGCATCGCCGCTTTTTCGGCGTCGGCGCAGGAGTTGAATTGTCGCGTCGAGATAAATTCACAGGCAATCTCGGGAACAAACAAGTCGGTGTTTGAGACGCTGCAAAGCGCGGTGAACGATTACATGAACACCACCACCTTCACCAACACCCAGTTTGCCGCCAACGAAAAAATCGATTGCCAACTGTTCTTCACCATCAAGGAATATACCGACGGGGTGATGAAAGGCGACATACAGGTGCAGTCGACCCGTCCGGTCTACAACAGCGCGTACACTACCACGCTTATCAATTTCAAGGACGGCAAGATAGATTTCGCCTACCAGGAAAATGAGCCGTTGGTGTTTTCTGTCAACAGTATGGAAAACCAGCTCACGGCCATATTGAATTTCTATGCCTATCTGATACTTGCGGTCGACTTCGACTCGTTCTCGCCTCATGGCGGCGACCCGTACTACGAACGCCTCAAACAGATTGTGCAGATGGCGCAATCGTCGGGCGAGGTGGGCTGGAAAGCCTTTGAGGACACCAAGAACCGCTCTGCCGTGCTTTCGGCCATGACCGACCCGTCGACCACGGCTATCCGCGACCTTATCTACCAGTATCACCGCCGCGGCCTCGACGAGATGTCGCTTGCTCCCGACAAAGGACGCAAGACTATCCACGAGACCCTCCCAACCATCGAGGCGATTTACAAGGCGCAGCCCATGTCGGTGGCGCTGTCGATGTTCAAGGACGCCAAGATGGACGAGCTCGTCAATATCTACTCCAAGGCACCGCAGACCGAGCGCGACGAGGCCTACAAGATTCTCCAAGGCGTGTATCCCACCGAAAACGACCGCCTCGAAAAAATCCGTAAAGGCCAAGAAGATAATAACCAATAACCAATGAAGAATGACAAATGACCAATGACTAATGACGAATTCGCAGTTAGTCATTAAAAAATAGTAATTAGTCATTCATAATTCATAATTCATAATTCGTCATTCGTCATTCGTAATTCGTAATTACCCCCCCCCTATGATTGAGCATCTGCATATATCAAATTACGCCCTGATTTCGGAAATCGACATTGATTTTCATCCCGGTTTCAATATCATTACCGGCGAGACTGGTGCCGGCAAGTCGATAATACTGGGGGCGCTCGGGATTTTGTTAGGAGCCCGGGCCGATACGCGCGTGATACGCGACGCTTCGCTGAAATCGGTGATAGAAGCGCAGTTTCGCACCGACGGATTCTACCGCCTGTCGGATATTCTTCTCGAAAACGATATCGATGCCATTCCCGGCGTGTGTATCCTCCGCCGCGAGCTTTCGCCAAGCGGACGCACACGCGCTTTCATCAACGACACGCCCGTTACTCTGGCGTTGCTCCGGCAAGTGGCCATGCAGCTTGTCGACATCCATTCCCAGCATCAGAACCTGTTGCTTGCCGAAGCCGATTACCAGCTGTCGATTCTCGACTCGCTTGCGGCAAACACCGATTTGCGCGACGCTTATTCATCGAAATATCTTGCCTACCGTCATGCGGCCGTGGCATATGTCTCGGCTCGCAACGCTGTGGAGAAAAACCGCGCCGACGCCGAGTTTATCACATATCAGCTCGACCAGTTGCGCGAGCTGAAACTGAAACCCGGCGAGCAGGCCCTGCTCGAGCAGGAGCGCGAGGTGCTTGCCAATGTCTCCGATATAAAGACACATCTTTCCGAGGCCGTGGGGCATCTGTCGGGACAGGCCGACGCGGTGGCTCACGTGGCCAATGCCGTTTCCGAACTGCGTCGCGTGGCCGCGATGCTTCCCGACGGCGAGAATCTTGTGGCACGTCTCGACAGCGCTCGCATTGAGTTGGCCGACATAGCAGAGTCGCTTATCGACGCCGACGCATCGTTGGGCGCCGACCCTGCCCGGCTCGATGCCGTGGATGCCCGCCTGTCGGCAATTTATTCGCTCGAAAAGAAGCATCGTGTCGACTCTTCCGACCAGCTTATCGCCATACGCGACTCGCTTGCCGCGCGTCTCGACACCATAGAAAATGCCGACTCCGACCTGGCCGAGCTCCAGGCCAAGGCCAAGGCCGCAAAGCGCGAGGCCGTGAAGGCCGCCGAGGCGTTGTCGGAATCGCGCCGTCAACAGGCCGAGCGTCTTGCCGGAGAGCTGCGCGACCGCGCCGTGCCCTTAGGCATGAAAAACTTGAATTGCGAGATACGCATCACGCCGGTCAAGCTGTCGTCGTCGGGTGCCGACGAAGTGGAATTCCTCTTTGCCTTCAACAAGAATCAGCCTCTGATGCCGCTTGGCCAGACTGCCTCCGGCGGTGAAATCTCGCGTCTGATGCTTTCGGTGAAGTCGCTCATTGCCGAGAAGATGCAGCTTCCCACGGTGATTTTCGACGAGGTTGACACCGGCGTGTCGGGCGATGTGGCCGTGCGCATGGCTTCGCTCATGGATGCTATCGCCGCCCGTGCGCAAGTCATCGCCATTACCCACCTGCCGGCTGTGGCCGCGAAAGGGTCGGTACACTTCAAGGTCTACAAGGAAGACGACGACACCTCCACGCATACACATATCCGCCTGCTATCGCCCGACGAGCGCGTGGGCGAACTCGCCCTTATGCTCTCCGGCACCTCCTCCGACCCCACTGCCCGCGCCGCCGCCCAAGCACTCCTTAAATAATGCACGATGCACAATGCACAATGCACGATGGGCGATGTTATTTTGAGTATTTGGCTTTGACGATTTGGTAGGATTGCTCTACGAGCCGGAGGATTTCGGCAGCGGAGATGTCGCCGCCGAAGTTGAGCTGAATCCAGTATTTGGCGCTCATGTTGCGCTGCCGCTCGCATGAACGGCAGCTTTCGTGAAGTTCTGCGATTTTTTCGGGCGTGTTCTTCACCACGGCGTAATGAAAGTCGTCGATGTCGGTCATGCAAAACATGTGGCCGCAGACGTAGAATACGAGCACCGAAGAAAATCGTGGAGCAAATTTCCCGAATGGTGTTTTTTCCGTGACGCCTTCAAACGACAGGCAGTAGTTGCGGAACTGCTCAATATCCATGATTAGCGAATATTAAGGATGTCGGCAAATGAGTCGATCATATAGTCGGGATTTGCGGCTTTGAGCGCGGCGATGGCTCCATTGCCGTAGGTCACGGCGCATGTCTTGCACCCGGCGGCATTTCCCATCATGATGTCGACATCGGCATCGCCGACCACCAAGGTGGTGTTGGGGTCCCAGCCAAGAGCGGCGAGTATAGCGAGCACCGGGTCGGGATTGGGTTTGCCTTTGGCCACGCTGTCGGCTCCGACAATCATGCTGAACCAATCAGTTATGCCCAGGCCTTCGAGATAGTCTTTTAGCGAGTAGAGGCGTCGGCTTGAAGCAATAGCAAGCCCGTGGCCGCTTTCGTGAAGCTGCCGGAGCGTTGACATCACACCGGGGAATGTCTTTTCATGCGCGTTTTTTTTCAGCCTGTCGTAGTTGGCTCGGAAAAGCCTTGCAAATTCGGCATTGGAAATGTCGAGGTCGGGATATAAGTATTTTCCTGCCTCGTCGGTGCGGATTCCGATAATCGTCCGACATTCGTCGTCGGTTTTTTCGGGGAGTCCCATTTGGGCGATGGTTGCTTTAATAGTGGAGAGGATTACACCGGAGGTGTCCATCAATGTGCCGTCGAAATCAAAAATATAGTTCATGTTTGGAAAATTTTAAAAGGCCACACCCCAAATGTGGCGTGGCCTTAATTGTTTATCGTGCATTGTGCATCGAATTAATCTTTGGCGGGGAGGGCGACGGAAGGCTCGGGGGTGATGCCGTCGCGGCGAAGGAGCGCGTCGATTGTGGGGTCGGCGCCACGGAAGCGGCGATAGAGCTCGGCAGGGTTTTCTGTGCCGCCTCGGCTGAGCACGTTGTCGCGGAACGATTTGGCAGCCTCGGGCGAGAAGATGCCTTTTTCCTGGAAGTAGGCGAAGGCGTCGGCGTCGAGCACTTCGGCCCATTTGTAGGAGTAGTAGCCGGCAGCGTAGCCTCCCGAGAAGATGTGGGAGAATTGCGGCGAGGTCATGGTGCCTTCAACTGCGGGAAAGGTGTTGAGGGCGGCAATGGCGTCGCGCTCGAAGGCCATGGGGTCGGTCACGGCCTCGGTGATCGTGTGCCAGGCCATGTCGAGGTAGCCGAACTGCAACTGGCGGATGCAGGCGTAGGCGGCTCCATATTGCTGGGCGGCCACCATGCGGTCGATAAGCTCCTGCGGGATGGGTTCGCCGGTTTGATAGTGCTTGGCGAAGCTGTCGAGGAATTCTTTTTCGGTGAGGTAGTTTTCGTTGAACTGCGAGGGGAGTTCCACGAAGTCGCGGTAGACAGACGTGCCCGAGAGCGAGCCGTATTTTGTGTCGGCGAGCAGGCCGTGGAGCGCGTGGCCGAATTCGTGGAGGAATGTCTCAACTTCGTAGGGAGTGAGCAGCGAGGGCTTGTCGGCAGTGGGTTTGGTGAAGTTCATCACTATCGACACGTAGGGGGCGCGACGCGAGCCGTCGGCTTCGTGGCGTTCGCCGCGGAATTCGGTCATCCATGCGCCGGGGCGTTTCGATGCGCGGGGGAAGAAGTCGGTGTAGAGCAGTCCCATGAATCGGCCGTCGGCATCGACCACGTCGAAGCATTTCACATCGGGGTGGTATACGTCAACCTCGGTGTTGGGCTTGAATTGCAGGCCGTAGAGGCGAGTTGCCAGGCCGAATACGCCGTTGATTACGCTGTCGAGCGGGAAGTAGGGGCGGAGAGCCTCGTCGTCGAAAGAGTATTTTGCCGTTTTGAGTTTGTTCGACCAGTAAGAGTGGTTCCATGCTGTGATTTCAACGTCTTTTCCGGCTTCTTTCGATGCGAATGCTTTGAGTTCGGCAAATTCGCGCTTCTGGGCGGGGAGGTAGGCGTCGCGCAGGCGGTCGAGCAAGTCGTAGACGGCTTCGGGAGTCTGTGCCATGGTGCGCTGGAGGCTCTGGTCGGCGTAAGTTTTTTTGCCAAGAAGTTTGGCTATTTCAAGGCGCACGGCGGAGATGCGTGCTATGTTGTCGAGGTTGGAATATTCGCCTTGGGTGTTGCGCGAGGTGTAGAGTTTGTGGAATTTGCGGCGCACGTCGTCGTTGTCGGCATATTTCATCACGGCCATGTAGGTGGGCTGGGCGAGGGTGAAGAGATATTCGCCCTTGCGTCCTTTTTCCTCGGCGGCTTCGGCAGCCTGTTGGATTATACCTTCGGGGAGCCCTTGCATTTGGTCGGGCGTGAGCCATATCTCATATGTGTTGAGCTCGCGGAGCACGTTCTGGCCGAAACGTGTGGTGAGGCCGGAGAGCTCCGATTTCAGTTCCTTGAACCGCTTCTGGTCGGCTTCGGGCAGGAGCGCGCCGTTGTTGGCGAAGCTGTCGTAGACGGTCTGAAGCAGCATGCGGTCCTCGGGGGTGAGGGCATCGTAAGCCTCCTTGTTGTTGGCGTAGAAATCGTTTACGGTCTTGATGCGCTGCCACAGGCCGGGGTTGAGGATTATGTCGGTGCCGTAGTCGGAGAGTTTCTGCGATGCCTCCATCGAGAGAGCCATCATTTCGTCGTTGGCGTCGGCTTCGAGGAGGTTAAAGAATATGCTTGTGACGCGGTCGAGATCCTCGCCGTTTTTTTCGTATGCCACGATAGTGTTTTCAAACGTCGGAGCCTCGGGATTGTTTACGATGGCGTCGATTTCGGCGCGTGCGCGTTCAATGCCGCGGTCGATGGCGGGCATATAGTGTTCCGTCTTTATTTTAGAGAACGGAATTGTGGTGAAATCGTCGAATAGCGGATTCGTGTTTTGTGCTGTTGCCATAAAAGCAAATAATAACAGGATAAGGGATGATATTTTTCGCATGATGTGATTGGGTTGTATTCGTTATTGGTCGGTATCGTCGTCGTCGTCGATGTCGAAATCGAAATCCTCGCCCCAGGCATCGGGAGATATCGAGCGAAGGTCTTCGGCTTCCTCATAGTCGGCGTCTTCTTCCATGGGGGCTGGTTCGAATATGAATTCGTCTTCCTCGCGCACGCGGTGGTGGCCGTCGAGTGGGCGATGCACTATGTCGGGTGTGGCGAGGCGGTTCGACTCGTCGGTTATCGCGCGCCAGAGCGTGTCTTTGAGTTCGGTGAGGCCGTAGCCGGTGACGGCGGAGATGAACACCGTGGGGATGTCGAAGCCAAGATGCGAGCGGAGTTCGTCGATGAGTTCGTCGTCGAGCATGTCGCATTTCGATATGGCTATGATGCGTGGCTTGTCGACGAGCTGGGGATTGAAACGCTCGAGTTCGCCGAGCAGTATTTCATATTCCTTGTGGATATCGTCGGCATCGGCCGGAATTACAAACAGCAGCACGGCGTTGCGCTCGATATGGCGCAGGAAGCGGAGACCAAGGCCGCGGCCTTCCGACGCGCCCTCGATTATGCCGGGGATGTCGGCCATGACGAAAGAGCGGTTGTCGCGGTAGGACACGATGCCGAGTTGGGGCTCCATGGTGGTGAAAGGATAGTCGGCAATCTTGGGGCGAGCTGCCGACACGGCCGACAGCAGGGTCGACTTTCCGGCATTGGGGAAGCCAACGAGGCCCACGTCGGCAAGCAGTTTCAGCTCGAGAATCACGGACCGCTCCACGGCCGGTTCGCCGGGCTGGGCATAGCGGGGAGCGCGGTTGGTAGGCGATTTGAAATGCCAGTTGCCGAGACCTCCACGGCCTCCGCGCAGGAGTTTCACTTCCTGGCCGTCGTCGGTCACCTCGGCGAGGTATTCGCCGGTCTCGGCGTCGAACACCACGGTGCCGCACGGCACTTCCACCGTCACGTCATCGCCGTCCTTGCCGAAGGAGCGGCCTCCGGTGCCGGGCTGGCCGTTGCCGGCGAAGATATGCCGGCGGTATTTAAGCGGAAGGAGCGTCCACATGTTTTTGTTGCCGCGGAGTATGATGTGGCCGCCGCGGCCGCCGTCGCCGCCGTCGGGACCGCCTTTGGGCACATACTTGGCGCGGTGGAAATGTGCGCTTCCGGCGCCGCCCTTGCCCGAGCGGCAAAGTATCTTGACGTAGTCTATGAAATTGGAGTCTGCCATGTCTTTTCGATTTATTTTCGATTTAAGCCGATTTAAGTCGAGAGATGTCGAATTAAGTCGAGGGGTTTCTTTTAATTAACAATCAACGTGCCGAGAAGTTGCGGTGGTGGCGCATGAGCTGTTCGGCCTGGTGGAAGTCGGCCGGGGTGCCCACGTCGAGCCATGTGCCGTTGATCGGGAAATATGTCACGCGCAGGCCTTCGGCTATGGCGTTGCGGATAAGGTCGGGAGCGTCGGTGGGGCGGTCGAGGGGCAGCGACCGCAGCATGTCGTTGGGGAAGATATATATGCCGGCGTTGGCAAAGAATGAGTAGGACGGCTTTTCCTCGATGGCGGTGACGCGCGTGGGGTCGCCGGCCTCGGATGTGAGGATGGCAAACGGCACCGACACCTGATAGGGGATGGCGGCTATCGTGATGTCCGACTTCGACGACAGGTGGTGGATATACATGTCCTCGAACGAGATGGTGGTCAAAAGGTCGGAATTCATCACCAGGGTGTTGCCGTCGGCGGGGATTTCGGCCAGTGCGGCCGAGCCAATGGTGCCGAGCGGACGGGTCTCCTCGACGCATTTCACATCCACGCCGGCCACGGGCCGCGCGAAATGGGCGTGAATCTGCTCGGCGAGGTAGCGCGTCGTCACACTTATGTCGGTGATGCCGCAGGCGGCGAGAGCCTCGATATTGTAGTCGATGATGGCGCGGCCGTCGATTTCGAGCAGGGGCTTTGGCTTCGACAGCGTGAGCGGACGCAGACGCTCGCCCTTGCCTCCGGCCATGAGTATGGCCGAGAGCGGAAGCACTGTGCGGCGCGCCGAGAGGTCGACAATCGAGCGTATCGTGCCGTCGGCGTTGAGGAGCGGCACAAGCCGTATGCCCTTGTTGCGGAAATCGCGCAGGGCGGCCACGTCGGGGCACTCGCCCGTCACCGACTTGAAACGGCGGTGCATAGCGGCCTCCACCTTGTCGTCGATCCGGCATCCGGCAAGAAGCGCGCGGCGGATGTCGCCGTCGGTCACCGTGCCGGTCAGGCGGCCTTGGCTGTCGACGGCAAAAAGCGTCATCGCGCCGCCCGACAGGCGGTTGAGGGCTTCGAGGGCTTCGAGCAGCGAGGCCGATGCCGATATTATATGGTCGTTAAGATTCATTCGCACATGTTTTCTTTAATCATAAATTCGGCCACGGCCCAGTCGAGCGGAGTGTCGAGGTCGATGCTTCGCTCGCGCGGCATCTCCACGGGCACACGCCGGGGAAAGGCCCCGAGGGGCATCGCGCGCAGGCTCGCCGGAGTTATGGCATACACCGCGCCGTTGTATTCCCACGCCTTGGGCGCGTCCTGGCGGCGAGTGTAGAGGCCGTCGCCTTTCGACACGTGCAGGTAGCCGTCGGCATCCGCCTCGAAGCAGTTGTAATACGGGTTTGAAGCCGCCTCCGTCACGGTCACGGCCATGTCGATATCCGGGCTCCACGCCTCGATGGTGCGCAGCACGTCGGAAGCCGAGCGGAACGGCGACGTAGGTTGAAGAAGCACCACGCAGTCATATTCAATGCCCTTGGCATCGGCCCAAGCCATTGCGTCGAGCATCATCTCGCGGCTTCCCGCCGTGTCGGTGGCAAGTTCGTCCGGACGCATATAGTCGACGGGCAGCCCGCATTGGCGAGCCGTGTCGGCAATCTCATCGTCGTCGGTCGACAAAACAATGCGCTCCACGTCGGGGCACACCTGCCGGGCCACATCAATCGTCCACGCGATCAGCGGTCGGCCGCCGAGCCGTTTAATATTTTTGCGCGGAATTCCCTTGCTGCCGCCGCGCGCCGGAATAATAATCAAAGGCTTCATAATCAATAAAAAAGAGCCCCTTTCTACGCATTGTAGCTATGCGATGAGGAATCGATAAATGCAAAATTACTAAAAAACTTCGACACATCAGGAAAACATAGATAAAAGTTTTTCCAATTTCTGATTTAGTGCTATATTTGTGCAGAAATAAGAGAATTAAGTAAATTAGATATTTATGGAAAAGGCGATTGCTTTGATTTTTACTTTTTTGTTGGCATTGACATCTTATGCAGCAAAGAAATCTGTAATTGTAAAAATTAATGTGGAACCGAAGGAAGCAGCCATATATGTAGATAATAACCTCGTTGGGTATGGTTATGGCGTATTTGCGCGGCCTCAAAGTAAGAATCAAGTTGCTGTTATAAAACTTGAATGCAATGGATATATTACTGTTAATTATAAATTTTATAGAGAAGATAAACGTGACGCCCTTTCGTTTCGTTTAATGCAGGATGATTTTATTTGCGGGACTACTCCGGCTTACTTTGTGAATGAATATTTAACAGTAGATATTGCTCCATCATATTATGATGAAAAGGAAGATGGTGCTGTGGATGTTTCACCAGCATGGACACAATTAGAGCGGATACTGTTGAATTATGATTTGGATATAGACACGAAGGATTTTATTGGCGGGTATGTACAGACGAGGTGGAGTTATAAAAAATTTGTGATTTCCGATAAAATAATTCGTACAAAATTAGTAATTAGAAATATTGCTTCATCCGAGCATGTTGCTTTTCAGATTAAAATCATATCAGAGGTTGCAAACGTAATGTCTGCACGACGCGGAGAGTTCTTCGAGACTAAACGCATACCCAAAGATACAGAATCAATGTTGGAAGAAATATTATCTCGATTATGTAATGTAAAAAATAATAACATACAATATGAAAAAATTTAAAATAATTTTATGTTTAACTGCAATCTGTGTTGTTTCTAACGTGTATGCGCGTAGTTTTATTGAAACGTTTGATGCAAACTCGCTTGGATGGACTGAATGTGCTGTTGAAAGCAATTACGGTACAGCAATTATAGACAAAGGAGTGATGACTGTTACATCAAAAGGTGAAAACAAGGGATTGGGTGCACTTCTAACAGGTCTTTCGGGTATACCAACCCAAGTTGGAATGAATACATTCTTTGAGACGCATTGCTATGCTCCTATCAATGTTAACGAACCGTTCGAAGTCAAGGTTAACGTAATTATTGATAAACTTGCTCATGACCGAATCTGTGGGCTGATGTTTAATTATAAAGATGGAGGAAATTTTTATGCTTTTGTGTTTAATGAAGAGATGATAACATTTGTGCGCTATGAAAATAATGTGCTTGTGGGTTCAATAGATCAGGGTATAAAATGGCAAAATAAGAAGAAGTTGAATCAGCAGTGGAGACTTGTATCCGAGGGTGATATGCTTTCATTTTATGTTGACGATATGGAAATCATGAAAGTAAGGTATATGCCTCTTGATTATGCCGGTCTTGGGTTCTATACTTTTGGAAAGCAAAAATTGATTGTGGATGATATTGAATTTATCCAAATGTAATTCAAATTCAGTACAAGTACAAGGAGTTGCGGTTGAACTGCAACTCCTTGTTGATTATTTGTGTGGGCAAGAGGTAGGGGCGGTGGGAACTCAAGCCGGAGGGTTCTTTGCCGGAGGCAAAGCGCTCCGCGGTTAGAGTTCCTGCATGGGCGATACGGAGGTTCGACTGCGGCCGCAGTCGAATAATAATACATCTGACATACTTTCGCCCATGCCTACCATATTAAGCGGCTCTGCCGCTTTCTGCCATAATGACAGACGTCGGGCAGGCACGTGTTCCCCCTCGGCATGGCGGAGCCATTTGGCGATATCGAGCCGGTAATGGACAAAGAACATGGCTCCGCCATGCCGTGTCGCGATACTCCTAACCCAGGGTGTAAAACCCTGGGTTACATAGGACTACGTGGCTCACGCCACAAGATAGCATCTGCTGCACGAGCCGTATGCCCCCTACATTTTCAGTACGCTGGAATTCGATTATATTCTCTTGTCACTCCTGTTCTCTTGTCGAAAATTGGAATTGGGGGAGGTCGTGGAAGTGTTTGTGGGTGAGGGTGGAGG
>VSPD01000004.1:15568-125772 GCA_009775125.1 Muribaculaceae bacterium | reverse complement strand
TTCGTCGGGTGCGTCATTTGTGTTTAAGAGACTGGGGTATGGGTTGGGATTGGGGGAAACTTATTTGAGGGCGTCCTTAACGGCGTCGTTGGGAACCATGTCTTCTTTGAAGACGTAGGCGCCGGTTTTGGGCGATTTCATCATTTTGATGACTTTGCTGTATGTACGGCCTTCACCTTTCTGAAGTGAGGCCACTGTTTTCTTTGCCATATCTCAGAGTGGTATTATTTGATTTCTTTGTGGAGTGTCATGCGTTTGAGGATGGGGTTATATTTCATCAGCTCAAGACGTTCGGGGGTGTTCTTGCGGTTTTTGGTGGTGATGTAGCGAGAAGTGCCGGGCATGCCGCTCTGCTTGTGTTCGGTGCATTCGAGGATTACCTGCACGCGATTGCCTTTTGCTTTTTTTGCCATGGTTTTGTGCGATTAAATAGATTGAATTAAAGGATACGTGCTTAGAATCCTATGATTTTGATGTCGTTGTCGGTGAGGAAGCCTTTTTCGGCAGCCTGCATCATGGCGGCGTTGAGACCGATTTTGTTGATAGTGCGGAGGCCGGCGGCAGAGATTGTGAGGCGAATCCAAATGCCTTGTTCAACCCAATAGAATTTTTTATTGAACAGGTTGACATTGAATTTGCGTTTAGTGCGGCGTTTGGAGTGAGATACGTTGTTGCCTACGATCGCTTTTTTGCCGGTAATTTGACAAATTTTTGACATGGCTGTTATTGGTTTATTGTTATTCGTAATTTGAGGGTTGTTTACGGTCGCACGTCGCATCTCATATCGCGCGCAATTGCATCATTTTGCCGCTTTTTTATGACGGGCCATAAAACAGAGTGCAAATTAAGCAATTTTTTTCGATACGCACAAATTTTTTGCAATAATTTTATGAAAAACTTTTGATTTTGTGTCTGTCGCCGTGATTGTTGCGAGGATGGAGACGCAGCGATATATTAATTTAATATAAATTTGGTTAATTTTGCTTTAATGGAGTTAATTTCGGTTAATGCGTCAAATATATGGTGGAAAAATAGTTGGAAATATTAAAAATAGCGTTAACTTTGCGATGCTGAACAAGCAATTTGTCTCACTTTTTGCTTTGTTTTTACGCTTTCGCTCCGTAAACACACGCATCATATTGTTATCAAAAAACCTTATTTGGCACACCGCAATATTGCGACATCATCAATTTAACAAAAATTTAAGACTCCATCATAACCAAAATTTATAGACCTCTCCTCTGATCAAGAAGGCCACGAGTTTGCGGTGGCCTAACGTTCCTCCAATTTAACCCTTCCAATCCGCGCCTCGGCATTAATTAAAAAGAATGGCGTAAAGCCGGGTAAAGGTCTATCAGGGCGTGTCTTGCCTTAGAAGTGCGTGTTGATAGGCATCTGAAAATGACTGTATTTGCCGGTCTCGACTCCCTCACCCGGCATTGCATAGTATGTGAAGTGAATTGAGCCAAAATTCGATTCTCCTTAAGTATTACGACAAACTTGTCTTAATCCAATTCCAACTTCACACGCCGAGGCGCCCCCAAGCACACACATTGGAGGCGCCTTTTTTGTGATTTTTTACGTTATATAATAATATATGTGAAATTCCGTTAATAAGGATGATGGAAGATGTTGTTAGAATATTAAATGTCGGCATCATGCCGCTTACCAAAGAGCAGCTGCTCGAGAGGCTCGACAGGGGAGTGCTCGTAACTCCGAATGTCGACCATCTTGTTAAATTGCAGCGCGACCGTGAATTTTACGACGTGTACCGCCGGGCGGAGTGGGTGGTATGCGACAGCCGCATATTGCATCGTTTGTCGAGATTTCTTTCCCGGCCGCTTCCCGAGGCAATCCCGGGCAGCAGTTTCTTTACGGATTATTACAGGTATCACCGCCACGACCCCGACTGCCGTATCTTCCTGCTCGGCGCCGCCGAGGGCATTGCCGACAAGGCTCGCGCCGAAATCAACCGCGAGGTGGGCCGCGAGATTGTTGTCGGCGCTCATTCGCCGTCGTATGGCTTTGAGAAAAATGAGGCTGAGTGCAGGGAGATAATCGACATAGTAAACCGCAGCGGCGCCACTGTGCTGCTTGTCGGGGTGGGAGCGCCCAAGCAGGAAAAATGGATAATGAAGTACCGCGACTCGATGCCGGGCGTGAGGCTGTTCATGGGGCTTGGCGCCACTATCGATTTCGAGGCCAAGACGCTTAAACGCGCTCCGGCCGTGTGGCAGCGGCTCGGATTGGAATGGTTCTATCGCTTCTGCAAGGAGCCGCGACGCCTGTTCCGCCGCTATTTTATCGACGATATGGGCTTTTTCTACCATTTTGGCCTGCAATTGCTTGGCCTTTACCGCGATCCGTTTGCTTCGAAGAAAGATTCTTGAAAAATAAGGCGAGAAATATTTTGTCAATTCGTAGAAAAACAGTAACTTTGCACCGCCATTACGAATAGTTGCGCCTTACCAGCGCGAAATTCAGCAAAATTCGACAATAAAATAAAAGACAATACAATGAAAGAAGGCATCCATCCCTCCAATTACCGCGAAGTGGTGTTCAAAGACATGTCCAACGACGAAATCTTCATCACCCGCTCTACTGTCGCTTCGCGCGAGACAATCGAAGTCGACGGCGTAACCTATCCCCTGGTGAAACTTGAAATCACCTCGTCGTCGCACCCCTTCTTCACCGGCAAGCAGAAGCTCGTCGACACCGCAGGTCGCGTCGACAAGTTCATGAGCCGCTACGGCAACCGCGGTAAAAAATAATCAACCCGCTTTCTTGCATACACCCTCATAAAACTCGGGGCCGCATCTGTCGGATGCGGCCCCGGGTTTTTATTTTATATGTGCGAAAGGGTAATGGGTGCAGGAACACTGACCGCGAAGCGCTTTGCTTTTGGCAAAGAATCCTCCGGATTGTGGGTAATCAGTCACAAGCCGGAGGCTTGTGTTCCTACAATGGGAGGATGTGGCGGAGGGCGTGGGCGGCTGCGGAGGCGTTGCGGCGGGTGATGATGTGGCGGCTGAGCAGGGTGACGAGGGCGCCGGTGGAGGCCGCGGCGATGAGGGAGCCTTCACGGACGCCTTCAATGCGACCTGAGAAGCACAGCGACACGACGATGGCTGTGGATACGAGCGAGAGGTCGAAGATTACTTTGAGGCGGCCGAAGGGCTTGTTGAAGCGTTCGGCGGCATAGGCGACGAAGGCTTCGGCCGACATTTTCGACACGTTGGGTTTGAGCTCGAGCGTAACGCCGAGGGCCTGAGTGAGGCAGCCGAGGGCGAGTGCGGCAAAGGAGATGAGGTAGTTTTGCGGCACGAAGGAGCGCGTGAGATACATGTTGGCGTCGATGAAGGCCGAGAAGATGAATGAAAAGGGGATTTGCAGCAGAATCTCTACGGCGTCGACGCGTGTGCACCGGTGTCCGAGAATCAAGAATTGGCCTAAGATGAGGAGCATGTTTATTGCGAAGGTGCATGTTCCGAGGGATAGAGGAGTGTTGATGCTTACCACATAGTTGATCGACGAGATGGGGGTGGTGCCGAGGGCAGAGCGTACGATGAGCACGACGCCGAGCGACAGCAAAAACAAGCCCGCTACATAGATAATGTAACGCTTGGCAATAGAAAAATCATGCATATTATAGTACCTTTGAAAAAACGGATGCAAAGGTACGAAAAAATCGTGAATTTTTATGTATCTTTGCTGAACTATATGCGAATTAAGCAGGCTGAAAAAAGTCAATACTTTAAGTGTAGGGACGCACGGCTCGTGCGTCCGTTGCAGAAAGATGTTATTTTTGTTGACATGGACGCACGAGCCGTGCGTCCCTACACAGTGGGTATATTAAAATCAGATAGACTTAAATGAAAAATTTTATATTAAGATTATTGAGCGTCTATTGCATCGCCTTGGCGGTGTTTGCTGTGGCCAAGCCGCTTTTTATGCTTGCCGCGGGCGGCTACGATATGGGGCGATGGCTCGACGTGGTGGTCCACGGGCTGTCGATGGACTGCTCGGTGGCGGCGTATCTTACGGTGATACCGGCGATTGCCGCGGCTGTGCTCGCGTTCAAGCCGGCGAGATGGCTTCATGTTGCCATGAGGGTCTATTTCGGGGTGGTGTCCGCTGTCGTGGCGATGTGCCTTGTGGCCGATGCCGCCCTTTACCCCTACTGGGGATTTAAGCTGGATGTCACGCCGATTTTTTATTTCACGACATCGCCTGCCGCGGCTATGGCGAGCGTGCCTTTGTGGCAGTGGGCTGTCGGGGCCGTGGCGATTGCCGCGATTGCCGCCGGCATGTATAAAGCCTGGACCGGAGCATATTTTGCTTTTGCCGACAGTACTGTCCGTGCCCCGAGGCGTGGCTTGAAGGCTGCCGCTATGGCTGTGATTGTGGCGTTGCTGTTCCTTCCTATCCGCGGAGGCGTGACCGTGTCGACGATGAATCCGAGCCGCGCATATTTCAGTCCCGACATGAGGCTCAACCATGCGGCGGTGAATCCGGTGTTCTCGTTGCTGTATTCGTCGGCGCACCAGGGCAATTTTGAAAAGCAGTTCCGGTTTATGTCCGAAGACGAGGCCGAGGCGGCGATGGATGCCCTGGCTGTGGAGGGCGACAGCGTGCCGCGGCTCGGTTTCAAGCCTGATATACAGCTTATTATACTTGAAAGTTTTTCGGCTCATTTGATGCCAAGCCTGGGCGGCGACTCTGTGGCGATGCGTCTCGACAGCATAGCCGCCGAGGGGTGGCTGTGGACCGATGCCTATGCGTCGTCGTACCGTACCGACCGAGGCGTGCCGGCCACGGTGTGCGGCTATCCGGGGCCGCCTACCACGTCGCTGCTGAAATATGTCAACAAGCTCGACGGCCTGCCCTCGTTGCCGGCATCGCTCAAATCGCAGCACGACTACGATATGACATACTATTACGGCGGCGACATAAACTTTACCAATCTCAACGCCATGCTTGTGGCCGCGGGGTTTGACAGGATAGTGTCCGACCGCGATTTTCCTGTGGGAGAGCGTCTTAGCAAGTGGGGCGTGCACGACGACCGTGTGTTTGCCCGCGCCGCGGCCGATGCCAAGGCTGCCCCTTGCGACGGCCGCCCGCGGTTTACGGTGGTGCAGACATCGAGCTCGCACGAGCCTTTCGAGGTGCCGTATTCATCGCGGTTCGAAAACAAGAAGCTCAATGCTTTTGCGTATGCCGATTCGTGCCTCGGGGCATATATTGATGAGCTGAAACAGCTCCCGAGCTGGGATTCCACGCTTGTAGTGATAGTCCCCGACCACTACGGCTCATGGCCCGAGGGACTGACCGAGCCTAAGGATTTGCATCATGTCCCGTTGGTGTTCACGGGTGGAGCTATACGCGATATCGCCGTTGACAGCACATTGCTGTCGCTGCCGGCGTCGCAGACCGATATTGCCGCCACGGTGCTCGGGCTTCTTGGCGATGATACATCGTGTTGGCGGTTCAGCCGCAACCTCCTTGCCCCGGCCCGCGAGCCCTTTGCCTTTTACAGCCGGCGCAACTTTGCCGCCATGCGCCACGCTCGCCTTGGCGACGCCGTGCTTTCAATCGACACGGGAGAGCCTTACGAGGCATCGTCGGACACCACGCTGGTTCTGCTCAAAGCATATCTTCAAACCCTTTATACCGATTTGTCGAAAAGATAATGGATCGTCTACAAGAACTTGATACGCAACTGTTTCTGTTTTTCAACGGGCTGAATCATCAGTTTGTCGACCCGTTTATGGCTGCGTTCAGCGGCCGCTGGATCTGGGTGCCGCTGTATGTGGCGCTCGCCGCTGTCGTTGTATGGCGATATGGCTGGAAGCGGGGTTTTGTGATAATAGCCATGATAGGAATAGCCGTAGGTGCCGCCGACTATATCTCGGCGTCGATAATAAGGCCGGTGATACAGCGTATGCGTCCGGCCAACCTCGACAATCCGCTAAGCGACCTTGTGCATGTGGTGAGCGGTTACCGTGGCGGCCGTTACGGCTTTCCGTCGTGCCATGCCGCCAACACAGTGGCCCTTGCCATAGCCACGTCGCTAACGCTGCGCACGCGCGGGTGGACAGTAGCCGTAGTGGCGTGGGCGCTTATGCAATGCTATTCGCGTGTCTATCTTGGAGTGCATTACCCCGGCGATCTGATGGCCGGGGCCGTGGTGGGGACCGTTACGTCGCTCACGGCATATTTTGCCGTGCGCAAGTTCCGGCCCGAGGTGTTTGTCCCGCTCGACCGTAACGCTACTATCCGCCCGGTCTATATCACAGGCGGAATCACAATAATATATATAGCAATAGAGTCAATACTCACACATATTTGAATCCACGATGACCATATCCGAACGTTATCGCATAGCCCTCGACCGTTTCGAGCAGGAAATGCCTGTTGCCGAAACCGAGCTGCACTATGGCTCGCCATATGAGCTGCTTGTGGCCGTAATTCTGTCGGCGCAGTGCACCGACAAACGCGTGAATATCGTAACCCCTCCGTTTTTCGAGGTGTTCCCCACGCCGCAATCGCTCGCCAAGGCCGACCCCGACCGTGTGTTCGAGCTCATAAAGTCGGTGACATTTCCCAACAACAAGACGAAATCGCTGATCGGCATGGCCCGGAGGCTTGTGGAGGAATACGGAGGCGAGGTGCCGTCGGACATCGACGCCCTTACCACGCTCCCCGGGGTGGGACGCAAGACGGCGAATGTGATACTTGCCGTGGTGTTTGGCAAGGCAGCCATGGCCGTAGATACACATGTGTTCCGTGTGTCGGAGCGCATCGGCCTCACCACCGGCAGCCGCAATCCCTTGCAGACCGAGAAAGCCCTCGTGGAGCATATTCCCGAGGCCATAATACCAAAGGCACATCATTGGCTGATATTGCATGGCCGCTATGTGTGCAAGGCGCGCAAGCCGATGTGTGAAAGTTGCTTTTTGACCGACATATGCCGGTATTATGCCACCGCGTCGGCCAACGCCGATGCCATGCCCGAGCGCAAGGTGGGCGGTAACAGGAAAAAAAGATAGAAATGAAACGCGACTCGCTGTTGCAGCTTGTAAAGTATGGCGTGGTGGGATGTCTTAACACCGCCCTCACGCTTGGCATAATCTTCGTGTGCAAGTCATTTTTTGGCGTTGACGAGTATCTGTCGAACGCCTTGGGATACGTGGCCGGATTTGTGAACTCGTTTTTGTGGAACCGCCGATGGGTGTTCCGTTCCGACGGACGCCTCCGGCGCGAGGCCGCGCTGTTTCTGTGCGGGTTCGCGGTGTGCTATTGCGTGCAATTTGCCGTGGTGTGGGTGCTGTCGCGCTCGCCATTCGGCGACATGGAATATGCCTTTACCGACCGTATCGTCCTGTCGGGCTACGGCATAGCCACCCTCATAGGCAACGTGGCCTACACCCTCTCCAACTTCATCTTCAACAAAGTCGTCACCTTCGGCTCCGCCCGCGATTAGTGTTCCCGGCGAGATTCCAAATCTTTGTAGAAGCGGCGGATGGCGGCTTCCATTTCGGCGGGGTCGGATAGGGGAGCGCAGAGGGTGTCGAGGGGGCAGCGGCCTGTGCGGGCGCGGTTGGCTATCATGTCTGTTTCGGTGTCGAAGTCGACGGCGATGCCTGCGCTCCGCAGCATATCGACGGCGGCTGATGTGATTACGCGCGAATGCAGGCGGCTCACGCCCGAGCGCAGCATCAAGGATGCGGCGGCGCGGCCTACGACCTTGTCGGCTATGGTGGCTCCGCGGAGTAGCTCCGGGTCGTTGTCGATGAGGTGAACAAGTGCTTTGACGCCACGCTCGCGGCTCGTGAATATGCGCTCGACGGCAGGATTTCCCACGACGATGGTGTAATCGCCGTGGGAAAGGATATTTTTCAGACGTTCTATCATTTTACCTGTGTGAGAGATTGTGTGTTGGCTTCGATGACGGCTTCGTCGACGGTGTAGTCGGCAAGGTCGCCGGCTAAATAGCGGTCGTAAGACGCCATGTCGATAAGGCCGTGTCCCGACAGATTGAACAAGATTGTGGGCGATGTGCTTTCTTCTTTTGCCCGGATGGCCTCGCGGATAGTGGCGGCGATGGCGTGGCTCGACTCCGGCGCGGGAATTATGCCTTCGGCCTTGGCGAAAAGCACCGCGGCGTCGAAGGCTTCGAGCTGGGCTATGTCGACGGCGTCGACAAGCCCCTGGTTGCGCAGTTCGCTCACGACGGAGCCGGCTCCGTGATAGCGCAGGCCTCCGGCGTGGATGTTGGCCGGAGCGAAGTCGTGGCCAAGGCTGTACATCGGTATCATAGGCGTGTATCCGGCCTCGTCGCCGAAATCGTAGACAAATTTGCCACGTGTGAGTTTAGGGCAGGCCGCCGGTTCGGCCGCTATGAAGCGGGTCTTGGCTCCGTCTTTGAGGTTGTGGCGGAGAAACGGGTAGGCGATGCCCGAGAAGTTGCTTCCGCCGCCGAAGCATGCTATCACCACGTCGGGGTAGGCGTCGGCCATAGCCATCTGCTTCTCGGCTTCGAGGCCGATTACGGTCTGGTGGAGCGACACATGGTTTAGCACGGAGCCGAGGGCGTATTTGCAGTTGGGGGTAGACATGGCCAGTTCCACGGCTTCCGATATTGCCGTGCCGAGCGAGCCTTGATAGTTGGGGTGGTCGGTGATGATCTTGCGTCCGGCTTTTGTCGACATGCTCGGCGATGCGATCACCTCGGCTCCGTAGGTCTGCATTATCGAGCGGCGGTAAGGCTTTTGGTTGTAGGAAATCTTCACCATGTACACGGCGAGGTCGAGGCCGAACGAACGGCATGCCAGGGCAAGCGCCGCGCCCCATTGGCCCGCGCCGGTTTCGGTGGTTACGTTTGTCACGCCCTGCTCTTTGCAGTAGAAAGCCTGCGGGATGGCAGAGTTTAGCTTGTGAGAGCCTACGGGGCTTACGCTTTCATTTTTGAAGAAAATCTTAGCCGGCGTGTCGAGCGCGCGTTCCAAACCGATGGCGCGCACCAGCGGGGTGGGGCGCCATATGCGGTACATGTCCCTTACGGGTTCGGGGATGGTGATCCAGGGGTCGACAGTGTTCATTTCCTGGCGCGCGGCCTCCTCGGAAAACAAAGGGAACAAGTCTTCTGCCGTGAGCGGCTGCCGCGTCGCGGGGTTGATAATCGGGCGGGGCTTCACATCCATGTCGGCCACGATATTGTACCATGCCGTTGGGATGTCGGACTCCTGCAATAGATATTTTTTCGAATTCATATTAAATGTAAATTTGATTTATAAGTTGCAAATTTATATTTTCATCGCCGAACTTGCAACTTTTTTCCACCTAATATCGGAAAAAGTATGAATAATGGTAAAAACAGTAAAAATCTCTCGGATTATTTTTTTACAACCCACCGTCCGGTTTTATTTGATCCTTCACGAGATAATAAACCCAAATCCCGCAACTTGGCTATAATACGATTTACCTTACGCTGCGAATATCCCAGTTGCAATGCTATTTTGGGTTGAGTTATCACAGGATTGTTGGCGAGCAAGTCTAAAACCTTTTTTATCTCGTCATTTATCTCGTCATTATTGAATAGCTATAAAAATACTTCGTCCAAAATCTGTCAGTCCATATCTCTGAGTTGGCGATTTGGAACTTTCTTTATTTTCCAATGCTACCAGACCCTTCTCTATCGCCGGAGAAAGATAGTTGGTCCAGAATGAACCTTTTGATTTATAGCCCATTTTATCTCGTAACTCCTGAGCTGTCAGCCAATTTTCTCCTATGGCTAATATAAGTTTTCTTAAGGACGATGAAATACTGTCTAACTGTTCTTCTGCTGTTCTCTTACTGTTCTCTAACTGTTCTCCTACTGTTCTCTTGTCTTTAGCCAATGGTCGGGCGAAAATCACCTTGACCATATAGCCGTTGTCGTTAATCTTAGGCTTAGGAAGTCCGGCATTCTTGCATTTGTTGTTTATCATTGACAAGCCGCGTCCCCAATGCTCAATCAATCCTCCGATAAACATGACATTGGCAATATCAGGATTCGGAGGGAGAGAAGTGCTGTCGTTCGCTGATGCCTCCTCTGCGGTTAAACGTTGAGGGGATAAGGTTGCAGGAAACCGACCGGCGTTCTCTATCTCTACTCGGTCGTCATATATGGCTATGCCTATTGAGCTTGCCTCTTGTTGCCACGCTCTATGACATAGCGCATTGACAACGGCCTCTCTGAGTGCATCGTATGGGATTTCCAATTCATCCTCACGCTCAATTCTGTTGTGCGTGGTCCCCGACAATGACAGGTGTTTGAAAAAGAAGTCCATCGCACCGGAGGTCAACTCAAAGATATTGCCATATATCTGTCTATTGTCAATAAACTCACTCTTATCAATGCCTCTGAATCGCGCAAGACGAAGAAGCATCTGAGGGTAGTCGGTCAAATCTTTGCCAAACAAAATGGCTGCGGAATTGCGCACTGCGCCATTTTGCATAAGTTTCAAGCGGTTAAGTATCGTCGGAGTATTGTCATTCTTCGCTTCATCGCTTAATCTGCCGCGACGTATGCCGCCCTCAACTACTCTATGTATCAGGCCATCATCGAGGGAATCAATAGTCAAATTGGGATTAACCTTCCGCTCCCATTTGTACGTTAACCCGGTATGCTCTTCATGCAAACGGAGAAACCGCTCACGGGGCATTACGGTAGTAACGCTGTCGTGTCGTTGATACGGCTTTCCATCCCACATATAGGGTTTGTCGCTATCCATACCGTTTGAGCAAAAAGCAATCAGATATTTGTTGGAATCTTCCAACTGAATATACTGGGGCTGTATGTCAATAGCCGGGTCAAATCGTCCAAGCGCATCGCCAATCTCGCGAGTTGTCTTATCTGAAATCTCCTGACCGATAATCTTGCCTTTGTTATTGACTCCGAACACAACGATGCCACCACGGCCATTTATCATGCCGCACAACGTCTCCATTCCGCGGTTTAACTGCCCGGTGGTCTCTTTGAACTCAACATCCACGCCCTCGTTATTGGCCGCAATGCTTCTTATGTAGTCAATATCAATGCTCATATTTCGATGATTATAATAACCTATTTAGGCTACCCTACTGCAAAGTTACTAATTTTTAGCAAGATTACATCAATAACTCCTGTCGCTTACGGCCTATATGTCAGAAATTTTCGCTAACTTTGCATATTGGCTCTGATTAAAGGCAAAAGTATGACACGGTTTGAAATGATAAATATAGTAGGTTCTCAATATAACACTGAGAATATTGAGAATGGAGAGTTTAGTTATGCCGTTGCTTTAGGTGGAGTGGCTAATCTCGCAAATCCGACGCACTATAAACTCGATATTCGTTTTTATGATGAAGCTACTAAAACCGCAGTTCTCATAGAAACCAAGCCTCGCTTTCGAAAAACCGATGAGCCACAACTTTTTGCTTACATTTCTAATGAGCAAAAACTTAATCCGGCAGCTAATATTATAGCTATGTTGGCAAATACCGCCAATAATAAAATCAAAGTATGGAAAATTGTAGGCGATAAGATTGAGCTGCTTTCCGATAGAGCTATAAAAACGATGCCAGAATATGTTCGCTATTTTGTTAAGCGAAACAAGAACGATAAAACTACAGTTCTCGAAAACACATCGCAACTCAACAGAATTCTTCATGACAATGGGATTGAGGAAAAATTAAGGAGTCAATTTGTTGGAACGTGCTTGTTGGCGCTAAAGAATGGATTGGCCTATCAAGGACTTGAAACCGAACAAATTATTGCAGGTATCAAAAGTAAGTTAAACGGTTTATTGGGAGATGATGCACAGAGGGCACAAAAGATAGCACTTCTCGATTCAAAGGTTCTTACAAATCAAAATGTGAGAACTATGCAATCGGGAAACTTTATCAAACTTCTAAACTTTATTAACGAAAATATATTGCCCTACATAGACGCAGAAAGTCATGAAGGCCAAGATATTCTTAGTTACTTCTTTACTACATTTAATAAATATGTTGCGAGAGAAGATAAAAACCAAGCATTTACTCCCAATCACATAGCGCACTTTATGTCTCAAATTGGTGGTATTCATAAAACCACCCGTGTCTTTGATCCCACTTGTGGGTCAGGGACATTCCTTGTTCAGACGCTTTCGCAAGAATTAAAGCTATGCGAAACCGATGCAGAGAGAGAAGATGTTAAGAAGAAACATATTTTTGGCATCGAGTTTGATGAGAATGTTTTTGGTCTTTCCACCACCAATATGTTAATACATGGCGACGGCAACTCCAATATCTATTGTGCTTCTTGTTTTGACATGGAACAGTGGATTAAGGATGCACGAATTGACCTTGTTCTAATGAATCCTCCATATAACGCTGCTCGTTCAAAGGTGAACCGTGAAACCGCTGCTCTTTTTGGAACCTCTACAACTGACCCTACAAAGGGATTATCTTTTGTACATTATATTGCCGAGTGTACCAAGGACCAAAAAGGGAGGTTCGTTACTCTGCTTCCTATGGCTTGCGCTATTGCTACTCGTTCTGGAATAATAATGGACTTTAAAGAGAAGATGTTAGAACACCATACTCTCGATGCGGTTTTTTCTTTTCCTGATGAGATGTTTTATCCGGGAGCAAGTGCAGTAGCGTGCTGTATGGTTTTTGATTTAGGGAAACCACATCCTGCTGAACATGAAACCTTCTTTGGATATTTCAAATGTGATGGATTTGAAAAAAGAAAAGGGGTTGGCAGAGTCGATATTAAAAACAAATGGGCAGAGATAGAGGCAGAATGGTTACGTCTATATCTACACCGAGAATCAAAGGCTGGATATAGTATTACTAAACATGTTGAAGCCTCCGATGAATGGTGCGCTGAAGCATATATGGAAACTGATTATTCTGTTCTTTCTGATGAAATTTTCATCAGAACCATTCAATCATACGCCTCCTATCGTGTTTTGTCGGTGGCTCCATCGATGGCTAAATATAGTTCTATGAATTTCGGTAATTCAAATTCACTTGAAACTAAACCATATAGTTTAGAAGATGTGTCGTGGGATTATGTCAAACTGAGTGACTTATTTACCTCAATTTATAAAGCAAACCCTCATGTCAAGGCTAATCTAACTATTTGTGAATTTGCTTTTGAAAATTCCGTGCCTTTTATCTCGCGTACCGAATCCAACAATGGTTGTGATGGTTATGTGAATGCTGACGATGTTTTTGTTGAAGAAGGCAATGCTATAATTATTGGTGACACTACTGCCTCAGTATTTTACCAACCCATCTCATTCACGACTGGCGACCATATTATTGTGTGTCGTTGTTCTAATCTTAATAAGTATAACTCATTATTTTTACGGACTGTCCTTTCTTTGGAAAAGTACAGATTTAATTATGGTCGCGCTTTTAAAAGAGACATTGTAATTAATCACAAAATTAAACTTCCTGTAAAATCTGACGGTTCGCCTGATTGGGATTTTATGGAGTAATATATAAAATCACTTCCATTTAGTGCAAGTGTGTGAAAAGACGTATTTAAATTAAATCTCCATATGAGTTTGTATTTTGGAATTTCTGCCACAATAATTGGTGATATTCATATACAGACAGTCACTACACACTATAAAGGTTTTCAAGTTTCTATTTTTGACGAAATACGCTCACTGCGGTATAGTTACTCGATTTGACGGAGTTTATTGTTCTCATTGTATAGGTTGGTGTAGCCGATGGTGAGATTGATGACTGTCGTTGGGAGAAGAGGGGTGATGCCGAACACCCATTTGGGGGTGTTTTTCCACCAGTGGCTTTTGATGATGCTCTGCACCTTATAATATAAGGCGTTGGCCGAGTCTGTGAGTCGTGCCACTTGTTGTGCTTATCGCTTTGTCCAATGCCTACAAGTTGCCGGTATCTAATAGTATATAGAATTTCCTCGGCGGCTATGGCGGGGATTTTCTTTGTAGGATTGTTAAAAACGGGAAAAAGGTTCAACATTTTTAAGATTTTTTGTGATATTCAGAAAAAATTACTAACTTTGCACAATAAAATCGAGGCCATAAACACGTCTCTCCCTCTCTACGCCTCAGAAGACAAAACCAATCAAAGTTTTTTCCGGACAACCTCCGGGAATCTGTAGACGCGAAAAATTCAACAGAAATTATGATATCATTAGGTATTTTTGGAATCGAGAACAACGCGCTGCTCGCGTTGGTGGCCCTGCTTACGGGTGCCGCGCTCGTAACCCTGGGCATGTGGGTCGCCGGACTTATCTCTCCCCGCTCGTTCAATCCCCAGAAAGGAGAAGCGTATGAATGTGGTATTCCCACACGCGGCGAATCGATGTCGCAGTTCAAGGTGGGTTACTATTTGTTTGCAATCCTGTTCCTGATGTTCGATGTCGAGACCGTGTTCCTCTTCCCCTGGGCGGTGCGTATGCGCGAACTCGGCTTCGGCGGCCTTACCGCGATTGCTGTATTTTTCGGAATATTGGTGCTTGGCCTTGTATATGCCTGGCGGAAAGGAGCTCTTGAATGGAAGTGACGACAAAAAGCATGCCTTACGAGGCCTGGAAAGACAACGAATATATTGAAAAGCTCGTAAAGGAATTGCAGGAGTCGGGAACCAACGTGGTTGTCGGCAAGCTCGACCAGCTTATCAACTGGGGACGTTCCAACTCTCTGTGGCCTTTGACATTTGCAACATCGTGCTGCGGCATTGAATTCGTGTCGCTTGGCGCGGCCCGTTTCGATATGGCCCGTTTCGGATGGGAAGTGGCCCGTTCGTCGCCCCGTCAGGCCGACTTTATGATGGTGGCCGGCACGATCGTGCATCGCATGGTGCCTGTTTTCCGCCGCCTTTACGACCAGCTGGCCGAGCCTAAGTATGTAATAGCATGCGGCTCGTGCGCCATCTCGGGCGGTCCGTTCCGCAAATCCTATCACGTGGCCAAGGGTATCGAGGATATTGTGCCTGTCGACGTGTTTGTTCCGGGTTGCCCTCCGCGCCCCGAGGCTATGATTTACGGTATCATGCAGCTTTCCCGCAAAATTAAAGTCGAGAAATTCTTTGGAGGGGTCAACCGCCAGCAGAAGCAAGAAGATTTTCTGCGCGAGCATCCCGTGGAAGGAGTCAACGACTGATATTAGTGTCGGCTTGCAGGCTAATATGCCCGTAAGCCCTACACATTATTATATATAGGGATGTATTGCCGCCCGGCCGGTCAATCCCGTCATTCAAACTTTATAACTCACATTCAAACACAAGATATGGCAAAAGTTCAGGAAAAGATTGCAAAACTCTTCCCCCAAGCCACATTCGAGGAAGGCGAACGCCTCACCGTGTGCATTGCTCCCGACCAATGGCATGACCTGGCCAAAGCGCTTCGCCATGACCCCGACCTCAATTTCGACTACCTTATCACAATCGTGGGTATGGATTGGTCCGACGCCTACGGCTGTGTATATTATATGATGACGACCAACTCGTCGGAAGTGATAGCCGTGAAAGTAAAGGCTGCCGACCGCGAGAAGCCGATGATAGCTTCGGTTGTCGACCTTTGGCCCGACGCAGGTCTGTTCGAGCGCGAAGTGTACGATTTCTTCGGCATCATTTTCCTCAATAATCCCGATATGCGCCGTCTTTTCCTGTCTATCGACTGGAAGGGATATCCTCTGCGCAAGGATTACGACGATGATCCCGCCATCAACCCGGTGAGCATCGAGAACGAACGCCAGACCGACTTCACCGAGTCGTGGGTCGAGAAAGACGGCAAGGTAGAGAAAGTGGAAACACGCATATTCCAACCCGAGGACTTTGTCGTGAACATCGGCCCGCAGCACCCCGCCACCCACGGCGTGCTTCGTTTCCGCACTTGTGTCAACGGTGAGGAGATAAAGAAAATCGACGTGTACATGGGCTATATCCACCGTGGCGTCGAGAAACTTTGCGAATCGCTCACATATCCGCAGACTCTCCACTATATGGACCGTCTCGACTATTTCTCGGCGCACAACTATCACCACGGCCTCTGCCGCCTTTACGAGCGTGCCGCCGGCATCAAGATAAGCCGCCGCGCCGAAGTGATACGCGTGATGATGGACGAGCTTTCGCGCATAGCGTCGCACTGCCTGTTCATGGGCACGTTCTGTATGGACCTTGGCGCCACATCGATGCTTTTCTATACGCTTCGTGTACGCGAGCAGATTCTCGACATCATGGAGAAAACCTGCGGCGCGCGCATGACATTCAACTACGATTGCATCGGCGGCGTGATGCAGGACCTCGCTCCCGACTTCCAGAAAGACGTCAAGGAGCTGCTTGCCGTGCTTCCCGCCAATATCAAGGAATATAATAAGGTGTTCACAGGCAACGTTATCGCCCGCAACCGTATGGAAGGCGTCGGCGTGATAAGCCGCGAGGATGCCATAGCATGGGGCGTGACCGGTCCTTCGGGACGTGCCGCCGGCTGGAGCTGTGACATCCGCAAAATCATGCCTTACTCTATATACCCCGAGCTCGAATTCGACGAAGTGCTCGCCACCGAAGGCGACGCCATGGCCCGTTTCAAGGTGCGTCTCGAAGAAATCGTGCAGTCGGCCCGCATCCTCGAGCAGCTTGTCGACAATATTCCCGAAGGCGAATATTGCGTGAAAGTGCCTAAGGTGCTGAAATTGCCCGCAGGCTCGTGGTTCGAGCTTGTAGAAGGCTGCCGCGGCGTGTTTGGCGTATATCTCGAAAGCGACGGCTCCACCAAGCCCTACCGCTTGAAAATCGCGCCTCCCTGCTTGCCTCTGGCCGGCGTGGTGGATCACATCACCCGTGGCATGAAGATTGCCGACCTTATCACCATTGGCGGTTCGCTCGACTATATCATCCCCGATATGGACCGCTGATAATCATAAACCAATCGACATCACATCGAAAAAATAACAAATTATGCAAGACTTTTCAGTCATTACCAACTGGATCCACGAGTTCCTCCTATCCACCCTCGGGCTGCCGGGATGGCTCACCCTCACTGTGGAATGCCTTCTCGTGGGCGTCGGTCTTTTGTTAGTATATGCGTTGCTGGCGCTTTTCTATATCTACTATGAACGCAAGATTTGCGCCTTCATCCAGTGTCGCGTCGGCCCCAATCGCGTCGGCCCCTGGGGTTTGCTTCAGAGCTTCGCCGACATGTTCAAGATTCTTATCAAAGAAATTATCCATCTCGACCATATCGACCGTTTCCTGTTTGCCCTCGCGCCTTATCTGGTGATTATCGCCTCCATGATGGCGTTTGCCGTCCTTCCCTGGGGCAATGGCTTGCAGGTGATTGATTTCAACATCGGCATCTTCTTCCTCATAGCCGTGAGCTCGATAGGCGTGCTCGGCATCCTTCTTGCCGGTTGGTCGTCGAACAACAAGTTTACCCTCATCGGCGCGCTTCGTTCGGGTGCCCAGATGGTGAGCTACGAGCTTTCAATCGGCCTTTCGGTGCTCACGATGGTTTGCCTTGCCGGCACCATGTCGGTCGGAGGCATCGTCGAGGAGCAGAGCGACCTTTGGTTCATCTTCAAAGGCCATGTTCCGGCAATAATAGCTTTTGTTATCTATCTCATCGCCGGTACTGCCGAGACCAACCGTGGCCCGTTTGACCTTCCCGAGGCTGAGTCGGAGCTTACCGCCGGTTATCACACCGAATATTCCGGTCTCCACTTCGGTCTGTTCTACCTCGCCGAGTATCTCAACCTGTTTATCGTGTCGGGTGTGGCCGCGCTCCTTTTCTTCGGCGGCTGGATGCCTCTGCACATTCCCGGCTGGGAGGCTTTCAACCATGTAATGGATTATATCCCCTCTGTAATATGGTTCCTCGGCAAGGCCTTTGTCCTTTCATATGTAATCATATGGTTCAAGTGGACATTCCCGCGTCTGCGTATCGACCAGTTGTTGAGCCTCGAATGGAAATATCTCCTGCCCATCAACTTGTTCAACCTCGCCCTCATGGTGGTAATCATCGTTTGCGGCTGGCATTTCTAAATCAAGCATAAAATCACCTCTCAATAGTTAAACTCCGTTATGAGCGACAAATTCGGCAAAGTAGCCCAGGTAATCGGCCCGGTGGTCGACGTAGTGTTCGAGGGCGACGACAATCTCATCCCTCCCATCTACACAGCCCTGAAAATCGACCGTGAAGACGGCACGCAACTAATCCTTGAAGTGGAGCAGCATATCGGTGAAGACACCGTGCGTTGCGTCGCTATGGAATCTACCGACGGTCTGCAACGCGGTCTTCGCGTCGACAACCTCGAGCGTCCGATAGCCGTGCCCACCGGCGACCAGATCAAGGGTCGTCTTCTCAATGTGATTGGCGACGCCATCGACAACCTTCCGGCTCTCGACCGTGAAAATCTCCGTCCAATCCACCAGCCTGCGCCCGAATTCGACGACCTCACCATCGGCACGGAAATCCTTACCACCGGTATCAAGGTTATCGACCTTCTCGAACCCTACTCCAAGGGCGGCAAGATCGGTTTGTTCGGCGGTGCCGGCGTGGGCAAGACCGTGCTCATCATGGAGCTTATCAACAACATTGCAAAAGGCCACGACGGCTTCTCGGTGTTTACCGGTGTGGGCGAGCGTACCCGCGAGGGTAACGACCTGCTCCGTGAAATGATTGAGTCGGGTGTAATGAAATACGGCGAAAAATTCCAGGAAGGCATGGAAAAAGGCCAGTGGAACCTCGCCGATGTCGATGTCGACAAATTGAAAGAATCACAGGCCACGCTTGTGTTCGGCCAGATGAACGAACCCCCGGGCGCACGTCTGCGCGTGGCTCTGTCGGGTCTTACCGTGGCCGAGCAGTTCCGCGACCAAGGCGCGGGCGGCAAGGATGTGCTTCTGTTTATCGACAATATCTTCCGTTTCACTCAGGCCGGTTCCGAGGTGTCGGCGCTTCTTGGCCGTATGCCTTCGGCCGTAGGTTACCAGCCTACGCTTGCATCCGAGATGGGTTCGCTTCAAGAGCGTATCACATCGACAAAGAACGGCTCCATCACCTCGGTGCAGGCTATCTATGTGCCGGCCGACGACTTGACCGACCCGGCTCCCGCCACGACATTCTCGTTTCTCGACGCCACCACCGTGCTCTCGCGTAAGATTGCCGAGCTTGGTATCTACCCTGCGGTAGACCCCCTCGAATCCACATCGCGTATTCTCGACCCCAATATCATTGGCGAGGACCACTACAACACAGCCCAGGCCGTGAAGCAGCTCCTCCAGAAATACAACGAATTGCAGGACATCATCGCCATCCTCGGTGTCGACGAGCTTTCCGACGAAGACAAACTCGTCGTTTCCCGCGCCCGCCGCGCCCAGCGTTACCTTTCGCAACCGTTCCACGTTGCAGAGCAGTTTACCGGCCTTCCCGGTGTGATGGTGCCCCTCAACGAGACAATCCGCGGTTTCAAGATGATTCTTTCGGGCGAAATGGACGAATATCCCGAACAGGCATTCCTCAACGTGGGCACTATCGACGAGGCAATCGAAAAGGGCAAGCGCCTTCTCGCCGAAGTAAAGTAAATCCATAAATAGAATAAAATGACACTCAAGATTATATCCGCGCAAGAGATTGTGTTTGAAGGTGAAGTGACATCTGTCACGCTTCCCGGCACCGTCGGGGCGTTTACCGTGCTTCAAAACCACGCTTCGCTCATATCCACACTCTCCGCCGGCAAAATAGTCTATAAACCTGCCGACGCAGCCGAGCCCGTCGTGACGGAAATTTCCGGCGGCATCGTCGATGTCGACAACAATATAGTGTCGGTCTGCTTGTATTAACCATTTTGACACCAACTCCTGCCGAATGAAGAAATTCATCAAATATATCTTTGTGATGCTCGCCGTGCTGCTCCCGGGTTTTGCCGTAAGCGGCGCCGAGGCCGAGCCGCAAAGCCCTGCCGTGGCCGAAGAAACACATTTCGACGAAGGCAAGGTCAACCCCAAGGAAATAATCTTCGAGCATCTTGGCGACGCCTATGGCTGGGAGGTGCCTTTCGACCACCATCACCGTATTCCCCTTCCGATTATAGTAAAAGCCAAGGACGGAGGATTCCGCTGTTTCATGTCGTCGCGCATCCAGCACGGCGAGGAATACAACGCCGGCGGCGCAGTGTTCACGATTGCCAAATTCGGTTCGCCCTACCAGGGAAAAGTGGTTGAGATTGTCGACGGCGAGGAATATCGCCCCCTCGACATATCCATCACCAAGAATGTGGCCGCGCTGTTCATCACCGTTGTGCTTGTATCGCTGCTCATGCTTTGGCTTGCCGGCTGGCATCGTAAAAAAGGCTCGAAATCGCCCCGCAAAGGCCTTGGCGCCATCGAGACATGCGTGGAATTTGTCTACAACGGCGTTGTGAAGGCCACGCTCAAAGAAGACGCGCCTAAGTTCGCCCCGTATTTGATGACAGTGTTCTTCTTTATCCTCGGCATGAACCTTCTCGGCCTTATCGTGGTGTTCCCCGGCGGCGCCAACCTCACGGGCAATATCGCCATTACCCTTGTGCTCGCCGTTATGACATTCTTTGTTACCAACATCTACGGCACCAAGCACTATTGGAAAGAAATCTTCTGGCCCGATGTGCCCCTTTGGCTTAAATTCCCCCTCCCCATCATGCCGGTGATTGAAATATTCGGTATGTTCACCAAGCCGGCCGCGCTCACCGTGCGTCTTTTCGCCAACATGATGGGCGGCCACATGATAGTGCTTGTGCTCACGCTGCTTATCTTCATCTTCTCGGCCATGAATCCGGTGGCCGGCGGTCTCACCACCGTGGTGTCGGTAGGCTTCTCGATTTTCATGCTTTTGATCGACGTGCTGGTAAGTTTCATCCAGGCCTACGTATTCACCATGCTCTCCACCATCTTCATCTCCCTTGCCAGAGAGAAAGGCCATGAAGGCCATGAGGAACATGCCAAATAAGAAATTTTGAAAAAATTAATAAACAATAAAATAACAACCAAAAACTTACAATTATGATTTTAGCAGAATTGGCCCTCAGCGGCCTCGGCGCATCCATCGGCGCAGCAATCGCAGCAATCGGCGCAGGTATCGGTATCGGCAAGATCGGTGCGGCAGCTATGGAAGCCATCGCCCGCCAGCCCGAAGCAGCAGGCGACATCCGCTCCAACATGATCGTCATCGCCGCCCTTATCGAAGGTGTTGCCCTCTTCGCTGTCATCGTTTGTATCCTTGCTCTCTTCGTATAATCCCTGTCAAGAATCCGTAAATGGAACTATTCACCCCTGACTTCGGCCTAATCTTTTGGATGTTCGTGTCGTTCGGCGTCCTCTTCCTCGTGTTGTGGAGATACGCCTGGCCCATCATCCTTAAAGGTCTCGACCAGCGAGCCGACCTTATCGACAAGGGTGTGGAATACGCGCAGAACGCCAAACTGCAACTTGACAACGCCAAAGAAGAAGCCGACAAATATCTCGCGCAGGCACGCCGCCAGCAGGCCGACATGCTCCGCGAGGCCGACAAAATGAAAAACCAGATAATCGAGGAAGCTCGATCCGAAGCCCAGAAAGAAGCCCAAAAGGTGATGGACCAGGCCAAGGTGTCGATTGCCCAGCAGCAGAAAGAAGCTGAGCAGGCCTTCCGCGACCAGGTTTCAGACTTTGCCCTGCAAATCGCCGAAAAGGTAACCAAACAGAACCTTGCCGACGATAAGGCTCAGACACGCCTGGTCGACTCACTCCTCGATGAAATGGAAAGTAAAAACTGACAATAACGATGGACCAAGGACTTATTCCACGCCGTTACGCAAAAGCGCTATACATGGTGGCTGCCGAAAACAAAACCGACAGCCTCATGTACAGCCGTCTTAACACCCTCGCAGAAGCCTTTGCGGCCGAGCCGCAGCTCGGCAAGACTATGGCCAACCCCTTTATTTCCGCCGCCGACAAAAGTGCGCTGCTGTTTACCGCGGCCCACACATCTGCCGCCGACGCCCCGGAGTTGGTGCGTTTCTTCGCTTTGCTCGAGGAAAACGGCCGCATGGCCATGGTCCGCGACATCGCCCTTGCCTATCTGGGCATCTACCGTCGGGAGCACCGCATCTTTAAAGTGGATGTTGTGTCCGCGGCGCCGATGCAGCCCCAGACCCGTGAACGCCTCGAATCGCTCATAGCAGCGCAGATTCCCGACGGCACCATGGAGTATTCGTTCTCCGTCGACCCCGGCCTCCTCGGAGGGTTCACCGTAAGCATCGACAACCAACGTCTCGACGCTTCCGTCAAAAACGAATTGAAACAACTTCGTCTCAAACTTTTAAGCAACAAATAAGCACAAAATGATAAACCCTAACGAGATTTCGGAAGTCCTGAAACAACAACTCCGCGACGTCAACGCAAAAGTGTCGTTTGAAGAAGTCGGCACTGTCCTCGAAGTTGGCGACGGCGTTGCCCACGTCTATGGGCTTGACAACGTTTGCGCAAACGAACTCGTGGAGTTCGAAAACGGCGTAAAAGGCGTGGCCCTCAACCTTGAAGAATCCAACGTCGGCGTCATCCTGCTCAACAACGTAAATAAAGTCACCGAAAACATGACCGTGCGCCGTACCGGTGAAATCGCCTCGATACCCGTCGGCGAAGGTCTGCTCGGCCGCGTTATCAATGTGCTTGGTGAGCCTATCGACGGCCGAGGACCCATCTCCGGCGACCTCATCCGTCTCCCTCTCGAGCGCAAGGCTCCCGGCGTAATCTACCGCCAGCCTGTGACTCAGCCTCTCCAGACCGGTATCAAGGCCATCGACTCTATGGTGCCCATCGGCCGCGGACAGCGCGAACTTATTATCGGCGACCGTCAGATCGGCAAGACTGCCATCGCCATAGACACAATCATCAACCAGCGCAAGAATTTCGAAGAAGGCAAGCCCGTATATTGCATATATGTGGCTATCGGACAAAAAGCATCGTCGATTGCCGCTACCGTGGAGACTCTCCGCCAGTACGGCGCGCTCGACTACACCGTAGTGGTGGCCGCTTCCGCTTCCGACTCCGCTTCGATGCGCTACTATTCGCCTTTTGCCGGCGTGGCCATCGGCGAATACTTCCGCGATTCAGGCCGCGACGCCCTCATCGTCTACGACGACCTCTCGAAGCAGGCCGTGGCATATCGTGAAATCTCTCTTATCCTTAAACGTCCCTCGGGCCGCGAGGCATATCCCGGCGATATCTTCTATCTCCACTCGCGTCTGCTCGAGCGCGCCGCCAAGATTATCGACAATCAGGAAGTGGCATCGCGCATGAACGACCTTCCCGCGGCTCTCAAGCCCATGGTGAAAGGCGGCGGCTCGCTTACTGCCCTCCCAATCATCGAGACACAGGCCGGCGACGTATCGGCTTACATCCCGACAAACGTAATCTCCATCACCGACGGTCAGATTTTCCTCGAAACGGCTCTTTTCAACCGCGGTATCCGCCCGGCCATCAACGTGGGTATCTCCGTGTCGCGTGTAGGCGGTAACGCCCAGATTAAATCAATGAAAAAAGTGGCCGGTACGCTCAAAATCGACCAGGCCCAGTTCCGCGAACTCGAATCGTTCACCAAATTCGGCGGCGATATCGACCCCGTCACAGCTCGTGTTATCGACAAAGGCCGCAAGAACGAGCGCCTTCTCATCCAGCCCCAGTACCATCCCGTGACTGTCGAAGACGAAGTGGCGGTGATATATGCCGGCGTAAACGGACTGCTCGAGCGTGTGCCCCTCGACAAAGTGGCGCAGTTTGAAAAGCAATATCTCCAGCTGCTCCACGCAAAATATCCCGAGGTGTTCACCACCATCCTCGAAGGCAAGCTCCCCGACGACGTTACAGCGAAACTCACCGACGCCGCCGTGGAAATAGCCGGCTCGTTCGGCGAATGATAAAGCCGGCAAGCCACGATATCAATCCAAGCAACACTCCCGATACACTGTCGTAATCTCAAAAGAAAACTATAAATGGCAACTCTACGCGAATTAAAAGGACGCATAGGCTCGGTGGCCTCATCAGAGAAAATCACCGGAGCCATGAAGATGATATCTTCGGCCAAGATGCACAAGGCCGAGGCCGCCCTGCGCCGCCTCCTCCCTTTCCGCAACCAGATCGAGGCTATCATCGCCAACCTTCTCGGCGCCGACGCTCCGTGCTCGTCGCCATTGACCGTGGTTCCCGACCGCGTCGAGCATGCCACTGTCGTTGTCCTCGGTTCCGACGACGGCCTTTGCGGCGCATATAACGTGAACCTGTTCAAATTCCTGCTCGGACACATTGCCGACTTGCGCGACCGCTACGGCGAAGGCGTGCACATCAACATCGTCACCGTAGGCAAGAAAATGGACAAGGCCGTGCGCAAGATTGCCACACATCGCATAAGCGTGGAGACGGCCCCGGTCAACTCCAAAGCCGAGGGCGATGCCGTGAAGGCTTTCAACGACGAGCTGCAACGCCGGTTTATCGACGGAGAGACCGGACGTATCGACATAGTTTACCAGAACTTCAAATCGATTTCGCGTCAGCGCCCCGTGGCCGCTCCGATGCTTCCTCTTTCAGTAGAGTCATTCTCTGCCGGAGAAGCTGCAGAAACGGCCCGCCCCTATATCTTCGAGCCGGACGCCGCGTCGATTTTTGCAACAGTGCTCCCGATGTATCTTCTTGCCCTGGTGCAAGAGGTATTTGGCGAAAACCGGGCTTCAGAGCAAGCTGCCCGCGTCATGGCAATGCAGTCGGCCAACGACAACGCCAAAAAGCTCCTCGAGCAGCTGCGCCTCGAATACAACAAGCTGCGACAGCAGTCAATCACAAACGAACTTCTCGACATCGTCGGCGGTCAAGTCCGCGACTGATACTTTCCGGCGATTTCACCATATTCCTGATATTTCCCGACATAAAATCAAATTCCTGTCGAAAATCAAAATCAAAACATACCAATGGGTAGTGTAAAAGAATATTTTCAGTCATTAGGCTCCGGTATTGCAAGTCTTATCAAAGGTTTGCAGGTCACCGGTAAAGAATTGGTCACTCCTAAAATCACAGAGTTCTATCCCGAGGACCGCGAGACTCGCCACGTCCCCGAACGTTTCCGTGCAATCCTGCAACTTGTCTACGACAAAGACGGACGGCATAAATGTATCGCCTGCGGCACTTGCGAACGCGTTTGCCCCAACGGCACCATCACTCTCGAGACCAAAATGGTCGAGACCGCCGACGGAAAAAAGAAAAAGAAACTCGACAAATATCTCTACGACCTTGGCTCGTGCACTTTCTGCCAGCTTTGCGTGCAGAATTGCCCCACCGACGCCCTCGCTTTCAACAACGACTTCGAGCAAGCCGTTTTCACGCGTGAAAAACTTCTGAAAAAACTCAACTATCTGCCCGAAGTGGAAGATCCTGCTCCTTCTCCCGAAGAGCTTGCAAAGGCCAAGGCCGAGAAAGAAGCCAAGATAGCCGCCGCGCTTAAAGCAAAAGCCGAGCGCGAAGCCGCAGCTGCCGGCCAGGCTCCCGAGGCCGCTCCCGCAGCCCAGGACCCCGTGCAGGCAAAGGCTATTGCCGCTTTCAAGGCCAAATGCGAGCGCGACGCCGCCAAATTGGCTGAGGAAGGCAAGACCGAAGAAGAAATCAAGACTATCCTTGCCCAGCGCGAGGCCACATTCATGGCCGCCCTCAAAGCCAAAGCCGAGCGCGACGCTGCCAAAGGATAAAATTGACAGGCCGGGATATTTTTAAGCCCGACAGGACTTTTTTTACAACAAGAAAATAAATAAACCAACATATGGAATCAGTAGGAAGTATCATTCTGTACGTGATTGTCGCATTGGCGATGGTCACATTCTCGGTACTCGCCGTGACTACGCGCAAGATCCTCCGCGCGGCCACTTACCTGCTCTTCACCCTTTTTGCAGCAGCCGCCCTTTACTTCATGCTCGGCTACGAATTCCTGGGTGCCGTGCAGATTGCCGTCTATGCCGGCGGCATCGTGGTGCTGTTCGTGTTCTCGATATTGCTCACGTCAAAGCCCGGTGACAACTCCGAAAAACTTGCGTCGAAGTCGAAGACACTCGGCCTTGTTGCCGCGCTGGCAATGTTCTGCACCGCAGGCTATGCCATGGTGGCCCGTTTTATGAATTTTGTAACCCTTCCCGAGCATGCCGACCCCGACATGAACCTCATCGGCGAGACCCTCATGGGTACAGCCCAGGGCCAGTACTTGCTGCCTTTCGAGGCCATATCCGTGTTGCTGCTCGCATGTATAATCGGCGGTGTCGTTATCGCCCGTAAACATTGATCGGATATGAATATCACTCTTATCTATTGGCTCATCCCCTCGCTGATCATGTTCTGCTGCGGCGTCTACGGATTCATCACCCGTAAAAACATGATCGCCATGCTTATCTCGCTCGAGCTGATGCTCAACGCCGTTGACATCAACTTCGTGCTCTTCAACCGCTACCTCTTCCCCGGCCAGATGGAAGGCATGTTCTTCACGCTCTTCGCCATCGCCATCGCCGCGGCCGAGACTGCGCTCGCCATTGCAATTATCATCAACATTTTCCGCTCGATCAAAACGGTCGATGTTCAAGGAATTGACAAAATGAAATTTTAACGCCATATGGATATTACAATTCCCGCATTGATTCTCTGCCTGCCCCTGTTCATGTTCCTTCTTCTGGGCATCGCAGGATGCAAGATGAGCCACAAGCTCGCAGGCTGGCTCGGTTGCCTCGGCATGGGCACATGTCTGGTGTTGTCGTATTACACGGCGTTCACCTATTATTTCGACCCGCAATTCGTTGCCGAGAACGGCGAACGAATTCAATACACCGTATTCAACCTCACTTGGTTGCAGTTTACCGATCACCTTACCATCAACCTCGGTTTCCTGCTCGACCCCATCTCTGCGCTGATGCTTATGGTAATCACCACCATCTCGTTTATGGTCCACCTCTACTCGCTGGGCTATATGGAAGGTGAAAAAGGTTTCCAGCGCTACTACGCTTTCCTGTCGCTGTTCTCGTTCTCGATGCTCGGCCTGGTCGTGGCCACAAACATCTTCCAGATGTATATCTTCTGGGAGCTCGTGGGCGCGTCATCCTACCTGCTCATCGGTTTCTACTACACCAAGCACAGCGCAGTGTCTGCTTCCAAGAAAGCATTTATCGTAACCCGTTTTGCCGACCTCGGCTTCCTTATCGGTATCCTTGTCCTGTCGTACTATACCAAGACCTTCGACTTTATCGAGATGACATCCAACCCCTCGTGGGTGCTCGCCTCCACCGAAGGCGCCACATTCATGGGCGCGTCGGTGCTTACATGGGCGCTTGTGCTCATCTTCACCGGCGGTATGGGTAAGTCGGCAATGATGCCCCTCCATATCTGGCTTCCCGACGCAATGGAAGGCCCGACCCCTGTGTCGGCTCTCATCCACGCCGCCACCATGGTTGTGGCCGGTGTATATCTGGTAGCCCGCATGTTCCCCGTTTACATGATGGAAGAAGCCGCCACCACATTTATCGTGGTGATAGGCGCCGCCACCGCATTCTATGCCGCCATGGTGGCATGCGCGCAGGTCGACATCAAGCGCGTGCTTGCTTTCTCCACCATCTCGCAGATTGCCTTCATGATGGTTTCGCTCGGCGTTGCTTCGCTTGGAAACGGCGAGGTGTCGCATCACGGCCTCGGCTACATGGCCTCGATGTTCCACATGTTCACACACGCCATGTTCAAGGCCCTGCTCTTCCTCGGCGCCGGCGCGCTTATCCATGCCGTGCACTCCAACGACTACACCGCCATGGGTGGCCTTCGCAAATACATGCCCATCACCCGCTGGACATTCCTTATCGGCTGTCTTGCCATCGCCGGTATCCCCCCCTTCTCCGGCTTCTTCTCCAAAGACGAGATTCTCTCGGCTTGCTACGCATGGAGCCCCTATATCGGAATCTGGATGTCGATGGTAGCCGCCCTCACCGCATTCTACATGTTCCGCCTCTACTTCCTTATCTTCTGGTGGAACGAACCCGATTACGGTCATCACAAGCCCCACGACGCTCCGCTGCCCATGTCGATTCCGCTGGTATTCCTTGCCGCTGTTTCGTGCGTGGCCGGTTTCATCCCCTTCGGTCATTTCGTGACTTGGAACCGCGAGGCATATGACATACACCTCGATCCTGTAATCGCCGTATCGTCTGTCGTGATCGCACTCTGTGCCATCGCCCTGGCCTGGCGCATGTACCGCAAGGAAAACGATCTTCCCGCCAAGTTCAAGAACGCCCTCCCCGCGCTTTGGGATTGGTGCGCCCACCGCTTCTACTGGGACGAACTCTACATGTTCATCACTCACAAGATTATCTTCAACGGCATCTGCCGTCCGATAGCATGGTTCGACCGTCATATCATCGACGGCACAATGGACGCCTTCGCTACCGTGACCAACAAGGCCTCCTACGCAATCCGCGGCCTCCAGTCCGGACAGGTTCAGATGTACGTATGGATTTATCTCATCGGTGCCCTTCTGCTCGCCGGTCTCGGTGTGCTCTGTCTCATCATGTAATAAACTTGCGCTAATCCTCCTGAAAAATACTATAAAATGTTTTCCAATCCTCTTATATATTTTGTGGTGATCCCCTTGCTCATGCTCGGGGCACTCGCCATCTGCGCCAACATCAAGCAGATTCGCGCCGTGGCCGTTGTCGGTTCGGTAGCACTGATGGCTCTCTCCACCTATGTCCTGCTCCAATATCTCGACATGCGCGCCGCCGGCGACAACGCCCCGATGCTCTTTGTCGACTCCTGGCAGTGGTTCACGCCTCTCAACATCCACCTTGCCGTGGGTGTCGACGGCATCTCCATCGCCATGCTTATTCTTTCGTCCGTGATAATCTTTGCCGGCTCGTTCGCCTCCTGGCAGATTCCACAGCCCAAGGCATTCTTCCTGTGGCTGATACTCCTGTCGACGGGCGTGTTCGGATTCTTCATCTCGATCGACCTGTTCACCATGTTCATGTTCTACGAGGTGGCCCTCATCCCCATGTACCTCCTTATCGGCGTGTGGGGCTCGGGCAACAAGAACTATTCGGCAATGAAGCTCACCCTCATGCTCATGGGCGGCTCCGCATTCCTTATGCTCGGCCTCATCGGCATCTACTACCATTCTTCGGCCGACGGACACCTTACCTGGAACATCCTTGAAATTGCCCGCAACAACTCAATCTCGACCGGCTGGCAGCACTTCCTCTTCCCCATGACATTCGTGGGCTTCGGCGTGCTTGGCGCCATGTTCCCCTTCCACACATGGAGCCCCGACGGTCACGCATCGGCCCCCACAGCCGTGTCGATGCTCCACGCCGGCGTGCTTATGAAACTCGGCGGCTACGGATGCTTCCGCGTTGCCATCTACCTCATGCCCCAGGCCGCCAACGACCTCGCATGGATTTTCCTTGTCCTCACCGGCATCTCGGTAGTCTACGGCGCATTCTCAGCTTGCGTGCAGACCGACCTTAAATACATCAACGCCTACTCCTCCGTGTCGCACTGCGGCCTTGTGCTCTTCGCCATCCTCATGCTCAACACCACAGCCATGACCGGCGCAATCATGCAGATGCTTTCCCACGGCTTGATGACAGCCCTCTTTTTCGCCCTTATCGGTATGATTTACGGACGCACCCACACACGCGACATCCGTCAGATGGGCGGCCTTATGAAAATAATGCCTTACCTCGCCGTGTGCTACGTAATTGCCGGTATGGCGTCGCTCGGTCTTCCGGGCCTCTCGGGATTCGTTGCCGAAATGACAATCTTCGTAGGCTCCTTCCAGAACTCCGACATGTTCCACCGCGTGTTCACCATCGTGGCTTGCTGCTCGATTGTAATCACCGCTGTCTACATCCTCCGCGTCGTAGGCAAGCTCCTCTTTGGTCCCGTACAGGACAAGCACCACGAGGAACTCACCGACGCCACATGGTGGGAACGCCTCTCCACCGTCACACTCATCGTGTCGGTAGCCGCCATCGGTTGCTTCCCCAACTTCTTCTCCAACCTGATTAAAACAACATTCAGCCCGGAAATCTTCACCGTGCTTGGCCTCAACTAATAAAGACTGATAGAAATGGATTACTCGCAATTTTTAGCAATGAAGCAAGAAATAGGATTGTTGATCGTATTCTTGTTAGTCTTCCTTTACGACACCTTCATGCCCCGCTCCGCCGACAAGCAGCTCCCGGTGTTTGCCTCCGTGCTCATGGTCATCTTCACAGCCGTAAGCTGCTTCTGCCCCTGCCTCGCAGGTTCTGAATCGGCCTTCGCAGGCATGTACGAGACATCGGCCGTGATTGCCGCTATAAAGAACATCCTCAACATCGGTGTTGTAATCGTGCTCATCCAATCCGTGAAATGGGCCAACTCCGAAGAAATGGCTCCCCGCCGCGGAGAGTTTTACGAGCTTCTGCTGGTGACGCTCTTTGGCATGTACCTCATGATTTCGGCACGCCACTTCCTCCTTTTCGTCATCGGTCTTGAAAGTGCGTCGCTGCCCCTCGCAGCCATGGTTGCCCTCGACAAAAACCGCTACGAAAGCTCCGAAGCCGCCATCAAATACATCCTCACCGCCGTGTTCTCATCCGCCGTGTTCATGATGGGCCTGTCGTTTGTCTACGCCCTCAGCGGCTCGCTCTATTTCCAGAATATCTATCTGGCTCTCACCGGACAGCACTCCACAATGCTCGTGCTTGCGCTTGCGTTCGTAATCTCCGGCGTAGGTTTCAAGCTCTCGCTCGTGCCTTTCCACCTCTGGACAGCCGACGTATACCAAGGCGCCCCCACATCGGTCACATCCTATCTGTCGGTTATCTCCAAAGGCGCCGCTGCCTTCGCTTTCCTTGTGATACTCTGCCAGGCCTTCGGCGCGGTCTACGCCAACATCTGGGAGTGGATGCTCTACGCCCTGATTATACTTACCATCACCGTTGGTAACCTCTTCGCCATCCGCCAGCGCAACATGAAACGCTTCCTCGCGTTCTCGTCCGTATCGCAGGCCGGCTACATCATGCTCGGTGTCATTGCCTTCAACGCAATGGGTCTTGCCGCGCTCATGTACTACATCCTTGTTTACATCTTCTCCAACCTCGCCGCATTCGGCGTAATCGGAGCAATCGAGAACGCCACCGGCAAAGTGTCGATGGACGACTATCGCGGCCTGTCGAAGACAAACCCCCGCCTGTCGCTGTGCATGATGCTCGCCATGTTCTCCCTCGCCGGTATCCCGCCTTTCGCCGGATTCTTCTCGAAATTCTTCATCTTCACCGGCGCCATCAACCAAGGCTCCGTGACCATCTACGTGCTCGTGCTCATCGCCCTTATCAACACCATCATCTCCCTCTACTACTACCTCCTTGTTGTAAAGGCAATGTACATCGCCGAAGAAGCCCCCGTCGTAGAGACATTCAAATCGTCGTGCGGCGAGCGCATCGGCCTTTGGATCACTATCGCCGGCATCATCGGCCTCGGCATCGTAAGCTGTATCTACAACTTCCTGCTCGACACCACAGCCACGTCGGCCATCAACGCCTACTTCTTGTAATCAGTCACGATTGACAGCATACACCACGGGCGACGTGTTGAAACACACATGTCGCCCGTTTTAATATTCAAACGCAATGAAAACAAAAATACTATCCCTCGTCATCATCCTTGGGGCCATGCTGTGCATAGTGTCGTGCCGAAGCGCCTCCGACCGTCTCGCCGATGAAATCACGGTCCTCAATGAAGGCTGCCCCTACGCCTTGGGCTACAACACCGAAATCACCTCGATAGCCCTCGACGGCTCCGAAGCCGTGGTCACCACCACGCTCGACATCCCCGATTTCGACACCGAGAGCCTCCGCTCGTCGATGGCCGACATCAAAGAAGCCATGCTTTCAGCAATCAGGACCGACCCGTCATTTTCCACGCTCTCCGCCCTGTGCACCGAGACCGGCACAAGCCTGCGCTTCACCTTCGTCAACACCAATCACACCCGCTCGATCGACATCACAATCGATCCGTCTGAACTTTAACACTCCAATCTGTTACAAATTTTGTTAAATTAACAATTTATTCTTAAATTTGCATCTGAAAAGCGGTTAAAGTTAAAATCATTAAGATGATTTAAACAATTTTAAAGACGGAGTTGTTATCATTTCAACTATTTACTAAAAAACGAATGTTATGAAAAAAAATCTACTCAAAGGCCTCATCGTCGCCACAGCCGTTGGCTGCGCCGCAGGCTATGCCGAAGCACAGGAAACTGTCGCTGTCGTTGAAGAAACAGCAGTCATTGCAGTCATTGCCGAAATGCCCTGCAAGACCCACTATTACACAACAAAACGTGACAACTGGTTTATCCAGGTAGGTGCGGGTATCAATTCCCCCTTTGTCGAGTTCTACAAACCCAACGGAGACGAAAAACACCATATGACCGCCACTTACAGCCTTGGCTTCGGTAAATGGTTCTCTCCCTATATCGGCTGGCGCATGGCATTCATGGGCGGCTCGATGCACTGGGATTCATGGAAATTCAGCCGCGCCAAATATGTAGTCGGCAACGCCGACATCATGTGGGATATGTTCAACACATTCCATGGCGTCAACCCCGAACGTACATTCTCCATCATTCCCTTCGCAGGTATCGGCGGCGCATTCTCCTGGGACTTCGACGCAGCTAACGAGAACATCGTGAAAGATGGCAACAAAATCAAGAAAAACCAGTGGACACTCCCCGTGTCGGCAGGTATCCAGCTCCGCTTCCGCCTCAGCAAATATGTCGACTTCTTCGCAGAAGGCCGCGCACAGTTTGCAGGCGACAACTTCAACAACACCGCCTACGGCGACCCCGTCGACATCTCCCTCAGCGCAATCGGCGGCTTCACATTCACCATCGGCGGCCGCGACTTCAAGTCGTACAACCCCTGCGACTACACCGCCTACATCAACGACCTCAACAACCAGGTTAACGACCTCCGTGGCGCCCTCGCCGGCACAACAGCCGCCCTCGCCGCTGCCGAAGCACAGCTTCCTTGCCCCGAAGTGGTAGAAGCCGAAGCCGTAGTTGTAGAACCCGCTCCTCTTATGTCGACCGTACGCTTCACCATCAACTCCGCCAAAATCTCCAAGATGGAAAAAGTCAACGTCTACAACATCGCACAGTGGATGCAGGCCAACCCCGACCAGAATGTCGCAATCGTAGGCTACGCCGACAAGAACACCGGTTCTTCCAACTACAACATGGGCCTCTCACAGCGTCGCGCCCAGGCCGTTGCCGACATGCTCGTAAAAGAATACGGCATCGACGCCGCCCGCCTCTCCGTACAGGCCGAAGGCTCCTCCGTACAGCCCTATCCCGAAAACAACTGGAACCGCATCGTTATCTTCAACGTAGCGAAATAACATCTACTCCGTCGCTTACCGCACATCTCTCAACTCTCTATATCCATTCCCTGCCGCGAGTCCCCTCCGGCAGGGAATTTTTGTTTGATACCCACCGCACCCATATTTCAGGAATTGTATCTGCAGATTGATAAATCAACTCAAATATCCGGGCAATTTGAGATATAATTACATATTTGAAAAGAAAATGCAGACCGCAGTCGCGGTCGAATATGGTAGGCACGGGCAATAGCCCGTGTTTAGTTGGTTTACGCAAGTTCGACTGCGGCCGCAGTCGAATATCTGCTATTCATCATAACATGGGCTTTCGCCCATGCCTACCATATTAAGCGGCTCTGCCGCTTCGTGCTCCTGAATTTCGACTTGCCGATAAAGGGTTGCAATTTTTATCGGACACCAATAATTTTGAATCAATTATGTAGGAACACAATCCTCCGGATTGTGAAAAATATAATGTGGGTGTATCAAAAAGCTGTTTATGCCGAGATTGTAGGGACGCACGGCTCGTGCGTCTGCATATTAACAATTGATTATCAATCAATTACCAATATGGTTTCTCGGACGCACGGGCCGTGCGTCCCTACTGTTTGGTATTTTGATACACCCTCAAAAATATAATCACAATCCGGAGGATTTGTGTTCCTACCGGGTGGATTCTTACATGTAGGTGTGGTTTTATTGGTAGTCGGCGGCGATGTGGCGGATGACGGAGTCGGCGGTGTTGGGGGGGATGATGCGGGTGGCGATGGCTTTTACGGAGGGGTGGGCGTTGTCGACGACGATGGCTTCGTCGGCGGCAAGGAGCATGGGCATGTCGTTGAGGTTGTCGCCGAAGGCCACGACGCGGTCGGCCCCGGTGATGCGTTTGAGCTCGAGGAGGCCTTGGGCTTTGGATACGCCTGGGGCGAATACTTCGAGCAGGGCGAGGCCGGGGTTGTAGGTGTCGGGATACCAGCGTGCGTCGCAGGGTGTGGCCCGGCGGATGGCTTGGCATGTGGTCTCGATGCTGTCGGGGGTGCCGATGGCGAAGAAGAGCACGGTTTCGTTTTCGAAGCCTGCGGGGGCGGGGGTGTGGAGGTGGAAGGTTTTGAGGTCGTTGAGGGTGCGGTCGGTGACGAAGCTGTGTTCGATGGGGGTGAGGAGGGGGGCGTTGTGGTAGACGACGATGGTGTTGGTGCCGCGCGGCAGGGTGTAGATGAATGGGTTGACGCCTGTGGCGTGGCAGGCGTCGAGGATGGCGCGGGCATGGACGGGGGGAAGGTAGGTGACGTGTTGGTAGGAGCGTGAGGGGAAGTCCCAGCGTGCGGCTCCGGTCATGACTACGGCGGGGATGCGCGGAGAGATTTCTGCCATGATTGGCTCGACGGTGGCGGGGGTGCGTGCCGTGATGAATGTGATGTTGGCGCCGGCGGCTGTGAGGCGGCGGAATTCGGCGACGGTGTAGGGTGAGAGGCGGGCATCGGCTCCAAGGAGTGTGCCGTCGAGGTCGGTGGCGTATAGTGTTGTCATTTTTCGATGGGATGGGGTGGTGTGAGGTGGCGCAGCTGCCAGCCGATGAGTGTGGCTGTGACTACGGTGGCGAGGAAGTCGGATACGGGGAATGATGTCCATACGCCGTCGAGCGCCATGTGGCGGGGGAGTATCATGAGCAGGGGGATGAGGAATATTACCTGGCGGGCCATGCTGAGGATTATTGATTTCCATGCTTTGCCGATGCTTTGGAAGAATGTTGTGGATATGATCTGGAATCCGACCATCCAGAACATTGGCATGGCGAGGCGCAGGCCGTGGGATGTGACGGCTATGAGGCCGGGGTCGACGGTGAATATTTTTGCTATTGTTACGGGCATGAGCATGCCGCCGAGGCATCCGGCGGTGGTGATTGCCGTGGCTATGGCTGTGGCGAGCCAGAGGGTGTGGCGCAGGCGGTGGTAGTGGCCGGCGCCGTAGTTGTAGCCTACGATTGGCTGCATGCCCATGGTGATGCCGAGTACTATGGTGGTGAGCAGCGAGGCGTAGGTGGTGAATATTCCGGCGGCGCCGACGGCGAGGTCGGAGCCGTATTCGACGAGGGAGCGGTTGATGAGTATGTTGATGCAGCATGCGGCGGCGTTGACGAGCGAGGGCGCGGCGCCGATGGATATGATTGCGGCAATGATGCGCAGGTCGGGGCGGTAGATGCCGCGTGTGAAGCGCACGGTGGCGTCTTTGCGCATGAAGTGGGCGAAGACGAATATGGCGGAGCACAGCATGGAGATGTCGGTGGCTATGGCGGCGCCTTTTATGCCGAGGCCGAGGGCGAAGATGAATATTGGCGCTATGGCTATGTTGAGGAGGGCGCCGATGATCATGGTGAACATGGCGCGGACGGGGTAGCCGGAGGCGCGCATTATGTTGTTGAATGAGAATGCGAGGTTGGTGAACATCATGCCGGGGAGGAGCCATGCCATGAAGTCGAATGCGTAGGGGAGTGTGGTGTCTGATGCTCCGAAGGCGCGGAGGATTGGCTCGAGGAATATTGCGAATGCGCTGATGTAGATTACTCCTATCACGAGTGTGAGTGTGAGTGAGTTGCCGAGCACGAGTTGCGCTCCGCGGCGGTCGTTGGCTCCGAGCATTATGGATGTGCGTGCCGATGCTCCGGCTCCTATGAGCACGCCCAGGGCGGCGCACAGGTTCATCACGGGGAATGTGATTGCGAGGCCTGATATTGCTTCGGCTCCTACTCCTCGGCCTATGTATATGCGGTCGATTACGTTGTAGAGGGACATTACTACCATGCCTACCACGGCCGGGAGGCTGTAATCCCACAGGAGTCGTCCGATGGGTTTTTTCGCGAGGTCGGTAAGGCGGGAGTCCATTGGTTGGGGAGTTTGGGAGTTGGGGAGGGTGAAAAAATAAGGGCTTTAAGAGGCGGATGCTCTCAAAGCCCTTTGATAAGGTTTAAGGTCATTAAGGACTTTAAGGTCTTTAATGAGGCTTGATGTTATTCGCCTGCCTGGGCTTTTGCGCGTTCGGCATATGCGCGGATGTCGAAGCGGCGGCTCTGGGCGTATTCGGGATAGTCTTTGATTATTGTTTCGTAAGCCTTGGCTTCGTCCTTGTAGTTGGCTTCGGCGCGGTAGATGTTGGCTTTCTTGACGAGGATGAAGGGCACGATCTGGGGGTTGCCGTCGGCTGCGGAGATTGCTTTGTCGAATGCTTTGAGGGCTTCGGCGTTTTGTTTGAGGTTGACGTAGCAGTCGCCCATGAGGGAGTATTGTCCGGCTTCTACGATGTCGGAGTTTACGGATGCGTCTTTGAGGTAGTCGAGGGCTTCCTGGTATTTGCCGTCGTTGTAGAGTGCGATGGCGGCGTTGAGTTTGGCGCGGTTGCCGGAGGCGTGGCCGAGTTTGGCTGCGTCTTTGTAGAGGGCGAGGGCTGTGGAGTCGTTCTGCTCGATGTCGGCCAGGGCTATTGCTTCGTCGGCGTCTTTTGCTCCGTTCTGGTTAACAAGGAACCATACTATTGCGATGACGGCAACGGCTACTACGGCGATAGCGGCAGTGATGATTGTCTTTTTGTTGTCTTTTGCAGACTGGATGAGGTCTTTTTCTTCCGTCGGGTTTTGATTCGGGGTTTCCATTGATTATGTTGTGATTTTATTATTCGCGGGGGTTGGTTTTCAAATTGCAAAGGTAATGTAAAATATCGGGATAATGAAATTTTGGGGATAATTTTTTGATGTGTGGATAAAAAACATAAAAAATGGAATTGTAATTGGTGGGTTTTGCTTATCTTTGCACTTTGATTTTTAACTTGAAACGAAACTGATAATGGAACTTACCAGCTTGACGGCAATTAGCGCGGTCGATGGCCGCTACCGCTCGAAGTGTGAGCGTCTCGACGAGTTTTTCTCGGAATATGCGCTGATAAAATACCGTGTGCGTGTCGAAATTGAGTACTTCATAGCCCTCACCGAACTCGGGCTGCCGCAGCTGCCGGCGCTCGGTGAAATCGACAAGGAGGTGATTCGCGGCATCTACCGCCAGTTCACCGTGGAGCAGGCTGCCCGCGTGAAGCAGATAGAGTCTGTGACCAATCACGACGTCAAGGCTGTGGAATATTTCATCAAGGAGCAGTTCGACGCCCTGCATGTGTCGGTCGACATCAACATGTACAAGGAGTTTATCCACTTTGGCCTTACCTCGCAGGATATCAACAACACGGCTGTGCCTTTGAGCATCCGCGACGCTCTTGCCGAGGTGTACCGTCCGGCTGTGGTGTCGCTCATCGACGACCTTCGCGCCCGCGCCGAGGAATGGAAGGATGTGCCGATGCTTGCCAAGACTCACGGCCAACCTGCGTCGCCTACGCGCCTGGGCAAGGAGTTCATGGTGTTTGTCTACCGTCTGGAGGAGCAGCTTGCAGCCCTCGACGCTGTGAAGGTGTCTGGTAAATTCGGCGGCGCCACGGGTAATTTCAACGCCCACCGTGCCGCATATCCGAATGTCGACTGGCCTGCTTTCGCCCGCAATTTCCTCAACGAGAAACTTGGCATCGAGCGCGAGGAATACACCACTCAGATTTCCAATTACGACAATCTGGCCGCGCTTTTCGACGCCCTGCGCCGTATCAACACGATAATCCTCGACCTCGACCGCGATATGTGGATGTATATCTCGATGGATTATTTCAAGCAGATAATCAAGGCCGGCGAGGTTGGCTCATCAGCCATGCCTCATAAGGTGAACCCCATCGACTATGAGAACTCGGAGGGCAATCTCGGCATTGCCAACGCCCTGCTCGGCCATCTGAGCCAGAAGCTGCCCGTGTCGCGTCTGCAACGCGACCTCACGGACTCTACCGTGCTCCGCAATGTGGGCATGCCTCTTGCCCACGGCCTCATCGCCATTGCCTCCACCCGCAAGGGCCTTGGCAAGCTCCTTCTCAACCGCACGGCTATCGACGCCGACCTTGAAGCCATGTGGAGCGTAGTGGCCGAGGGTATCCAGACGATACTCCGCCGCGAGGGCTATCCCAACCCCTACGAGGCTCTCAAAGCCCTTACACGCGTAAATACCGGCGTGACACGCGAAAGCATCGCCGCCTTCATCGACAGCCTCGAGGTGTCGGATGCCGTGCGCGCCGAGCTCCACGCTCTCTCGCCCCAGACTTACACAGGATACTAATTACCAACGACTGATTACCAACGACTAATTACCACCACCGGATAATGAGAAAATGGCGTATTGACGACAGTGCCGAGCTTTATAATATTAAAGGTTGGGGCCGTAACTATTTCTCGATTAACGATAACGGCCATGTCACGGTGTGCCCCCGCGAGGGGTGCGCGCACGTCGATTTAAAAGAGATTATCGACGAATTGCAACTGCGCGACATCACCGCTCCCGTGCTTCTGCGCTTTCCCGACATACTCGACAACCGTATCGAAAAAATTTCGCATTGCTTCGAGCGTGCCGCCGAGGAATACGACTACAAAGCCCGTAATTTTTTGATTTACCCCATAAAGGTGAATCAGATGCGGCAGGTAGTCGAGGAAATAGTGACCTACGGGAAAAAATTCAACATCGGCCTCGAGGCCGGGTCGAAACCCGAGCTTCATGCCGTGCTCGCCACCAATATCTCTGAAAACGCCCTTATTATCTGCAACGGATACAAGGATGCGAGCTATATCGAGCTTGCCCTGCTGGCGCAGAAGATGGGCCGCAACATCTATCTGGTGGTGGAAAAACTCAACGAGCTGCAACTCATCGCCGAGATTTCGAAACGGCTCAAGCTGCGGCCAAATATCGGCATCCGCATCAAGCTGTCGAGCACCGGAGCCGGCAAATGGGCCGAATCGGGCGGCGACTCGTCGAAATTCGGCTTGAATTCGTCGGAATTGCTCGAAGCCATAGCGTTTTTGCAGAAGCAGAATCTTGTCGACTGTCTCAAACTGATACATTTCCATATCGGAAGCCAGATTACCAAGATACGCCTGATAAAGAACGCCCTGCGCGAGGCCATGCAATTTTATGTGCAGCTCTCGCAGATGGGCTTCGATATCGACTTTGTCGACATCGGCGGCGGCCTTGGCGTGGACTACGACGGCAGCCGGTCGTCGGCGTCGGAAAGCTCGATGAATTATTCCATCCAGGAGTATGCCAACGATGCCGTGTCGTCGCTTGTCGACGTGTGCGTAAAAAACGGCCTCAAACAGCCTAACATCATCACCGAGAGCGGACGCTCTCTCTCGGCCCACCATTCCATCCTTATCTTCGAGGCTCTCGAAACCACGTCGCTGCCCTCGTGGCGCGACAACGAGGAGCTTCCCGAAGGCGCCCACGAGCTTGCCGTGGAGCTTTACGAGATATGGGACAAACTTTCGGCTCCGCGCATCTTCGAGTCGTGGCACGATGCCTTGCAGATACGCGAGGAGGCGCTTGACCGATTCTCGCTCGGCATGCTCGACCTGCGCACACGCGCCCAGATCGAGAAACTGTTCTGGAGCGTGGCCCGCGAAGTGGGCGACATAGCCTCGTCGATGAAACACGCGCCCGAGGAATTCCGCAAAATCTCGCGCATGGTGCCCGACAAATATTTCTGCAACTTCTCGCTCTTCCAGTCGCTGCCCGATTCGTGGTCGATCGACCAGATTTTCCCGATCATGCCCATAGCGCGCCTCGACGAGAAGCCCACGCGCACCTGCACAATTCAGGACATAACGTGCGATTCCGACGGCAAAATTGCCCATTTCATATCCACGCCCGACGTGGTGTCGTCGTCGCTGCCGGTGCACACTGTGCGTCCCAACGAGCCTTATTATATCGGCGTGTTCCTCGTGGGAGCATATCAGGAGATATTGGGCGACATGCACAATCTTTTCGGCGACACCAACGTGGTGCATGTGCGTGTCGACAAGGACGGATACACTATCGACCAGACCATCGAGGGCGAGCGCGTGTCCGACGTGCTGGAATACGTCCAGTTTAATCCCAAGCGGCTTGTTCGCAACGTGGAGATGTGGGTAACGGCATCTATGAAGCAGGGCAAGATATCGCCCGAAGAAGGCCGCGATTTCCTGTCGACCTACAAATCGGGACTGTTCGGATATACATATCTTGAAAAGTAATTACGAATGAAGAATGACTAATGACTAATTTCTGTGTTAGTCATTAGTCATTCATAATTCGTCATTCGTCATTCGTCATTCGTAATTAATAATGCGCTATTTCATGCAGTTGCAATATTGCGGGGCGCCGTATGTGGGCTGGCAGATACAGCCCAACGGCCCCACGGTGCAGGGTGTCCTTGAAGATGCCCTGGGCAAACTGCTGCGCGAGAAAATAGGCGTGACTGGCGCCGGGCGCACCGACACGGGCGTGAACGCCCGCTGCATGGTGGCGCATTTCGATGTCCGCGAGCCTCTGCCGGCCGATATCGTGCGCCGGCTCAACGCCATGGTGGGCCGCGACATAGCCGTGGAGCGTGTGTGGCCCGTTGCCGACGACGCACACGCGCGTTTCGACGCCACCGAGCGCACCTATCGCTATTATGTGACTACTGAAAAGACCGCATTCTTCCACCGCCTGTGCTGGCAGGCTCCCGCCGGCCTCGACTTCGAGTCCATGAACCGCGCGGCCGCTTTGCTCCTTGGGCGGCGCGACTTCACTTCTTTCTCTAAACTGCACACACAAGTAAAAACCAACATCTGCGACCTGCGCGTTGCCCGCTGGGTGGAAGAACGCCCCGGGCTATGGTACTTTGAAATCACAGCCGACCGCTTCCTGCGCAACATGGTGCGCGCCGTGGTGGGCACCCTCGTCGACGTGGGCCGCGGCAAGATGGCACCCGAGGCTGTCATCGCCATCCTCGACCGCCTCGACCGCTGCGCCGCCGGCACATCCATGCCCGCCCACGCCCTCTACCTCTGGGATGTGAAATATTAAATCGAGAGAAATCGATTTATATCGAGATATATCGAATTAGGTCGAGGGAAATCGAGTTAGGTCGAGAGGGGGCGTGTCCCGTGGCAATTGGGATAGTCGCTGCAACTCCAAAATTGAGAGCCTGCATTTTGGCCTTTTTTTGCCGTGCGTTTCAGCATGGGCTTGCCGCATTTTGGGCATGAGGGAGAGCCTTCATTTCGGGCTTTGTCTTTCAGTGTCTCGATGCGCAAGGTGGTGAGATTTTCGGTGAATCCTCCCGTTTGGCTGAATTCGGCAAGATTTTGTTCAAGTTGCCGCTTTATCATTTTGCCGATGCGCCCGCAAATAATGAGCATGGCATTGGCAACCACCATCTTGTCATTGGATTGCAGCCAAGGATCGAAAAGCCTTTTCTGTGTAAGAATGTGCGCGCCAACATCGTGCATTAGATTGTTGGAATATATAGGACGAGTCAGGCGAATATCATGTATTTGACGCCACCGGGTATCGGTCATTTCCCAGGGCACTTGGTTTTCGGATAAAATTATGGATAGATAGTCGTAGGCAAGTTCGCTAATGGTGGCGCGTGCCACGTCTGTCAATTTCATGAAAGTTTCTTTGGATGTGTCTCTGCGCGACGAGCCCTCGGCTATGTTGGCCGGTGCGGAGCGCGCGGCCTGGATCATTTGCGCATATTGTCGTCCGCCGGGGTCGTTGGTATTGTTTAGAAATCGCTTGCAGAAATCAATGGTGCCCAGATGGAGGATTGAAGACAGCACCCACGAGTCAAGATAAAGATAGCCTGATGTGGAATTTATTTTTACAGGCATGGTGTGTAGGATTTAAGGGTTGATTAATTTCGATTTAAGACGATTAATTTCGATTTAAATCGAGTTAAATCGAGTTAAGTCGATTTAGGTCGATTTAAGGCGAGGGTCGGTTAGTACCAGGTGACGCCGTTGCGGGAGTTGGAGCGCTTGTCGTATTTGAAGTCGGAGAGGAGGGATGATTTCACGGCGATGTGGAAGTTGTAGCTTTTGTAGGGGCCTACGGGCACGAAGGATGCTGTCATGGTGAAGCAGTGGAGGTCGCGCGAGATGTTGCAGTTCATGTAGGCGAGTTTGTGTGTGTCGAAGTTGTAGGACGCCGAGAATGAGAAGTTCCAGTTGGCCGTGGGGCGGAGGTTGCCGGAGAAGCTGAGGTTTTGGGTGATACGGCTGTCGTATTCCATTTTTTGCTTGTTGAACGAGCCGTAGCCGTAGTTGATGGAGTAGTTTACAGACAGGCTCCAGGGCACGTTCCAGCGGACGTAGCCTTCGGGTGTGAGTTCCTGATCGGCGGCTTGGTCGTCGTCGTTGCGTCGTGTCGATTGGGAGCGCGAGGGGTTGCCGTCGTCGGAGGTGTTATTGTTGTCTTTGTTTTTGTCTTTGTCCTTCTTTTTCTTGAAGGTGTCGTTGTTGAAGGTGTAGCTGAACGATGTGCCGGTGGAGCGGAGGCGTCCGAAGCCTTTGCCGGAGGCTATGCGGAGCTTGTTGACGCGCACGGGCGAGCCGTAGGAGTTGAGGGCGTAGGTGTAGACGTCCCAGGTGGCGTTGAGGTTGAGGTTGAAGCCTTTGGTGAGGCGCAGCAGCAGGGATGTGTTGATGTCGGAGAAGCGCAGGGAGTCGGCCGCGAAGTTGTAGCTTTGCGATATGGAGAGGTTTTCGATGAGCGATATTTTCTTTTCGCCTGTGGAGTCGGCGTCGGATTTTACTTTCATCTCGAGGTTGTTGGCGAGAGACACGGATATCGACCCGTTTTTGCCTTGCGTTGGCACGCCGAACAGCGAGTTGGGGAACATCGAGTAGGTGTGTTTCTGGCGTGTGCCGTCGGCCATGGGGCGCTCGTAGGAGCCGTAGTAGCCGAAGAATGACGAGCCGAAGTCGGGCGACGCCGAGAACGACACTGTGGGTGTGAGCACGTGGCGTATCATCTTCACCTTGTTGCCGAGGAAGGGGAGGGGCTGGAAGAAGCCGTAGATTTTGGTGTCGAGCGAGAGGGATGCCTGGAAGTCCCACACGTTGTAGAAATTGTAGGCCGTGTCGCACACTTCGACGCCTCGCACTTCGTCCCAGTGGCGGCGCACCTTGGAGGTGTACATGCGGTCGTTGAGGCGGATGTCGGGGGTGATGTTGATGTATTTGAAGACATTGAAGGTGGCAGAGATGGGCAGCGAGTGCTTCATGCCGTTGCGCCAGTCTTTGATGAGCGATTTTTTGAAGAACTCGTTTTGTTTGGCTGTGAGCGAGTTCTGGAACTGCCCGTTATATGATATTTTGATTTTTTCGTACCAGCGTTCGTCGCCGGATGCTTTTTTGCGCTTGAAGGGGTATAGCTGGCTCATCGACACCGTAATGTTGGGGAATGACACGGCCAGTGTTGAGTCTTGTGTGCGCTGGGCTATGTTCATGGTTGTGGACAGCGACCATTTCGAGTTGGGGAACCGGTAGGTCATGTTCACGGTAGAGCTTTTGGTGTTTTCGGTGAAAGCGTTGGAGTAGTAGGAGTTGAGGTCGTTGCGGGTGTAGCCCGAGGTGGTGAAGTTGACGGAGGCCGAGAGGTTCATGTTTGGGTTGGCCTTGGCGTCTTGCGAGTGGCTCCAAACGATCTGGAAGTTGGTCTGCGCGGAGTAGTCGGGACTTCCTTTGTCGCCGTAGATTGATTTGAGGTAGGAGATGTTGAATGAGCCGTTGTAGCGGTAGCGTTTCACATACGACGATTGCGCGCGCAGGCCCCACGAGCCTTTTGTGTATATTTCGCCGGTGAGGGCGAGGTCCATGTTGTCGGATATGGCGAAGTAGTAGCCGCCGTCGCGGAGGTAGAATCCGCGCTGGTAGTCGTCGCCGAATGTGGGCACGATCACGCCCGAGGAGTAGCTGTCGGTGAACGGGAAGAAACCGAACGGCACGGCCAGGGGCAGGGGCAGGCCGGCGAGCACCATGTAGGCGGGGCCCATTACGATGTTTTTGCCGGGGCGCACTTTGGCTTTTGTAAGCTGGAAGTAGAAGTGGGGGCAGTCGTGGTCGTCGCAGGTGGTGTATCGTCCGTCGCGTATATAGAAGTCTTCGTTGTCGTCGCGCTTGGTGGTGCCGCCGGTGAGGTAGCCTTCGCCTTGCTGGGTCACGACGTTGGTGATGAATCCTTTTTTCGACTTGAAGTTGTAGCGCATGGTGGCGGCTTCGTAGTCGGTGCCGCTTTCGTTGAATATGGGCTTGCCGGTGACGTCGCCGAGCGAGTCGGTGGTGCCGACGGCAAACACAGTGTTGTTGCGCAGGTCCATGTCGATATTGTCGGCGTCGAGTTTTATGTCGCCGTAGGACACGGAGCTTTGGCCGAACATCATGGCTGAGTCGCGGCGAATTACAATCATTGAGTCTTTTGCGGAAAACTCGACGGCGGCGTCAAGGTCGACTTTTTGGCGGACAATGCGGCTTTTCTTCGGGGTTGATGCCGTGGTGTCGGCCGGCAGGGAGTCGGCGGCGGCGAGCAGCGAGTCGGGCATGGCCACAGGCTCGGGAAGGCCGGAAGCTGTGTCGGCAATGGTGTCGGGGGCAGTGGCCGGCGGGGCGACGAGCGAATCGATATAGTTGCGGATAGGGTCGTCGGAAGCGAGTGGAATTGAGTCGGATGCGGGGCGGTAGGAGGAATTGTTTCTCACCGCGGCGCGTCCGGTGCCGCACGATGCAAAGCCGGCGGTCATCGCCAGGGCGATGATCGCAGCCATGATGTATATTGTTATCTTTCTCAAATGCGGCTCGTTATCGGATTAGATGTGGACGGCGCGGTGCGCTTTGTCGAAATAACTCGCAAAGTTACAAAATAAAATTATTACAGGGCCGCAAATAAACGTTAAAAGTGAAAAAACTGTTGTTATATGCCGGTTATATGCCGGGATAAGCTATAAGGGAAGAGTTATAAGGTGTTTTTGTTGGTGTATATTGAATTATAATTGTTTAATGGGGGGGGGTAATTCTTTATTCTTATTTTCAGGGTCGCTGTCGTTGAAGCTGATAAGGAACTGGACGAGCGAGGTGCCTTCGGGTAGGGCAAGTTTGCGGCGCAGCCGGTAGCGGGCGGTTTCGACGCCTCGGATTGTGAGGTTGGTGAATCCGGCGATTTCTTTTGTGGAGAGGTTGAGGCGGAGCAGGGCGCAGAATTTCAGGTCGCCGGGGGTGAGGGCCGGGTAACGGGCGCGGAGGTTGCGGAAGAAATGCTCGTGGATGAGGTCGAAGTTTCGCTCGAATACCGACCAGAATTCGCGGCTGTTGGTGTTTTCCGACTCTATTTTGCGAAGCATTTCCGAGGCCAGGCGAGTGTCGGAGCCGTAGGAATGGCGGCGGTCGTTGAGCGACTGTCGCAGAGAGTCGATAACCTGTTGTTTCGAGGTGACGTTCAGGGCCATTGAGGCCAGCTCCTTGCTCTTGGATGTGAGTTCTGATTCGAGCAGGCGTGTTTTTTGTTCGGCGATGATGCGCTGCTGCTCGAGCATGAGTGCTTGCTGCTCGGCATGGCGCGCGTCGAATTCCAGTTTTTGGTGCCGGAGCCTGTATTTGACCCTGATATGTGAGAAGATGTAGCCCACGGCTATGATTGTAATGACATAAAGCATTATAGCCCACCAGCGCAGGGGCAGGGGAGTGGGCACGCGGAAGCGGTAGGCCACGGTGTTCGACACGCCGTGGGTGTCGTCCTCGGCCCGGGCAGTGAGGGTGTATTCTCCGGGGCTGAGATTCAGGTATGATGTTTCGGGCGCGTCCGATACCCTTGTTGTTGAGTCGCCGCGATGGGCGAGCGAGAAATAGAATCGCGTGGGTTCGCCTTCGAAAGCCGGGTATGAAAACAGGAATCTGACGCTATTGCTTATCTCGGCGATGTTTTCCGGGTTTAGGGGATAGTAAGAGATAGAGTCGTCGGAGCGGCTTTCCACGCGCGACAACGCCAGGACGGGACGTTTTACGCTAAGGTTGCTTTTCGCTTCGCGGTCGACAGACGCCACTGTGCCGTTTAGCGCCAGATATGATGTGCCGTCGGTGTCGACGAACACCTTTCCGTTGGTGCGGTTGTTGCGCCTCGGGAACAAAGCCACGGGCACTGAGAGGCGTGTGCTGAAATGCCCGTCGGAGTATTCGGCGAGGGTGTATGAGTCGTAGGTCGCGAGCCAGAAGAGGGTATCGTTTACTGCCGTGGCCGAGCATATGTCCTTGACATGCGGGAGGTCGCGGTTTATGGGGTGAGCCGACGAAAAAGACGAGTTTTGCCGGTCGAACACATACAGGGAGTCGCCGTCGGTGAAGAAAGTCTCGCCGGTGATTGTCATTATTGAGAAATCTCCGCGGCGTGACGACGCGGACAAGGTGGGATAATATTTTTGCGACTCTATGTGCGAGAGGTCGTCGGACAGCCGGATTTGGAAGATTCCGCGGTTGATGTGCGCGCACCATATGTTTCCTTTTGCGTCGACCGACACATTGCGTACCGGCGCTCCGAATCCCTCGACAACATGGCTGAACTTCCAGCCTCCGGCAGGCGATAGCGTGAAAATGCGCAGGGAGTGGTAGGAGCTTTGCACCAGGATGTCGCGCCCGTTGACTCGTCCGCGGGCAATGTCGGTGGAGTTGTCGGGGTAGATGCTTTCGTTTCCGGCGCGGTCGTATATATATGTGTTAATGTTGTTGGCCACGAATGAGGTGCCGTCGAAAGAGGAGATGTCCCAGTTTTGGCCTCTCAGTCCCGGATGCTCTGAGAGCAGGCCCGTGTTGCTTTCGAGGCGGAAGAAGCCCTGGTTTGCGGCAAAACAAAGGTCGCCGCCTATCCGGCCGATTCCGTAGACCATGCCCAGTCGCGGGTCGGTCTTTCCGGCGGTGAGCATTTTCACGGGGGAGCCGTGGTGGATTAAGGCGAGGCCGTCGTCGAGCGAGGCCCATATGTTGTCGTTGCTGTCGGCATATAGCCCGAGCACCGAGTTGTTGTTCAGGCCGTAGTCCATGTCGTAGTGGTAGAGCTGGCGGCCGTTTTTGTCGAGGGTGTAGATGCCGCCGCTGAGAGTTCCGATCCATAGAAGGCCGTCGCGTGTTGCGGCCACACGGTTGATGCGGTGGTCGCGCAAGGCTTTGTCTATGTCGGTGGGCCATGGAGAGAGGCTGCCGTCTCTCATCCGTCTCTCATAAGGAAAATACCCGAGTGCTCGGTGAAGGCGAGCAGGCCGCCGTTTCCGGCAAGAGGCATTATTGCCACGGCATTGTCGCCCCCGGTGGCGTCGCGGCTGAATAATTCGCGCCACTTGTTGTTGTCGAGGATATATATTCCCCCCTCCACCATCTGCGCGTATAGCTTTCCGGCTGCGGTGAAGATATAGAGCGGGCGCAGGTTTTGGCCGGAGCCGACGATGCTTACCGAGTGTCCGTCGTAGGCAAAGGCCGTCTTGAAAGAATTGAAATACAGGATATTGCCGCAGCGGGTAATTCCCCATATTTCCTCGTTCTCAAACCGGAATCCGTCGATGGAGTCGCTAAGCGATGTGTAGCGCAGGATGCCGAATTCGTCGCGTTTGTAATATCCGAATTCTTCGAACGCTCCGGCATAGACGCGGTCGCCCTCGGCGTGTACCGACCTCACCACGCTTTCGCCTTCAACGGGCGTAAGCTCCCAGCGTGTGCCGTCGTATTCCAGGATGCCGGCGTTGTTGGCTACATAGATTATGTCGTTTTCGTCTTGTGTGATACACCAGTTCTGGGCCTCGAATTGGGCCATGGGGAAATTTGTGAGCACCGGCATGAAGCGTGCGGCGAAGGCAAAATCCAGGCAAGCGCAAAGCATCGAGAGCAATATTACGGCTTGTTTAGGCATGAGATTTCAGGTAATAGTGTTAAAAACAGTGTACGGGGCAAAGGTAGGCATAAAAAAAGTGATATACAAATTTTTTGTTAAAATAATTTATTGAGCTACAATTGAATAAATGATGGTGACGTAGTAATGGCGTAGTGGATGTATTGGCTGACGTAATGATGTAGTAGCCGGAAATTTGCACCCGAAATTCAATAAATTTAACTTTGCCCCGTCGAATTTTTAACATAGACAAGCAAATCACAATATTTTTTAACTTAAATCAAAAAGCATGAAAAAGCTATTTTTTGCGATGCTGTTGACATTTGTCACATGTTTCGCAGCGGCCGCGGCCAACGTGACCGGACAAGTAGTTGACAACACGGGCGAGCCTCTGCCCGGTGTTTCAGTCATGGTAGTGGGCTCCACCACCATGGGCACGACAACCGACCTTGACGGTAATTACACGCTTGCCAGGATTCCCGACGACGCCACGCTCCGGTTCAGCTATGTAGGCTTCGTAAGCCAGGACCAGAAAGTGGCAGGCCGCAAGACAGTGGATGTGACACTTTTGGAAAACAACCAGGTGCTTGAGGAAGTGGTTGTAATCGGTTACGGCGCAGCCAAGGCCAAAGACCTTACAGCCCCCATCACCGTGGTGCAAGGCGAGGACCTTGCCGGTATCCCCACCTCGTCGCCTATGGGCGCGCTCACCGGCAAAGTGCCCGGCGTCAATATCCTTAATTCCGGTACGCCCGGCGACTCCCCCAAGGTGCAAATCCGCGGCGTGGGCTCATTCTCGGCAAGCACCCCTCTGTTTGTTGTCGACGGTGTGTTCTACGACAACATTCAGTTCCTCAACAACGACGATATTGCCGAAATGTCGATTCTTAAAGACGCCTCCTCGGCTGCCATCTATGGTGTGAAGGCCGCAAACGGCGTTGTGATTATCACCACCAAGCACGGCCGCAAGAACCAGAAAGCCAAAATCACATATAACGGCTATGTCGGTTTCTCAAAAGCCACCAACGTGCTCAAAATGGCCAACTCCCACGAGTATGCCACCATGCTCATGGAGGCTAACCCCGATGCTTACAAATCATATCTCGAAGCATCCATCAACCGCTACGGCGGCAACATGAGCGACCTTTCGTTCAACGCCGACACCGACTGGTACGACCAGCTTCTGCGCACAGGCATGGTTACAAACCACGGCCTGTCGATAGCCGGCGGCAGCGAGCGTGCCACCTACTCGCTTGGTATGAACTACCTTTATCAAGACGGTATCCTTGACTCCGACAACAGCTACAACCGCCTCAACTTCCGCGCCCAGCTCGACTACGACGCCACCGACTGGCTCAAAGTTGGCTTCAACGGCGTGTTCGGAAAATCGAAGCAGGTGCTCCCCAACAACTCGGCCTGGCAGACAGCCTTCAACATGCCCCAGCTTATGCCTGCTATGGACGAGAGAAACGAAACCGCCTATCCCGATAAATTCGCCTCGCCCGAAGACCTCGGCTACACCGCCAACTTCAAGAACCCCGTTGCCACGGCAAAATACTACAATGCCGAAAACGAGAACTACCAGGCACTTACCAACTTCTTCGCCGACTTCACATTTATTCCCGAGAAACTTAACTTCCGCACAAGCTACGGCTACGACTTCTCTGCCATCAACGGACGCACCGTGACCATTCCTTACTATGTGTCGAACAGCCAGCAGGCTGCAAACTCGTCGCTCAAAAAGACACGCACACAGTACAACAAATGGGTGTGGGACAACGTGCTCACATATAAGGAGAAAATCGACCGCCACTCGTTTGGCGCCATGGTGGGCTACTCGATGCGCCAGGACCGCTGGGACTACCTCGGCGGCTCGGTAAACGACATCCCCACCGAAAAACCTGAATACTGGTATATCGGTCAAGGCAATGCCGAGACAAGCCGCGCTTCCGACGGCGGCTCACGCTTCTGCAGCCAGTCGGTATTTGCCCGACTCAACTATGATTTCGATTCCCGCTACCTGCTCATGTTCACGATGCGTGCCGACGGTACGTCGAAATATCAGGAAAAATGGGGCTACTTCCCCTCTGTCGGCGGCGCATGGGTGATCTCCAATGAATCTTGGCTGAAAGGTCAGAACTGGGTCGACTTCCTCAAACTCCGCGCAAGCTGGGGCCGCCTCGGCAACGACAACGTGGCCGCTTCCGACGGTTTCGCCTCGATCACCACAGGCATGGGCGCCTCGGGCGTGTTCGGCAACAACATAATCCAAGGCTACCAGAACAACGTGTATTTCTCATGGCTCAAATGGGAAGTAGTGTCCGAAACCAATGTCGGCTTCGCTTACCAGGCCCTCAACAGCCGCCTCAATGTCGACTTCGACTATTTCTATCGTGAAACCACCAACGCCGTAATCTCCCCGCTGCTCCCCTTCGAGAACAAGACACTCGCCGGCAACTACGGTGAAATCGAAAACCAGGGTATCGACCTCACAATCGACTGGAACGACCGCGTGGGCGACTTCGCTTACAACGTAGGATTCAATATGTCGACACTCCGCAACCGCGTGAAGAAACTTGGCGGACAGCCCTATGTGCTCGGCGGAAAGACCATCAACATGGTGGGCAAACGCATGAACTCGTTCTATGGCTACAACGTGATCGGCGTATATCAAAACGAGGCGCAATGCGCAGCCGACCCCGTGGCCGTGGCCAACGGCCTGCAACCCGGCGACTTCATCTACGAAGACGTAGACGGCGACGGCGCAATCACCGGCGCCGACCGCAAATGCCTCGGCTCATATCTGCCCTCGATCACCTACGGCATCCACGCCGGATTCCAATGGAAAGGCCTCGACTTCGAGATTTCCACCTACGGACAGCACGGCGCAAAACTCTTCAACCGCAAGCGTCAGCTGCGCTACGCCCAGTCCAACTACAACTTCGACCACGACCAGTTTGAACACCGCTGGACCGGCGAAGGCTCCACCAACAAATATCCTTCCGCCGCCGCCCTCACACGCGGCTGGAATGTGAACTCGTCCGCAACATCCACCAACTCCTACTTTGTGGAATCCGCCGACTTCTTCCGCATCCAGAACATAACCCTCGGCTACACCCTCCGCAACCTCAAAATGGGTTCATACGTAATGCCCTCGCTGCGCATGTATGTCAACGCCGACCGTCCCTGCTCATTCTTCAGCGCAAACTCCTTCTCGCCCGAACTCACCGATCCCGAAGGCTGGGACACACAGGTTTACCCCCTCAGCTCGACATGGACATTCGGCTTGCAGATCGAATTCTAACCTTAACATCCAAAACTGAAAACAATGAAAGCATTTAACAAGATAATGATGGCGGCGGCCGCCCTGGCTTTGACCACAGGTCTCACCGGCTGCGACTATCTCGATATCGAGCCTGAAAACAAAGTGCCCGAGGAAAGCGTCGACTTCACCCAGACCGACGACATGTACCAGCCCGTGTCGGGCGTGTATGCCAAGCTGCGCACCGGCGGCATGCACTGGATTATCAATCTTGCATCCGTGATACGCGACGGCGACGTATGGTCGGGACGTGTCGACGACCAGCCCGAAGTAGTAACAATCGGCCGCAAATATGAATACAACAACTCGTGGTGGGGCTTCAACGAAATGTGGAACCAGTACTACGGAATTATCAAGACCGCAAACTCCGCGCTCGAATCGCTCGATTCCTACGCCGAACATCTCACTACCGACGCTCAGCGCGCCACCTACCGCTCCTACCGCGGAGAAGTGCTCATCCTGCGCGCCTATGCCTACTATCGCCTCACACAGTATTTCGGCGACGTGACAATCATCGACTCCAACGACCAAACCGACCTTCGCCGCTCCAAGCGCGACGTGGTGTACGAATATGTGCTCCGCGACCTCGAAGCCGCCGGCACCGACTGCGCCGACGCCTGCCCCGGCCAGATGGAGCATCCCGGCGCACTCACACGCTGGACTGCCAAGCATCTTGCCGCCAAGATTTATCTCAACATGGGCGAATATGCCAAGGTAGAGACTTTGACCAACGAGATAATCGGTTCCGGCAAATTCGACCTTTACGCCGATTACTACCAGCTGTTCAAGATTCCCGGAAAACTTTGCAAGGAATCCCTCATGGAATGTCAGGCCACCGACTTCGGCATGGGCTCGGGCGACTATGTAGGCGTCGACCAGTTCTTCAACTGCGCAGGCCCCAACATCTCCAACGACAACACATTCCTCAAAAGTTCAGGCGGATGGAACTTCGTGGGCTACGAAAAATCGTTCCGCGACTGGGCCTATGGCCGCGGCGAGACAATCCGCACCACCACATCCTTCCTCAACGCCGACGAAATCCAGCCCTCAGGCGACAAAATCGGACGCAACGGCAACCCCAACAACACCGACTGCTGGAACGGCAAATTCTATGTGCCCCTGAGCCAGTTTACCGAAGGCCGCAACACCTACGGCAGCAACAACAACGTGCGCATCCTGCGCTTTGCCGAAGTGCTGCTGATGAACTCCGAGGCTCTCGTGCGCCAGGGCAAGAACGGCGACACCCCCTTCAACCGCGTGCGCCGTCGTGCGCAGATGCCCGAACTGACCAACGTGACTGTTGACCAGATTCTTGACGAACGCCGCATGGAACTCTGCTGCGAATGGGGCGAACGCTACAACGACCTTATCCGCACAGGCCAGGCCGCCAAGGTGCTCGGCCCCGCCGGATGGACAGAAGCAAAGACCTACTATCCTCTGCCCTTCGCCCAGCTTGACCTGGCTCCCGCTCTCAAAGACGAGCCCTACACTACATTGAATTACTAACAGTTACAGGCTTCCCGAGAGGCCGTATCCGGCCTGCGGGGAGCCTGTATTGTATCTGTACATATCATGAAAAAGTATATTTTTGCCGCCATACTGGCTCTGTGCGGAGCATCGGCCGAAGCCGACTCTGTGCGTGTGGTGAAAGGCCAGGTGAGCGACTACTACATACCCGTGAGCCGGAGCCGCATGGTGGAGGGCACCGTTGCCGATGCCGACGGCAAGCCCCTCGAAGGAGCCACTGTGATGTGGTTTGCCTCGCCGATACATGCGCAGACAGATGCCAACGGACGTTTCCGTATCAAGGGCGAGCCGCACGACCGCCGGCTCTACGTCTGGTATCCCGGCATGAAATTTGCCGACATGACCATCGGGCTCGACGACCTCGATGTGGCCGTGACGATGCAGCCCGACAGCCGCGATAATGTGCAGCGTCGCCGCAAGGCCGTGGCCACCGAGTGGTACGACCCCGACAACTATACGCCCTCTACATTTTGCAATCCGCTCAACATATCCTACAATTTCGAGCCTTACAATGCCAACTCGCAGGCCGGAGGCGCTTTCCGCTCGTCGGCCGACCCCATGGCCGTGACCTACGGCGATGAAGTGTTCCTGTTCTCGACCAATCAAGACGGCTTCCACTATTCCAAGGACCTTTCGCGATGGGAATTTGCCCGTGCATCGTTCAAACGCCGCCCGGCCGACGACGACCAGTGCGCCCCGGCCGCTTTCGTGGTGGGCGACACCCTGTTCTACACCGGCTCCACTTATGAGGGCCTGCCCGTGTGGTGGACCACCGACCCCAAAAGCGGACGCTGGCGCAGGGCCGTGGACCGTAACACGCTCCCTTCGTGGGACCCCTGGCTTTTCCTCGACGACGACGGGCGCCTTTATCTCTACTACGGATCGTCCAACGAATATCCGCTCAAAGGCGTGGAAGTGAGCCGCGACGACTTCCACCCCGTATCCAAAATTCACGACCTGCTCATGCTTCACCCCGACGAGCACGGATGGGAACGCTTCGGCATGAACAACGACGACACCACCACCTTGCCGCCCTTTACCGAAGGCGCGGCAATGACCAAGCACAATGGTCGCTACTACCTGCAATATGGCGCGCCCGGTACCGAGTTCAAGACCTATGCCGACGGCGTGTATGTGGCCGACTCTCCGCTTGGCCCGTTTACCTACCAGCGTCACAACCCGATGAGCTACAAGCCCGGAGGATATGTGCGCGGCTCGGGCCACGGCGGCACATTCCGCGACCAAAAGGGCAATTACTGGCATGTGTCGACCTGCATGTTGTCGAACAAATACAAGTTTGAACGCCGTATAGGCCTCTATCCGGCGGGATTCGACGCCGACGGCGTGATGTACTCCTCGGCGGCCTATGGCGACTATCCCACGCTCAATGCCGACAGCGACATCGCCGACCCCGAGGCGCGTCATGCCGGATGGATGCTCCTGTCCTACGGCAAGCCCGTGAAAGCGTCGTCGACCGACAGCATCTACGCACCCGAAAACGCCGTGGACGAGAATATGCGCTCGTTTTGGGCGGCAAGCTCTGGCGCTCCCGGCGAATGGTTTGAAATAGACATGCTCTCGCCCAAAGATGTACGTGCCGTGCAGGTCAACTATTATGAGCACAACGCCAACCAATACGACCGCGCCGACGACATCTACCATCAATACCGCCTGTGGGCATCTCCCGACGGCAAGGACTGGACGCTCGTTGTGGATAAAAGCGAGGCCGACACCGACACTCCCCACGACTATATAGAGCTTGCCGCCCCCTTGCGTGCCCGCTATCTGCGCCTTGAAAACGTGCACATGCCCGCCGGCGACTTTGCCCTCTCGGGCCTGCGCGTATTCGGTTTCGACCCCGAGGCCAAGGCTCCCGCCGCCCCGAAGAAAGCGCGCGCGGTGCGGTCGAAAGACGACCGGCGCGACGTGATGTTCACCTGGAAGCCTTCCGACGGAGCATATGGCTACAATATATATTATGGTACGGCTCCCGATAAACTCTACAACGCTATAACCGTGATTGGCGAAAACTTCTACGACATGCGGGGCCTCGACCGCGACACCGACTATTACTATGCCATCGAGGCGATAGGCGAGGGCGGAAAATCGCCCCGCGTGACTATGCAGACAAAACAATAAATCAAAACCTTCAACCGTTATATAATCATGCGAGTAAAACAAATCACAATGAATTTTGCCGCGATTGCCGGCACAATGCTGTTTGGAGCGTGCTCGGGTGGTCATGAAACCACCGGCGGCGACAACAGCACCGACAAGCCTGTTGTAGAGAACACGACATATCCGTCGGATTTCAATTCCGAGGATGAATTTCTCGATTACCTTCAAAAATCAACATTCGACTATATCTGGGACGGCGGCGAGCCAAACTCCGGCCTTGCCCCCGAGCGCATCCACCTCGACGGAGATTATCCTGAAAACGACAAGAATATCGTTACAACCGGCGGCTCCGGCTTCGGCATCGCCGGCATAGTGGCCGCCATGGACCGCGGCTTCATCACCCGAGAGGAAGGCACGGCGCGTCTGCGCAAGATTGTCGATTTCCTCGGCTCGGCCGACCGCTACCACGGTGTGTGGAGCCACTGGATCGACGGCAACACCGGCAAGACAAAGCCTTTTGGCCAGAAAGACAACGGCGGCGACCTTGTGGAAAGCTCATTCCTGATGTCGGGCCTGCTCATCGCCCGTGAGTATCTCAAAGACGGCAACGACACAGAGAAAGGCGTGGCCGCCGACATCGATAAGCTCTGGCGCGAGATGGAATATGACTGGTATCAAAACGGCAAAGACGTGCTCTACTGGCACTGGTCGCCCGACTATGCCTGGGAGATGAACTTCCCCCTCGAAGGCTACAACGAGTGCCTCATTACTTATGTCCTTGGCGCGGCCTCGCCCACTCACCCCATCAACCCCGAGGCATGGCACAAGGGCTGGAACCGCTCCGGTAACATCGTTTCCGACAAGCAGGCCTACGGTTATCCCCTCGTGTTGAAACACAACGGAGCAGAGGAGATGGGCGGTCCGCTTTTCTGGGCACATTACTCATGGATAGCTCTCGACCCTCGCGGACTTAAAGACCAATATGCCGACTACTGGCAGCTCAACCGCAACCATGCCCTTATAAACTACAATTATTGCAAGGCCAATCCCAAGGGTTTCAAAGGCTATGGCGAAGATTGCTGGGGTCTCACCGCAAGCTACTCCACTCGCGGATACATGGCACACCGCCCCGGCGAGGATGTGGGCGTGATTACTCCCACCGCCGCCTTGTCGTCGATGCCTTACACTCCCGAGGAATCGCTCCGCGCAGCCAAGCATTTCTATGAGATGGGTTCTTGGATTCGCGGCAAATACGGATTCTACGACGCATTCTCCGAACAAGACAAGTGGACGCTCCCGCGCTATCTCGCCATCGACCAGCTCACTATCGCCCCGATGATCGAGAACCACCGCTCGGGTCTGCTCTGGCGTCTGTTTATGGGCGCTCCCGAAGTGCAGGAAGGCCTGAAAAAACTTGGCATAACAAGCACCGCTACTAACGACTGATAGGCTTCTTAGGACTCATAGGCAGCCTATGACTCCTAAAAACTCCCCAACTCCCCAACTTCCCAAACTGACAACTCCCCAACTAACATCATATGAAACTTAAATCTATTTTTGCGGCAGGCGCTCTTGCCTTAGGAGCGATAAGCGCCAATGCCGCCGTTGACGAGGCCAAGATGAACGCCTTTATCGACGAACTCATGGGCAAGATGACCCTTGAGGAAAAGCTGGGCCAGCTCAACTTGCCCGCCTCCGACGACATCGTGACCGGAGAGGCCAAAAACTCGAATATCGGCGAGCGCGTGGCCAAAGGCCAGGTCGGCGGTGTGTTCAACATAAAAGGCGCAGCCAAAATCCGCGACCTCCAGCGTGTGGCCGTTGAGGAAAGCCGCCTCGGCATTCCCCTGATTTTCGGCATGGACGTGATTCACGGCTACCAGACCGTGTTCCCCATACCCTTGGCGCTCTCTTGCTCGTGGGATATGGACGCCATCGAGAAGTCGGCTCGCATAGCCGCCAAGGAAGCATCGGCTTCCGGTATCGCGTGGACTTTCAGCCCGATGGTCGACATAAGCCGCGACCCGCGCTGGGGCCGCATGTCGGAAGGCAACGGCGAAGACCCCTATCTGGGTTCTGAGATAGCAAAGGCTATGGTGAAAGGCTATCAGGGCGACTTGACAGCCGACGACGAAATCATGGCTTGCGTCAAGCACTTCGCCCTCTATGGCGCTCCCGAGGCCGGCCGCGACTACAACACCGTGGATATGTCGCGCGGCCGCATGTTCAACGAATATTTCGCTCCCTACAAGGCTGCCGTTGAGGCCGGAGCCGGTTCGGTGATGACATCGTTCAACACCGTCGACGGTATCCCTGCCACAGGCAATCACTGGTTGCTCACCGAGCTGCTCCGCGACAAATGGGGCTTCGACGGCTTTGTCGTGACCGACTACACTGCTATCGCCGAAATGATCGACCATGGCATGGGCGACCTTCAGGATGTGTCGGCCCTGGCCCTGAAAGCCGGTACGGACATGGATATGGTGGCCGACGGTTTCCTCGGCACTCTGGGCAAGTCGCTTGCCGAAGGCAAGGTGTCGCAGGCCGACATCGACCTCGCTGTGCGCCGCATCCTCGAAGCTAAATATCGTCTTGGCCTTTTCGACAATCCTTACAAGTATGCCGACCCCAAGCGTGAGGCCACCGAGCTTTACACTCCCGAGAACCGCGCCGAAGCCCGTCGCATCGCTGCCGAGACTTTTGTGCTTCTCAAAAACGAAGGCGACATCCTGCCCTTGAAAAAACAAGGCAAAATCGCCGTTGTGGGCCCGCTTGGCAACACTCGCGCCAACATGCCCGGCACATGGAGCGTGGCCGCCGACTTCGACCGCTACAAATCGCTTTACGAAGGCATCAAAGACGCCGTAGGCAACAAAGCCGAGGTGGTATATGCCAAAGGCTCCAATCTTGAATCGGATCCCGTGCTCGAAGCCAACGCCACGATGTTTGGCCGCGAGATGCGCGACCCCCGCAGCGAGGAAGAGCTTCTTGCCGAGGCTCTGGCCACAGTGGCCGATGCCGACGTGATCGTAGCCGCCATGGGCGAGTCGAGCGAATATTCCGGCGAATCGTCGAGCCGCACAGAGCTCGAGCTTCCCGCTACCCAGCGCCGCCTTATGGAGGCCCTTCTGGCCACCGGCAAGCCCGTGGTGATGCTCAACTTCTCGGGCCGCCCCACCGTGATGTCGTGGGAGGCTGAAACCGTGCCCGCCATCCTCAACGTATGGTTTGGCGGCTCTGAGGCTGCCGACGCCATAGCCGACGTTGTGTTCGGCGACGTGAATCCCTCGGGACGCCTTACGGCCACCATGCCCCGCTCGATCGGTCAGGTGCCCATCTATTACAACCACCTCAACACCGGCCGTCCGCTCGCTGCCGATGCCAAAGGTTTTGTAAAATTCCGCTCCAACTATCTCGACGTGCCCAACACGCCGCTTTACCCCTTCGGCTACGGACTCGGCTACACCACCTTCGAATACAGCCCCGTGCGCCTCTCGGCCAACACGCTCACCGGCGACGGCTCGCTCACCGCAACCGTTACCGTGAAGAACACGGGCAGCCGCGAAGGCACCGAGACCGTGCAGCTCTATATCCGCGACCTCGTTGGTTCGGTGTCGCGTCCGGTTAAGGAACTCAAAGGTTTTGAACGCATCACCCTCGCCCCCGGCGAGAGCCGCGACGTGACATTCACCGTCACTCCCGAGATGCTCAAATTCTATAATTTCAATCTCGATTTCGTGAACGAGCCCGGCGATTTCGACCTTATGGTCGGCCCCAACAGCGCGGAAGTGTCCACGGCTCGCTTCACATTGAAATAAACACCTTTATCTGTTTTTTCTACCGGATAAAATTGGATGTGAAAATATCGACATCCACAGAAAGGCGTGTGCCGCGAGGCACGCGCCTTTTTGCGAACTATAAGACCTGTGCGGTTGTTAATATTTATAAAAAAACTTAAAAATGGCGACTGGAAAAACAGGATACTGGACATCGGACCGAATAATGCATCTTATAATAGGCGTTGCGGCGGGAGTGCTGCTGATATTGCTCGTGCGTTATCTCAGCCGGGTGCTCCTGCCGTTTTTTGTGGCCTGCTTCATTGCTTATCTTTTGCAGCCGGTGGTGGAGTTCAACCGTCGTGTCACTCATCTGAAAGGGCGCACATTGCCGTCGGTGCTGACGCTGCTTGAAATTGTAGTGGCGATAGGGCTTGTAGTGTATCTCTTTCTGCCGTCGGTGGTAAGCGAGTTAAACGAGCTGGGCAAGATTCTCCATGACGTGAGCTCCGGCAAGACGCAGATGCCTCCGCTCTACCGCTGGGTGGTGGATTTCATCAACAAATATTTCAACCCCGACGCCCTGCATTCGTACCTGTCCGGCGACAGGCTGATGGCGATAATCGACGGCGGCTCGTCGATAATAGAGGAGTCGCTCGATGTGTTGCTGGGCGTGCTCTCGTGGCTGCTTACAATAATATATGTGCTTTTTATTCTTATCGACTATCCGCAGATAGCGCGCGGGTTCAAACAGATAGCTCCTTATAAATATAGAGAGAGGTTCATCACCGTGTTTTCAGATGTGTCGCACAGCATGAACAGCTATTTCCGCGGGCAAGGCGTCGTGGCTCTTTGCGCCGTGGTGCTCTACTGCACGGGTTTCTCTATCGTGGGATTGCCGCTTGCTATCCCGATGGGCCTGCTTGTGGGAGTGCTTTACATGATACCTTATTTTCAGTATGTGACGATAATACCCGTCACGGCCATCTGCCTTGTCTACTCGCTGGGCGGCGGAGCGGAATTCCTGCCTATGCTCGGCAATTGCGCGCTTGTCTATGTCGTGAGCCAGTGTGTGTGCGACTATGTGATAACGCCTCATGTCATGGGCCGCGAGATGGGCTTGAATCCGGCAGTGATACTTTTGGCCCTGTCGGTGTGGGGGAGCCTCTTGGGCATAATCGGCATGATAATAGCCCTGCCCGTCACCTCTCTGATCATGACCTATTACAGCCGCTACGTGAGCGCCCCGCCCTCCGGCTCTCCTCGCGCTTGAAAGCGCGGGCACAAGAGCGCCACCGTGCCCGGCGATTTATCGCCGAGGATTGCCGGCCGCTATTTCTTCGGCCATTTGATTTAGGAAAAGGCATTGCGCGCGTGTGATTGGCTTGCGCGCCGAGTGATACGGCCAAGGGCTGATTTGCAGGAGCAAGCCTTGGGCACAGGCGTCGAAAGCGTCTCCGGATGGCTTGTATAGAGGCGGAAAACCGTTTTCCCGCAAAAGAATGATTGGATATTTACGATTCATTGCCTCGCGGAGGACAATTTTTTCACGAGGAGAAATTGCTGCGCTTACAAGCACTCCGCCTCGTGCGCCGCAAGCCAGCCATTGCTCTTTTTTAGCCGCAAATTCTTTATCGCTGTCGGAGCGATGGACGATAACAGCCATTTTGTCGGGAATATCCATAAGGAATATGTTGCCGGTGACATCGCAATCCCGGTTTAGAATCCGAGTTTTATACCTTACTTTGAAAAGATCGGGATTTCGGCGTTTAAGCGCAAGGCGACGAGGATTGTCGGAAATATATTTTTTCCACCGGTCGAGTTGGCCGTCTTCGATTAGGATTCTGTCGTTGTAGCCTTCTTCAAACAGGCTGCCGTCATTAACTGTTAATGCCCGGTAAGCCTTTGTGCACCCGGCTTTGAATCCGCGTATCACAACACCTAAGTGCGCGTTGTCGGGCAATGTGTCGTTGATGCGCAGAATCATGTGAATATGATCGGGCATGATACATGTTTTCCATATTTCGATAGCCGGGTAGTGTTGGTGAATCTTTTTTATTTCTTCGTCGAAGATGTGTTTCCCCAACGTGGAAAGGATAATCCGAGGATTGTCGTCGCATATGAGATTTCCAAGAAGGGGTTGCCGGTTTGCCACAACGATAGTGATGAGATAGGTGCCCCGGCGTGAATAATCGTGCCTCATGCAGCGGCGAAGCATGTTTTGTTTTGTCTCGGCAAGAGGGATTCCTTTCTGCTCGGCTTCTTCGCGTGTGTTCATGGCTTTTTGATTATTTTATTATTTACCGCGCGCTTGAAAGCGCGGGCACAAGGGCTGCGCGGGCACGGGGGCTATCGGGAGAGGGAGAGGTTGAAGGTGAGGCCGTAGGCGGTGTTGGTGGTGGGGTAGGAGGAGGTGGTGACCAAGGGGGTGTTGACCTGGTGCTCGAAGTAGGCGGCCACGGTGATGCGCTTCGACAGGACGTAGGAGGCGTTGAAGTTGATGCCGAGCGTGCGTGTGCCCGATGTGGGCTGGGTGTAGTTGCCTTCGATGCGGCGGATGAGGGCCTGGTTGTGCTGTATCGAGAAGTCGGCGTTGAGCGTGAGGTCGTTGGAGACACCTTGCTGCGAGCCTTTCATTTTTAGGAATGTGTTGAAGCCCACGATTTTGTATCCGGCGCCTACGGTGATGCCGCGCGATGTGGCTTCCACGACTTGCCCGGCCGAGGAGTTGAGGGTGAGTGTGCGCTGGTCGCGGTATTCGGCGTTGAATTGCAGGTTGTTTTGCATGGTGGCGTTCACGCCGATAAGGGGTGCGAAACGTTCGGTTATGGCCACCGACGAGATGTTGAACGGCGACGAGGGTATGGGCTGGCCTGTGATTTCGTCGAGGGTGAAGCCGGTCATCTGTCCGCCGTCGGAAATCCAGTTGAGGAATGAGGAGTATGAGCCTACGGCATAGGTGCAGTTGTAGGCATGGCTGAGGGAGAACGACTTGAAGATTTTTTTCATGCCGCCGAGGTTGACAAGGCCGTCGTAGGTGATGCGCCAGTTGGGAAGCACTGACGAGAACGACGGGAACGGGTTGAGCCAGATTTTGCGTGCGTCGCGTTTGGTATATGCTGCGACGAAGGCCGGGATTAGCACGTCGGACGATGTCTCGCTTACGCCGCCGACCGCTGGGTCGAACACCTGGCCGGCATGTGGCGAGCCTTTGAGGAATCCGGTGTCGGGATAGCGCGAGCCTGCGTATTGGCCTTCGACGCGGCCGCGCACCACGGGGATGTTGGCAAGCATTTGGTCGAAAGGCGCGGAGTAGTAACCGTCGTCGGGGTTGGATGAGCCAAGGGCTGTGAGCAGGGCGCAGTGGGTCATGGTGAACGAGCCGGAGAGCGATGTGGGCATGTCGGCATACATGAATTGCATCGAGCGCGAGCGGTTGTCGGTACGGTTCATGGTGAGCTGCACTTTGAATCCTTTGAAGGGCTCGAGGGTGGCCTCGATGTTGAGTTCGTTGGTGCGTGTGGTGAGCGCCGGCGATGTCTGTCCGTCGTCGGTGATGAGCCAGCCGCGTTGGAGGGCCTTGTTCACGTAGTTCTCGCCGCCTTCGAAGCCAAAGGCGAATGCCAGGCCGGGGGCCATGGGGCCGTATGATTTCGACTGGCCGAAGATGTTGCCGATTTCGGGGTTGAAGAGCGGGAGCGACAGCTGGCTGGTGGTGCGGTATTTTACGGATATGTTGCGCGGCGACATGAGCACGCGTGTGGCATATTCGGCAATGTCGCGCCACAGCGGCTTCTCGTCTTTGAGCAATTCGAGAATTGAGAATTTGATGTCTTGGTCGCCGCGGGTTATTACCTCGATTGAGTTTGCGTCGATTACGCGCGTCTTCACCGGGAATGGCTTGTCTTCGACGGTTTTGGCCGTGACTTTCACCTTCTTGGTGCGGAGGTTGTGCTTGATTACGATAGACGTGTCGGGCTTGAGGGCGAAGGTGCGGTCGAACTTGCGGGGCTTGCGTGTCACTTTCGACGAGCCGCGACGCGATGCCGATGCGCCGAAGCGTTTGTGCACATCTTTCACAAATGGAATCTTGTTGTAGAGCGACTCGAAATTGAGGCGTCCGTCGAGGTTCCATGAAGCCTGGTTGGATATGGAGTTGCCGAGTTTCACGCCGTCGATGGTGGCGCCGCGGTCCCAGCGGTAGGTGGCGTTGTATGATGCGTTGGCCGTGATGAAGTCGAGCACGGGAATCTTGTTGAATGGAGCCTTGTAAGAGCCGGTGAACGTCTGGTTGTAGGCCCAGGGTGTGCCCATCGAGAGAATCGACGACCATACGGTGTCTTTCCACTGCTCGTATTTGTCGGGGAAGAGTTTCTTATTCACTGCGCCCATAGTTTCCTCGATTCGGGCAGAGGTGTTGGACGAGAACGAGAGGTTGAGCGACTTGGTTAGGTTCCACGTCACGGCCAGCTGGCGGTCCCATAGGAAATTTTTGGATACCGACACGGGCAGCTGGAACATTACGTCGGTTTCGGAGCGTGTCTGTTCCTCGTAGTAGTAGCGCGACATGGTGGTGAGGAACGATATGTTGTTTGGCAGCCACTGTATGTCCCAGTCCTTGAAAAATTTCAGGTTCTTGTTCTTCGATTTGATCCAGCCGAAGGGTTTGAGCGGTTTGATGAAGGGGGTGTAGGAGTATTGGAACGAGCCGCGATAGTCGTTGGTGTATTCGTATTCGGTGGTGGGGTCCATCTTCGTCTGTTTCGAGAACGAGAAGTTGATGGTGAAGTTGGCGGGGTCCCAGGGCATCGGGTTCTTGCTCTTGATGTCGAATTTGAGACCTGACAGCGAGAAATTCTGAATGGTGGTGCGCTCCACGGCGTAGTCGGTGATGGAGTCGCGTTCTTGCTTGTCGGCGGCCGCGTCGAGGGCGTCTTTGAGCAGCACGTCCTGGTCGAGGGGGTTGTATTTGGGCGATGTCTTTTCCTTGGATACAGAATAGTAGACGGGGGCGCGTAGTTTCACTTTCTCGGGAAGGAAGCGGCCGAGGTCGGTCTGGATGGCCACGTTGTATTGCTCGTAGTCGTCGAGGCGGCGTTCGTTGAGCGACTGGTCGACGGAGCCGAATCCGGCCGTCTCTATGTGCGCGCCCACGTTGAGGGTGGCAATGTCGGACATGGCCAGGTTCATGTTGGCCTTTGCCGCCCAGCCGCCGGCTTCGTTGAAGTCGGTCACTTTGAGTTCGTTGACCCATACAGTACCGGCTTTTACGGTGGATGCGTTGTTGCGGACGCCGATGAGGATTACGCGCACGTCGGAGAGCGACGGATTGCCGAGCACGGCCATGCGGTTGCGGTCGTTGGCGGGGTCGCGTCCGGTGTAGATGGTGCCGAATCCCACGCCGGCTTCCTCGTTGCGCTTGGCTCGGTTGCGCTCGGTTTTGAGGTCGACGAGCGATTGGAGGTTGAAGTCGAGGCGGTTCGACTCGGGCCATACGATGTAGCGGTCGGTGGGCGAGTCGGAATAGTCGGTCTTATGAGGAGTGAGTTCGAGGGGAATCTCGTATTCGTAGTAGTTGGCTTTCACGTCGGAGCCAAGGCGCACGAAGATGGAGAGTTGCCCGTTTTGGAGGTTGGTCACGTCGTCGATGAGCCGCTCGGCGTGGACCCACATTTGCAGGCGTTTGTAGTTGCGCAGGTCGAGCATTGTGTTTTTGTACACGCCGCGTCCGTCGCCGGGCTGGAGGCCGGTGACTTTGAGCGACATCGACTGCTCGTTGAGCTGTACGATTTGCGCCTGTCCGGGGTCGGAGATGCGGGTCACTCCCGGGGGGAGAACGTAGTTCACCGGCTCGCGGCGCGAGTTTTCCTCGATGTTTACCACAGAGATGTCGAGCTGGCCTTCGGCCGGGGCGTCGCCGCGATTGTTGAGGTTGAAGTCGTAGGGACGCCATTCGCCGCGGACAAGCTCGAGGGTGGCGAAGCGCAGGTGTGTCACTTTCTTGAACCCGGTCATGAACATGCGGGCGAAGCGTATGGTGGAGAAGTCGTTGATGGAGCCTACGACCTTTTCATAGTCGTGGAGGGGTATCTTGAACTGGAACCATTCGGCTATGCCGTCCTTTCCGTTGCGCAGGCGCACGACAGATGTCTGCTTGTCGGTAATGTAGTTCTTGCCCACGACAAGGTCCTCGGGGCGAATCGACACGCGGTACTGGAAGTAGCGTTCGTATTCGTTGAGGGTGTTGTCCTGGTTTATATCCTCGACGTCGGGGACAGAGCGGGCGCTTTGGTAAAGGGGCTCGGCTACATCGTCGGGCGACAGGGAGTTGCCTTCCACGCCGTTGTAGCGTTTGTAGCGCGCGAGCACGCCGAGGCGCTGGTCGTCGTAGTCGTAGCCACGGTAGAAGTGGTAGTTGTCGCCGGCGGGGTCGTTGAAGGGGGAGAAAGCGTCCTGCTGCATCTGCTCGATGGTTACGGGCGAGAGTTTCTGACGCAGGCGGTCGAGGTAGTCTTGGTATGAGTGGAATGTGAATTCGTCGTCGTTGGGGAGGCCGTCGAGACCTACGTCCTGTCGCAAGCGCGCGCCGGTGGCGTTGTCGAAAGAGTAGGTGAGGGAGTTCTGTTTCGACACGCGTCCCCAGTTTGTCTCGGTGAGATACTGGTCGTTGCCGTCGACGGGAATGCCGTTCTCGTAGCTTTTCAGGCCGTCTTTGAGGATGTCCTCGGAGAGTTCGCCGAAATTGAGATACAGGTCGCCGCCTTCCTCGTTGGGGTTTTCGGGGTCGAGGAAGGGATTCATCATCCAGAATTGGACGTATTCGATGTTTGACTGCTCGAAGTTGGTGTTGTCCATCTTGCGCATGATGCCGCCCCAGCGTTTTTCGGGGGTGAGCAGTGCGCCGGTGTCGTCGATATTTTTGGCATCGAGGTTGTAAGGGCCGCGCTCGGTGGGATAGAACGAGAGGTTGAGTGTCTGTATTGTCGACGACTCTCCATAGGTGATTTCGCGTCCGGGGAATATTTCGCGCGATGTAACCTCACGGACATAGGGGTTGGAGAGTTGGTCGAGGTCGCTCTTTATATATCCCGGCGCCATCGACGAGTTGCGCATGGTGAAAAGGCGGTCGATGTAGTACCAGTTGAGCAGGGCGCGGTTCTTGCCGTAGGCCACGTCGTTGCTGAGCGCGGCCTCCGGGAATAGTGCGTCTTTGCCGGGGTCGTAAGGCGTGGATGCCAGGAACCATGAATAGGGCGAACGCAGGTCGATGCCCGTCTGTGTGGCTTCGAAGTCGTCGACATACGACGAGCCTTTGTTCGACCCCGATTTCTGGGCGTGTGGAAGCAGTTGGGCATATTCGGCCGTGAGGCTGATTTTTGATGGAGCCGTGGCGTTGACGGTGGGAATCTTGTTGAGCAGGTTGGTGAGCCACATAAATTCCTGGTTCCATGCGAGGTTGAACCCGAGCATGGAGTTGTTTACAGTCTCCTCGCCGATGTTTACCTTCTCGGTAAGAGCCTTTTCGGAGAAATGGAGCAGGGTTGCCCCGATGTTGAGGTTCTTTGAGAATTTATATTGCATGTCGAGACCGAGCAGGGTCTTTCGCTGCATGGAAAAGAGCGACTGGTTTTCGAGCGTAACCGAAATGTTCTGCCCCGAGTCGATAATCGACTGGTTGGTAATTGTTACGATACCCATCGAATAGTCGACGGTATAGTCGGAATTTTCCGTGAGGGTGACGCCGCCGGCGGTGACTATTACCGACCCGCGGGGCACATTCATGGCGTTGAGGCGAATCTGCGAGCCGGACGAGGCCTGGTATTCACCCGAGAGTATGAATTTATTCTTGTCGGCAAACTGGCGCGCCACAATGAGCGTGGAGTCGTAAAGTTCTTGATAGACATATTGCTGCGCTATGGCCGGATTGCCGATTTTTGCGGCAAGATGCTCGCCGAAAGGCTCCACGACGGGGAAAATGACCTTGCCCGTCGACGGAATTATCGTGTAGCCGTCGACAAAGTCGAAGAAGCCGTCGGGGTTCGACTCCTGGTTGGAGTCGAGGCGGTCGAGGTTCATCACTTGCAAAATCGACTTGTCGTTGAGGCCGGGGATGGGCAGATAGTTGATTTGCGTGCCTGTGGTGTCGCTCAGGTATTTGATGTTGAGACGGAAATTCTGTTTCTGTATCTGGTAGCCGCCGAGGTTGTAGACGTTCTTCATCATCAGGTCCCATGTCGGCAATTTGGGCGACAGGGTGGTGGATTTGAGCATCTTCACAAACAGGGCTTGGTCGGTGGTGGTGATGTCGGACGAAAACTCGCCCACCTGGTAGACCTGGCCGTTGTAGGTGTATTCGAAAGCCACGGCAAGCACCTCGTCGGAATTGAGCGCGCTCTTCACCGAAATGTATCCGAGCGTGGAATTGAGCGTGTATTCGTTGGACGAGAGCAGGCGGGCCGACTCGACCTTTTCATAGTCCTTGCCGCCTTCGATGCCGAAAGCGGAGAGAGGCTCGAGCACCTGCGTGACACGGTTGATGTCGCGGGCGTCGGGATAGTCGGTCTTTATTACCGAGAGGAGGTTGTTTGATGCGTTTGCCGGGTTGGGCAGAGCCGGGTTGGGCGTCCAATATGAGTTGGCGAGCACCGAAGCCTCGCCCAAGTCCATGAACGACACAAGGTTACGGGCCTGCTCAAATTTTCCGCTCTTGTTAGTAACCCACACCTCGATGCGCGTGATGTTGACGCCCGACGACACGTATGGCAGGCGCGAGGCAAAGCGGTCGTAGTTGTCGCGGAAGAAGTGTGCCAGGAAATAGTGGCGGTTTTGGTCGTACTCGTCAGCGTTGACAGTAAATTTTGTTGTCTGCACGCCACCTTTCGAGCTTACGGTCTTCGATTCTGAATTTTGCTGCGAGACAAGCACCGTGGTGGTGAGTTTGCCGAATTGCAGTTTGGCCTTGATACCGAACAGAGCCGTGGAGCCGCGGATGAGCGACGAGCCGGTGGTCATCGACACATTGCCGGCCTCGATTGACTTCACGATGTCGTCCTCCTCGCCCTCATAGGCCAGTTTCAGGTTCTTGGAATCGAAGTCGAACGTAGCGTCGGTGTTGTATGTCATGTTGAATTTCAGGCGGTTGCCCACCGAAGCGTTCACCGTTGCCTGAATCTTCTGGTCGAAGTCGAAATACGTCTTTCGGCGCGACGACAGCGACAGCGACGGGTTGTCGGTCTTGTTGCTCTTGATGCCTGTCGACACCTGCACCGAGCCCTGTGTGCGGAGTTGCACGCCGCCGGGGCCGAAAATCTTTTCCAGAGGGCCGAGGGCGAAATTCATGTCGAGGATATTGAACGGCTCCTTCTCCTTTTTCTCCATAAGGGCCATGTTGCGCTCCTTGTAGTACTGCTGGAGCGAGCGGCGCAGCTGCCAGTCGTTGTACTGGCTTTGCGAGAGCATAAACGGGGTGGCGATGTCGAAATCGCCCACGCGCGTGCGTACAATATAATATCCCGTGGCGGGGTCGTATTCCGCCGTGGTCTTTATGTTCGAGGGGGTGGAAAGGTCGTAGGCCAATTCATCCTCGAGCAATTCCTCGTATCCGCGCGGCACAGTCTCGCCCACAGGGAAGGGGAGAGCGACAGAATCGCCCGGGGCCGTCGGTGCGGCAGGAGGATATGCGGCGGGAGGGGGAGGCGTGATTGTCGGATTGTAATATTGCGCGGCGACAAACAGAGGCAACAGTGCGACAATCGCCGGCACAAGCAACAAAGCCGCCGTCGACCATCTATTTCTATGTCCGATATTTTGTTTCCTCTGGATATTCAATTTTCAAGACGCCGCAAATAAGCCGGCACCAATAATAACGTACACCCCCGCGTGTTTATTGTGTGTCTGCGTCCGGGAGTATTTTATTATTTGAATAATAAAATTATAATTTGTAACTTTGTCACCACGGTAATAATTACGGCGGTAATAAAATTTATAGGAGAACACTAAGGCGTTTGGGATTCAATCTGTCAGGGTATGGCAAAGGACAAATTAGAGACAAGACTTTGTCAGGCTCCTATAAGCCCGGCACAAGCCGAAAATGCGGTGCATGAAATCGCGTAGCGATTCAAGAATGTAGCCGGGGGTGAAGCGATAGCGGAACCCCCGGTATGTTGAGGTTGGTTCATAGTGGTATCGGAGCGAGCGGCAGCGTAGCGTTCTGCACCACGGTTGGTGTTATCGAACGCTCCGGCAGGCTCCGCTCCAACACCATAATAAATAACATCCACGCCCCCAGGGCTGTCGCCCTGCGCTACAATATTTGTCTCCTAACGGAGACGCAATGCACCGTAATTACGGCTTGACCCGGATTATTTGCGTTTTGTCACCGCGGTAATAATTACGGCGGTAATAAAACCGGAGCGCGGTCAGAGCATGGAGAAGGCTTGCTTGATGGCGGTCTCGACTTTGGCGGCGGGGTCGGCGTCGAAGATTTTTTTTAGCACTTTCTGGCTGGCGGGGCGGGGGAAGCCGAGGGCCACGAGGGCGTCGAGGGCGTCGTCGAAGCGGGTGTTGCGTATTTCGGGCTGCAAGGGCAGGATGCCGTCGGCATCGGTGGGCTTTATTTTGTCTTTGAGGTCGACGATGATGCGCTGGGCGGTCTTTACGCCTATGCCTTTCACGTTTTTGAGGCGGGCATGGTCGCCGGAGGCTATCACTGTCTCCAATTCGGGTGCGGGGATGGATGAGAGGATTACCCGGGCTGTCATGGCGCCCACGCCCGACACGCCTACGAGGGCGCGGAAAAGCTCGCGCTCGCGCTCGTCGAGGAAGCCGAAGAGCACCCATGCGTCGTCGCGTATGGACTCATGCACGTAGAGGCGTGCCTGTGGCTGCCCTTCGAGGGCGGTGTAGACGGGAAGGGTGATGTTGAGCAGGTAGGCTACTCCGCCGGCGGTTTCTATCACCGCGGTGGCCGGAGTGATGGCGGCCAGTTTGCCGGTTATATATTCTATCATCGGTTGTCGGTTTTTATACGCAAATTTATGAATTTGCTTTTGTGAAAACAAGAAAAACGGCGAGGAAATGGCTTTGTAGAGCCGAACCGTTAGGATTTTTTAAGTATTTTCTTGCTTTCGAGGGAATAAACCTTTTGGCCCGGCGGTTGTCTTTATAAATGTAAGCGCTACAAAAACAACTTATAATAAAGAAAGGAAAGAACAATGAAAAAGACAATTATAGCAATGGCTCTCGCCGGCGTGTGTGCCGTGCAGGCCTTCGCTCAGGATAACAACTGCCCCAACGGACGACAAGTGTGCCCCGAGGGAAATGCCGCCGCATGTGCCGCCACTGACAATCGTGCCTCCGACAAAATGTACCGTCCTCAGAAATTTACCGATTTCGCTTTCGAGGGCATCCTTCTCGACATGGGCCAGCAGGCGCGCATGGATTCGCTCAACGCAGCCATGGCTCCCAAGCAATGCGCCGACTCGGCATGCGTCAACAAGGGCTGCAAGGTCAAAGGCCGCAAGGGCCACGGCAGGATGGACCGCCGCGAGTATGTGAAGAAAGTGAAGGAAATCCTCACCCCCGACCAATATACCGTTTTCCTTGAAAATATCGTGATGATGCCCGACCAGATGCGTGGCGGCCGCGATATGAGGGGACACCACGGCGACATGTGCTCGCGTCGCCCCGACGGTCCCCGCGGCAAGGAACTCAAAGCCACCCGCGACGGCCGCCGTCAGAAGGACATGAAAGCCCGCGTCGAGAAAAACAAGGCCAAAGACAATACTAAAAAATAACGATATTGCAATAAACAGCCACGGGGCCACTATTCTCATGCAAGGGTAGTGGCCTTTGGGCAAGAGCCTCTAATTACGAAGCCATGAAAGAATATGACATTGTGACCAAAGTGAAAGAGATGGACTACGCCGAGCTTTCGCCCGAGGATGCCAATCTCGTGGGAATGGCCGCGGCCATGACCGACAACTCTTACGCGCCTTACAGCCGCTTCCGTGTCGGCGCCGCCATCCTTCTCTCCAACGGAGAGATTGTCACCGGCGCCAATCAGGAGAATGTGGCGTATCCCTCGGGAACGTGCGCCGAGCGGTCGGCATGTTTCTATGCCCATGCACGCTATCCCGATGCCAAGTTTGTGAAGATTGCAGTGGCCGCTCGCGGCACCAACGGCGAGTTCACCGACAGTCCCACCGCTCCCTGCGGCGCGTGCCGCCAGGCGTTGCTCGAATACGAGACACTTGCCGGCACGAATGTGCCCGTGCTCCTTGCCGGCGCCAAAAGTGTGATCGAGGTTGAGTCGGTGAAGGCCCTTCTTCCCCTGGCTTTCGTGGAATTTTAACCTTGAAGAAAATTAATCACGGTGTAGGGACGCACGGCTCGTGCAATGCGGTTCAAATAAGCTATCGCCTTGAAGGAGAAGCGCGTAGCGCTTCAAGAAAGTAGCCCGGGGTGGAGCGATAGCGTAACCCCGGGTATCGGCATTAGCATCATCCGTAGTATTGGAGCGAGCGACAGCGTAGCGTTCTGCACCACGGTTGGCATAATCGAACGCTCCGGCCGGCCTCCGCTCCAAATCTCCGGTTGCCGACACCATTTTTCCGTGGGTTCGGTCGTTGCTTCGCCACTCCCTCACCCACGGCTACTCTCTTGAATCGCTACGCGATTCTGTGATATGCACTTATTTGAGCCGTGCGTCCCTACACACAAAGCATTAACGGTCTCTTACGACAAAATTATAGTTTATACTTATTCAACCCCACTGTTCAAGTTTATTTATGAAAAAAGCAATCATTCCCTCACTGTTGATAGCCCTTGGCCTGCTGGCTCTCGGCCTGGCTATAAGAAGCGGCATAGTGCGCGTTTCCGACAATTCACGCGTGGTGACGGTGCGTGGCCTCTCCGAGCGTGAGGTCAAGGCCAACAAAGTGACATGGCCCATCTCATACACCCTTGTCGGCAACGACCTGCCATCGCTCTACTCGCAGATGCAGACAAACAACAATGTGATAATCAAATATCTTACGTCGAACGGCCTCACCGCCGAGGAGTATTCCACCGGCGCCGGTGCCGTTACCGACAACCAAGCCGACCGTTACTCGTCGAACGCGCCCCTCTACCGATATAATATAACGGGCACTGTCACCGTCACATCCGAGCAAGTCGACCTTGTGCGTCGCCTCATCAACAATCAGGGCGAGATTATAAAGCAAGGCATCGCCGTGTCGCCCGATAACTGGAACAACCGGACTATCTATGAATATACAGAGCTGAATTCCATCAAGCCCGACATGATTGCCGACGCCACGAAGAATGCACGCGAGGCTGCCAACAAGTTTGCCGCCGACTCCGGCTCGAAGATAGGCAAAATCAAAACGGCCCAGCAGGGACAGTTCTCGATCGAGGACCGCGACCCCTACACGCCGTTTATAAAGAAAGTGCGTGTGGTGACATACATCGACTATTTTATCGAAGACTGACAACGTCCCTCTTTGCAAACTCCGCCACGGCGGAGTTTTTTTGTAAACAAACATGGGGCGGGGCGCGTTATATTCCAAACTGTTTAATGAAAGGGATGTAACTATGCTGCACGACATAATTTTCCTGGTAGTGGGCCTCGCCCTGCTGATAATCGGCGGTAATCTTGTGACCGACGGCGCTGTGGCCGTGGCAAAGAAAATGAATATATCGGGCCTTGTGATAGGCCTTACGATTGTGGCGTTCGGCTCGTCGGCTCCCGACCTTGCCGTGTGCCTGTTTTCGACGATGGGAGGCAAAAGCCAGCTTGCGCTTGGCGATGTTGTCGGCGCAGGCATCTTCGATATGCTGTGTGCCATAGGCCTCACGGCGATAGTGCGCCCCGTGGTGGTGGACCGCAACTCGTTGAAATGCAACCTGCCGTTGCTTTTCCTGGCCGCCCTTGTGATATTTTTCTTTGGCGACGACCGCCTTATCGACGGCGCGGCACTCGACCGCATCGACCGTTCCGACGGCCTGGTCATGCTCTGTTTCTTTGCCATATTCATGGCATTTACCTTGCAGTCGGCCCGCGTGCAGGCTCCGGCATCTCCGGCTCCGGCCGCCACCGCCGTGCAAAAACCGGCAAAGACAATGCGGCCCTGGCTTGCGGCCATATATATTGTCGCGGGCCTCGGCGCTTTGGTGCTCGGCGGCCAGTGGATAGTGGACGGGGCTTCGGGCATCGCGCTCAAAGCCGGCATGTCGGAGGCTCTCGTGGGCCTTACCATCGTGGCCGTGGGCAGTTCGCTGCCCGACGCTGCCACATCGGTAATAGCCGCGATGAAAGGGCAGACCGGCCTTGCCATCGGCAATCTTATCGGGTCGTGCATCTTCGACATCCTCTTTGTAATCGGCACCTGCGCGTCGATTCGTCCGCTTAACTGCGGCCGTATCAGTTTCTTCGACTATGGCGTGCTTGTGGGGGCGTCGCTGCTGCTTCTGCTGTTCTCGACCTTGCGGCGCGACCACACCATCCCGCGGTGGATGGGCTTTATCCTGGTCGGGCTCTACGCCGGCTACATAGTGGCAATAGCCATGTAAGGGCAAAATTTTTTCCGCGACAAAATAAAACGGGCTAAATCGCGTTACATATATTATAATGCGCGTGTGCGCGAATGATTGCGCGTGATATTGTGACAACCCGTTTTTCGACATATCTTTATTTGGTGGCAGGGCTTATCATGGCCATGTCGCTATCGGGTTGCAACGCTCAGAAGAAGAATACCGCCGCCGCCCGGCAGTACACGGCTTTTATCACCCGATATAATATCCACTACAACGGCGACACCCATTTTAAGGAAACGCTCGGCGCTATGGAGCGCAACTATGAGGACGATTATTCGCAACTCGTGCTCATGCACCCCATCGAGGCCAAGAGCAACGACAAGGCTCCGCAGCCTTCGGGCGATTTCACCCGAAGCATAGAGAAAGCGCAGAAAGCCATACAGATACGTTCCATAAAAAAGAAACCGCGTCGCAAGGCCGGCAAGGGCAACGACCCGGAATACAAGGCTTGGCTCAAACGCGACGAATACAATCCTTTCCTCCACAATTCGTGGATGCTGATGGGCCGAAGCCAGTATTTCAACGGCGATTTCCTCGGCGCGGCGTCCACCTTTTTCTATGTCTCGAAGCATTTCACATGGCTTCCGGCCACGGTGACGGAGGCAAAGCTCTGGCAGGCGCGTTCTTATGTGTCGCTCGACTGGCTCTATGAGGCCGAGCTTATCCTTACCCGCATAAAGCAAGACCAACTTTCGTCGTCGGACCTGCGCACGCTCTATGCATTTACCTATGCCGACTATTACATAAAATCGAAGGAATATGAAAAAGCCGTGCCGCTGTTGCTCGACGCGATAAAGGGCGCTTCCGGGGCGCAAAAGACGCGGTTGCGCTTTCTGCTCGGGCAGGTGTATTCCCTTTTAGGCGAGAAAGAAAAAGCATACAAAGCCTTTGGCGACGCCGGAGGAGCCTCTTCGGCATCCTACCGCACCAAATTCAACGCCCGCATAAAGCAGAGCGAGGTGTTTTCAGGCTCCGACATAGAGAAAGAAGTAAATGCCCTGCGCCGCATGACCCGCTACGACCGCAACAAGGACTATCTCGACCAGGTGTATTACGCCATCGGCAACCTCTACCTGTCGAGAGGCGACACCGCGCATGCCATTGAAAACTATATCCTTGCCGCGGAGAAATCCACGCGGTCGGGCATCGACAAGGCTATATCGCAGATCACGCTCGGCAAAATCTATTATGCCCGCCGCGACTATGAGAAGGCCCAGCCATGTTTCGCCGAGGCCGTGCCCCTGCTCCCGGAGACCTACCCCGACTATGCGCTGCTCAAACGCCGCTCCGACGTGCTCGACGAGCTTGCCGTGTACTCGCAGAATGTGAACCTGCAAGATTCGCTCCTGCGCCTGTCGGAAATGCCCGAGGCAGAGCTCGAAAAGGTAATCGACAAGATAATCAAAGACCTCAAAGAAAAAGAGAAGAAAGAGGCCGACGAAGCCCGCCGCGAGGAATATATGGCTCAGCAGCAGGCCCAGGGAAACACTCTGCAAGATAACAACAACCGTGAGTTTTCGATAAATACCGACAATTCATGGTATTTCTACAACACCACCACGCGCAATTCCGGCAAAACCGAGTTCCAGAAGCGCTGGGGCTCGCGCAAGCTCGAGGATGACTGGCGCCGGCGCAACAAGTCGACGTTCAACACCGCCGATTTCGATGCCGACACCGAAGATGCCGACGCCGAAAATGCAGATGCGTCGGCTGAAAACGCTCCCGGTGAAGAAAAGGCCGAAGACGCAAAGGCCGCCGAGGCCGCTTCCGACCCGCATAACCCCGAATATTACCTCGCTCAGATTCCGTTCACACCCGAAGAAAAGGCTCAGTCCAACGAGATAATCCAGGAAGGGCTCTACAACATGGGTGTGATTCTCAAAGACAAACTCGACGACTTCCCGGCCGCCTCCGCCGAATTCGACCGCCTGTTGAAGGACTACCCCGACAATGTATATCGCCTCGACGTATATTATAATATGTATCTTATGGCGATGCGCCAAGGCCGGGCCGCCGACGCCGAAATCTGGCGCAAACTTATCCTCACGGATTTCCCCGACTCGAAATACGGCCTGGCTATGCGCGACCCCAATTATATCGAGAATCTCAAACAAATGGACACGCGCCAGCAGCAGCTCTACGACCGCACATGGCAGGCTTACCTCGACAACCGCAATGCCGAGGTGCATGCCGCCTACGAGCAGATGATGGAGCAATATCCGCTTTCGAAGATAATGCCCAAATTCATGTTCCTCGACGCCCTGGCATATGTCACGGAAAAGCAGCCCGACAAATTCAACGCCGTGCTCCGCGACCTGCTCGACCGCTACCCGTCGACCGACATCACCCCCATAGCCTCGGCATGGCTCAAAGGCATGGCGCAGGGCCGTCAGCTTCAAAGCCCCGAGTCGGGCGCAAACCTCCGCGGCATGCTCTGGGATATCCGCCTCGGCAACGATTCCACCGCCACCGCCGAGGGCGACGTGAATTTCACCATCAACGACGACGACCCGCAGCTTCTTGTGCTCGTATATCCCACCGACAAGGTGTCGGCCAACGAATTGCTCTATCAGGTGGCGCGTCATAATTTCCGCTCGTTCGTGGTGAAGGATTTCGACCTCGAGCCGATGAATTTCGGCCGTCTTGGCCTTCTGGTGATAAAAGGCTTCGACAACAAGCGCGAGCTCAACCACTATCGCTCCGTAATGGCCGCGTCGTCCGATTTCAAATTGCCGGCCGGTGTGAATCCCATCGCTATTTCGGCGGAAAACTTCGACACGCTCCTGCGCGAAGGCCGCTCTTTCGACGACTATTTCCGTTTCCTGCAAGAGCACAACTATATCGATGCGCAAGACGGAATTCTTCAGCCCGAGGAGATAGAAACCCTCCCCGAAGCCGAGGAAGCCGAAGCCGATCGGCAGACTTCGAATGACGAATCGCCCAAGACTAATGACGAATTACAAATGACTAATGACGAGTTGTCAACACCTCAACTTCCCAATTCTCCAACTCCGCAACTTCCCGCCTCCCCAACATACCCCCATCCCAACCCCCCAACTACCACACATCCCCCCACTCCCGCTTACGAGCCGGGAAGCGAAGGCGACGATCCGCTACTCGAATAACCAATCATAACCAATCATAACCCAAAATAACATTTGCTTACAATGCGAACTTTATCGTTAATCATTCTTTCCGCTGCCCTGGCCTTCGGTTCATCCTACGGCCGAAAGACAGTGGAAATTTCTCCGCTTGCTCCCGAAATTGAATACATGGGAAGAATCGTAAAGGACTCTGCCAATGTGCGCTTCAATTACCCCGGCGTGACATCGCTTGTAAATTTCGAAGGGGAGCGTCTGGCTATGAAGGCAAACCCCGGCGCAGGGAAATTCATGGTGGAAATCGACGGCGGCGCGCCGCAAAAAGTGGTGTTTGCCGAATCCGACTCTGTAATCGTAATTGCCGACAGCCTCGCCGCGTCGCGTCCTCACCGCGCTCGTATCACCTACGCCATCGAAGGCTACGAAAAGCATCCCCAATGGCGCGGCTTCGCCATCGAAGGCAAGAAACCGCGCATCTTGCCGGCCACGCGCCCCTCGGGACCGAAAATAATGTTTATCGGCAACAGCATCACCTGCGGCTACGGTACCGAAACCACCGACCCATACGAGCATTTCAGCTACGACAACGAAAACCATACGCTCACCTACGCATATCTCGCCGCGCGCGACCTTGACGCCGACTTCCACGTGGTGGCCCGCTCCGGCATCGGCATATACCGCAACTATGCAGGCCCGCGCACCGGCAGCGACTGGGGCACCATGCCGCTCGAATTCGACAACGCCCTTATCTACGACCCGTCGACCCGATGGGACCACTCGTCGTTCACCCCCGACATAATCTGCATCAACCTCGGCACCAACGACACCTCGCTCGGCGACTACGACATAGCCCTCTACGAGCAGGCCATGAGCAAATTCCACAGCCGCTTGCGCGCGCTCTATCCCGACGCCGCCATCGTGCTCCTCTCCGGCTGTATGCTCAGCCCCGAAGTGCTTGCCGACATCCGCCCCGCATTTGCCCGCATCGCCGCCGGCGACGCCAACACCTATTGCCTTAATTTCCTCCCGCACATGGACTATCTCGGCTACGGCGCCGACATGCACCCTTCGGCCGCCCAGCATCAAATCATGGGCGCCCAGCTCTCCAATTTCCTCCGCACCCTCCCCGCCGCCTCCCGTCGCTGAATTTGCGATAAAAAATACACTCGCCGTGCCGTGCAAATCATTGCGCGACACGGCGAAAAATTTAATTACGGAAAAATTTCCGAAATTATTTGTAATAGAAAAAAAGAATGACTAACTTTGCAATGTGGTGGTGAATACGTTTCCCGGCAGAAAATATATCCATGAAAATCTAAGCCGCCGCTCCAATCTTAGTTGCAGGTACTAATCGTTTCGCTTTTTTTCTATCTATGTTGCCTTTCCTTATTTTGCTGTTTGTGGTGGGTTATCTCGGCATAGCCCTCGAACATCCCATTAAAATCGACAAGTCGGCCACAGCCTTGCTCCTTGGCATGCTCATGTGGGTGGCCTATGCTCTTGCCTCAGTGTCAATCATCCCGGCCGTAAATCCCGGCGCCCTCGCCGCTTATGTCAACGATGCCGGCCTTGCCGCCGCCTCGCTTCATGAGCAGTGTCTCCAATATATCCTGAATGTGGATATTGTGGAGCATCTCGGCGATATCACCCAGACGCTGTTTTTCCTTATCGGCGCCATGACCATTGTGGAGCTTATCGACGTGCACGAAGGATTCACCGTGCTCACCGACCATATCACCACACGGCGCAAGCGCACGCTCCTTATGGTGATATGCGGAGTAACATTCATACTCTCGGCAGTGCTCGACAATCTCACCACCACTATCGTGATGCTCATGCTTCTGCGCAAACTGGTGTTCCGCCGCTCGGAACGCTGGCTCTTTGCCGGCATGATAATCATAGCGGCAAACACCGGCGGCGCATGGTCGCCCATCGGCGATGTCACCACCATCATGCTTTGGGTGAAAGGCAACGTCACCACCCAGGCCCTTATCAGTTTTGTGCTTGTGCCCTCGCTCGTGGCCCTTATCGTGCCCATGCTCTTTGTGCTGCCCAAACTCAAAGGCGACCTCCCGCCCATGCAGAAGCAGGACCCCAACAAGCCGTCGCTCACCACCCTCAACGAGCGCAAGCTCATTCTTATCCTCGGTGTGGCCGGATTGCTTTTCGTGCCCCTGTTCAAGAGCGTGACACATCTTCCCCCGTTTGTCGGCATCTTGCTCTCGCTCGGCGTGCTGTGGGTGTTCACGGAAATATTCTACAACCGCAAGAAACTCGAACAGTCGAAAGAGCATCGCCTGTCGCGTGTGATCAAGCGCATCGACATGTCTACCATCCTCTTTTTCTTCGGCATCCTCATGGCCGTGGCCGTGCTCCAAAGCACCGGCATCCTTGCCACCGCCGCCGGATGGCTCGACTTCAAGGTGCATAATGTCTATATCATAAGCTCGCTTCTTGGCGTGATGTCGTCGATTGTCGACAACGTTCCCCTCGTGGCCGCCGCCATGGGCATGTATCCCATCGAGCCGGCCACAGCCACCGGCTATGCCGCCAACTTTGTTGTCGACGGCACATTCTGGGAGTTCCTGTCGTATTGCGCCGGAGTGGGCGGCTCGATACTCATCATCGGTTCGGCCGCAGGCGTAATAGCCATGGGCATCGAAAAAATCCCGTTTGGCTGGTATCTGCGCAAATTCAGCCTCATAGCCTTCCTGGGCTATGCCGCCGGCGCCCTTGTCTACGTGGTCGAAAGCGTATTCCTGAAATCCTACATCATGTAAATCAGCAGGAACACAATCCTCCGGATTGTGACAAACATCACAATCCGGAGGATTGTGTTCCTACATCTTTCCTACACCTTTGGGAGTTGCAGATTGTATTTGAGGGAGGCTATGCGCAGGCCTATCACCATTGCGGCGCATGAGATTTGCTGCCAGGCGGCTTCTGCGCCGGCTTCCGCCATGAGCCAGTAGACGAGGCCGCCGGCGAGGCAGGCCGTGGCATATATGTCTTTCTGGAAGATGATTGGCTCGTCGTTGATGAGGATGTCGCGGATAACGCCGCCGAAGGCGCCGGTGATTACGCCCATGGCCGTAGCCACCCACATCGGATAGCCCGCCGCAAGGGTTTTCTGTATGCCTATCACGCAGAAAAGAGCCAGGCCTATCGAGTCGAAGACGAAAAGGATGCGGTCGCGGCTCACAAGCAGGCTGCGGAACACGATTACCGTGGCCAGCGAAAGCCCCGTGACCACAAGATACCATGATGTCTGCATCCAAAACACGGGTATGTCGAGCAGCAGGTCGCGCAGTGTGCCGCCGCCAATGGCCGTGACAAGTCCCACGGTGTAGGCTCCGAACCAGTCGAAGCCTTTTGTGGCGGCCAGACGTATGCCCGAGATGGCGAATGCCACCGTGCCGAGCACTTCTATTACAAAAAGCAATGTTTCTTCCATTTTAGTCGGGAAGTTGGGTGTTGGGAAGTGTTCGAGTAATCGAGTAATCGATAATTCGAATATTCGGGTATTTGTTATTTGAACAAGCTGTTGATGTCGTCGGTGGTGATGATGCGGAGCACCGTGTGGCCGTCGGGGGTGTAGGCCGGGTCGGGAATGGCGAGCAGGTCGGCTATGATGGTATCCATCTCTTTTGCCAAGAGCGGAGTGCCCCGCTTTATCGATGCGGAGCGGGCCATCGACAACGCTATGCTTTGCCACTGGCTTTCGCCGGGATTGTCGGACGAAGTCTGGTCTGACATCGCGCTTATAATGTCGAGGAAGGCCTCGCCGGGGTTGGCGTTTTCGATAATGGCGGGCACGGCGTTGATGGCCCATGTGCCCGAGCCGAGCGGACTGATGTCGAAGCCCATAGGCGCAAGCATGTCGGCCACCGAGCGGGCCACTACCTCGCGCACGGGGTCGAGCTCTACGGTTTCGGGAAATATAAGCCGCTGCGACGCTATCTCGCCTCCGCGTATCATGGCCAGGTAGCGTTCGTAGAGGATGCGCACGTGGGCGCGGTGCTGGTCGATAATCATAAGCCCCGATTTCGAGGGGGTGACTATATAGCGGTCTTTGAGTTGCATGGTGGCCGGCGACGGGGCCGACGTGTCGGATACAAGGCTGTTGAGGCGCGACGGGATTTCCACGGCGCCGACTGCCACCGGGGCCGGCGTCGGCGGGTCGTAGACGGGAGCGGGCGGCTCTTCATCGGGCGACGACGGGGCGGGGGAGCGGCGGAAGCGGTCGTAGAGCACGTCCCAGTCGGTGGGTATTGCGCGTCCCTGGCGACGGGCTTCCTCAAAAGGGTTGTAGGCCGGGTCGCCACCCTCGTCGGGCATTTCGGCAGGGGCTGCCGTGTGTCCGGCCGAGAACACGGGTATGTCGGGAGCGTCGTCGCGGTCGAAGTCGATGGCCGCGCCGGCGTTGAAGCGTCCGAGCGACTCGCGCACGGCTGCCGACAGGATTTGCCATATCGGCTGCTCATTTTCAAATTTCACCTCGAATTTCTGCGGATGGATGTTTACGTCTATCGCCTGCGGGTCGACGGTGAAATTCAGGAAATAGTTTGGCTGGGCGTCGGCGGCGATAAGCTCTGAATAGCATTGCATCACGGCCTTGTGGAAATAGGGGTGGCGCATATGCCGCCCGTTTACAAAGAAAAACTGCAAGGCTCCGCGGCGGCGGGCATTTTGCGGCAGCGACACAAACCCTGATATTTTAGCAAGCGATGTGTCCACATCCACCGGTATGAGCTGGTGCACGAGGTTCTTGCCGAAAAGTTCGCCGATGCGCTGTTTGAGTGAGCCGGGCATGAGCTGGTGGAGCGTTACGTCGTTGGATGTGAGCGTGAACGCTATGTCGCAGTTGACAAGAGCCAGGCGTTCGAATTCGTGCACGATATGGCTCAGTTCCACAGGGTCTTTTTTGAGGAATCGCCGCCTCACGGGCTGCTTGAAGAAAAGGTTTTTCACCTTTATGTTTGTGCCCGGCACGCACGCCTCGGGCTGCTGCGACACCACCTCCGAGGCGGCCAGCACGATGCGGGTGCCCATGTTGTCGTCGCGCCGCATCGTGCGCATATCCACCTCGGCCACGGCCACAATCGACGGGAGCGCCTCGCCGCGGAAGCCCATGGTGGAGAGCGAGAAAAGGTCGTCGGCCTGCCGTATCTTCGACGTGGCGTGCCGCTCGAAGGCCATGCGGGCGTCGGTCACGGACATGCCCTTGCCGTTGTCGACCACCTGGATGAGCGTGCGCCCGGCATCCTTTATTATTATTTGTATAGATGTGGCTCCGGCATCAACGGCGTTTTCCACAAGCTCTTTCACCACCGAGGCGGGGCGTTGAATCACCTCGCCGGCGGCAATAAGATTGGAGACGGCCTCTGACAGCAATTTTACTTCATCCATAATAATTAACTTTCGAGGAGGCAGGCATCGCCATAGGAGAGGAAGCGGAACGAGTGAGCCAGCGCGTAGTCGTAGACAGGGCGCCAGTCGCCGCCGGTGAATGCCGACACGAGCAGCAGCAGGGTCGACGCCGGCTGGTGGAAATTGGTAATCATCGACCGCACTATGCGGTAGCGGTAGCTGGGGGCTATGATTATGCGTGTGGAGGCCACGAAGCGTTCGTGTCCGGTCTCGTCGAGATGGCGACTGATGGCGCGCAGGGCGTCGGCCACAGGCAGGCCGGGGTGCGAGTCGGAATAGGGATACCATTGCGGCACCTCGCCCGTCCATTGGCCCGTGGCGATAAGGCATCCGGCATGGTAGAGGCTTTCGAGGGTGCGCACCGAGGTGGTGCCCACGGCTGTGACGCGGCGTGTGGTAGATGCAAGTTCGGCAATGAGCGAGGCGGGCACGGATATGAATTCGGAGTGCATGGTGTGGTCGGCCACGTTGTCGTCTTTCACGGGCTGGAAAGTGCCGGCTCCGACATGGAGCGTGAGCTCGCGCCGGGGGATTCCGCGGCCGGAAATTTCGTCAAGGAGGCGGTCGGTGAAGTGCAGTCCGGCGGTGGGGGCCGCCACAGAGCCGGCGATGTGTGAGTAGACGGTCTGGTAGTCGGTGGCGTCGGAATCCTCGGTCTCGCGGTTGAGATACGGGGGGATGGGAATCTCCCCGGCCTGCTCGATAATTGTCGAGAAGGTGATGCCGAGCTGTCCGGGCCAGGAAAATTCCACGACAGAGGCGTTGCCCACGCGCTCGACGCGCCGGGCCGAGAGGTTGAATTTGGCGCCGTCGATTTCCATGGGCAAGTCGAGAAGGCCTTCTTTCCATCTCTTTGAATTGCCCACGAAGCATGTCCAGCGGCACGATTGCGTGGATTCGAAATTTCGGGCGTAATCGGCCGGAGTGTGCGGCTCGAGGCAGAAAATTTCGATAACTGCCCCCGAGGGCTTGCGGAAATGCAGGCGCGCGTTTATCACCCGCGTGTTGTTGTAAATGAGCATGGCGTCGGCGGGAAGCAGCTCGGGCAGCTCGGCGAAAATATGCTCGGAGAGCGTGCCGTCGGCGGCGCGGCGCAGCAGCTTGCATTTTTCGCGGTCGGCCAAAGGGTGGGGGGCTATTCTTTCGTCGGGTAAATCGTAGACGAAATCATGTATGCTTATGTCGGGATGTGTCATTTCTGTTAAATTGTGATGCAAAATTACAAAAAATAACCTAACTTTGTTGCAACAATCTCAGTCACCATTGCAATTAAAGTATATAGTTATTGAATTATGTTAAAAGTAGGCGACATCGTCAGATACCTTAACGCCGTTGGCGGCGGACGTGTATCACGCATAGAAGGTGCCGTGGCTTACGTCGACGACGACGGATTTGTCACCCCGGTGCTTGCTAAGGAATGTGTTGTCGTAACCCCGGCCAAGGATGCCGAGATGCTCGCGCAGGAGCCAAAGCCGAAGCCTGCGGCGGCGCAGGCCAAGGGCGTCACGGCTCAAAAAGCCCCGGAGCCGGCTGTCGCGCCTTTTGTCGAGACGGAGGAAGGCGAGAGGCTCAATGTGGTGCTTGGCTTCGAGGCCAAGGATTTGAAGCACCTTTCGTCCACATCATACGAGGCCTTTCTTGTAAACGATTCCAACTATCATCTTTATTATGTGATATCGACCCAGGAGTCTGCCGCGTCGGAGAGAAACGTGCTCGCCTTCGGAGCCATCGAGCCGGCCATGCAGGAATACATAGCCACGATCGAGCCGGCCGACCTGTCGGCTATGGACCGCATCAGCGTCGACATAATCCCGTTCAAGTCCGACCGCCCCTACCGGGCGAAGCGGCCCGTTTCCATCTCGATGCCGCTGGACACCACAAAATTTTTCAAACTTCACTGCTTCAAGCGCAATCCCTATTTCGACAATCCCGTGATAGCCATCGACCTGGTGAAGGACGACGCTCCGGCGCAAGGGACCCGCGCAGAGGTCGACGCGGCCTCGCTGGCAAAGGCGATGAACGAAAAGAAACGTGTCGACAGTCGCCGCGCGCCCGCTCCGGCGCCAAAGCGCGTGCATAAGCACGACGAGCCGATTGTAGTGGACCTGCATATCCACGAGCTTGTCGACAACACCTCCGGGCTGTCGAACGCCGACATGCTCAACATGCAAATCGACCGATTCCGCTCCGTGATGGACGAGAATCTGCGCAATCACGGATGCAAAATAGTCTTTATCCACGGCAAAGGCGAGGGAGTGTTGCGCCAGGCGCTTCTTAAAGAATTGAATCACAAATATAAAGGGCACGACGTGCAAGACGCGTCGTTCCGCGAATATGGCTTCGGAGCCACACAGGTAACAATCCGCTAACCATCACAACGACCTATGATTATTTGTTTTACCGGAACAGGCAATACCCGCCACATCGCCGATATCTTGCAAGATATACTCGGCGACGAGCTTGTGCGCCTCGCTCCCGGTCTTATGAGCAATCCAAGAAGAGTAAAACTTGAGCCCCGCGACGGCCGCATAATATGGGCATTCCCGATACACGGCTGGAGAATGCCGAAACTGGTGCGGGAAGTAATCAAATATGCCCAAATAGGATCGGAAACGGAAGTAGAGCATTTCATGGTGGCCACATGTGGCGACGATGTGGGCATGGCGGCCGAGCACTGGCGCAGGGCCATTGGCAAGCGGGGATGGAAAACCCGTTCGGCCTTCTCGGTGACGATGCCCAACACCTATGTCTGTATGCGCGGCTTCGATGTCGACGCGCCCGAAGTGGCCGATGCTAAACTGGCCCTTTGCAAGGGTCGCGCCGAGTCCATTGCCGAGCAGATAGAAGACAACTCGACGGTGGTGAACGATGTGGTGCGCGGAAAATTCCCGTTCACAAAAACATATCTTTTATATCCGTTGTTCTCATTTTTCAAGCTCCGCATAGGACCGTTTCACGCCACCGACGCCTGCACCGGCTGCGGCCGATGCGCGCGCAACTGCCCGCTGCTCACCATCTCTATGGGCTCCGACAAGCGTCCGCATTGGAAAGGAAAATGTGCCATGTGCCTCAGATGCTATCATCAGTGTCCCAACCATGCCATAGCTTTCGGCTCCGCGACAAAAGGGAAAGGACAATATATATACTCGGGCTACTCCATAAAGGCCTGATTACCTGCAAAATAAATATAACTCATGGCTTCAGAAAACTACTCCATCCTTTGGGCCGACGACGAAATAGACCTGCTCAAGCCGCATCTGCTTTTTCTCCGCAACCGCGGCTATGCCGTCACCACTGCCAATAACGGACGCGACGCCCTCTCGATGGTGGAGTCGACGCCTTTCGACCTTGTGATTCTCGACGAAAACATGCCGGGACTCACCGGCCTGGAAACGCTCGGACGCATCAAGCAACTGCGTCCCGAGGTGCCGGTGATCATGATCACCAAGAGCGAGGAAGAAAATATCATGGACCAGGCCGTGGGCAACAAAATATCCGACTACCTCATCAAGCCCGTAAATCCCAACCAGATTCTCATTGCGATAAAGAAAATACTGCACGGCGACAGGCTCGTGTCGCAGCAGGCCACCATCGACTATCGTTCCGAGTTTCAGAACATATCCTCTCTTATCAACACGGCCTCCACTGTCGACGAGTGGATTTCACTGTATTCAAAACTCGTGTATTGGGAAATGGAACTGGCCTCCACGGAGACAAACATGAACGAGCTGCTCGATATGCAGCGCACAGAAGCCAATTCCGAGTTTGCAAAGTTTATAAAGCGCAATTACGAGAAATGGGTGTCGGCCGACGGCGTAACCGACGCGGCTCCCCTTATGTCGCCGAGGCTCATCCCCGACAAGGTGATGCCTATGCTCGATGCCGGCGAGAAACTGTTCTTTATCGTAATCGACAATTTCCGTCTCGACCAGTGGCGCACGGTCAAGCCACTGCTCACCGACTGGTTCACCACCGAGGAGCAACTCTACTGCTCGATACTGCCTACCGCCACCCAATATGCCCGCAACGCCATTTTCTCCGGGCTGATGCCAATACAGATCGAACGCATGTTTCCCGAGCTGTGGGTCGACGAGGAATCGGAAGAAGGCAAGAACATAAACGAGTCGCCGCTTATCGACACGCTTTTCCGCCGCTACCGCCGCCAGGTGTCGTTCTCATATTCAAAAGTCTACGACTCGACAGGCTGCGAGCGTCTGCTGCGCGACTTCGGCAAATTCGACAACTACGACCTCAATGTGGTGGTAATCAACTTTATCGACATGCTCTCGCATGCCCGCACAGAGTCGAAGATGATTCGGGAGCTGGCATCGAACAATGCCGCCTACCGGTCGATATCCGAATCGTGGTTCCGCCACTCGTCGGTGCTCGACCTTTTCCGCCGCATTGCCGACAAAGGCTACAAGATAGTGCTCACAACCGACCACGGCACCGTCCGCGTCGACAATCCCGTGAAAGTGGTAGGCGACAAGAACACCAACACCAACCTCCGCTACAAGGTGGGCAAGTCGTTGAGCTACAACCCCAAGCAAGTCTACGAAGTGAAGCGTCCCGACCGGTTCGGCCTGCCCGCGCCCAATGTGTCGTCGACCTACATCTTCGCCACCGGCAAGGACTTCTTCGCCTATCCCAACAATTACAACTACTACGTGCAATACTACACCGACACCTTCCAGCACGGCGGCATATCCCTCGAAGAAATGCTCGTGCCCTTCATCACGCTCATCCCGAAATAGCCCCGGAGCAAAAAAAGAGGCGGATATGAGGCGATTTTGAAAATAAATACGTACATTTGCGTATAAATCGTTTATATGATTTATTTATAAATCTAACTCTTTATCTAAATGTCTCATTATCAACTTTTTACCCCCCCCCCCTGTCGGGCGTGTGGCCACGTTGGGGCAGCCGTTAGGTTGCGGCTGATTGTCCTGGCCATATTGATGTCGGTCGTCGCGCTGCCGTCCTATTCTCTTGTAAACAGCTATCCGGCACAAACAATGTTCTATTTCAAGGAAAGAGGCGGAGCCTCCGTTGTAAAAGTGTACTTTTATGACGAGCCGACGGTTAAGACGCTTGCCGCGTCGGTAGGCACCTACGGATATTCCAAAGGTTATATCTGGGCAGAATCCGGTTCGACCTGGGACTTGTTCAAGGGATTTGAACTTGGCATGAAATACATGCAGACGCCATACGGATTTATGCCGTCGGGAGAAATGGGATGCACGACCCACGACAATGAATTATTGCTGATCGGCGAAGGTTTCTCCTCAATAAATATTAACGGCGCAATTTACGACCTTTGCGACCAATCGGAATGGGACCGGTTTGTCAATGGCGTGAATATTATCAACAGCGGCGTTGCGCCGGCTACCGGCGGCGGATATTCGTCCGGCTCGTCCTCGTCGTCCCACTCTCATTCATCGGCATATGACACCTGCCGTATCTGCCACGGCAACGGAAGATGCACCTCGTGCAATGGAACCGGCACCAGCCTGTATACTTACGGCGGCTCTTCCAGCTCCGCCTGCGCCTCGTGTCACGGCACGGGAAAATGCTTTAATTGTCACGGCACCGGCCGTCAATAAAAAATATTTTGCCGTTAACAATGATTTTCGGGAAAAAATGCGTACCTTTGCGGTCTGAAAGCAAACAACACCCGATTACACATTAATATATTATATGGCAACTACAGCTGATTTCAAAAACGGTATGTGCCTCGATATCGACGGCGAATACTACTTCATCGTGGAATTCCTTCACGTAAAGCCCGGCAAGGGTCCCGCCTTCGTCCGCACGAAACTCAAAAATGTAAAAACCGGTCGTATCCTCGACAAAACCTGGAACTCCGGCGTGAAAGTGAACGAAGTTCGCATCGAACGCCGCCCCTACCAGTACTCCTATAAAGACGACATGGGCTACCACTTCATGCACACCGAGACATGGGAAGAAATCATCCTCCCCGGCGACAGCATCGAAGGCGTGCAGTTCCTCAAAGACGGCGACATCTGCGAAGCCATGGTACACGCCGCTTCCGACACCGTCCTCACCTGCGAGATGCCCGTAAACGTAGTGCTCGAAGTGACCTACACCGAGCCCGGCATCAAGGGCGACACCGCCACCAACACCCTCAAGCCCGCCACCGTTGAGACCGGCGCCGAAGTACGCGTGCCCCTCTTCATCAACACCGGCGACCGCGTGCGCATCGACACCCGCGACGGCAAATACGTAGAGCGCGTTAAATAATTCACAATTCACAATGCACGATGCACAATCGGGCTTCGCAACGGAGCCGGATTGTGCATCGTCATTTTTATTATAATTTGCTAATTGTGCATCGTGCATTGTGCATTGTGCATCGTGCATCGTGCATTAATACATCGGGGTGAAGGGGGCGTGGCGTTCGAGGCGGGAGGTGACGTCGCCTACGTAGGCCGACGATTTGGTGGTGTCGAGGCGAAGGACCGGGGCGCCCGCGCGCAGGTCGCATTTGTCGAGGGCGATATAGAACATGCCGGGATTGGTCACGATGTCGAAATAGTAGAGGCGGTCGCGCAGGTTGGAGAACGAGCGCCATTGCGTCGAGCTTACGTTAGGCTCGGTTTCCACGGCATATTTGTAGGGCACCGACACATTGAAAAGAATCGAGCGGATAATCGACAGGCCGAGGTCGGCGTCGTTGGTGCGCTCGACGTGTCCCTGGAAGAAATATCCGCGCACGAAGCGGTCGGGGCTCTTTACGGTGCCCGGCAGCATGTTGATGCCTCCGACCTTTACCCAGTAGTCGTTGATGGCGTTCATCTCCCGGAAAGTGGGGTCGTTGGTGAGCACGGGTATATCCTGTCCCTCATAGATGTTGATGGTGCCGTGGTCGAATTCCACCATGGCGCATCGTCCTTCGGGGTCGGTGATGCCCCAGTGCAGGGCCGAGACAGTGCCACCGTCGAAAGTGGCTCCCCCAATCTGGAACGGTGTCGAGCGCAACGCTTCTACCACCTCGGGAGTCGTGGCGTAATTGTCGAGCATCCAGGCCACGAACACGGCCAGCGACATGCTTGGCGCGTCGCTCGGCTCCGGGCTGTTGTAGACAGTGCCTTTGCAGAAAAGCCCGTTTATGGCCAGGCCCTTCTCGTTCATGCCCTCGGTGATGCCGCCATCGTAGCTCACGGCATACACCGCGCCATATTTCGATGTCCACGAAATCACGTTGTCGCCCTTGTCGCTCACCTTGGCGATGCCGCGCGGATATACATATAAATTTGTGGGAATCGGAGTCTTCCAGTCGAGCGAACGGCCAACGATGCGCAGAGGCTGGGCGCCGGCGGCAACAGAGGCCGAGTCGCCTACATACAACACGCGCGAGCAAGCGTCGGCCTTCTCGCTTGAAAAAACAGCGGCGACAGCCATCGCCGCCATTGCTATCAGCTTTGCTTTCATAAATAAACGGTTTAATTGTGTTTTAAAGGAATAACGCCTAAGCCTGCCCTATGGTTTGCCACATAGAAACATAAGCCTCCGGCTCGTGAAAAATTCCCCGCAAGGCGGAGGCTCGGCTCTTGCAATGCAGTTCGAATAAGCCATCGCTATGGAGGAGAATCGCGTAGCGATTCAAGATAGTAGCCGTGGGTGAGGGCGTGGCGAAGCCTCGACCGAACCCACGGAAAAGGGTTGCCGGCAACCGGGGTTTTGGAGCGGAGCCTGCCGGAGCGTTCGACTATGCCAACCGTGATGCAGAACGCTCGACTTCGTTCCGCTCCAATACCAAAAATGAATCAAAACGCCTTACCGTGGGTTCCGCTATCGCTACACCCACGGCTATTTTCTTGAAGCACTACGCGCTTCTACCATATTGCCTCAGTTTATTTGAACCGCATTGCACGGCTCGTGCGTCCGGAAATCGTGCCGATATATAAATGATATTCAATTGCTTAACGGCGGACGCACGGGCCGTGCGTCCCTACAATATCGGTATAAACGTCACAAGCCATAATTCCGGTGCATTATTATTTAACAGTCAGTGAGTGAATCCACCCGATAGGAACACAATTGATTCAAAATAATTTGTGAAATTCTCGAAATTTGTGTAATTCGTGGTTAAAAAGGAGCGCGGTCGCGCTCCCGGGAACACAAATTTCACATATTGCACGAATTTCACAAATCATTTACAAAATCGCTACGCGATTCCACATGCACCGACATTTCGGCTTGTGCCAAATTCGCCGCAAGGCGGACGCTCGCGTCGCCGGCGGGCAAATTTTTTTGCGGGGGAGGGGCGGAATGTGAAAAATATTTGTTATTTTTGTGAAGGATTACTTTATCGACATGAAACGACCCGAGATAGTAAAAAGGATAAAGGATGCGATGGATAAGATCGTTCCTGAGGTTACTGCGATTCTATATGGAAGTGAAGCCAGGGGAGATGCCCGGCCCGACAGCGATATAGATTTGTTGATATTGGTCGACGGCGATAAATTGACATTATCCGGGCAAGAGGCTATAATTGCGCCGCTCTATGACATAGAATTGGATACAGGTGTGAGCATAAGCCCTAAGATAATTCTTAAATCGGCATGGGATAATTTGCCGTTTAAGACTCCTTTTTTTGTAAATGTCACCAACGAAGGCATCGTGTTATGAAGACATCATTGACCGAAGGCGACCGTAAGGCGTTGTCCGCCTATCGTATTGAGCAGGCAGAGAAGACGATTCAAGAGGTTGGCTTTTTGATAGAGAACAATCTGCTTTCAACCGCGGCCAACAGATTGTACTATGCTTGTTATTATGCGGCATTAGCGTTGTTAGTTATGGAAGGAGTGTCGACTTCTACGCATATGGGAGTGAAATCCATGCTGTCGTTGCATTTCGTCAAGAATAACATAATGCCACGGGAAATTCTGCATGGCTACATATTGATTTTTGAGTGCAGGCAGCGCAACGATTATGACACATTTATAGAGGTTGATAGAGAGGAGATTGACGGACTTTATCAAAAAGGGCGGGCTTTTGTGAATTGCGTCATCGATATATTGAATGTTCGGGATGTTCAACCTGGCAATTTGTGATGCAGAACGCTACGCTGTTGTTTTCTCATTCATGGCTGCTGTCGGGTATCGCTAATGCAATTCTGTCAACAGTGTAGGGACGCACGGCTCGTGCGTCCGGAAATCGTGCCGATGTATAAATGATATTCAATTGTTTAACGGCGGACGCACGAGCCGTGCGTCCCTACAATATCGGTATAAACGGCACAAGCCGTAATTCCGGCGCATTATTATTTAACAGTCAGTGAGTGAATCCACCCGATAGGAACACAATCCGGAGGATTGTGTTCCTACATAATTGATTCAAAATAATTTGTGAAATCCTCGAAATTTGTGTAATTCGTGGTTAAAAAGGAGCGCGGTCGCGCTCCCGGGAACATAGATTTCACAAATTGCACGAATTTCACAAATTTCTTTCCGAATCGCTACGCGATTCCACATGCACCGACATTTCGGCTTGTGCCAAATTCGCCGCAAGGCGCAGGCTCGCGTAGCCGGCGGGCAAATTTTTTTGCGGGGGAGGGGCGGAATGTGAAAAATTTTGCGTAATTTTGTGGGTTATTTTGAATCAGTATGCCCATTTGTGAATTTTACGATGCTAACTCATTGATTTACAGGTGGTTGATTCGGCTAAATTTTAACATTCAAAATTTTTTGCATAAAAATATGTACAGGACCAACACTAACGGCGAATTGCGTCTGGCCGATGTCGGACGCGATGTCACCTTGGCAGGCTGGGTGCAGCGCACCCGCCGTATGGGAGGCATGACTTTCCTTGACCTCCGCGACCGTTACGGCATAACTCAGGTAGTGTTCGACAACAGCACCGACCCCGCTCTCACCGAGGCCGCCAATCATCTGGGCCGCGAGTTCGTGGTGCAGGTAAAGGGCAAGGTGGCCGAGCGTTCGGCCAAGAACGCCAACCTCCCCACCGGCGACATCGAAATTATCGCTTCCGAGCTCAAAGTGTTGAATCCCAGCGAGGTGCCTCCATTCACTATTGAGGACGACACCGACGGCGGCGACGACATCCGCATGAAATACCGCTATCTCGACATACGCCGCGGAGCTGTGCGCCGCAACCTTGAGCTGCGTCACAAGATGGCTCTTGAAGTGCGCCGCTACCTCGACGCCCAGGGCTTCCTCGAAATCGAGACCCCGATGCTCGTGGGCTCCACCCCCGAGGGCGCACGCGACTTTGTCGTGCCCTCGCGCATGAACCAAGGTCAGTTCTACGCCCTTCCCCAAAGCCCGCAGACGCTCAAACAGCTGCTCATGGTGGCCGGCATCGACCGCTATTTCCAGATTGTGAAATGCTTCCGCGACGAGGACCTGCGCGCCGACCGTCAGCCCGAGTTCACGCAAATCGACTGCGAGATGAGCTTTATCGAGCAAGACGACATTATAAACACCTTCGAGGGCATGGCCAAGCACCTGTTCAAGGAAATACGCGGTATCGAGCTCACCGAGCCATTCCTGCGCATGACATGGGCCGACGCGATGCGCCTCTACGGCTCCGACAAGCCCGACATGCGTTTCGGCATGACTTTTGTCGAACTCGACGATGTGCTCAAAGGCTCCGGCTTCTCTGTATTTGACAACGCGGCCTATATCGGCGGCATCAACGCCAAGGGCGCGGCCCACTACACCCGCAAGCAGCTCGACGCCCTCACCGAGTTTGTGAAGCGTCCGCAAATCGGCGCCAAGGGCCTCGTATATGCCCGCGTGGGCGAGGACGGCACCGTGAAATCTTCGGTCGACAAATTCTACTCCCAGGAAACGCTCCAGGCTCTCCGCAAGAAAATGGATGCCGAGCCCGGCGACCTTATCCTGATAATGAGCGGCGACGACGCCATGCGCACCCGCAAGCAGCTCTGTGAGCTTCGTCTTGAAATGGGCAGCCAGCTCGGACTCCGCGACAAAAACAAGTTTGCCTGCCTTTGGGTGGTCGACTTCCCCATGTTTGAGTGGAGCGACGAGGAGCAGCGTCTCATGGCCATGCACCACCCCTTCACCCACCCCAAGGACGAGGACATCCCCATGCTCGACACCGACCCCGCGGCAGTGCGCGCCGATGCCTACGACATGGTGATCAACGGCGTGGAAGTGGGCGGCGGCTCGATCCGTATCCACGACTCGGCCCTGCAAGCCAAGATGTTTGAAATCCTCGGCTTCACGCCCGAAAAGGCACAGGAGCAGTTCGGCTTCCTGATGAACGCCTTCAAGTTTGGCGCGCCCCCTCACGGCGGCCTTGCCTACGGTCTCGACCGTTGGGTATCGCTCTTCGCCGGCCTCGATTCAATCCGCGACTGCATCGCCTTCCCGAAAAACAACTCGGGCCGCGACGTTATGCTCGACGCCCCGGCCGCTCTCGACCAAAAGCAGCTCGACGAGCTCTCGCTTGCGATAGTAGAAGAAAATAAATAACAGGCAATGACCAACGGAGCCATTATAAACGAAATCACCCGGTTTGCCCCGCCCTCGCTGCAAGAGGAGTGGGACAACACCGGCTTGCAAGTGGGCCGGCTTTCCGACGAGTGCACGGGCGTGTACATCTGCCTTGACGCGACGCCCGAAACCGTCGACGCCGCCACGGCCGTCGGGGCCAATCTTATCGTGGCCCATCACCCGCTGTTTTTCCGCGGGGTGAAGCGGCTCACGGGCGCCGACCGCGTGCAGCAGGCCGCGATGAAAGCCATAGCCGCCGGAGTGTCGATATACTCGTCGCACACGGCAGCCGATTCCACCCGGGGCGGCGTGAGCTATCTTTTGGCCGAGCGTCTCGGCATCGAGCCGCTGCGCACGCTCTCGCCGATAAAAGGCCGGATGGTAAGGTTGCAGGTGATTGTTCCGCGAAGCCATGCCGACGAGGTGCGCCTCGCCCTTTTCGACATAGGATGCGGAGCCGACGGAGGCTACGACTTCTGCTCGTTCAACACCGACGGCGAAGGCTCATTCCGCGCTCTCGACGGCGCCAACCCCTTTGTCGGTGAAATCGGCGAGCTGCACTCCGAGCCGGAGACGGCAATAGAAATGACGCTCCCCGCCGAGCTCATGGGCAAGGCCCGCGACACCATAGCGCAGGTCCACCCCTACGAGTGCCCGGCCTACTCCTTCACAGCCATGCTCAACGCGGCCGAAGACCTCGGCCTTGGCATCTACGGCACGCTCGACACGGCGATGACCGCGCCGGAATTTGCCGCGCATGTAAAGGCACGGCTTGGCGTGGAGGCCGTCACCACTTCCATTTATCCCGACGACATCCGTATTCGGCGCGTGGCCGTATGCGGCGGCTCCGGAGGCGAATTCATACAGGCGGCAAAGGCCGCCGGCGCGCAGGCATATGTTACGGGCGACATCCGCTATCACGATTTTGTCGACAATGTCGGCGAGATATTCCTCGTCGATGCCGGTCACTACCACACCGAAGCCCCGGTGAAAGAAGCCTTTGCCTCGGCAATACGCAGCCGCTTCCCCGATGTGGCCGTGACAGTGGCCGCCGACGACTGCCCCTTGCGCACCATCTGACATAATAAAAAACAAAACATAAAACCCCATATATATGGCAACAGACAAGAAAAACGAGCAGGTAGCATCTGTTGAGGAGCGTCTTAAAGCCCTCTACCAGTTGCAGACAATCCTCTCCGAAATCGACCGTATCAAGACAATCCGTGGCGAACTCCCCCTCGAGGTGCAAGACTTCGAAGACCAGGTGGCCGGTTTGCAGCACCGTATCGAAAACTTCACGGCTGAAATCGAGGAACTCCAGCAAAACCTCGTTTTCGAAAACGAAAAAATCAACAACGCCAAGGCCATCATCGAGGACCACAAGGTGAAAATCGACAACGTGCGCAACAACCGCGAGTTCGACCTCCTTTCCAAGGAAATCGAATACCAGGAACTCGAAATCAAACTTTGCGAAAAACACATCTCTGAATTCCGCAAAGCCATCGAGGCCAAAAACCAGGAAATCGAGGCTACGCACGGCCATCTCGCCGATGTGAAGCACATCCTCGCCGAAAAGAAATCCGAGCTCGACGAAATCGTGTCGGAAACCCGCCAGGAAGAAGAAGCCCTCAAAACAAAGGCCAAAAACCTCGAGCCCAAAATCGACGAATTCACCCTCAAAGCCTTCAAGCGCATCCGCAAGAATGCCCGCAACGGCCTCGGCATCGTCTACGTGCAGCGCAACGCCTGCGGCGGCTGCTTCAACCGCATCCCCCCGCAAAAGCAGATGGAAATCAAGATGCACAAAAAAGTCATCGTATGCGAATACTGCGGCCGCATCATGATCGACCCCGAGCTCGCCGGCGTAAACGAATAATCAATTCACGATTCACGATTCACAATGCACAATCCCTTGCCGGGGTTGTGCATTTTCTTGTATTATAGATAAGTGTTCCTGCCTAAAAAAAGTTAAAAAGTAAATTTATCTATTGTAAAATTGCAAAATATCTATTATCTTTGCAGTAGATAAATTGTTTCTACCTTTTTCATTCTTAATCTATGACCTATATCGATCTCATCAACAATTTTTGGCGAATGCACGGAAGCCAAGAGTTTGGCCCGAATGAGATTGCGCTCTACTTCTACCTCCTGAACGAGTGCAACCGACAGGGCTGGCCATCTCCGCTGGTGCGTCCCAATTCGAAGATCTGTCTTGGTCTGGGTATGACTGAACCGACGCTCATACGCTGTCGCAACAAACTGAAATTAAGAGGCGTCCTCGACTTCGAATCCGGCAAAAAATCGAGAAAAGCCCCCTCTTACTACTTAAAAGATATAAGTAGCAACATCAGTAGCGGCGTAAGCAGCAACGTAAGCAGCAACGAGAGTAGCGGCGTAAGCATATATAAGACTATAAGACAAGAAGAAAATAAGACAAAAGAAAATTCCTCTACCACCACCCGCGGGTGTGAGGAAAATTCTCGAAATCTTGAAATCTATTTTGATGCACGCAACTCGCAGTTGCTCGAGCAAGTGGTGATGGAGCTGCATCGCGTGAATCCCTCGACGAAAACCATATCCGACTTCCGCCGCATGGCCGAGGCGGTGGTGGCAGAGTGGGAGCTGTCGGGCGCGACGCATACCGGATACCGCGACTGGGCCTCTCATCTTATCAACCACGTCCGTATTCTAAACCGTATGTCGGCACGCGACAATGCCCGTGGCGGTCGCAAGCGGGAGCAGAAGATAAACCCCTTCGATGAATACATACGCAAAATCGACGAGGGGCGCTCCGCCTCCGCCCCGGAAGCATTTGAAATACCCTTTTAGGAATAATACCGCGTTTGCAGGAACACAAGCCTCCGGCTTGTGAATAATTTTCCACAAGCCGGAGGGTTCTTTGCCTTTGGCAAAGCGCTTCGCGATGAGTGTTCCTGCAACCGTGATATAAAGCGAGGGTGTGTCAAAAAGCTGTGTATGCCGAGATTGTAGGGACGCACGGCTCGTGCGTCCGCAGATTAACAATTGATTGTCAATTTAATACCGTTATAAATTGATGTAAGCACGGCTCGTTTGTAGTGGCGGAGCCACATAGTATTATATAACCCCGCGTTTCAACGCGGGGATAGAAACATCCACACCTGTCATGGCGGAGCCATGTTCCGGGGAGCGGTAAAGGACATGGCTCCGCCATGCTTGGGCTATACGGTATGCCCCAGGGTGTAAAACCCCGGGTTATATAGAGCTACGTGGCTCACGCCACAGAATTGCATCGGACGCACGAGCCGTGCGTCCCTACATTTTCGACAGAAACGGCCTTTTTGACACACCATCTTCCTGCAACCGTGATGTTCGACTGTTAATATAATATAAAAAATATTAAAATGGGGGGGGGTATTGTAAATATTTTATTAAATTTATAACTTTGAGTTTTCAAACCAATATGTATTGCAGAATGATGTAAAAACACATTTCCATGTTCAAGGTAAAAGGATATTTTTTTGCTATTTTTGCCATTGCCCTTTTTCTTCAAGGGTGCAACGACGATATTTTTGTGGAGCCGGCGCCCGATTTGGTGGATAATATCAAGCTGTCGGGCTATGGCGATGCCGCCGAGTTCAAATTGCCGACCAATGGCTTGAAAAAGGTGAGTTTCGGCAATGAAACGGATTATTATACAAGTACTGATTATTACGACGCCAACGGCGAGCCTGCCAACAGCCTTGCCAATGTCAAGAAAATCGTGTATGGGTCGCCTCGGTTCAGAATCGAGGTCGACATCGACGGCGAGGACGTGAGGGTGCGGTCGATTGCCAATACCTACGACGCCAATTTAATTATGTGGGCGGTGCTCGACTACGGATATATGACCCGCACGGTAGATATAGTAATCACTCCCGGCGCGCCTATGGAAATTACGGAGTGCTCCTATTTCATGGACTATGGAGTGCGAGGTTCCAAGAAAAACCTCTTGCTGCGCCAGCGCGTCACCAACAATTCCGACCGCACCCAACGCGCTGTGTACTATCCTTACAAGGATGTCTGCTCGAGGATAGACGTTGTGGCCGAGGACCGGGTGTTCGACGGCGTAAGGGCCACCGTGCCCGTGCCGCTTTACACCGGCGGCGAGTGGCATGAGAACGCCGATAATACGGCGGATATTGTCGTGGGAGGCACCTCGTATTTCTACTCCGCGGGAGTGGATATCAACGAGGAGGCATATGTGGATGTGCCCGCTAACACCACCGTCACGATAGAACTTACTGTTGAATGGGCAACCTTCGAGGTGGAATCATGGATTGAGTTCCGCCTCCCGAACACAGATTCGGAATGGATCATGGTGAATCCATGCAAGATATTTCAGCCCGCCGGATATGAATTGGATGTGATATGCGAAGAATAATTACTGCAATCATTGTAATGGCGGCGGCTGTCGCGGCTGCCGGCCAATCGCGAGGAGTGGCCGAGACGTGCTTCGGCTCCGGGTTGCAATGGCGCGTGGGCGCCGAGATGTCGGCGGCTTACGTGCCGGGCACCAACGTGTTTCTCAAAGGCATGAATCCCGAAGATAAGAGGATAAACACGGCCTTGTCGGGGGGAGTACGCGCCGGTTTCGGTTTCGGCGAGTCGTCGCCTGCGGGGCTGCTCTACAAAGGCGTGTATCAGGGCGTAGGCGTGGGAGCCGTGTCGTTCTTTTCCGACGGGCTGCTCGGCACTCCCGTGTCGGCCTACGTCTACCAGGGCGCGCCCATCGTGCATCTGTCGCGGAGGCTTTGGTTGGGATATGAATGGCGGTTTGGCGCGGCTATGGGCTGGCATCACTATGATAAGGACTATGACGACACAAACGGCGCGGTGTCGACATCGGTAACGGCCATGATGGGCCTGGGCGTGAAACTGCACTATGCGCTGTCGAGCCGCTGGACGCTGTCGCTCGGCGTCGATGGCGTGCACTATTCCAACGGCAACACATCATGGCCCAATGCCGGCGTGAACAGCATCGGGGCCACCATCGGCGTGGCATATGCCCTGAATCCGCAGACGAAAGCCGCTCAGGATGCCGCGATGACCGATTTGGCCGAGGAGGCCGACCGCGGCCGGTGGCTCTACGACATAATGGCATATGGCGCGTGGCGCAAGCGAGTAGTGACAGTGGGCAAATATGTTCCCGAGGCGGAGCTGTGTCCGGGGCGGTTTGGCGTGGTAGGCTTGCAATTCTCGCCGATGCGCGTGTTGAACCGTTGGGTGGCCGTAGGGCCATCGCTCGACCTGCAATGGGACGAGAGCGCGGGGCTTGAGCCATACTGGATTGAGGATACCTACGACGAGAACATTAAGTTTGAGCGTCCGCCATTCGGCAAGCAGATTAAGGTTGGCCTTTCAGTACATGCCGAGCTCACCATGCCCATATTCAGCATCAACGCCGGCGTGGGCTACGATTTTGTGAATCCCAAAGGCGACAAACGCTTCTACCAGTCGCTTGCCCTGAAAACCTTTGTCACCGACAAACTGTATCTCAACGTGGGCTACCGTCTCGGCGACTTCAAAGACCCCCAGAACCTGATGCTCGGCCTCGGCCTGCGACTTTAATCAATGCACAATTCACAATGCACGATGCACAATTGGCTTTCAGCGCGTAGCCTAATTGTGCATCGTGCATTGTGAATTGTGCATTACGGGCGAAGCCCGATTGTGCATTGTGCATTGATGTCAGTTTTGGAATACGGCGGGGTAGCGGCGCAGGAGGTAGGCCGGGGTGCACGACCAGGCGTGGCAGTAGGAGTTGACGGGGTAGAAGCGGTAGGGCGAGAGGTAGTCGTCGGAGGCGTCGTACACTTCCCAGAAGGTGTCGGCTCCCTTGCGCACCATGCCGCCCCAGTAGTCGGCCACGAGGGCGCGGGCTTGGTCGGTCATGCCGCATTTTATCATGGCTTCCACAAGGAAATGGTGGGCGTAGGGCGAACCGAGGCGGATAAAATCGGGGTCGGAGAGGGCACGGCTCAGCAGCTCGGCGCCTTCCTTGGCCGGGACCACGTCGGCGAGCACCATCCACACTTGCGACAGGACAGATTTCTGCGACGGTATGAACCCTTCATAGCCGCTTGTGAAGGCACGGGCGTTTTTGTCGTAGAGATGCTTGCGCGCTGCCTTGCGCATTTTTGAGGCGGTGGCGTTCCAGCCCTTGGTGTCGTCGGCCATGCCGAGACTCTTGCCAAGGTCGGCTGTCTGTTCCAGAGCCATGATGGCGAGGCCCTGCATGGCGGTGGACTCCTCTATGCCGTCGCGCCAGTCGAAAAACAGCCAGTTGAAGCCGCCGGGACGGAAGCGGTCGAAGATGCCTCGGTCGTCGACAAATGTGAGCATATTGTCGATTTGCGCCTTGGCCACGGGCCAGAGGTCGCGGGCGGTGTCGCTGTCGCCGGTGGCGGCGAGGTATTCGGCGAGGGCCATGTTGAAGAGCAGGCTGTAAGAATAGCAGAAACTGCCGCGCTGGGGGTGAGGCTCGGGCAGTTCGAACACGTTGGCGTGGAGGCGTCCGTCCTCGTTGGCGAGCGCGGCCAGCAGGTAGAGGCAGTGGCGGGTGAGGTCGTGATTTTTGTATGTGAGATTGTTGGCGAGTGATTCGAGGTAGACGTCGCCGATCCACAGGCGGCGGTCGCGCTTGGGACCGTCTTCATATACGGTCTGCATGCACTCGGCCAGGGTGGCGAGGGCCGTGCGGTCGATGGCCGCGAACTCGTCGGAGAGCGGGATGTCGAGCGTCTCGGGGGCTATTTCGGGAGCCGAGGTGGTGGCGGTGAAAGCGAGGTCGCCCATGGCAAAGTCGCAGTCGGTGGGATGGCCGAGCACGTCGATTTTCATGTAGCGTCCCGAGAGGCGGCGTGGAAGGGTGTAAACCGAGTCGGTGAATTCCACGGTCACGGTTTCGTCCTGGAGCCATCCGCGCGAGATAGTGCCGGGGTAGGGGTCGAAAGGCACGGCGAGCTCGGCCGGCACCTCGGCGAAAGTGAAGCGCAGGCGTATGGGGCCGTCGAGCACGCGGTCGAGCAGGTCGACGCGGAAGCTGAATGTGCCGGTGAGGTGGCGTCCGAAGTCGACAGTCACCGACTTGTTCTTTTCATCTTTGAGCGACGAGCCCAGATAAGAGCCGATTTCGCCGGCGGGGTCGACGCGCCAGCCTTGATATGCCGAAGTGTCGGCTACGGCCTTGACAAGCCCGACGGGATGCACTTTTTCGGTTTTAAGGACGGGAGTGGAGGCGATGGCCTTGTCGAGCCAGCCTTGACGCTGCGAGGCGTACACGTCGGCCTCCTGCGCCGACATGCCGGTTGAGCATAATGCTGCAATTAGAAATAAAAAAGATTTGAGTTTCATAGGTATGGATTTTATTTGGGTAGGAACACTCATCGCGGAGCGCTTTGCCGTAGGCAAAGAACCCTCCGGCTTGTGACTATTTTTCACAATCCGGAGGATTGTGTTCCTGCCGGATTGATTCCGGCTTGTGGTTTTATTTTCACAAGCCGGAGGCTTGTGTTCCTGCCGGGTTGATTCCGGCTTGTGTTCCTGCAAGCTATTTGTATTTTGCGTAGGCGCGGGCCAGGCGGGTGTGGTAGCCGCGGCGCGCGTAAGAGGGGCCGTTGTAGCCTCGGGCAAAGGCGGCCCAGTTGTGGGAGCGGAGATGGCGGTCGAGGCCGGTGGAGCGGAGGAAATTGGCGAAGAGCTCGAGCTGGTCGCGCTCGGAGCGGCTCATGCGCTCGACGAAGTCGGCCGGCGACTTGGCTCCGCATTTTTTCCAGTTGAAGCCTCCGATCTGGAACATGCCCCAGAAAGTGCCCTGTATGGCCGTGAGCGAGTCAATCTCCATGGCCTGCCGCAGGCGTGCGTGCTGCGCGCGCTGTTGGTTGCCGTATTTGCGGATATTTGGCCGGGCGAACACCTCGGGATAGCGTTTGGAGTATTTCGACAGGTTCACCTTGTTGCGCTTGGCCATGCTGCGAAACATCGACAGGTCGAAGTTGATTACCACGGTGGAGTCGGCGTTGAAGCCCGAGTGGGCGCGTCCGGCCTCGATGTCGACCACGGCATGTATTGTGGCGGGGTCGATGTCGAGCTCACGCGCCACCTCCTCGAAATCGGTGTCGGTGAGGCGCAGCGACGGAGGCTCGGGAGCCGGGATGGGCAGCAGGGCCTCGGGCATTTCGAAATGCCAGGGGTTGCCGTCGGGGGCGGGGATGCGTTCGGGAGCGAAAGGAATGTCGGCAGCCGCCACGAGGGCGGTTGCCGACATTAATATTATTGCTGCCCGGCGCATCATGCCTTGATGTCGGCCACTTTTTCGATTATGCGGCAGAGCTGGCCCCAGAAGCGGTCGACTGCCGGGATGTGCATTTTTTCCGACGGAGAGTGCACGCCACGGAGAGTCGGGCCGAACGACACCATGTCGAGATGCGGATACTTGGTGAGGAAAAGACCACATTCAAGACCGGCGTGGATAGCGGTGACTTTGGGCTTGATGCCGTAGAGTTCCTCATAGGCGTCGGAAGCGATGTGCATTATGGGCGAGTTGATGTTGGGAGCCCATCCGGGGTATCCGTCGCCGTGGGTCACGTGCGCTCCGGCGAGGGTGAACACGGCCTCTACCTGGTAGGCGATGTCCCATTTGCGGGATTCCACCGACGAGCGTTGCGAGGTGGTGACGAGAATCTTGTTGCCGGCGAGCATCTTCACCGATGCGAGGTTTGTGGAAGTTTCGACGATGCCTTCCATGTCGCGGCTCATGGACACTACGCCGTGAGGAGCGCAGTAGAGAGCCTCGATGAGGCGGCGGGTTGTGGCGGAGTCAACGGCAAATTCGGGGCGGTCGGCGCTTTCGAGTTCAACCTTGAAGGTGGGTTCGATTGCACGGTATTCGCCTTCGACGTCGGCAAGGAAATTATTGAATTCGATGCGGACGTCTTCCTTGCGCGAAGTGTGCACGCCAAACACGGCATGTGCAGCGCGGGGTATGGCGTTGCGGAGGTTGCCGCCGTCGATTTCGCAGAGCGACACTTCGTCGAACTTGCGCAGAAGGCGGAAAAGGAAGCGGGCGAGCATCTTGTTGGCGTTGATGCGGCCCAGGTGGATGTCGCCGCCCGAGTGTCCGCCAAGAGCGTTGGCGATGTCGATTTTGAAATAGTGGAAGTCGGTGGGAGCCATCGAGCGGTCGTAGTCGAACTCGGCCGTAGTGTCAACGCCGCCGGCGCAGCCGATGAATATTTCGGCGTCGTCCTCAGAGTCGAGGTTGAGCAGGATATTGCCGCCGATCATGTCCGGGCCGATATTGTTGGCTCCGGTCATGCCGGTTTCTTCGTCGACAGTGAAAAGGGCTTCGAGCGGGCCGTGCACCAGGTCCTTGTCGGAGAGGGCGGCCAGGGAAGCAGCCATGCCGATACCGTTGTCGGCGCCGAGAGTGGTGCCTTCGGCGCGGAGCCATTCACCGTCGACAACGGTGGTGATGGGCGAATTGTCGAAGTCGAAATTCTTGTCGTTGGATTCGCACACCATATCCATGTGGCCCTGGAGGATGAGGGTGGGAGCCTGTTCGTGGCCGGGGGTGGCGGGCACCGACATCACGACGTTGCCCACGGCGTCGGTCTTTACGGCGATATTATGTTTTGCAGCGAAGTCGAGGAGATATTGACGGATACGTTCCTCCTTTTTCGAGGGACGGGGCACCTTTGTGATTTCGTCGAAGATTTCGAACACACGTGCCGGTTTGAGGTCTTTGATTGTCATGATAAGATATAAAAAGAGTTTAAATTTTGGGCTTAAATAAGAAAGAATGTTAAAAAAGCGTGAAATTCGCCCTCTAAGTTAGTAAATAAAATTGAATAATGGCAAAAAATTTAACGAAGTTTTATATATTTGCAGTCGGAAAAATCATTTGCCCACCATACAGACCGTTTTTTATCCGTAGCAGACAATGAAAACAGTGATATTGGCCATAATACTCGTAGCGGCGGCATTCGTGCTGCTGGGCGTGAAGGTCCTGTTTGTGAAGGGTGGGAAATTTCCGTCGCACCATCATCACCATAAATAGAAAACAAAAACAAATAAATAAGTTCATGAAGAAAATCTTCTCCGCAATCGCCTGCGCCGCCGCCATATTGCTGTCGTCGTGCGCCGAGAAACAGCCCTCAACCACCACTCCGGCTCCCGAAGCGGCAGGCGAATCCTATGCCACCACCATCAACATCCGTTACGTGTCGCTCGACTCAATCCAGCGTCATTATGTGCTTTCACAGACCATTCAGGCCGAGGCAGAGAAACTTGCCATGGATTTGCAGTCATATCAGAACCAGCTTGCAAACCAGCTTCAAAGCCAGGCCAACCAGATACAGCAGAAAGCCCAAAGCAACGGCTATCTCAGCGAAGCATCCTACAACGCCGACCTCAAGCAGCTTAACGACCGCCAGAACTCGTTCCAGAACCAGTATGCCCAGCGCGAGATGAACGCCAACCAGCAGATGGCAGCCAAGCAAAAAGCCCTTATGGACTCGATAAACAATTTCATCATCGACTTCAACAAAGAGCGCAAATACGACGCTATCCTGTTCCGCGACGCCGGCCTCTACTTCAACCCCGCCCTCGACATCACCGCCGAGGTGGTCGACGGCCTCAACGCCCGCTACAAGGCTCCCGCCGAAACTCCCGCAAAATAATATTTCATAAGATATAAACCGACAGCGCCGATGATGCAAATCATCGGCGCTGCCATTATCAGGGTTGCAGGAACACAATCCTCCGGATTGTGGCTTTATTTCACAAGCCGGAGGCTTGTGTTCCTACCGGGTTGATTTCGGCTTGTGGCTTTATTTTTCACAATCCGGAGGATTGTGTTCCTGCCGGGTTGATACCGGATTGGGACTTTTTTTCACAAGCCGGGTTGATACCGTTCCTGCCTACCTGCTCCCGGCTTGTGTTCCTACTCTCCATATTACGCCGCCGAGGCGTATATTCTTTTCAATGTAGGATATGACGGTGTCGTAGTGGGCACGGTCGCGGATCAGACGGTCCCAGGATTCGTGATGCCAGAATTGGCCTTGACGGTCAAGCCGTCGATTTATGGTCAACGCTGTGAAGTTTTTCCAGGATTTACATATCTGCGACACTTTTATAGAGCCGAGCAGTTCGAACAGCACGTGCACATGATTAGACATCACGACATAGGCATGGATAATATATCGGGTTCCATTGAAATATTCGAGAGCATCCGATACTATACGGGCAAGTTCCTTATCTTTAAGCACGCATGTGCCGTATCCGCTGTCGAGCCATGAGTCGGTTTGCTCGTTGAACAGCATCCTATACACAGTCTTCTCGTAGGCGCTCCATGGCTCCGGGTGAATGGCTATCCATCTTTTCCTTCGAAAAATCAAATCGTCTAATGCTCCTTTTGGAATGGAATCGGCCTGGTGAAATGTGACGAATTGGTATCTCCCCTCTTGATGCCAATGTGGCAGATTCCGGCACCGTATATCGATATGCTCGGATTTGTCGAGGAAAGACATGGCTGTGTAGGTTTTGTTGGTTTTATAAATTTTACAGGAACACAATCCTCCGGCTTGTGGCTTTATTTCACAAGCCGGAGGCTTGTGTTCCTGCCGGGTTGATTCCGGCTTGTGGCTATATTTCACAAGCCGGAGGATTGTGTTCCTGCCGGGTTGGTTAATACTCGATGCGGTGGGTTTCGAGGAAGCGCATGGTGCGCTCGATGTAGTCGGTCATTACTACGTCGTCTTCGATGAAGGGCACTTCGCGGCGGTAGGCCTCGATGAAGCTCTCGATTATGGCTGACGAGCGGAGCGGGCGGCGGAATTCGAGGGCCTGGGCGGCGTTGAGCAGCTCGATGGCGGCGATGTATTTGAGGTTGTCGATTATCTTGTGGAGCTTGGTGGCGGCGTTGGCGCCCATCGACACAAAGTCCTCCTGGCCGTTGGAGCTGACGATGGAGTCGCACGACGCGGGCCAGGCATACATCTTGTTCTGGCTCACCATCGAAGCGGCGGCATATTGCGGAATCATGAATCCGGAGTTGAGGCCGGGCTTGGCCACGAGGAATTCGGGGAGGTCGCGCAGGCCGAGAATGAGCTGGGCCACGCGTCGTTCGGAGATATTGCCGAGTTCGGCCAGGGCAAGGCCCATGTAGTCGAATACGAGAGCTATGGGCTCGCCATGGAAGTTGCCGCCGGAGAGCACGAGGTCGTCGTCGGGGAATACGGTGGGGTTGTCGGTCACCGAGTTTATCTCGATGTGGAGCACCTCGGTGACATGGTGCATGGCGTCTTTCACGGCTCCGTGTACCTGCGGGATGCAGCGGAAAGAGTAGGGGTCCTGGACGTGCTCCTTGGGCACGGCGATTATCTCCGAGCCTTCGAGCAGGTGGCGGAACACCTCGCCGGTCTCAATCTGGCCGGGGTGGGGGCGCACTTGCTGGATGCAGGCGGCAAACGGCTCGATGCGGCCGTAGAAAGCGTCGAGCGAGATGGCTCCGAAAAGGTCGAAGCATTTCACCATGTGCCAGCCGTCGATAAGGGCCTTTATGGCGTTTGCTGCCATGAACTGGGTGCCGTTGAGCAGGGCGAGACCCTCTTTCGATTTGAGGCGGACAGGCTCCCAGCCGAATTTGGCGAGTATTTCACGGCCGGTGTACTCGCGGCCTTCGTACACCACCTTGCCTTCGCCGATGAGCGGCAGGAACAGGTTGGCGAGAGGGGCGAGGTCGCCCGAAGCGCCGAGCGAGCCGCGGTCGTAGACCACGGGAAGGATGTCGTTGTTGTAAAAATCGAGGATGCGGCGCACGGTGTCGACTTGCACGCCGGAAAATCCGATCGACAGGGCGTGGGCTTTGAGCAGGAGCATGAGTTTCACCACCACGGGACTTACCGGAGTGCCTACCGAGCAAGAATGGCTCTTTACGAGATTTTCTTGCAGGGTCGACAGCTCGTCGGGCGAGATGTGGCATTTGCAGAGCGAGCCGAAGCCGGTGGTTACACCGTAGATGGGCTCGGTGTTGCTGTCGGTCTTGGAGTCGAGATACTCGCGGCAGTATTTGATTTTTTCAATGGCCTTGTCGGATAGCTCGAGGCGGGCTTTGGATGCGAGGATTTCCTCGATAAGATGGTAGGTGAGGTCAGACGACCCGATTTTATATGTTTCCATGCAGATGTTAGAGTTTTACGGATGAAAGGAGGGCCGATTCGCGTTCGATGGCGAGGGCTTGCAGCACGTCGCATTGTTCGGCGAAGACGTCGGCGTCGGTAGTGTTGGTGAGGCCGGCGATGTTGATACGCACGTTGAGTATGGCTCCGAGTGCGGCGGTGCGGGCCGTCATCATGGCCACGCAAGCGTCGGTTATGGCATTCTTGTTGCCCTTTTCGGCAATCTCGGCAATGTCGGGCATTATATCCACGGCGAGATTGGCCACGGCCAGGGGCACGGTGGCGGCGTAGAGCGTGGTGCCCTCTATCGCGGCGGCGCGTATCTCGCGCTGCTCGTCGGTGTCCTTCGGCATCTTGAAGGCTGCGAACACGGCATCGTAGGCTTGCGCGTCCTTGTCGATATAGTCGAGAAATTTGGCGCGGGCATCGGCCATGCGGGGAGCTATGGCCTCCATTTCGGCCTGCACGTCGGCATATTTCTTGCGTCCGATGGTGAGTCCTGTCACCATTTCAGCCAGCGCGGCTGCGAGCGTGCCGCAGAGCGCGGCTATTGAGCCGCCGCCGGGCACCGGGTCCGATCCGGCAGTCTTGGCCAGAAAATCTTTTATTGAGAGGTCTTGCAGGTTCATAGTCTTTTATAATGTCTTGATTGTAGGGACGCACGGCTCGTGCGTCCGATGTCTTATAATGTTAATTTCTGTGTTTGAGCGACTTAACGCGCGGACGCACGAGCCGTGCGTCCCTACAACGTGATACGTTATTGCTTTAACTTATTTTCTGCCCTTTGTAGTAGGTGGACTCGACGCAGTTCATGGCCACGTAGTAGGGGAGGAAGTTGATGGAGTCGAAGGCGAGTACGGCGAAGTTGGCTTCCTTGCCGGGCTCGATGGTGCCTACGCGGTGGGCGATGCCGAGGGCTGCCGCTCCGTTGAGGGTGAGGGCCGTGACGGTTTCCTCCACGCTCATGTTCATGTAGATGCAGGCCAGGGCGATGGTGAGCGGTATCGAGCCGGAGAAGCACGAGCCGGGGTTGAGGTCGGTGGCGAGGGCCACGGCGCATCCGGCGTCGATCATCTTGCGGGCGGGAGCGTAAGGCTCGCGTAGGGCGAAGGCCGTGGGAGGCAGGCATGTGGCCACGGTGCCGGAAGCTGCCATGGCGCGGATGCCTTCGTCGGAGACATGTAGCAGATGGTCGGCAGAAAGCGCGCCGAGGCTTGCGGCGAGTTCGGCGCCGCCAAGCTGCACGATTTCGTCGGCGTGGAACTTTACGTTGTAGCCTAAGGCACGGGCCGCTTCCATGAGGCGGCGCGAGTCGTCGAGCTCGAACACGCCGCGCTCGCAGAACACGTCGCAGTTAGAGGCAAGGCCGCGGAACTCGGGAAGCATCTCGTTGATAATCAAGTCGGTGTATTCGGCAGTGCGTCCGGCATATTCGCGTGGCACGGCGTGGGCGCCGAGGAACGTGGATTCGATACCGATGCGTCCGGCGTATCGCTCCTTGGCTTTGGCTGTTACCTCGAGCATCTTGCGCTCGGTGGCCGTGTCGAGGCCGTAGCCGCTTTTTATCTCCACGGTGGTGACGCCGGCCTCGGACATACGGCGTATGAAGAAATCGAGGCTGTGCAGAAGCTCGTCGGCCGACGCCTTGCGTGTGGCGTCGACGGTGCTCTGTATGCCGCCGCCGGCGTTCATGATATCCATATACGACCGTCCTTCGAGGCGCATGCGGAACTCATCGGGGCGAAACCCTCCGAACACGGCGTGGGTATGGCTGTCGACAAACCCCGGGAGCAATACACGCCCTCCCAGGTCAACAGTCTCGCCGCAGGCCGGCATCGCTTTTTGGTCGCCGACATAGGTGATGATGCCGTCGTCGGAAACGGCGACGGCACCATTATTAATAGTGGTGAGGCAACCCATAGCTGTGCCTTTGACGGCACTTTTGCCAATGGGTGTCACTATCGTTGCATTAATGAAACCTTTCATATCAAGGATTTAAAATTAACGTTAATCGCCGTAAATGGACCATTAATTCTAATTAACGACGGATTATACGATAATTAACGTTAAAAAGTTATTTCGGCTTATTCTTCCATGATGCGGGATTCGAGAACTTGGGCCATGGAGAAGTCTTCGAGGCCGAGGTAGTATTCGGCGGTGTCGATGAGGGCGGCCATGGGCACAAGGCCGACGATTTCGCTGCCGGCGATGGTCACGCCCCAGCGTTGAGCCTCGAAGCGCACGGTCTCGAACACGCGGTAGAGGGCGGTGCGGGTAAAGTCGGTCATGTTGATGGATACCTGCACGATGCCGCGGTCGGCCAGGTCGACGCCCATGGCCTTTACGAAGCGGAAACCGCCATTGATGTGGCGTATGCGCTTGGCTATCGCGGTGGCAATGTCGAGGCGGTTGGTATTGAGGTTGATGTTATAAGCCACGAGGGGCATACGCGCGCCCACGGCCACAGTGCCGGCAGTGGGGTGACGCTGCTCGGGGCCGAAGTCGGGATGCCATTCCGGCTGATGGATTTTTTCCTCCATGCCTTCGAACTCGCCCTTGCGGATGGCGGCAAGGTTCTCGCGGTGGGGAGCCGATGCCGATTTTTCGTAGAGGAATACGGGGATGCTGTAAAGCTCGGCGATTTTTGCGCCCACTTCCTTGGAGAGTTCGATGCACTCTTCCATGGTGGCGTTGCGCACGGGGATAAACGGAATCACGTCCACGGCGCCCATGCGGGGGTGCTGGCCCTCGTGCTTGGTGAGGTCGATGAGTTCGGCGGCGGTGCCCACGGCGGCGAGCACGGCGTCGCGCAGCGGCTCGCGTTCGCCCACGACGGTCACCACAAGGCGGTTGTGGTTCTCATCGTTGGAATAGTCGAGGAGCTTCACGCCTTTGCGTCCGCGGAAGTTGTCGATTATTTTTTCAATTTTCTCATGGTCGCGGCCTTCTGAAAAATTAGGCACGCATTCGATTATCTGGTTCATAACAAAAATGATTAGTTTATTTTATGTTAGCACATGGCTCCGCAATGCTTTTGTTCGCGTAATCTCCCCCCGATTGAAATCGGGGGTTATATAAGGGGATGTGGCTCCGCCACGGTCCGGCATCTCTATGCCGAGGATGGGAGAGAGGGTGAAGGCTAAGACATGGGGCACATGGCTCCGCCATGCTTTTGTTCGCGTAATCTCCCCCGATTGAAATCGGGGGTTATATGAGGGGATGTGGCTTCGCCACGGTCCGGCATCTATATGCCGAGGATGGGAGAGAGGGTGGTGGCTAAGACATGGGGGCACATGGCTCCGCCATGCTTTTGTTTGCATAATCTCCCCCGATTGAAATCGGGGGTTATATGAGGGGATGTGGCTTCGCCACGGTCCGGCATCTATATGCCGAGGA